>NZ_CP037423.1:1801786-2402382 GCF_007754155.1 Stieleria neptunia | reverse complement strand
CGGTTCGATGCCTGTCACGTAGCCGTCTTCGCGGGCCGCGGTGTTCTTCCAGATCGTCAAGTAGGGCAATTGTTCGGTTGACCAATGCATCGATGCCGCACGGTCCCCGGCTGCGTTGTGCAGCACCGCACCGGTTCGGTTGTTCTCGTCGGCCAGCGGCTCGACCAAATAAACTTGTTCGACAAAGCCGGCGGTCGGTGGCAGGTACGTCGCATAGCCGTCGATGCTTTCGGCCGCGTGGTCGTCCATCGGCGCCAACGACTTGACCGCGGCATGCACCTTCGCGCCCGATTCGAGCAATGGGGCACCAAAGTTGGCGTGATAGATGATTTGAAATTCCTGTTCGACGGCTCCCAAATTCTCGACGGTGTCATCGATGCGAAACGTCTCTTGACCGGGCACGACGGAAACCTCGGTGACCAGTTTTAATTTCGGTCCATAGAAGAACTTTTCGTACACGATGCCACGGACGCGGATGCGATGCGGCGCCGCCGAATCAATGACGACTTCAACCTCGCTGGCCGGGATGTTTCCGATTTTCCCGTGCAGTGTCAGGTCCCTTGTTGTGGTACCGCCGGCGCCGTCCTCGAATTCGTCCGTTCCCGGATGGCCGGCAAACTCGAGACCGCAGCGAACCATCCACTCGTTGAACCCTTCCAGCCAGCCGAGCCCGCCGCGGCTTTCCAAATCGACGAGCGCCGGATGCACGATCTCTTGCACCGGCGAGTCCCAGCCCAACCGCATGTCGCCCGAACGGATTTCATAGATACTCATCCCACGCGTGGGAATCACGTCGATCTGCAGCACGCCGTTGTCGATCGTGATCAGGTCCACGCCTTCTTGCTTGCCGCCGTGCAGCGTCTTCTTTTCGACCGACCAGCCCCCTCCGCTAAGTTTCCAGCTGTCCCGCTGGACGTTCTGCTCGGCACTCGTCAACACGTAACGCTGATCGGCATGAACCGACAACGTCGGCAGCGCAAACAACAAAGCAAACAGGATGAGAAAACGACGGCAACTTGGCATGAATGTCTCTCCAAACGGGATCTTGAAAGTCGAACAAAGAAGCAGGTGGAAGCGGGGGCAGGTACGTCTGGAACGGGCATCAGCAACAAGGGGTTCAGCAACCGTTGGTGTATAGCCTTTAGGCGATTCCCGGTCGCTGCGACGCAGCGAGAGTGATCGGCTAAAACCTGCACACCAACACTCTTGCCCGTGCCATTCGGGTCACTAGGGTCCGAGTCCGGGCACGCCGAGCGACTGTCCGAAGCGCGCCGCCAACGCCGCTTCGTTCAAACCGTAGTTCTGCTGCAACGCCTCCTCCATCGGGACTCCCAATTTGACATCGCGAAACATCTGGCTGAACGCGATCGGGTCGGACTGGATTAAAAACTGAACCAACTGGCCACACATCGGCCAACGTTCTTGGTCCAGCTTGGTCGCCCCCAACAACCCCAGCATCGAGCCGGCGTTTCGGAGTTGCCGGGTGACTTTGGATCGTTGCGTCGATTGGCGTTTGCGGTCGGGGACGATGGCGAACTGGACGGCGTTGGCGATCCCCATGTTCATCCACGGCACGGTGTTGGCATCGGAGTGCAGACGGCCGGCGAAACCCAGGCTGTATCCCCAGCTCAAACCTCGCGCGACGTTGCTGTCGAGCTTCTTGGCGATCGCGGTTTGCAGAAACCGTTTCGCGCCGCCACGCACGCCTGCCCGTCCGCCGTGGTTGGGATTGTTCATCACTTGTTCTTCAAAGGCGGCAAAACGCGCCGGCGTGCTGAAGACCGCCAAGATGGCTTTGCCGCGCCAGATCGAATCGCCTTGGGGGAGCCCAAACATCTGGTTCAGCTGTTGATTCAATTTGTCGACAAAGACGCGAAGACCCCCGGTTGCTGCGGCGGGATAATCGGTAAACAGCAGCGTCGACTCGGTTTCGATGACATGAAACTGGCCCACATCTTTCAGCGTCTTGGCAGCGTCTTCCAAAAAACGAAGGTGCTCCGCCGTGGCTTCGGCTTGCTGCTCTTCGTCCGCTTGCTCACGGATTTGTTTTCCCTGGGCCGCCAGACGACCCTCCGCCGCGGCATCGGCGGCGGCGGCGTTGATCACGAACAGTTGTCGCGTGGGCGGGAAATAGCGCAGGTGGAATCGTTGGCGGCCGACCCAAAACATGTAGAGGTCCTCGACCTTGACCGTGCTCGTTCGGCCGGTCTCGCTGCGGTACTTCAAGAATTTCAGCCCGTTCTGCTTGCGATCAAACTGCAACGCGTCCAGCACAACCTTGACAATAAAACGTCCCGACCGCAGCTTGATGGCCACGGGTTGGTCGACCAGGGATTCAAGCTCGCCGGCGCTGACCAGTCCGTCAAAACGAATGCCCGCCGGTGGTTGATTCGAAGCCGCCAGTGACGCGTTGACCGGCAAAGTCATCAACGCCCCAAGCATCAACAGCGGGATGGCGTTTCGCCGGAATAAGGACAGCCTGAGCATCGAAACCTCGCCGCATCGAGAGAAAATCGAAATCGGAAACCGACCAGGATACCGGATCGACGTTTCGCGTGCGAGAAAATGCCGAACCGGCCCTGATGCCGTGTCCTTCTCAGCCGGCCACTTCGCGTCGGTCGCTTGGACCGATACGATTGACGGGGGAGATGACGGGTGTGACTGCCCAGGTCTCCCATGAGGACTCCGACCCTACGATTTTTACGCCGCGTTTTTGGGACGATTTGATGCCCCGCACCCTGTTTCGAAATGCATCCGTTGTGCTGGCCGACACGGTCACAGAAAGTTCCGTCTTGATCGAGGACGGCAAGATCTTGGACGTGGCCGCGTCCGCCGACGCCGCGTCCGACCACGTCGTCGATTGCGCGGGATTGCATTTGATGCCGGGCGTGATCGATGACCAGGTTCACTTTCGAGAACCCGGGCTGACGCACAAAGAAGACCTGTCGACGGCCAGCCATGCCTGTGCCGCCGGCGGGGTGACGTCGTTTTTGGAGATGCCCAACACGAAACCGCCGGCGGTGACTCTGGACGGCGTCCGCGCCAAAGAGCAACTCGCCGCGGAAAAGTCATTGGTCAACTATGGCTTCTACATCGGCGCGACACCGGAGAACGCCGCCGAGTTGGCGAAGGTGACCGATGTCCCGGGCATCAAGATCTTCATCGGCAGCAGCACGGGTAACTTGTTGGTCGATGAACAAGAGGCGTTGGAACGGATCTTTGCCGAAACGACGCTGCCGATCTGTGCCCACTGCGAAGACGAACAGACGGTACGCGCCAATGCCGCTCGATTGGCCGGCACGACCGATGTGGCCGACCACTCCCGCATCCGGGATGTCCAGGCCGCCGTGATCGCGACTCGGCGGGCGACCGATTTGGCCCGCCGATACAAACATCGCTTCCACGTGCTGCATGTTTCCACGGCCGCTGAACTCGAAATCCTGGCCGACCCCGCACCGTACATCACCGCGGAAGTCTGCTTGCATCACGTGTTCTTCAATGTCGACGACTATCCCCGGCTGGGAACACGGATCCAAATGAATCCCTCGATCAAATCGGCCGACGACAATCGCCGACTGTTCGAGGCACTGCTGGATGGTACGATTCAAGTCATCGCGACCGATCACGCCCCCCACACCCTGGAAGAAAAAGCGGCCCCGTACCCGAACAGCCCCTCGGGGTTGCCGGCCGTTGAGAACAGTTTGGCCTTGATGCTCGATCAAGTCACCCAGGGGCGATGTACCATCAACCAGGTCGCGTCGTGGATGTGTGATGCCCCGGCGCGCGTCTGGGGAATCGTCGGCAAGGGACGGATCGAGAACGGATACGATGCCGATCTGGTGCTGGTGGATCTGGAAAAACAAAAGACGATTCGCGATGCCGAGCAACACACGAAAACCAAATGGTCGCCGTGGGATTCGGTCACGTTGACGGGCTGGCCGGTCGCGACCTACGTCGGCGGGCACAAGGTCTATGATGCCGACAACGGATTTGATGAACCGTTTCGCGGCGCCAAGCTGCGGTTCGATCATTCCCGCGGCGGTTACTGGGCCACGACCGACGGAATCGGCACCGAATGAAGCCGACTGACGAAGGGCGTTCGGGGCGTTAAACTATGGGCCTCAGCCGCGGAAACACCGTGTTGAGGCCCGAGGCTATCTCGCTCCTTTGTTTCTCGGTCAAAGATCGGCCAAAGGGACCGTCCAGCTTAGCAACGATGCGAAACGCGACGAATCCTCATGATCTCGTCGATTGAGTGTGATATGGTCAGCGGACCGATGTACGACGTCCTTTCCAGGTCGTCGTCGGGAGTCCAGCGGACGACGGCCCGGAAGGGCCATCGTACTCGAAAAACCGGTCGTTCCGAAGCTGGACGGTCTCTGACGCCTAGACACCAACGTGCCGAGGCTTGCCCCTTTCCCTTCCCCCCCTCCCAGTGCCCCATGTCTGAAAACGACGGCGACGACGCCAAGCCGGTTGTGCCCCTGTCCGCCAATGCCCGCCGTGTGCTGGGCGTGTTGGTCGAAAAAGCCAAAACGACGCCGGACAATTATCCGATGTCCGCCGCGGCGATCATCAGCGGCTGCAATCAGAAATCGAATCGTTCCCCGCAAATGCAGCTCGACGAAGACGACGTGCTGTTGGCGCTCGACGAGTTGCGTGGCGTCGGCGCGGCGCGGGAGATCCAGGGCAGCGGACGGGTCACCAAATATCGTCACGCCGCCTACGATTGGCTGGACCTGGACAATCCGCAGGCCGCCGTGTTGACCGAGTTGCTGCTGCGAGGCCCTCAAACGGTCGGTGAGATCCGCACGCGGGCGTCGCGGATGTGCAGCTTGCCCGATCTGGATTCGGTCAAGACCGTGTTGAAGTCGCTGGCCGAAAAGGACCTGGTGGAAGCGTTGACGCCGCCCGGCCGCGGGCAAACCTTTGCCCACAAACTTTATCCGCCCCAGGAACGCCAATACTTGGAAGCCCGAGTCGAAAAGCAGGCGGCGGCAAAGTCGGCGGCGATCCCCGACACCAGCAAGAATCTGATCGACCAATTGATCGCCCGACTGGACTCCGTCACCGAACGCATCGATGACCTGGAAGCCAGACTGAAGGAACTGGAGTCGTAGTGGGGTAAGCTTCCAGCTTGCCTTGCGGTGGGGTAAGCTTCCAGCTTGCCTCTCCCGGAAGCGTCAGCTTCCGGAGTACCTCGCCACTTGGAGTCCCAGGCTGGAAGCTAAAGCTTCCAGGATCGCAAGCTGGAAGCTTACGCCACTTGGATCGCAAGCTGGAAGCTTACGCCACTTGTTAGTGGGATTCGACGATCAGGGATTGCTCTCGGGTCGGGAGCTGCGTGAATCGTTCGGTGTCGCCGGTCGGCCAGGTCACCGAGACGGTCACCGAGGCGTCGTCCACCTCCCCCAACCCGAAGTGCATCACGCGCTCATTGCTGCATTGATAGCCGTCACCGGCGACCAGGAAACCGGTGTGTGTTCCCTGGCTGGTTTCGACGCGGACGGTGCTACCGATCGCCTCTCGAGAGGACGTTCGGCCTTTCAGCTCCAGGCGAATCCAGTTGCCGCTGTCCCCGGTGCGATTGATCAACAGCGCCGTCGGTTCGGTTTGGTGCGTGACCACGAAATCGACTTGTCCGTCGCGGTTGGCGTCGATCGTCCACAAGCCGCGGCCGACGTGGTTGTTCTGAAAGTACGGCCCCAGTGGCCCGACCGACACGCTGCGATAACGGCCCGCTGCGGAGCGTTGAAAGATCTGCATCGGCTGGTCATACATCGCTTTTTCGTCGCCGCGTGAGAACAGGTCGACGTGCCCATTGGTGACGACGATCTCCGCGTCGCCGCTGTTGTCCAGATCAATCGCTTCGGTGCCAAACGCGACCAGCGGACGTGTGTCCTCGACCAGCCCCAGCGGTCCGGTGCGGTCTTGCCAGATGCCGGAGGAGGACTGCGCGTGCAGCGTGTTGTATTCTTTGTCGAAGTTGGTGACGTACAAATCGACGTCGCCGTCTCGATCAAAGTCACCGGTCGCGATCCCCATCGAACCCTGCGGGATCCCACGGTCGTCGCCGCCGATCCCACGCAGCATCGCCGACTCGGACAGGAAAAGTATCCCGCCGGCCTGTTCACCAGCCAGGCGACTCCAGTAGTGATTGTTGGTCATGTCGTTGGCCACAAACACTTCATTGCCCAGCCGGCCATCCAAGTCGCCGACGATGATTCCCAGACCACGCCCGGGCGAATCCGTGATCGCGCCCCAGGTTTCGGTCGTGTCAGAAAACGTTCCGTCACCGCTGGAACGCAAAAAGCGATCCGGCATGGCGGGAAACAACATCGGGGAGCAGGAGCGCATCACGGTGGATCCGGACATCGGGCAGCCTTGCGTCACCGGTCCCAGCGTGGCGCAGTAGTTGACGATCACCAGATCCGCCAAGCCGTCGTGGTCGAGATCCGCGATCGCGGCGCTGGAAGACCATTCGTCGTCGGCGCCCGCCGGCATTTGATCACTGGCGTCCCGAAAGGTTCCGTCGCCGTTGTTGACGTACAAACGGTTGGGGCCGTAATTGAGCACCAAGAGATCGGGAAAACCGTCTTCGTTGACATCCCCGACGGCGACACCTTGCCCGAATCCCTTGTCGGCGGTTTGTGCGATTTCACCCACGCGTCGGAATTGCCCGGCCACGTTTCGGAACAGTTCGTTGGCTTCGGAATCTTGTGCCGGCGGTTGTCCTCCGGCGGCCACCAGGTACAGATCACTCCAGCCGTCCAAATCAAAATCGATCGTTCCGCCGCCGCAACCGAGCGTCTGGTAGAGCATGATTCCGGGCTGGTCGAGCGTCTCGCTCGTCCGCCCCCAAAACGTCAACCCGCGCTCCGCCGCTTCGTCTTCGATTTTCCAGTCGACCTCCACGCCGCTTGCTTCGCCGGCGTCACTGGCGACCGCGCCGTCGCGTCGGATCGTTTGTTCGCGAGGATCGTTCGTCGAAACCACTTTTTCGATACTCGGCAACGGCAGCCGGGCAAACAGGATCTCAAAATCGGGTAGCGCTTCGGGCACCCGCCAGGGAGTGCCGGGTTCCAATCGTTTGACCAACTCGTTTCGAAATCCGGCGACATCCACCGAGTCGTCTTCGGGCAACGTGGTCGCAATCGCCGACCAGGCTTCGGCCTCCCAAAGCCGCCCCAGTTTCGCCAGCGACTCGGCGATCTGCAGCGCGATCGCCCGCGAGATTTCGCCGGTCCGCGTGAAGCGATCTTTCAACTGGTGAAAACGCGTCAGCTGTTGGGCTCGATCATTGACGATCGTGACCATTTGCTTGCTGACGTCGGGGTTTTGGGCGGCAAACTCGGGCAACAGGGTCGCCAACCGCGTCCAGATCTGGACGACTTCGGGATCACCACAGACGGCTGCTTGGGCAAACGCCCGAAGTGCCGCGTGTCCGTCGTCGTGCGCCCGAGCCCAGTCGCCCAGGGCGATCCAATAGGCCGGGTAGTCCTGAATCCCATCGGATTGCTCGGCGGCCCAGGTTTCCAGTTCTTCGAACCGCCGCGACGCTGCCAGGGCCTGGCCCAAGAAGGCTTGGGAGGGATGATGTTCGGGGTGCAGGGCGACGATCTCGCGGAGCAACTCGATCGCTTCGTCGAATTTACTCTCGTCGAATTTTGACTTGGCCGCCCCCAACAGCGGACGTTTATCATCGGGGTTACGGGTGACCATCTGGTCCAGCGGGTCGGCGTCCAGCGTCCGTCGTTCGGTATTGCTCAAATCCTTCAGCATCCCGATGTCAAACCGCCGCGCGAGCACCAGGGTTTGCCCGTGTCGCAGCGCCGCAACGCGGTCATCGGCGCCGATATAAAAATCGAACAACCAACGCCGGGTTTCGTGCTGGTCCGGTTGGGCCTGCAGCGCCTGCTCCAGAAACGCCAACCCGTCATAATATTGCCCCAGCCCGATCATCGCGATCATCGTCTGGCGGACACGACTGGGGTTCTTGAACGACTCGGATTGACACGCCGAGCGCAAGAATTTGGCCGCCTGATCGGGACGTCCGGTCTCGTGGGCCGCCTGGGCGATCAGCACCAAGGTGTCCGGACCAATGTCCGTCAGCCCCGGATCGGTTGCCTCGATCGCTGCGGTTCGATTGATGCCGGCCTGGGCGAGGATGATCTGCGATGCCTCCCAAGCCTGATCCCACTGTCGGCGCCGCAGCGATAACTTGAGCGTGCCGACCGGGTTGGCCAGCGTTTTGGCGCCCGGCGTGGCGGCGGTTTCCCGCGGGGTATTGCCGCCCGGGTCTCCGGCAGGTGGTGAAGGATCACATCCCCATATCAGCGACACGGTCATCAACAGCAACACCACACCACGCAGCGGTGAGCCCAGCGGTGTGCGCGACGTGTGAAAGTCCTGTTTGCTTCGTTTCCGCATTGGTGCTGTGGATCTCCGTGGTTTGTTATAACCGACTGCGCCCGAACTGATTCATTCTCAGAACGTATTCTTGAACATGAAAGATTATTCGACACACCGTGTTGGTCGCACCCGGGGTCTGGCCCCTGGGCTTCTCTACGCCGCTCTGGTCGTCATGTTGGTCCCGGTTTGGGGCGGTTGTGCAAAAAAAGAGGATGATCCGACCGCGGCAGTCGAAGTGTCGACGGCGGAGACGACCACATGGGGCACGCTGTCCGCCAAAGATGTCGCGTTTCTGAGTCGATCGGCCCCCAAAATCGAGGCGTTTTGTGGGGATTGCCACGCCATGCCCCGTCCGACCAGTTCGCCGGAAGACGAATGGGAAATGGAGATCATCCAGGGATTCGATTTGTATCGCACGTCCGGACGCACCGACTTGGATGTTCCCGATGAAGCCGACGTGCAGCGGTACTTTAAGATGCAGGCCCCTAAAGATTCGGGGATGCCGGTGCCCGAAACGCTGAATTACCCCGCTGCGGCCCCGACGCACGTCAAGTCCGGTGTGCTGCGACAACGCGTTCGCGCCGCCGGTGTCACGAATGTCAATTGGATCGACCTGGGATTCGAATCAAAGCCGGGTCGCGCGTTGGTCTACTGTGACATCGGCACGGGAACCGTCAATGCCTACTGGCCAGGCGATCCCGATGGCGAAGTCCGACGCCTGGGCACGGTGCTGCAACCGGTCCACACCGAGCCCTGTGACCTGAATCAAGACGGGCTGGTGGATCTGCTGGTCGCCGACATCGGTGAATTCAACGCCAACGACAGTGACTTGGGACAGGTGCTGTGGATGGAACGATTGAAGGACAGCGAAGCGTTTCGCACCCACGTTCTGGTCGATGGACTCAGCCGCACCTCCGACGCCCGCGGCGGGGATTTGGACGGCGACGGGGACATCGATGTGCTGGTCGCCGCGTTCGGATGGCGAAACAGCGGACGGACCTTCATGCTGGTCAACCAGGGCATCGGTGACGACGGAAAACCGGTGTTCGAAACACGTGACGTCGACCCGCGACATGGCCCCGTGCACGTTCCGCTGGTGGACTTTGACGACGACGGCGACCTGGACTTTATTTCGCTGATCAGCCAGGAACACGAACGCGTCGAACTGTTTCGCAACGACGGCACGGGCCATTTTGAAAACGAACTGATCTGGGCGGCGCCGGATCCCGCTTACGGTTCCAGCGGCATCGAGTTGGTCGACATGGATGGCGACGGTGACCTGGACGTGCTGTACACCAACGGCGATTCCTTCGATCGCGGCCCCAAACCCTTTCACTCGGTCCAGTGGCTCGAGAACGACGGTCCGCTGCCGATGCAGCGACACGAAATCTGCCTGATGCCGGGCGTGCTGAATGCAACCGCCGGTGACTTCGATGGCGACGGCGACGCCGACGTCGTCGCCGTCGCGCTGCTGGGATCGCACATTTCCAAGGACTGGGTGGCCAAGGGATCCTCGCCGATCGTCATGCTGACCCAAGAAGACGACGGGTCGTTCTCGCCGTCACGCTTGCCCGGACGGATGCATGATCACCTGTCCGTCGTCAAGGGCGACTTCAACGGAGACCAAAAACTGGACTTCGCCATCGGCAATTTCTTTCGCCCCTCGGGCACGGAAGTGCAGACGGTGCTCGGGGAACCGGAGCTGCTGATTTGGACGTCGAAGTGATGGGGGGAGGGGACGGGAGACAAAACGATGGGGGCAAAACGATGGGGAGGGCAGAATGATGGACGGACTGAATGATGGACGGGCAGAATGATGGACGGGCAGAATGATGGGATGGCAGAATGATGGGATGGCAGAATGATGGGATGGCAGAATGATGGGGCTGGATGATGGGAGGGCTGGATGATGGAGGCGGGCGGTTGGTTGGATTACATTGTTTTGCCCGACATGGTTTTGCCGCTCCCGCCTTCAACGTTGGATCCCTTGTGACTCGCATCGCGACTTTCTTTCTGCTGACCATCGGCCTGATCCCGCCCGCCGTCTCGACGGCACAACAGGCCGATTCCAAGCTCCATGGCCAGATCGAGGCGCTGATCGAGGCGGCCATCGGGGACGGGGATCTGCCCGGTGCCGTGGTCTGTGTCGCGGACGGAAAACAAGTCCGGTATCTCCAGACGTTCGGTGACCGTCAAATGGAACCGAACGTATTGCCGATGACGACCGACACGGTGTTCGACCTCGCATCGATCACCAAGCCGGTCGCGACCGCGACTTCGATCGCCCTGTTGTCCCAGCGTGGCCAAATCGATCTCAACGCCCCGGTTTCGATTTACTTGCCCGAATTCACGGGGCACAAGAAGGAAACGATCACCGTCGCACAGTGTCTGTTGCACGTCAGCGGATTGATGCCGGACAATGCCTTGGCCGATTACCAAGACGGCCCGGAAACCGCTTGGCGGCGGATCTGTGACTTGACGTTACGATCGGATCCGGGAACCAAGTTTGCGTATTCCGATGTCGGATTCATCGTGCTGGGAAAGCTGGTCGAAAAAGTCAGCGGCCAGCCGTTGGATGTGTTTGCCAAAGAAAACGTGTTCCGCGCGATGGGAATGCAGGAGACGACGTTCAATCCGCCGGCGCAGCTGAAAGCACGTGCGGCGCCGACGGAAAAGCAGTCCGACGGTTGGCTGCGTGGCCAGGTGCATGACCCGCGGGCCTCGCGTTTGGGCGGCGTCGCGGGCCATGCGGGGCTATTTTCGACGGCGAACGACCTGGTCACGTTCGGCCAAAACCTGCTGGCCGCGTCGCACGGGAATTCATCGGTCCTCGAGCGAGAAACGTTTGACCGGATGACCGCCCCGCACGACGTCCCTGCCGGCAACCCGCGTGGAACCCGGACGTTGGGTTGGGATCATCAGTCACCTTATTCCAGCAACCGCGGCACGGCGTTGTCCGACAGCGCGTTTGGACACGGCGGATTCACCGGCACCGTGCTGTGGATCGACCCGCAGAAAGATCTGATCTTTATTTTCCTCAGTTCGCGACTGCATCCCGACGGCAAGGGCAGCGTGAACCATTTGGCCGGCGAGATTGTCACGCTGGTCGCCGCCGCCTCCCGCTAGCGCATGCCGCTCGCTGACGAGCGTGTCGATCGAATCGGGATCTGCCGAGTCAATGGTGAGCCGCTGGCCGTAAGGCCTCGGGCGGGCGCCGAAATGCCCGGCCGCTTACGCGTCGCGGCTCACTCAATCAACAGACCGAGACGCGTCCCGCTGACACGGCGTCACTGTCCGGCCGTGTTTCCTTCCAGCCATTGCTGATAGGCCGGCGAGGCGGCAAAGCGTTTGAAATCTTCGACCGCCGCCAGATCGGAGAACTCGTAGCCGTATTGATCGCGCAGCGCCGCCAAATGGTGCAGCGTGGATTCATGATCATCGCTCGCCAGGGACACGGTCAACGCAAAATCGTGGGCGCCGGCCAACCCGAGGGCGTCGACGTCGACCGTTTCGAGCATCTTCTGAGCCTCGTCGGTTGCCCCGAATGTAGCCCGCACCCCGGCGACCAACGTGGTCAAATAGGGATCGCCACCGGTCCATTTTTGGATCGAGTCATAAGATTTCAGCAACAGCGCTTCATCTTCTTTGATTCCCGCCGCGTCCAACGTGATCAGCCCCAAGCAGGCGTCGTTGGGGAAC
Source organism: Stieleria neptunia (assembly GCF_007754155.1). Taxonomy (NCBI): domain Bacteria; kingdom Pseudomonadati; phylum Planctomycetota; class Planctomycetia; order Pirellulales; family Pirellulaceae; genus Stieleria; species Stieleria neptunia. The sequence continues at coordinate 2,390,271 of NZ_CP037423.1, read as the reverse complement.
CGCTCGGAATACGCGTTGATCGCGTCGACGTAAACGTCATAGTCACCCTCGGCCAGCGACATGACTCGAAACAGCATCGGCAGTTTCATCTGTTGAATCTTGGCGGGCAGCTCCTCATAGATCTGCAGTGCCCGTTGGTAATCTCCCTGCTGGACGGCAGTCGACATCTCCTGTTGTTTGCTCAGATTCTCCATCTCGGCCTTGGCCGTCCCCGACAATCGCGAGAGGACCGAATTTTGACTTTGGATGACGGCGGCGACGTTCGTTCGGAGCGAATCACCAAACGATTCACCGGTCATCGCGATGAAAAAATGCTCGCCCACGACCTTGCCGTTTTTACGAGCCAGTTGGAAATCGTGATAATTGGTCCCGCCATCATCGGTCAACAATCGCATCACCACATGCTGCGTCTTGCCGCGTTGCACCGAGTGGACCAGGCGGTACGATCCACCGTTTCGGCTACTCTGATGAATCACGCCGACCAGATTCTTGACCGCTTGACTGGCCCCCTGGTGAAAGCCGGATCGGAATCGAGGATCCACGTCGAATCCCTCCAGGGCACGATCGAAAATCGAGGTCCAGTCGATCAATTCGGTCGCGGCCGCGGAATCATTTTGCTCAACCGCTTGCTGCCACTGTGCGGCGAATTGGTCCGCTTCCTCACTGCTGATATCGGACACCACCGAACCGTCATCCGTTGTGATCTCCTCCAGCGTCCTCGGCTGGGGTGCGGTGCTCGATTGCGTCGCTGGCTTATTGCATCCGGCAATCACGGCGAGCAGCAATACCACGGTGATGAATTTTGACCGATCTCTATCGCGCACTGCCGGACTCCAGAAAGAGTTAAATGTGGTGGATGAATCCCACAGGATAACCGATCAGGCCCGCGGCCGGTGATTCAACACCACTTACGTTGGCGCGGGTGGGTGAATCGCATGGGCAACGCGCCGCTCGCTGACCAGCTTGTCGATTGAATCGGGATCTGCGGAGTCAATCGTGAGCCGCTGGCCGTAAGGCCTCGGGCGGGCACCGAAATGCCCGGCCGCTTACGCGTCGCGGCTCACTCAATCGACAGCCCGTGACGCGTCCCGCTGGGATCGACAACGGTCTCAGTTGTACGGCAGCTCGTAGACGCTGTAGGTCTCGTTCTGCTGACCATCGACCGGGTAGATCTTGACCAAGGGCAAACGCTTGGTCGCGATGCGGTTGTCGACGATCATGAATCGCACGCCATACCGCTGGCGGTACGCCCGCAGTTTCGCATAGCTGATCGGGACCCGCACGGAATTCAAGGCGATCGCACCGGTTCGTTTGGGGAAGATGTCATCAAACCGGTCTCTCCACTGAAGCAACGACTTGGCATCCTGCGGCACATCCTTCCAATTGGCAACCTCCGCGCGGGCCGCATACCACTTGAACGTTTGCTGGTGTCGGGGCGTCAAAAAGATCTCATCGCGGGGCATCGAAACCCGCACCCAGTCACAGACGGCAACCCAATCCATGTGCGAGCGTTGCTGTCGCTCGGCATCGGCATTCAAGTCCACCCCCAACAGACGATGGCTGGTCGACGGTGGGACGCCGATTCGGTTCCGCTGCCACGCCGATCCCAGAAACAACCCGGTCGCGACCAGTAGTGCCAACACGGAGAGTCCGCGTGCAAGTGCAGCGGGTGCAGCCGATTTCCATGACACCACCCACTGCATCAACCACAGCGCCAGCACCAGCGGCACGATCGCATCACTCAGCCGGAACCAATAGTAACGCAACAATTTGGCCGCCAAGTCCGGCATCACCGCCGGAAGGGCTCCGACCAATAATCCGCAGCCGGCGATCCCCAGCGCTCCGACGCCGATCCAAATCACGCGCCGTTGTGCAGCCGTCGGCCGCCCGCGATAGGCCAACAGCAACAATCCGATCGCCAAGACACCGTGGCGGACGAACCAGCGCATCGGAAAATCACCGGGAAGCAAATGATGTCGGATCCTCATGTAGCTGTAGATCCTGGCCGCCTCCGCACTCTGTTCGGCCGTCGCACCAAGGGTCAAACTGATCGCCGGCAGCAATCCGAACAACGACAGGGCTCCGCCGACAAATAGCCCGACGCTGAAGAATCGAACGGGCGGCCGATCGGATTGATTGAACCAGCGTTCGGTCACCCCAAAGGCGACGGCCGCGGCGATCACCGCCCAGCCGCCGGTCAACACGTGAAACGCCGACGCGGCGCCGAACCAGATCCAGCCGCGCGACCAATTTCGCCGCGCCACCTCGGCGATCCCCATCAGCACCAACCCATACGCCGGCACCTTGGCTTCGATCCCGCCGACGACCCACTCGCCGGCCAAATTGCCGTATTCGATCCCGACCAACCACAGGACCGCGACACCGAGCGAAGCAAACGCGGGCAGACCGAAGCGGTGACCACATCGCAGCAATCCGATCGCCAGCATCAGCCAACCGACCAGGCGTCCGATCCAGGCCGTTGCCCCGAGCGAGACGACTTGGGTGAGCGCGCCGAAGGTCCAATAGAACGTCGTGTGTGCCTTTCCCGAGGCCGCAAACAGATCGCCCGAGCAGAACGTGGGATCCCAAAAGTTCTTGGCCTTGACCAGATAGTGGGCTTCGTTGACCGCCGGAGCTGGGTCGCCGGCGTAAATCAAAAACAATACCAGCAGCGCAGCGACCTCGGCGACCGCGATCCAAACCGACCGGTGGTGACTTCCTGGCATGTCGCTTGTTGATGTCTCGGCGTTCAACCGCTCTTACCGTGTTTTCCTTGTGAGGGTTCTTCGTGGATTTTAATGGCTAATCACCCAGGACCCAGGTTTTTTGAGGCATTGCGGCGATGTCCGAATGGGTGTTGGACGACAACCGCTCGGTTCAAACGCCCCTCCGGCGACGCGGGCCGGTGGAGGGCACGAAGCACCTTCGCCGCATCGCAGACCAGGTGATTCCTAGGCGGGTTGCTCCTCCGCAGAGCCCGTCTCCGCTACAGCTGGCTTCGCCATCAGACCGAACAGAACCATCGGACATCGCAGTCATCCCTCAAAAAACCTTCCCCGAGTATCCGAGAGCAGCCACTAAAATCCGCGAAGAACCCCTTGTGAGAGAGGCTTCAGCCTGGCATCGCCCCATGCCACTTACTTTAACGCCAAGCGGTATGTCTTTGTTAGCGGTATTGGGCGCGAGCCCTCCGGTCTTTCACGCTGAAACCGGACGGCTCGCGCCGTTCCGCTAACACCTTCAGACGCAAAGTAAGCGGCATTGGCGGCGAGCCGTCTGGCTCACCCTGAGTTAAAAAGTTGACATAGCCCTACCGACACAACTCGATCGCGCGGTCGATCGCCGACCGCATACTATTGGGACTGGCCGTTCCTTTCCAGGCAAGATCCATCGCCGTGCCGTGATCGACGCTGGTGCGAACGATCGGCAACCCCAGCGTGATGTTGACGGCGTCGTCGAACGACAATGCCTTCAACGGAATCAGACCCTGGTCATGATACATACAGATATGGACGTCGGTTTCGGCTCGCATCGCCGGCGTGAAGGCGGTGTCGGGCGGGACGGGGCCGCTGATCTGCCAATTTCGGTTCTCGGTTTCGCATTCCTCGCGAATCAACTCGATCGCCGGGCGAATCAAGGTGTCCTCCTCGCCATGGCTCAACAATCCGTTTTCACCGGCGTGGGGGTTCAGCCCCAATACCGTGATCCGCGGCGGCCGCCCGAACCGTTTTTCCAGCGCCGATCCGCCCAGCCGGATCGCCCGCGCGATCAGCGGAACGGTCAGCGTCGTGACCACATCGGCCAGCGGCACGTGGATGGTCGCCAGCACCGTCGAGCAGGCTTGACCGGACAACATCATGCAAAATTCACGCGTGTGGGTGCGATCGGCCAATAGTTCGGTGTGCCCCAAATAACCCGTCTCGGCGGCGTGCCACGCTTCTTTCTGAATCGGGCCGGTGACGATGGCGTCGAAATGGCCGGCCGAGGTTTCTGAGATGGCCAGATCGACCGCGGAAAACGACGCCAGTCCCGTATCTCGCGAAAAACTGCCGGGCACGAAGGATTCCAGAGGCACGTCACCGCAATCGAGCAACCCCGACGGCGGAACCGGCCCGGATCCGGCCAGTTGCTCGATCGAGATCTGTGGTGGCAGCTCTAGACCGCGCATCGCCGCAAGCTTTCCCAGGATCGCAGCAGGGCCGACTAGAATAGGATGGCATCGGCTGCGGACCGATGCTTCGGCCGCACAGGCCAAGGCCAGTTCCGGTCCGACCCCGGCTGCGTCGCCGACGGTGATCGCCAAACGGGGTTTGTCACGGTGGACGGACGGGGCTCCCGATGGCGACGGATCAGACATTGGACTAGCGTTTTCCTGGGGAATTGGTTGAGATAGCGGGTCGAGAACACGACGACGTCGTGGGATAGGCTTCCAGCCTGTCATGGTCGATCGTTGAATCGTCTGGTTGACGAATTGTCTGGTTGACGAATTGTCTGGTTTGACGGGCGGGACGCCTATCCCACACGCATTACAGAACGGAAAGGCAGGATTGTCGATGCGGCCAACGGTCAAAATAATCGAGTCGATCATCGGTGCAGTGAAAGCGGCGATTGCCCGTTCGACCTCCCCTCGCTTTGCTCGACCCTCCTGCCAGGAGGGTGACTTCGAAAACTGCACGCCCCCAACGAGTGAGCGGCGACGTTGGCCGATTGCGTTCGCGTGCGTCGCCGCACTGACGTTCATCGTGATGCCGACCGCTCCCGCTGCGGACCCCGAACCGGCCGAAACCGCGCTGGTCGTTTGTCCCTCTGACTTTCGCCAGCCGCTCGAAGCATGGATCGAGTATCGTCGGTCGCAGGGCATCGCCGTGCGCGTGATCGATTCCAAATCGACCGCCGGCGAATTGTTGACGTCGATCCGTCGGCGCGCCCTTCCAACCGATCGATTTCTATTGTTGGTCGGTGACGCGCCGGTGATCGGTTCGGCCGCGGACACTCGCAAGCAGGTGCCGATGCATTATGTCGCCACCACGGTCAGCGCCAAGTTCGGCAGCACACCGACGATGGCGACCGATTATCTCTACAGCGACTTTGATTCCGACGGCCGAGCCGATGTGTCGGTCGGTCGACTGCCGATCGATACCCCGGATCAACTGCGCGACATGATTCGGCGGATCAAGGCTTATGAGGCCAGTCGCAATTTTTCGCTCTGGCGCGAGCGCGTTCAATTGGTCGGCGGCGTCGGCGGCTTCGGCATGTTGGCTGATTCTGCGATCGAGTCGGTCACGCGAATGATGGTGACCGCTTCGCTACCGATTCCGGTTCGCACCAGTGTGACCTACGGCAGCCCCGGTCATTTATTTTATCCCCGCAAGCGATTTACCGAATCGGTGACCGAGCGCTACACCCAGGGCTGTCGGTTCTGGGTCTACGCCGGACACGGCATGGTCGATCGACTGGACAGCGTCCCCAGCGGTCCGACGGGTATTCCGGTGCTGGACGGCAATTCGATCGCTAACCTGAAATGCGATCCCGCCAACGCGCCGATCGCGGTCTTGCTGTGCTGTTTCACCGGGGCCATCGACGCCGGCGTCGACAGTTTTGCCGAGCGTTTGCTGTTACACGAGTGCGGTCCGATTGCGGTCATCGCCGGAAATCGAGTGACCATGCCCTACGGCAATGCGTCGTTGACGCTGGGCTTGATCGATTCGATCTACGGCCAGGGCGCCGATGGCGAGCCACCGGCCGATCGCTTGGGATCCGCGTGGCTGGCTTCGATCCGGCGGATGGAATCAGACGACGAAACGACGCAGAAAGGAGCCTTGCGGACGATGGTCGATGCCGTCGCCACGTTGGTCAGCCCGGCGGGGACAAAACTCGCCGACGAGCGCAGCGAGCACGCGGCGCTGTACGGATTGTTGGGCGACCCGCTGCTGAAGCTTCATCCGCCCGCGGTGGTCGAAGTCGAGACGGCGACGGGCTTCGATTCCGGCGCGCCGATTCAAGTCACCGTGACCAGTCCGATCGACGGCAAATGCGTCGTGATGCTCGATCATCCCTTGGGGGAAACGCGCAAGGCGGTCCCCGGTCGCCCCAAACCGGATCCGAATGAAATCACGCTGGCCCGGGTGGCGGAACCGATTTCCGCGGGCCGCCCCAAGACGTTTTCGATTTCTTTGGCAGAGCAACGCAGCGGAGTGATCGCCATTCGGGTGCACGTCGCCGGCCGAGAAACCTGGGCCGCCGGAGGCGGAAAGACCTTCGTGCGCCCGACCAGCAAATAACACTCGGCGCGCCCCGCGAACGCCTGATCTGTGCTTCAATAGTGGGATAGGCTTCCATCCTGTCACTGCGGATTTGACAGGCTGGAAGCCTATCCCACTTTCTCCCACCCATCCTGCCCATGAAAGTCATCTCGCTCAACTGCAATCACTGTGGTGCCCCGCTGGACGTGCCCGCGAAGGCTCGTTTCGCGACCTGCGGATTTTGTCAGGCAAAACTGGCCATCGAGCACGTCGGCAACAGCTACTCGACGACGGTCTTGGACGAGCTAAAAGAGACGACCGATCGGATTGCCCGCGACGTCGCCGAAATCAAGTCCTCCAGCGAGATCAAGGAGTTGGACTCCCGTTGGCAGCAGGAACGCCTGTCCCACATGGTGACCGGCAAGCACGGCCGTCAGAGTTTGCCGACCAAGACGGGAGCGGTCGCCGGCGGCGTGATGGTGGCCGTGTTTGGTCTGTTCTGGACCATCATGGCGGCCGGGATCACCGGCGCGGGATCGCGCATGGGCGCGCCGGGTGTCTTCAGCATCTTTCCCCTGTTCGGAATCGTGTTCATCGTCTTCGGCGTGTTCATGTCCTTTCAGGTGTACTCACGCGCCGAATCGTACGAGCAGGCCAACCAGAAGTATCTCGATGAGCGACGGAAACTTGCCAGGGAAAATGTCCATCGCGACTGACCGTGGCGTAAGCTTCCAGCTTGCGACCCGGGAAGCGTCAGCTTCCCACTCGTGAATCCAGCCCTGTGTCCGCCGGAAGCTGACGCTTCCGGGGAGGCAAGCAAGATGCTTTCATCACTTTGATGCTTGGTTTCTTCGTGGGGCCCGTCAGGACGCGTCTTTCCGAATCATCTCAAATTTAAATCGATGGTTCGCGTCGAACAGACGTCGGACCGACAGCAACACGACCGAAACGGTGCCCAGGGCCGTGGCGCCGGCGATCAGAAACATGATCACGATCTGGTAGCGGACCGCTTGGGCGGGATCCATTCCCGAAATCACTTGGCCGGTCATCATCCCCGGCAAGCTGACCACGCCGACGACCATCATCGAGTTGACGATCGGGATCATCCCCGTCCGCACTGCTTCGCGGATCGGTTCCCCCGCCGCTTCCCAACGTGTCGCACCGAGTGCGATCAATGTTTCCACTTGACCGCGCGAACGAACGAGTGTTTCGGTCAGCGTGCTCAGCCCTACCGAGATCCCGTTGAGCGTATTGCCCAGCACCATGCCCAACAGCGGGATCGCGTATTGTGGTTCGTACCACTTCGGCAAATCCTGAAAAACGAACAACAGCACGTAACCGGTCAAGATCCAAGCACAGGACCAAACCGAAGTGATGGCGATCAAACGGATTCCGGGAAACTTGCGTTTGCTGCGATCGGCGGCCGAAAAGCCGGCGACCAGCGTCATCACCGACGCGATCGCCAGAACGACGTACCAACGGTCCACTCGAAACACCCACGACAACACGAATCCGACCAGCGAAAGCTGCACGACGGTGCGAACACTCGCGATCGCCAGGGTCTTTTCCAGTCGCAACCGCAACACGATCGAGACGATGCCGTTGATGACGATCAAGATCGCCGCCAAGCAGACTTCGAAATTCGTTAATTCGATGTATGGCGACATAAAAGGTTTTGGGTCACGTGGTCGTTTGACGGCTTTGGATTTGGCCGGAGTGCATGGTGATCAAGGAATCGCAAACGCGATCAGCCTGACTGGGATCATGCGAGACCCAAATGTAGGCCCGCCGGTCGGGTGCGTCGCCATACCAACGCATCACGATCGATTCGACGTGTCGCGCCGATTGCCGATCCAGCGCCGAGGTGGGTTCGTCCAGCAACAACACGCGGGGCGACAATTGAATCGCGCGCAACAAGGCGACGAGTTGCGATTCGCCGCCGGAGAGCTGCTCGTGATGCTGGTCCAGGAACGCTGCGTCGCGGGCGACCGTTGCCAATTGATCGACGATCCAGTCACGATCAAAGCGACGGTCACGATGGGATTTCAACTGAAACGGCTGACGCAAGATGGTTTCCACCGTTCCTTCGAAGGCAGCGGCGCGTTGGTGCACGTAGATGACCTGGCTGCGATAGATCGTCGCCTGATCGTTCGTCACCGCTGCCCGCTGCCAAAGCAGATTGCCCGAGTCGACCGGTTCCAACAACGCCAAACTTCGCAGCAACAACGACTTTCCGCTGCCGGTCGGGCCGACCAGCCCGAGACGCGCCCCGGCAACCAGATCCAACGTGATGTCATCGAGCAACGTTTTGCCGGCGATGTGCCGCGTCAGGTTTTCGGCTCGTAGCAGGACGTCGGGGGTCACGGGCGTTTGACTCGAGGCTGAATCGCGAGGGGGTGGGTATCAAGGTGGCGCAAGCTTCCAGCTTGCGATGACCGGGCAATCCAAGCTGTCAGATGCCGCCCCCACCCATCGAAACAGACGCCTCGCAAATGCTTTGGAATCGCCTCGCCTTATGATAGCCAGCTTTGGCCTGACAGAAGAGCGTGTCAACAACATTCGTCCATCAAGCCGACGACAACCGGCCGACAAAGTTTTTCCTTGCATCTGAGTTGACGTCGTGGGAGGATTCCCTCTGGGGATTCCCCGCCCCTTCTGGCTCCCTTCTCGTTTTAAAAGGTGTTTTGATGCGTGTTCTTCCGGCGACGTTGGCGGCGTTGTTGTTTGTTTTCTCAAGTTCGATCGCGTGGTCTCAGACGGCGGATCCGTTTGGCGCCTCATCGGGCCAGCCGGCAGATCCGTTTGCACCACAGCCTGCGACCCGACCGGCAAAGCCGCAGAAAACGGCACCGCCCAAGAGTGTTCGCGCCGCCGTGCTACAGAAAGCCAAACAGGCGCTGGCCGAGGGCCGTAAACCCCAGCCGCCCCAGGCGCGGATGCACAACGAAGCGGAGCAGCGGATCAACGCGGTGTTGAACGATGAAACCTCGATCACGTTCATCCAAACGCCACTGCAGGAAGCAATGCAGACGCTCTCGGCGCAGCACAACATCCCGATCGTGATCGACCTACGGGCGCTGGAAGAAATCGGTCTGGATGACGAGGTGGGCGTCACCATCGATCTCAAGAACGTGACGCTCCGAGCGGCGCTGCGGTTAACGCTGCGTGATTTGGAATTGACGTACCTGATCAAGGACGAAGTGATGCAAATCACGACCGTCGAAGCGGCAGAAGACAACCTGATTCTGGCGATGTATGTGTTGCCGGACAATCTGGCGGCCAAAGCAGACCAAGTGATCAAGGTCATGACCGCCACCGTCGTTCCCGACATTTGGGAATCCCTCGGCGGTCCGTCCACGGCGATGGCGATCGATCATGTTCTGGTGATTTCCACGACCAGCGATGTCCAGCACCGGGCGGAAAAGTTTCTGACGATGCTGATCGAAAAATACGGCAAGTAATCGTTGCGTCGTCCAACTGTGCCACGATTGATGCGCAGTCGCGTCGTCGTCTTTGTCGCGCTGTTGCTGCTCTCTTGGATCGTGATGACATTCACGCACGAGCTGGGGCATCTGATCGGCGGCTGGGCGAGCGGCGCGACGCTGGTCGATGCGGACCTGGCGCCGTGGCGGATGCCCTACAGTTTGCACGGTCCCGATCCGCATCCCTTGGTCACGCTTTGGTGCGGCCCGCTCTTGGGGGTGCTGTTCCCGCTGGCGATCGCGGCTCTGATTCGCCGTCCATCGGCGTGGCTGGTCGCCGACTTCTGCCTGTTGGCCAACGGCATCTATCTCGCACTCGCCTGGCTCTCCGGCGACCGCTTCCTCGACACACCCCGACTGCTCGACGCCGGCGCCCACCCGGCAACGATCGCCGTTTATTGCTTGCTGACGATTTCGATCGGATACCTGCGGTTTCGCAAAGACTGTGTGCGGGGCTTGAAAGCGGATTGAATCGAGGGATCGTGTCGGCCGCGGCGTTGGCGGGGAGCGAGGATGGGTTTCAGGTTTCAGGTTTCAGATTTTAGATTTTAGATTTTAGATTTTAGATTTTAGATTTTAGATTTTAGATTTTAGATTTTAGATTTTAGATTTTAGATTTTAGATCAATGAAAAATTGAGTCATGGCATCATACAAACGGTTTGAGGACTTGCCGGTTTGGAACAAGGCGGTTGACTTGGCGGCATTGGTGATGGAGTGGACGATGCGGCCGGAATTTCGTGGCAAGGGCGATCTGGCGAATCAGATCCAGCGCGCAACGCTCTCGATCAGCAACAACATCGCCGAAGGATTCGAACGTGGCACGACCGCGGAGTTGTTGCATTTCATCTACATCGCCAAGGGATCGGCCGGAGAAGTCCGTTCGATGCTAGCGGTGATGGACCGAATGAATGCCTTCGACGATTTAAGATCTGAAATCTCAAATTTGAAATCCGACTTCGAGAACGTCTCGCGACAATTGCGGGGGTGGGCGAACAGCCTGCAAAATTCTGACATCCAAGGGCCACGGCATTTGAATGACGATTCCCGAGAACGGTATGAGCGAAAGAAGCGACAAAAAGCGTTTCAGCAACAGATGGATCAGTACAAGAAGGAACTCGAAGAGAGGCTCAAGCGAGAGGCGGCGGAGCGACAAAGCAAGATGGAATGATTTCAAATTTGAAATTTCAGATTTGAGCCCCAAAGAGTGTGAAGCGACGGAAAACAGGCGAATTGAAACCCTGCCGGATCGGAAACAAGCGGCGGAATTGACGGCGTTCATCATGGAATGGACGATGCGTCCGGAATTTCGTGGCAAGGGCGATTTGGCGAACCCAATCCGGCGTGCAACGCTCTCGATCAGCAATCACGTCGCCGAAGCAATCTCCAGGGGTTTGCCAACAGAGATGCTCCATTACATTGACATTGCCGAGGATCAGAGGGATTCCTTTGACGACTTGAAATCTGAGATTTTGCACAAGCCGCGACACCTTGATTGAACCTTATGAAACACTCGCTTTCGACATTCGGAAACCGCTTGGCCCTGGATTCGGGGATCGGCGAATTGATGCAGGACTTGGGCGAAACGCTGGCCTCCGGGGACGAGAACCTGTGCATGCTTGGGGGCGGTCAACCGGCTCACATTCCGGAGGTCGACCGGCGTTGGCTGGCGCGGTTCCAAGAATTGGCCGACGATCCGCGGCGGGTCGCCAGCGTGCTCGGGGATTATCAACCGCCCGGGGGCGACGCGGGCTTTCGTGATTCGGTCGCCAAATTGTTCGAGCGAGAATTCGGCTGGCCGATCACCGCGGAAAACGTCTGCATCACCGCGGGTGGCCAGACGGCGTTCTTCTTGTTGCTCAATGCGTTGGCGGGGAAGTTTGACGATGGCACCGAACGCAAGGTGCTGCTTCCGATCGTGCCCGAGTACATCGGTTACGCCGATCTGGCGACGTCGAGCGACCTGTATCGTGCCGTGCATCCGTTGATCGAAAAAATCGGCGACCACGAGTTCAAGTACGCGATCGATTTTGACGCATTGGAAATCGACGACTCGATCGCAGCAATCTGTCTTTCTCGGCCGACCAACCCTTCCTCCAATGTCGTCTCCGATGCGGAACTGGAACACTTGGCCCAACTGGCTGAGGAAAACGACATTCCGCTGATCGTCGACAACGCCTACGGCGATCCGTTTCCGGGCGTGATCTTCACCGACAGCACACCGGTCTGGAGGCCGTCGATGGTGCTGACCTACAGTCTCTCCAAACTGGGGCTACCCGGGACGCGAACGGGGATCGTGATCGCCAGCGAGGAAATGATCCAATGGATCGCATCGATGAACGCGATCTCGTCGTTGGCCAACAACAACGTCGGGCAAGCGATGATTCGCCCGATGATCGACAGCGGTGAAATCATCTCAATCAGCCACGAGGTGATTCGTCCGTTTTATGAAACGCGGTCACGACATGCGCACGATTGGTTGGTCGAGGCACTCGACGACTCGGTGCCCTATCGGATCCATCGCAGCGAAGGCGCTTTTTTCCTGTGGCTGTGGTTAGAGGGGCTGCCGATCTCGTCTGCCGAACTTTATCAGCGGCTGAAAAAACGTGGCGTCATGGTGATCTCCGGCCACTACTTCTTCTTCGGCCTTCCGGATGACGATTGGCCGCACCGCAACGAATGCCTGAGGATCAGCTTCACCACCTCGGAACACGTCCTCCGTCGCGGGATCAAAATCCTGGCTGATGAGATCAACCAGTTGTTTGCCCAGCAGGCGACCTAGCGCGTCGACGTGGTCGATGGATGCTTGCGACCGACTCGCGGGCGCAGTAATCCTCCATGAGGATCAGAGAGCAATGCATCCGCTATCATTCACGCTGCGTCTACCAAAACCGCCGAACGCGAGATCCCCATGAAATCGATCGCCTGGGTCGTCGCCCTGATCCCGATCCTGATTCACGCTCCCGCCGCCGACGGGCGCGGTCCGCAGCCCGGGGACCTGTAAGTGAGTATGCAGCGCACAACGGTGGTGATCGTGATTGGCGTGTCACCGACCAACGGGCGGTCGAGAAATTCGAACGCGCGAAAGCCCATCTGCCCAACTCTCGCGTTGAAATCCGAATCGATGATCTTGAGCATGCGATTCGGGCCGAAGCGATGTTGGATCGCTGGGGCGGACATCGCGGCACGGTCAACAAACGCATCCGGTTCAACGACAACACCTGGATTCCGGTCCCCGAATTGACAGGGCTGCCCGATGGCATCCGGCCCGAGCAGGTGTTCTTTCAAGACAATCCGACGGTCGAGGTGCCGCTCGAAGACTTGCGTGAAGGTGTCAACGTGTTTGATGCCGATTGCGATGAAGACGGAGGGTTCGGCTGGGGACAGTGGGGGCTGTATTCGATAGTCGTTCGGGTCTATTACGACAGAGACATCAAAGGCGAAAACCATCGGATCGCTGGTCAAATCACGAGCCCACAACGGGGCCAGACGCTGGGCGAGAATCCGGAAATCGAAGTGGTCGCCGAGGCGGCCATGGGCGTCGGACGGATCGACGTGTTGGCGTCGTACGACGGCTACGATGAAGATGGCGACGGCGAGTTCGGCGGCTATCACGAAAGCCATTTCCAACTCGTTCGCGGCCAGGCCAATGAGATTCGTGATCACGTCGGGACGCTTTGGAAACAGCCTTATCGCCTAAAATGGCAAACCGCTTGGGTGCCGGATCAAGCACCGGGCAGCATTTCGCTCGTCGCTCGGATCCAGGATGCCCGCGGTTATTGGTCGGTCACCGAACCGGTCGAACAGCTTTCGTTGCATCGGCCTGACCACAGCGTCCGGCTCTTCGCTGCCGAAGATGTGCCGGAAGATTTTGGGGTCCGCGCCGGAAAAACGAAGTCGTGCGCGTTTTCGATTCCCGACACGGCCCCGATCCATGCATCAACCGAAGCCGTGCTGCACCTGCGGACCTGGCACGGCTGGGACCGGCACCACGCACCGATTCGCATCAACGACCACTCGATGCCCGTCGACGGCAAGAATCATATCTACGACTATGACACGTTGTCGTTTCCGCCGAGTGTTTTGAAGCACGGCACCAATACGTTCACGATCCATAGCGAGACGGAACACCACATGTTGGAGGTGCTTTGGCCGGGACCGGCGATCGCCGTGCGGATGCCCAGACCCGAGGTGTTGATCAACGTGGGGCGATACCAGCAGCGCGATCATTTTGTGATCGACACCCCCAGCGCGACCTATTGGCTGGACAAGCGATCCGGCGGTCTGTCTCGTTTGATCGATCGAGACGGCAACGATTGGATCGCCTTCAAAACGGAACCCTGGGATCGATATCCTGCCGCGGCGGCGGCGTCCTTTCGTGGGTTGCCGAATCTGTTGTTTCAGGGGGAGGAAGGTGGATTTGGGCATCCCGGATGGGATCGCGGGACCAGCACACAAGTCGACCGGCGGACGATCGAGACGACCAGCGAAAGCGGCACCTGGCGACTTCGATGGACATTTCACGCCACACACGCGGATCTGCAGGTTCAGACCGATGCCCCGGAGCGTCCGTTCTGGTTTCTGTACGAAGGCCCGATCGCGGGGCGTTGGGCTCCGAAGTCACAGTACTTTGCCACCGACGTGACACCGCCGACGCGAACGCCACGTGACTACTTTGCAGGCGACAAAATCTTTGGTCGATTCCGTTGGGCGTACCTGGGCGACGTGCAAACGCCACGCGTCCTGGCGCTGGTTCATCGAACGCCTGACGATGCCCTCGACACGTTCGCCCATCTGGGAAACACCGATCAAGGTCTCCAATCACCCGACGGAATGGTCGTGTTCGGATTCGGCCGTGGAAGCAAGGGGATTCAGCCGTTGCTCAAGGGTGCTCAATCGTTTCGGATCGGTCTGATAGAATCTGGCGGACAAACCGACAGCGAGTATGACGCACTGCGGAAGCGACTCGAGACCTGGTAACGTCACCCTCTTCTGTCACTCGTTTCAGACCGCCGAAATCAACCATGCCGCTGCATCCACAAGCCAAAGCTTTTGTCGATACCCTGGCTGAAGAAGACCGTCCAAGCTGGGAAGAACTGGGCGTCGAAAAGGCACGCGAAGTCTTTTTGACGTTTGAAGAGATGTGTGGCGACGCGCCCGAGTTGGCTCGCATCGACGACCATACGATGCCGTGTGGGCTGCGACTGCGGCTCTACAGCGATCACGCGACGGCGGTGCCCGTCACGGTGTTTTTTCACGGCGGCGGATGGGTGCTCGGCAACCTGGACACACACGACGCATTCTGCCGTCGACTGGCCGACGCGTCGGGTTGCGCGGTCGTGGCGGTCGATTACCGATTGTCACCGGAGCATCCGTTTCCGGGGCCGATCGAGGACTGTTATCGGGCCACCCAATACGTCGTGGAAAACGCGGCGCGACTGAACGTGGATGCGTCGCGTCTGGCCGTCGCCGGGGACAGTGCCGGCGGCCACCTCGCCGCCTCGGTTGCGATCAAGGCGCGCGACCGGGCGGATTTTCCGATCGCGCTGCAAGTGTTGCTGTATCCGGTGATCGAGCCGAATTTCGAAACGCCCTCCTACCGCGAATTTGCCGACGGTTTTGGATTGACACGCGACACCATGCGCTGGTTCTGGCAACAGTTCCTCGGCGGGCGAGCGGCCGCCCCCGAAGCGGCCCCCAGTCACGCCGAATCGCATCAGGATCTGCCCCCGGCGTTGGTCATCACGGCCGAGTACGATGTGTTGCGTGACGAAGGCAACCGATACGCACAGCGGTTGCAGACCAGCGGCGTCGACGTGCAACACCGACAGCAAGACGGCATGCTTCACGCGTTCCTGCACTTCGCCGGAATTTTCGACACCGGGATGGAAGTCGGACAGCACGTGGCGGCGGAGATCGGCGCTCGGCTGCGGGGAAGCATCAGCTAAGCAACGAGCGGGAAATAAGTGGGATAGGCTTCCAGCCTGTCGATACTGAAATGACGAGCCTGGAAGCCTATCCCACTTCAAGAGATCCGACACTTATATTCCGCTCGTTGCTAAAAGGACCAGGGTTCATGTCGCGGATTGCAGGACAGGGAATTCACTTCAGCGGATCTGCTGGCGAATGCCCTTCAGAGTTCCTCGTCACCGTTCATGACGGCGTCCTTGATCGCCTGGACCAGTCGCGCGCGACCGAGTCGGGCCAGCGCGTTGGTGTCGACATGGATTCCCATCGACTCGGCCAAACGGATCGCCAGATCCACATCGCGGACGCCGTGGTACTGATTGGTCACACCGGCCTCGGTGTAGATCGTCTGATGATCGGATTGGAACCCCGATTCATAGGCGTCGGAGAGTTGCTGGATCCAGTGTTCCGGGATCCGCCGCGCCCGACAATGCTCGATGCTCCAGATGTCATCGCCGGTGCATTCGGCCAGCAGTGACAGCAAGCGATGGCGGGGCACGGCGTTCATTGGTCGTCCAACAATCGATCGATTTGAGCGGCCAGAATAAAATCGTTTTCGCTCAGGCCCCCGATCGCATGGGTCGTCAGCACGATGTCCAGATGTCGGTAACCGGTCAGGTGCAGATCGGGATGGTGCTGTTCGCGTTCGGCAATCTCGCAAATCTGGTTGATGCGTTTGACGGCCTTGGCAAAGTGTTTGCAGTTCAGCTTGCGGCGGATCTGGATGGCGTCCGAATCGACGGACCAATTCGGTGTCGCACGGGCAAAGCCGGCCGCTTGACCGGGCGTCAGTTTCGGCACCCCGCCTTCGCAGGGAACACAGTTCGAATCGGCAAGCGATTGTGCGGTCGGTGCGTCGGTCGGTGGATCGGAGTCGGACATGGTTCGATGCGGTGAGAAAACGTGTTTGATTTGCTAGCGGCCAGTGATGCACGGCAACCACTCCCGCACCTTGATGGTATCACGATTTCCGCACGGCGGGGCGTTGTGCGACTTGAGTCAAAAAGTCGATCTGGCGACAGTTTTGCGAAAAGACTAGGTTGCCGGTCAACGGCTTTCTGCGACCTCTCTTGGGAGCGTTCGCGGGATCCGAGTCGGGGGGATCGGATCAGCCTACTCTTCTCTCTATCAACACGAAGGATCGTGACGATGTCCAGTGGCGAAAAAACTCCGAAATCAGGTTTTCAGAAACGATCAAAAACGCAGCGAGCGGTGCAACCGGCGCCGCCGGCTCCGATCAAGCTCGCGACCGAGTCCCCGCGTTTTCTGATCAGCCGGATGAGTGCGATTGGCGACACGATCCTGACCTTGCCGGTGGCCTGTGCGCTGCGGGATCGATTTCCCAATGCCAACATTTCCTGGATCGTCGAAGAGAAATCGGCGCCGGTGGTTCGCCGACATTCCGCCGTGGACGAATTGATCGTGCTGCCGCGGGGCTGGTTCACTTCGCCCAGTCGAATCCGGGACGCCCGTCGACAGCTCCGGGCGCTCGAGTGCGATGTTTCGATCGACTGCCAGGGGATGACCAAGTCTAGTTTGGCGTGTTATCTATCCGGCGCGGCACATCGGATCGGGTACGCGGGAAAACACGCGCGGGAGCTGAGTCGTTGGTTTTCGAACGTTCAGGTCAATCCGGTCTTTCATCATTTGACCGACCGATCGTTGGAGTTGTTGATTCCGCTGGGCATTCATTCGCCTTCGGTGCGTTGGGATTTACCGATCGCGGGACCGGCCCAGGTTTGGGCGCGACGTTATCGCAACACGATTGAGTCGCAGCGGATCGCGATCCTCAATCCCGGTGCGACGTGGCACAGCAAGCGGTGGTTGCCGGAACGATTTGGTGCGACGGCGCGGTATCTGTACGACCGGTATGGCTACACGAGCATCGCGGTGTGGGGCACGCCGTTTGACCGGGCGATGGCATCGGACATTGTGGCGACCAGTAACGGAACCGCGATTCTGGCACCCGAAACCGATCTCCCGCATTTGGCGGCGATGATCGAGACAGCGGATTTGTTCATCAGCAATGACACCGGTCCGTTGCACATGGCGGTGGCGGTCGGCACCAAGACGATCGGTCTGTACGGTGCGACCAAGCCGGGCGACAGCGGCCCCTACGGCCAGACGGCGATTCAAGTCGCGTATGAATCGGGATCGGCACGTCAGCGTCGCGGCGCGTCCAATGCGGCGATGTGCGCCATCGGTGTCGAGCACGTTTGCCAAGCGGTCGATGAAATCGAGCATCATCGCCAGATGTTGGTTGCCGCCTGATGACGTCCTCTTCCATCGATCCCAGCAGCCGCGACGCATCGACCAGCGTGCAAGCGCTTCGCGACTTGGTGGAACAGTTTGTCGCCGAGCGCCATTGGCACTCGTTTCACAACCCCAAGAACCTGGCGATGTCGTTGGGGATTGAGACCGGGGAGTTGATGGAGCACTTCCAGTGGTTGACGCTGGAAGAGGCTGCCGACGTGCAGCACGACGCGGCCAAGAAACATGACGTCGGCGAAGAGCTGGCCGATTGTTTGGCCTATGTCTTGGCGATCGCCAACGCGATGCAGATCGATCTCAGTTCGACGTTGGCCAAAAAGATGATTCGCAACGCCGAAAAGTATCCGCCGCCGTAGGGCACGCTCGTTGGTGTGCAGCCTTCAGGGACTGTCCAACGTTTGACGACCGCATTTTCGGGTACGACGGTCCTTCCGGACCGTCGTCCGTTGGACTCCCAACGACGACCTAGAAAGGACGTCGTACAAATCATTCCCCCGGGTTCAGCCGAGCATCCAGGCGGCCTTGTAGCGGAGGCCGAGGTTGAGAATCCGCTGCATCAACATGGAATACTCGATGCCGGCCGTCTCGGCAGACTCGGCAAAGTCTTCGCCGTATTCCAGGTTCGGATTCGCATTGGCCTCCAGCACGTGAATTTCGCCGGAGTGGCTCAGACGCAGATCCATCCGGGCGTAGCCACTCATGTTGAGGGCGCGATAGACGCGTTTGCAGATCTTTTGGATCTTTTCGCCCATCTCGCCCTCCAGGTCGCTGGCCTTGTGCGTGGTGATGCCGTGTTTCTCTTGGTACTTGCGATTCCACTTGACCTGGCTGGTGGCGATGCGGGCGGTCTCGGCGGGCATTTGGCCGAAGTCCATTTCCCAGGGCGGGAACGTTTGCAGCCGCTGATTGCCGATCACGCCGACGTAGATCTCGCGACCTTCGATGTATTGTTCGACCATCGCGTCATCGCGGGTGTGCTCGTGGACAAACGCGACGCGTTCGTACAACTGTTCGTCGTTTTGCACGATCGAGGCTTGCGAGATGCCGAACGACGCGTCTTCGGAGACGGATTTGACGAACAGCGGAAACTCGAGCTTTTTGGGGCGGTGGATCGTGCGTCCGAACGGAAACACGGTGAACCGCGGTGTCTGGATGCGATGGTAGGTCAGGATCTTTTTGCTGAGCGCTTTGTCTTTGCTCAACAACAATCCGCGGGGGTTGCAACCGGTGTAGGGTTGCTGCATCAATTCCAGGTAGCTGATGACGGCAAAATCGTAAGTCACCACGCCGTGGAATTCTTCCAGCAGCATGAAGGTGATGTGCGGTTTGAATTCCGTCAGCGCGTTGCGGATCGGCGCCAGATCGTCGTACACGCCCAGCGGCAGCACCTCGTGCCCCAACAACCGCAGGGTGTCACAGACGTCGAATTCGGCTTTCCACGCGTCGAGTTCTTTTTCCGGGATACCTTCCAGGGTCAGGGGGGGAACATGCCCGGTGCGGACCAGCACCAATACACGTAGCTTGCTCACATCATTACTCGTCTATGACCCGAATTGAGATAATTACTCGTCCGCAGGGCCACCAGGATCATTGCGTCACGTTTGCAAGTTTCCGGTGCCGTCCCCAGCCTCAACTCTAACTCTCGACACCTTTCAATCATTTCCTGCAGGACTTGATCGACCATATACGAATACGCACCGGTCCAATTCGCGACGACCCTCCGAATCTCCCCACGCCAACGCGACAGCAGGGCGGCGGCGGTGGGGTTACGACGATGACTCCGGTCGCAGGAAAAGAGCTTGCGAAGATCTTTGTCAAAGACGTTCGGGTAATTCATTCCGTAGTACTCGCGTTTTCGCTGGTAGTGGGTCCGCAGCGTGCGGCGAAGTTGCGACACCGGATCGACCCGCTGTTTGGTTTGAACCACCGCGGGTTTGCCCTCCAGACTGCTCATCAGTTCGTCGATGAAGCACAGTTTCTTCAGCGCCGGCCAGTTCCGATAGCGCGCTTTCCAACGTGACTTGGGCGGCAACCAGACGGCAAAGGTTTCCGCAAAATCCTCCAGCGGATGCGCCTGGGCATACCACATGTCCAAATGCAGGACGTACTCACGTGACTGTGGCTTGGGACTGTAGAATTCCGGATAGGGATCCGAGGACCGGCCGAACAGCTCTCGATAGCGGGCCTTGCGACGGATCTGGAACGCCGTGTCGATCGCGTGCCCGGCCTCGTGTCGCAAGATTTTCATGCACCAACTCTTGGTGCCGCCTTCGACCTCGAGCAACTGCTTGCGTTCCAAACGGATCAGCCGGGGGTGTGCCAGATAGAACGGAATCGCGATGCCGGGGATTCCATCGGGAGAGAACCAATCGTCGCTGAGCCAGAAGTGCGGGCGAAACTTCAGTCCCCGCTCGGCCAATTCGCTGTTCAATTGATCGATCCGGGCTTCCAATGGCGTACCGACAATGGAAAGCTGTAGATCGCAGATCCGCATGTCCAACAATTGGTCGTCCGAGAGTGACGACAGGTCGAGCGTTCTCCGTGCCATGGTTGTTGCGGTTGGGTCGTGAAATGGAAGTCCGATCGATGATCTTGGCGAGCCACGATTGACTGCCCGCATCCGTGCATCCGACGTTACATGATGTCCTTATCCCAAAACAATACGTTACCGATACCAGGCGACGAGTCTAACGCCCAATCGCTGTCGAAACAAACGACACGATGCGCGCTGCTGACCGGTGCCGGCCGATCCGCCATCGCCGTCATCGCCTTGTGGGGTGAAACCGCCGACGCATCTCTGACGCGTTTCTTTCGCTGCAACCGATCGCGGGCGATGGACGTCGGCCAAGTGCGGTATGGTGTCTGGTCCGGCCGGTCTTCGGATGATCCGTCGCCGACAGACGATTCATCAACCAAACCTGCCGCGACGGCCGGCGAGTCGATCGTGGTGGTGCCGACCGCACCCCAACACTACGAACTTCATTGTCACGGGGGAGAAGCCGCGATCGATCGAATCCTGGATGATCTGTCCTCCATCGGTGTCGCCCGCGTCGCTCCGCATCCCCTGGACGGCGTCCCCTCGGCCGGACGGCTTTCGGCCGAGGACGCGGTCGATCAGCGATTGATCGACGAGGCCGGTGAGGTGTTGACCCAATGCACGACCGTGAAAACGGCTGCCATCGCGTTGGACCAAGTCCGCGGTGCGCTGTGCACGTGGCGACAACGGTCGATCCAGCTGCTCGGCGACGATGCCCGACGGGCGGCCGAAATCGCCGCGCAAGCCCAACAGATCGCCGCAGCCGGTCGCATCGGACACCGCCTGACGCGTCCGTTTGATGTCGTGTTGGCTGGCCCCCCCAACGTCGGCAAAAGCAGTCTGATCAATGCGATGGTGGGTTACGATCGCAGCATCATCATGGATTTCGCCGGCACCACCCGCGATGTCCTCGACGCCGAAACCGTGTTCGACGGCTGGCCGCTGCGGCTGCGAGACACCGCGGGGCTGCACCGCAGCGACGACCTGATCGAGAAACAGGGCATCGATCGCGCGCTGGACGCCATCGCGACGGCGGATCTGGTCGCCCAAGTCACCGAGCCGGGGTTGCAATGGGATCACCAGGTGTTGGATGCACTCGGACGCATCAATGCCTCCGTGCCGATCGTCAAGGTGATCAACAAATCGGACCTGTCACCGCTCGAACAACATGATCCGCCGACCGATGCCTTGGCAACGGTGGCCACCACGGGAGCGGGAATCGGCAACCTGCTGCAAACCATGGTCCAGATGCTGATCGACGATCTGCCACCACTCGGTCGCCCGGTCCCGATCCATCCCCGTCAATGGGATTGGGTGACCGAGATCGCCAAACTGGGCGAGCAGCCCGAGCAGATGCTCGCCTGTTTGCAACGCGGCGAGCGTTAGGCCAATGCCATCGACTTGGGCTCCAAAGGTGTCAGCGGAACGGCGCGAGCGGGCTGTCGATTTAGTCGGGATCTGCTGAGTCAATGGTGAGCCGCTGGCCGTAAGGCCTCGGGCAGCGTCGCAATGCCCGGCCGCTTACGCGTCGCGGCTCACAAAAACGACAGCCCGCGAGCCGTCCGGTCACGCTTCAAAAACACCGTGAAAGACCGGAGGACTTGCACCCTACCGCGAACAAAACACACCCCGCTTGGCGTCAAAGTCGATGGCATGGATGTCTACACATCTCGCGTCACGCTCCCGCATACGGGAGGGTGACTTCCTCACTTGATGCGGATGGCGACTGAACGCTAAACCCCCTTCCGCACACGTCACTGTTTGGGTCGACGAGCCTCTTCGAGCATCTCGACCATCTCGGCGGTGACCAATGACGACGGCAGGGCATAGCTGACGACCCGGCCGGCGCGGGCGATGTTGATGCCGATGACGTGGCCGTGGCTGTCCAACAACGGGCCGCCGCATTGATTGGGCGCCAGCACGGTGTCGTGTTGGATGACGCTGTCAAAACCGCTCAGCCGCACGTTCCGTGGGCCGTTGACCTTGGCGTCATTTTCCGATTCCATCAACAACGCCTTGTCGCTCATTTGGGCGTCCAATTCGAGCGTGTTTTCGCCGCGCATGATCGTCAATCGCACGACATCACCGGGATACATTTTTTTCAGCGTGTTGACCGCCGATTCCGAGCCGAGCAACTGCAGTCCATTGATTTTCAGAATCTGATCGCCGTCCTGCAGTCCGGCATTGTCGGCACCACTTTCCGGGTGAACGCGGCGGACCATCGCCGGGCCCGTCTGTGCGTCATAAAAATTGACGCCCAAAAGTCCGTGATGGGCGACGTAACGTGGCGGAACCCCCAGCACCCCGATCCCGATCGTAAATCCGTCGCGACCGGGTGAAATCAAAAAACTTCCCGTCGGCGGTTCAACGGTGCTGAATGTCACCGGTTTGATGTTCCAGCTCGCTTCCTCTCCGCCGTGAATTTTCAGCAGCGCCAGATCGTTGGATTTTCTTCTGGCCGCGACACGGGCGTCCACTTTTTCGCCGCTGGGCAAACGAACCGAGACCGGATCGCCCCCGCTCAGCTCGCTCCGCTTGGTCAGGATGTAGCCGTCTTCGGACACCACCGTTCCCAACGAAACGACTTGGCCGCCCGAGTAGACCTGCACGACCGATTGTTCCACGGTTTCGGACAGCGGCCGAACCAGACGCATCATCGCACCGCTGTCACGCGACGCGATCGAGGTGCGGTACCCGCCGTGGCCCATCCAGTGCGGCGTTGACTGGGCCTGAACCACGGGTGCCGACAGGCTGCCCAAGGTGACCACCGACACCGCCGCGACCAACACCGAGGCGGACGCATGACGTTTTGAAAACCAGTCGAGCGGATGATGAATCATTGCAGCAATCAATCAAGGAGAAGAAAATAGTCTTAAACGATTGGCGGGTTCCAGCCAATCGGAACCGCCATCGCGTCTTCGTTCGCACGAGGTTTGGACGCACGGGGAGAGCGGCACGGCGACTTCCGCGTGTGATCCGACGCGATCAACAGGCCGGCGCGACAAGGTGTTTGACGCCCGCATCATCCCGACCTGCCGATTTCGATGACCAATCGCACCGTGGCGTTGCCTCGTTGGACCAACACCGGCACGCGTTCGCCGGGCATGGTTTCGGCAACGGCATCGACCAGCGATTGAAAATCCGTAATCGGCTGCCCACCGAATTTGATGACGATATCGCCTGCCAACATCCCGCCGGCTTCGGCCGCCATGCCGGGCTTGACCGTGATGATTTCCGCGGCCTTGGTGGATTTGTTCCCCGAGACGCCGAGGGTGGGTTTGAAATTCGGCAAGAACCCCCAGGCCTGCCCGAGCGCCATCCGGTCCCAGGATTCGTCGTAGTGATCGATCGGCACGTGCAGGTTGTCGGCGACGTCGTTCCCGATCCGACTGTGGACGGCGATCAGCTGGCCGGCAAAATTAAACAGCGGGCCGCCGCTGTCACCACCGATCAGGGCGCAGTCGGTGCGGATCACATCGGAACTGACTTCCAGCAATCTGCCGACCCGGATCACCGCGCCCCGGGACGGATCGTAACCGCCGGGGTGCCCCATCGCGATGCACCACATCCCCGGCACCAGAGCGTCGCTGGTGCCCAGGCTGGCGTGGGGCCAAGGCTTGCCGCCGTTTTGATCGGGATCGATTTTGATCAGCCCGGCGTCCACCTCTCGATTCATACCGAGCGTGGTCGCGGAGACCTGGCGTCCGTTGGACAGCGTCACGATCGCTCGCTTTCGGGGTCGCATCGCGACATGGGCGGCCGTGATGATGAAGCCGGTCTCCGAGACGATCACGCCACAGCCCTGGGCCGCACCGATTTTGACACTCACGGTACACTTGCTCGCCCGCTCGGCCACGCGACGCTGTTGTTTTTCCATCAACTGCAATATTTCAAGCGATTCGGGGACGCCTCCGCGGCGGTGAATCGGTTCCAGATCGATCGGCACCGAGACGTACGTTCCGGCCGTGCTGGCCGCCGCATCGCGCGAATCGTTTGGCACGAACGCGTTTTCTTGGATCGGCGGCGAATCGCGTTCGCCAGCGGCGGCATCCTCGCCGCGGGCCGATGGCGCAAACAGCAGGGCGACCAGGACCATACCGACCCGCCACGAACGCGACAGACCGAAAAAGCAACCACTGGCAAAACTACGACCGGGCAACCCAGCCCCCGTCCCCGCGATCCGATTGGTTTCACCACCCTGGTTCAAAACACGCTCCCCGTCAGAAAAGGCCCGGTTGAAAGTCACGCCACCCATTGTAGCCTCAACCCCAGAATTTTGAAAAAGTCGCGGAAAAAGCCGGAATGAACGACAATACAGATGTTTTAGTGGTCGGTGCAGGCTACTTAGGGCAAACCGTGGCCCAGCTGTCCGGGGCGTCCGGCGCGAAAGTTTACGCGACGACGCGCTCCAAGAACCGCTTCGCAACCTTGGCCGACAACGGATTTCAGCCGATCCGTTTCGATTGGACCGATCAGGCAACCTATAGAAATCTCCCTTTGCGGCAATTGTCCGCCGCCGCTCGGGTGCTGGTCGCGGTCAGCTACGACCGCAACAGCCGGCTGGGACGCGACGAGTCACAGGTCGGGGGGCTGAGAAACCTGCTCGGTGTTTTGCCGACCGACGTCAGACTTTGTTACATCAGCACGACCGGCGTCTATCACCAAACCGATGGCCGCTGGGTGGACGAAACCTCGCCGACGCACCCCAATCGACTCGGCGGACGCGTCCATCTGCGGGCCGAAGGCTTGCTGCACGCCCTCCGCCCGGCGTCACCGTGGACCGTGTTGCGGTTGGCGGGAATCTACGGCCCCGGCCGAGTGCCCCGCGCCGCCGATGTCGTCGCCGGTCGCCCGATCGCGTCGCCCGAATCGGGATATTTGAATTTGATACACGTCCGAGACGCGGCCCGAGCGGTGCTGGCGGCCTGGCAAACCATGGCCGATCCGCCGCACAACGTTTCCGTCGGGATGCAATCGCGGTTGTATGTCGTCGGCGACAACGCGCCGGTCATCCGAGGCGATTTTTATCGCGAAATCGCCCGACAATGCGGCGCCCCGCCGCCTCGCTTTGTGGCCCCCGCGGCCGACGCGCCGGTCCGGATGCGGAGTGACAGCAACAAACGCGTATGGAATCGAAAGCTACGGCGCGAGCTGTTACCGGGGTTGGAGTTCCCAGACTACCGCTGCGGGCTGGCGGATGTCTTACAGGCCCCCATAGAATGACGCCCCAACGACTTCTGATCACCACACCGAACGCATGATCCAGCGCACCCCCCTGTTCCCCGGCATTCTCGAGTTAAACTTTCAAGCCCGTGAAGTGCTCGGTTGCAATGTCTATCTGATCTACGACGAAGACGAATGGGCACTCGTTGACATCGGCTACGAAGAAACCGTCGACGATTTCGTCGAGATCATTCGCAAGCTCGATTTCCCCCTGTCCCGTTGCAAAACCCTGATCGCGACGCACGCCGACGTCGATCACATCCAGGGGCTGGCCAAACTCAAGTCGCTGCTCAAAACCAGCGTGACGGCCCATCCCAACGCCGTCCGTCCGTTGGCCGAAGGCGACACGCTGTGGACGCTCGCCGAAATCGAAGCCCAAAACCTGAAACTGGACATGCCCAAGGTCGACGTCGAACACCAGGTGAACGACGGCGACGTGATCAAAATCGGCAACCTGGAGGTCGAAGTCTGGCACACGCCGGGCCACACCAACAGCCAACTCGCCTTCCGCATCGGCGACGTGCTGCTGAGCGGCGACAACATTTATCGCGACGGATGCATCGGCGCCATCGACGCGCACCACGGCAGCGACATCAAGGCGTTCCTGCAATCGCTGCGACGCATCCGCGACAGCGACGTGAAGTGGTTGGCACCGAGCCACGGCCCGATCTTTGCCAACGACAAGGACTTCATGAACAAGACCATCGATCGCGTCAGCGGTTATTTGAAGATGGCCGATTTTGGAACCCTGGCCGAATCCTGGCCGCTGATGGACCAGTGGGACGAAGAAGTCGCCGCGGGCAAATTGCCCGAAGGGCTAGGCTAGTCCGCTCGGTCACGCCGGGGACGGAAGTATCCCGGAGGGATTTCAGCGAGTAGCCTATCCCCTGCGGCGGAACTCAAACACGGCTTCGCCCGGATCGACCCGCTCGATGGTCCCGTCGATCGTGCTGACTTGGGCGCAGCGCTGAAGATCCGCCTCGTACCCGGCCTCGATCAAGTTGCGTCCACCCAACGACTGTGCGAGCGATTGTCCTAGCGGTCTCGTGTTCACATCTGCCTGTCGCCAAGCACTCCAGGCGATCCGCGCCGAGTCATCGAGGTGACCGGACGGCGCGGAATCCTGCAACGCGGGCGGATCCAATCGGTCAATGATCGCACCGGCCAACAGGACGTCTTCGAAACTGATCTGACCGTTGGTCCCCGCGCAGACGATTTGCAGGTGCGGTTCGGAACGGACGGCGGCAACGGTCGCGTTCAGGTTCAAGAACGAAGCGGCCAACAAACGACGCGACCGCATGGCCGCATGAATCGCGCGGGTGCCGTTGGTGGTCGTCAACACGAGGTCGCGGTCCGCCACCCGCTCGGGCGTGTACTCGGCCGGCGAGTTGCCCAGATCAAATCCGTCGATCGGTTTGCAATGCCGTTCGCCGCACAGCAGCGGACGAATCGGCGTCTGATCGGCCAGCTGAGCGGCCGCGTGAACGTTTTCGCAGGTGGTCATTCGGCCGACGCCCGACTGGCCGGCGGTCGCCATCACGCTAGTCGCCCGCAAGACATCGATGATGACCGAACACGCCTGGTGCAAATCGCACTCCGGCGACAGCTCCGACGGAGTCAACGAGACAGAGATCGATTGATTCATCAAACCATCCGCATGGATTTCCAGCGGCCTCCTAGGAATCGTGTGGTCATGGTGATTGCCAACGCCCAAATCCAAATCGTGATCACCCACCACCACCACGTCAGCGATGACTGGCCGGGATCAAACGCGACTCCGGCGGCGATCGAAACCGCGCTCGTCGCCGCACCGGCGGCGAGCACAAACCAAGTGTCTCCGGCACCCTTGAGCGCCGCACTGAAAATCAATTGAACCGCGTCGACCAGGACATACGAGGCGACAAACCCCAGCAATCCGCCGGCCAGCACGATCGCCTGGCGGGAATTGTCGTCCGGCGTCCCCAAAGCGTACAGTGACAGCATCCAGTCGCCGACCACCAGATACGCGACCGCCCAAAACGCCGAATAGACCAGCGCGATCAGCAGCGACGCCAGTGACGTGCGGACGGCAAAGGCGGGACCGTTTTGAAGCAGATGCCGCCCGACCAGCACCGACGCGGCGATCGCGATGCCGACCAGCGGGATGAATGCGATCATATTGAAATTGATCGCCATCGTCGTCGCGCGAAGTGGCACGTCGCCGAGCTGGCCGATTTTCAAAATGATGATTGTGAACGCGCCGGCTTCGGTCAGGTACATCAACCCGCTGGGCAGACTGTAGAACAGGAAATTGCGCAACATCGGAAAATCAATCACCAACCCGCGACGCATCCCATAACGACGCTCCAAGGCCGGCCGGCTGAGCAGCCAGGCGTAGCAAACGACTTTGAACCAGAACGCGATCACGCTGCCGACGGCCGCCCCCGCGATGCCCCAAGCCGGAAACCCCGCCCAGCCAAAAATCAACACCACATCCAAGGCCACATTGAGCAGCCCGCTGGCGACCGAGACCCACATGATCACCGACGTCCGCTCGGTGCCGCTGAAGAAACCGCTCAGCGCCGACTCGACGACCAGCCCCAACCCGCCCAGCATCAACCAACGCATGTAGGTCGTTTCGGCGGCAATCAATTCCTCCGGTTGCCCCGTCAAACGGAACAGCGATTCGGCGGCCAGGAAGGCGGCGATGAAGAACGGAACCGTCATCAGGGCCAACCAAATCGATTGCCAGAGGAGACGCCCGACCTTGTCGGGTTCCCCGTTGCCGATCAGCTGGCCGATCACCGCGCCGGTCATCGCGGCGGCTCCGATCGGCACACAGACCACCACCCAGAACAGATTGCCGCCGGCCATCGACGCACTCATCGACATGCCGTCATAAAACATCAACAGCGTCCGATCGACGAACAACACGATCGACATCATGCCGGCACTGACCATCAACGGGATCGCCACGCGCAGCACTTCGGCGGCCGCTTCTGCCAGATTGGTCGGGACTGGCAGGGCTGGAGCGGTCTCCGGTGGCTGTGACAGGTCATGACGCCCGCCAGAGATTTCCGACATCGGCAGTTACGCGAACCGGTCCGAGGGCATCCGCGAGACGACCACGGCGATGACGACCCCGGCGACCAACCCGCCGATGTGCGCCCCGTTGGCGATCCGCTCGACAAAGAAAATGCAAAACACCAGCCAGCCGAGCATGATCGCGACGTTGGACGGCATCATGCGAACCGGATAGGACGGCGTCAGGGCCGGCCGAATCCACAGGTAACCGAACAGTCCATAGACGGCCCCGGAGGCCCCGATCGAAAACGGCGACCCGGCCAACCCCGCCAGCATCGGCGGCAGCGCGTCGACCGGTGGCAACCAGATTTGCACCAAGCCGCCAAAGATGCCGCTGGCCAACAACAGCAACGCCATGAACCACGACCCCTCGAGCCGCTCGATCGCCGAACCGAGAAAGAAGATCCCCAACATGTTGAACGCCAAATGATACGTGTCGCCGT
Source organism: Stieleria neptunia (assembly GCF_007754155.1). NCBI lineage: Bacteria > Pseudomonadati > Planctomycetota > Planctomycetia > Pirellulales > Pirellulaceae > Stieleria > Stieleria neptunia. The sequence continues at coordinate 2,361,046 of NZ_CP037423.1, read as the reverse complement.
GCAAGAACAGCGGCGTGACGAGCCGCCAAACCTCGCCCTGCTTGATCGACGCCAACGGGTCTTTTCCGATCACGTAGTCGCGCCAATCGACGAAGGACAGACCATAAAAGATGGTTTCTTCGGTCGAAAGTTCGCCGGGAACTGGAGACGTTTTGGGATTACCGAATCCGGTGGAGAAACTGGCGATCACCGAAAGGATCACCATCGCGATGACCACCGGAATCGTCTGCTGCCGCGTCGGCACGCCCATCAAGGGGCCGGTGCCGGCGGCGGGCGCTTTCGGATTGACCTTTTGCTGCAAGCGTTTTTTCCGCTTTTCTTCGCTTTGCCGCTGTTTGCGAATCCGCTCGGCCTCGTCACCGACACGGTACTTTTCATCCGTCGGCGACCGCAAAAAGGCGTCCAATTCCTGCTTCGCACGCTCGACGTGGGATTCATCGCGAATCCACAAATGGCACTGTTTTCCGCCGGCCGCAGTCTCCCCCGCACCGCCGGTCGGCTTGTCCGCCGCGGGGGCGTCTTCGATGTCGACGTTGCATTCGATCGAGAGCGTGAACAGAAAGTCCGCAAAACGTCTCGCTTGGTCGGGATCCGTCAAAGTGCCGATTCGGCGCATGCAATTGTTACAAATAGGTGGAAATAACGGCCGTAGATGGGGATGCAATGCGCTCGGAGCGGGCTGGGGCGGCGCGCAAAGACTTGCCGCCGGCGGCGGACTACCCGATACTATGACGGTTAGTCAGTTTTGCCGCCATGCGGTCCAAAAAATAGTCACCGATCGACGGCCGTTTCCCAGCGTTCGTCTTACATTCCATCCGGTGTCCGACTAAATACAATGGCAATGCGGCGGCAAATGCGGTCGCGTTGGAACGAACAAGTTTATTTGTCCTCCAAAAAACCAGGTGACGCCCCGATGGCAGTCAAATTGAGTGAAAGAGCGGCCCAAGAGGTCCAACGATTCCGTACCGAACACAATTTTGGCGAAGAAATGGTCCTGCGGATCGGTGTCGCCGGTGGCGGGTGCAGCGGATTCAACTACACGCTGAATTTCGACGACAGCTACGATGAAAAAGCGGACTCGAAGTACGAGTGCCACGGAGTTGAACTGGTCGTCGACAAGAAAAGCGCCCTGTACCTCGACGGAACCACCGTCGATTGGTACGAAAGTCTGGAAAAACAAGGGTTTACCTTCGAAAACCCCAATGCCGTCAAAACCTGCGGCTGCGGAAGCTCGTTCCAGGCCTAGTGCCAACTGAAGGAATAGACGCGAGACGCGTTCAGAACCAACGCTCTCGTCGTTTAAGTCTGATCCGCTCAGCGGATTGGTGGACGACGTGCTTTCCAGGTCGTCGCGGAAAGTGCTGCCGACGACGGCCCGGAAGGGCCATCGTCCCCGGAGGAAAGCGCTCCCAACGACGGCCCGGAAGGGCCATCGTACGTGGAGAATCGTACCTGGAGAGCCGAGACGATCGGCCTCGGCTGGACCGTCCGTCACCCGCTTCCCGTCGACCTCCGTTTGACGAGGTGATCCGCTGGGAATCTTCTCGAAATCGATGATCTGGCTGATTCGGGTCTATCAGACTCGGATCAGCCCCCTATTCCCACCCCGCTGCCGGTTCACGCCGACCTGCAGCCAGTATGCGGTCGAAGCGATCCGCAATCGCGGTCCGATCGCCGGTGTCTTCTGGACGATCGTGCGAATTTTGAAGTGTCATCCCTGGCATCCCGGTGGCCACGACCCACCGCCGCAATAAAAAATACAGTTTCCTGCGGATTTGGCGTGCGCCGGAGCGACTCAATCCGCCCTTAGAGAGAGCATTCCCGGTCGGATGGATGTTCAGAATGGATCCTCGACGCCGGCCCCAACCAGGGTTCCGGGCGGTGGCCGTTCCCCGCAGCGTGCCGGCGAACACACCGATGTGGGGGTTCCCGCTGCCCGCCAGGCATTTTTGCTGGAACCATCGCGGGTTCCGAAACGTCCTAGACCGGGGTGTGAAAAGGTAGCGGTTGTGCGGGATTTTCTCAGTCCGCCCCGCCCTCTGTGCCGAATGGCCCAAGAGACGGTTCTGAGCAGTTGAAATCTCAAGATCCGTGATTGTCCTGGGTGTTCGCAAGCATTTCTCCCGTCGTCGCCCCAAAGCCGTTCACTGAAGCTGGTTAAATAGATGTTCCAAGGTCGCGAAAAACGAGCCCGTCGAAGTCGCCTGAGCCGTCTGCTGGGTCAATTGAGCCTGAATTCCCAAAAGTCCTCCGCGATCACCCCCCGGATCCATCGTGGGGAGCGGCTGAAACTGGAAAGTCTGGAGGCTCGCCAATTGCTCGCCGCTGACGTTTCGATCGTGTCCACCGAATCGATGGGCCCGATCGACGCGGGGGCCGAAGTCGCGACCGTTGCGTCCGCGACCTCCGAATCGACGCTGACAACGGTGAGCGACGCCGAGGGCGAATCGGCGCCGGATCTGGTCCAGTTTGCCAAAGACCTGGCGGCGGTCGGTCGAGATGCAAACGGCAATCCGATCTCCGGACAAGGCCAGGTGACGTTCTATGGCGCCGGCTGGTGCCCGGCATGTACCGAACAAAAGGAACTGTTCCAAGACGGGAAGAAATACCTGCCCTTTGTGGAGGTGACCAACCCCGATCGATCGATCAGCCAGCTCGGCATCGACAACAACATCACGGCCTATCCGACGTGGGTGTTTCCCGATGGGACGCGCGAGACGGGCGTACTGACGCTGCAACAACTGAGCGATCGCTCCGGCGTGCCGATTCCCCAAGGCGAGAATCCGAGCTTCGTCGAGATCGGTGACCAGACCGCCTTGATCGGTTCGCCGCTGCACGTGCCCGTGGACGCCTACGACCCCGACGGCGGACCGTTGACCGTGACCGTTTCGGTCGCCGATTCCAATCTGCTCGAAGCCAGCGTGGTCAGCGGCAACCGCTCGATCCGGATCGACATGGCGACTTACGGCGACATGGTGTTCCAGTTGTTCGAACAACGCGCCCCGACCGCCGCGGGACGTGTCATCGAGTTAGCCGAACTCGGTTTCTATGACGACATCATCTTTCACCGCGTGATCGATGATTTCGTGATCCAAGCCGGCGACCCGACGGGAACCGGAACCAGCGGTTCGACGCTGGGCAATTTCGACGATGACTTTCATCCCGAACTGCAACACAACCGTTCGGGCGTGCTGTCCTTTGCCAAATCCAGCGACGACACCAACAACTCCCAATTCTTCGTCACCGAAGTGCCCACGCGGTTTTTGGATTACAACCACAGCGTGTTCGGCCAATTGATCGAAGGCGAGGATGTCCGTGACGCGATCAGTGAACATGCCGTCAACGGATCCGACCGGCCGACGACGGACATCGCGATCAATACGATCGAGGTGTTCACCGACACGGAAAATTCGTTGATCATGTTGAAGCCGACCGGCAGTGGCGTCGGATCGACCAACGTGACCGTGACCGTGACCGACGGTGACGGCAATACGCACAGTGAAACGTTCCAGGTCGACGTCAACAACGACACACAGAACAGCCAGCCTTATTTGAATGCGGTGACGGTGCCCGACGAATTCGCGCGTGACACGCCGGCGACGTTGCAGATGTCCAGCACCGACATCGAAGGCGACGCGGTCAGCTATTCGGCGACCGTCGTTTCGGGCGGATCGAACGCGACCGCTGCGATCGATCAGAACGGATTGCTGACGGTCACACCGGCATCCGGCTTCACCGGAACGGTCGACGTGCAAGTCACCGTCCAACCCGGCCCCGGAGTCACCGGCAACAGTTCCAGTGACAGCGACAACCAAGTCCTGACGTTTAACTTCGAAGGCGAACAGGTGCTCGCCGCCCCCACGTCAATTGACTTGAGTGCCAGCAGCGACACCGGCAGCAGCGACAGCGACAACATCACCAATTCGGGCTCGCTGGCGTTTGTGGTCGATGGCGTCACCAGCGGCGCGACGGTCCAATTGATCAATCTGCAAACGTCCGCGGTCTTGGGCGAAGCCGTCGCCAGCGGGACGAGTGTCACCGTCACGACCAATAACATCGCGGCCCTCGGCGAGGGCACCTACAACGTGACCGCTCGCCAAGTCTTCAACGGCCAGACCAGCGAACAAACCTCTCCGGTCAGCGTCACCTACGACACCACCGTGCCGACCTCGGTGATCAGCAGCGCCAACACCCGCGCCAACGTCGGACGACTGTACGAGACCGATTTGATCAACAGCGAAGAAGGATCGATCACGTACGCGTTGACGCAGTTTCCCGTCGGCGCGACGATCAACGCCGGATCCGGTGTGATCCAGTGGACGCCCGAGACCGGCGATGTCGGTGACACGCAGTTCTCGCTGGCCATCACCGACTTGGCCGGCAACACGCGTAACGAAAACTTTACCGTCACGGTCGCCGAGGCACCCAAAGCCGAAGTCAAATTGGTGCTCAAGGACACCGACGGAAACGTGATCAACAACGTCAACGTCGGCGACGAATTCATCTTGGAACTGGTCGGGGTCGACGCCCGCAACAGCTTTGACCGCGACGGGGTGTTTGCGATTTACACGGACATCCTGTTCGACTCCTCGGTGATTCGCGTCAAAGGCGGGACGACGATCGAATACGTCGGCAACTTCACGCTGTCACCCAAGGGAACGATTTCGACCGGACTGATTGACGAACTCGGTGCCGCATCGACCGCCGCGGTCGCGACCGGTGAAGCCGAATCCGTGATCGCCCGCGTGCAGATGGAAGCCATCGCCTCGGGAAGCGTCAACATCCGCAGCGAGGAAGCCGACGAGACCAGTAGCGAGGTCTTGGTGTACGGCGAAGATGACCAAGTCCCGGCCGAATCGGTGTTCTTTGGCAACGTCAACTTGACCGTCGGTCTGGAGTTCACGGTGCTCGATGACGCGATCACCGTCGCCGAAGATTCCGGGGCGACGCCGATCGATGTGCTGGCCAACGACACCACCACCGGCACCACAGCGTTGTCGATCGTCTCGGTCACCCAACCGGCCAGCGGGGGCACGGTCAGTGTGGATTCGGGACAAGTCTCGTTCACCCCGACGACAAACTTCAACGGCACGACGACGTTCACCTATCGGGTCGCCGACGGCAGCGGCGCGCAAGACACCGCCACGGTGACCGTCACCGTCACGCCGGTCAACGATCCGCCGACCGGGCTGGACGACGCGTTTGATGTCGTGGAGGGAACCACCGGCAATCGACTGGACGTGTTGGCCAATGACTCCCTCGACCCCGACACCGATGGCACGCTGACCGTCACGTCGGTGACCAGCAACACCGCCGGGGCAACGGTTCAAGTTTCCTCTGACGGACTGGCCGTCGATTACACGCCGCCGACCGGGTTCACGGGAACCGACACCTTCACCTATGTCGTCAGCGACGGCGAAGCCACCGATACGCTGACGGTAACCGTCACGGTGACCTCGTCCGACCCACCACCGACCGCCCGCGACAACGCCTTTACGGTCAACGAAGACGCCGCCGAAACCTCCTTTGACATCCTGGCCAATGACGACCGCGACGTCGATGACCAGCCGTTTGTCATCGAGAACGTCGGAACGCCCAGCCAAGGCGGAACGGCGCGATTCAGCAGCGACGGTTCCACGTTCTTCTACGCCCCGGCGGCCGACTTCTTCGGCACCGAAACGGTGACCTACACCATCCGTGATAGCGGCGGCGGCGTTGCGACCGCGACGGTCACCTTTACCGTCACCGATGTCGAGGATCCGCCACCGGTGCTCGACGACACGATTCAAATCAGCCTGGGCGACGGCCCCTCGGTCGTGCTCCGCTTGGAGGATCTGCCGGAAAACGTCGATGGCAGCGGCGAAACGCTGCAGTTCACCCTGACAACGGCACAAGAAACGACCGCTCAAAATGGAACCGCGTCGGTCAACACCGCCGGTACCGAGTTGACGTACACGCCGCCCAGCAGCACGTTCACCGGGACCGACACGCTGACCTACACCGTCTCCGATGGTTCGGGCACCGACAGCGTGGGGACGTTGACCATCGAAGTGCTGGACCTGACTCAACGAACGATCACGGTCAAGTTCAGCGGCAGCCAAGGCCGCCGACTCGTTTCGGCGGTTCGCTTGATCGGGACCGATGCGTTGGGCAATGCCATCAGCGAGTCTCCGGGACTGCAGGGTGACAACCTATACTTCGCAAACTTGTTGCCCGGTGAATACGTCGTCGAGATCCCGGCGATTCCGTTCTACAGCGGTGGTGACCAGCCCCAACAGTACACGATCAACAGCACCGCGGACGACGGCGACGTGGTGATCGAAGCACAGATGGGACGGATCAAACCGGAATACATCTCGCTTCAAGATTGGCTGGGGTCGACGCCGCAGCAATCCGCGTTGGTCGTCGTCCAACCCGGCCAACAGGCGCTGTTGTCCGAGCCCACTTCACTTGCCTCGGAATCGATTTCCAACGCCAACTTCACGCTCAACGACTTGGGAACCGAACTGATCATCGCCGGTGAAGACGAGGATGCGAGTTCCAGCAGCACCGACCCCGACACGTTGAACGCAGCCATCCTGACCAGCAATCGCAACATCGTCCAGCCGCGCGGAGAGATCGGCGACTTGAGACTGTACCGCGTGAACGTGGATAGCAATGCCGTCAATTACAGCCGCACCCCCGCCGCAGACAACAGCGATACGACGGCGGAAGCGGAATTTGTCGCGGGCAGCGGTGAAGGCGAGCAGGTCGCAGAGAGTGAACCGGCGACGGGCATCTTCTCGACGGCCGGTTCCGGCGAAGGGGAATCGGTCGCCCAGGCGACGTCGGTCAACGAGGTCGCCGCACCGCTGTTGTCGGCCGATCTGCTGGCCCCGACCACGTCAGACGATTCCGATCGCGAGGACGAACTTGACGCGGCGGCCATGGAAGTCGCCCCTGCCGGCGCCAGTCCAATCCTGGCCTCGGACGCCGCTGCGGAGACCGCTGCGGAGGCAGAGGAAACGGCCCCGCAAACCGAAGGCGAGGCATCGGAGGACGAGTCGGCTGCGGAGCCGGAATCGACCACCGAATCCGGTCTGGATGCCAGCAGCCTCAGTTGATTCTTCCGGTTTAGCCGGTGATTTGCGGTTTTTTTGAGATTCGGTCAGGAAATTTGGCCGCTGTTTTTGGGGCATTTTCCGAGCCTTTGACGGCGGCTTTTTGGCGACGTGTTTGCGACGGACCGGTCGCGGAAGCCGTCACAATCCCCGAAAACACGGGCTTTTACGCGTTTTCTGGTGAATTCGGCCTCGTCATTTCCCCACGCGAGCTACGGTTGGTTCGGCTAAGAATCGCCGGAAACCCCGCAATTTGCAGGGTTTTTTGGAAGATGCCGGGTTGCACCAACCTTTGGCGCAACATAACACTTGGCCGTCACAAACACACGGGATCGCAATCCCCTCTTCAACCCTTCCTGCATAAGCAATCAGAAAAGGTTCTCCCAAATGGCTAAAGCTCCGCCGAAGGCACCTACGAAGACTCAGATCATCGCGAACATCGCTGAGTCGACCGAATTGTCCAAAAAAGACGTCGCCGCGGTTTTCGACGCGCTGACCGACGAGATCGCTCGTGAAATGGGCCGCACCGGCTCCGGTCAATTCACCATCCCGGGTCTGTGCAAGATCCAACGCAAGGATGTGGAAGCCAAACCGAAACGAAAGGGACGCAACCCGTCCGACGGAAGCGAAATCTGGCTGAAGCCCAAACCGGCCAGCAAGAAGGTCGTCATCCGACCGCTCAAGGGTCTCAAGGAAATGATCTGAGCTTGCCTCCAAGCCTCCCCCTGAGAAACGTTCGAAACGGCACGCGACACTCCCAGTCGCGTGTCGTTTTTTTATGGCTCAACCCTCGCATCAGCCGGCCAGCGGCGGATCCGTCGGTACCACCGGCCGATCCATCAAAACTTGCTTCCCCTCCCACACCGCTTCTGATTTGATGGGCTAAAATGCTCGGCATCACCCCGCCTTTCAACCCTGCAAACGAACCCGCCATGCAACGTCGCCAATTTCTCAAACACTCCGCCGCCCTCTCCACCGCAGCGCTGACCGCCGGGGTGTGGAGCGAAACCCAAGCCGCCGATTCCCTGTCGCCCAATGAAAAGCTCAAGGTGCTTTGCGTCGGGACGGCCAATCGTGCCGGCGCAAACGTCGATGGCGTCAAGGGCGAAGACATCGTCGGATTGTGCGACATCGATTCCAAGTACCTCGCCAAAGCCGCGGCCCAATTCCCATCGGCCAAGACCTATCGCGACTATCGCGAAATGATCGCCCAAGAAGCCGACTCCGCCGATGCGATCGTGATCTCAACGGCAGACCACAATCATGCGCCCGCGGCGATCCGGGGCATTCGCGCCGGGCTGCATTGTTACTGCGAAAAACCGCTGACCCACACCGTTCACGAAGCGCGGCTGATCGCCGAAACGGCCAAGGAAATGGGTGTCGCGACGCAGATGGGCACACAGATCCACGCCGGCAACAACTATCGACGTGTCGTGGAAATCATTCGCGCCGGAACCATCGGCGATGTCGCCGAAGTCCACGTCTGGGTGGGCAAAGGCTGGGGCGGTGGCGAACGCCCCGAATCGGGCGATCCCGTCCCAGAACATTTGGATTGGGATCTGTGGCTCGGACCGGCACCCGAACGCCCCTACAAAGAAGGCCGCTATCACCCGGCCAACTGGCGGCGTTGGTGGGACTTCGGACAAGGAACCCTGGGCGACATGGGATGCCACTACATGGACTTGCCCTTCTGGGCGCTGGATTTAAGACATCCCACCCGCGTCGCAGCCGAAGGTCCCGAAGTGCATCCGGAAACCTGCCCGCTGGGATTGACAGTCCACTACGAATTCCCCGCCCGCGGATCGCAGGTCCCCGTCAAGATGACGTGGTACGACGGCGACCACATCCCCAAGACCGTGGCCGGCGAAAAAGTCCCCGGCAGCGGCGTGATGTTCGTCGGCAGCGAAGGCAAGATGTTCGCCAGCTACGGCAACTACCGACTGTACCCCGAAGACAGCTTCCAAAACTTTCAGCCGCCGACCCCGACGATTCCCGATTCGATCGGGCACCACCAGGAATGGATCCATGCCTGTAAGACGGGCGCCGAAACGACGTGCAACTTTGATTACTCCGGCGCCCTGACCGAGTCGGTCTTGCTGGGCAACGTCGCCTTCCGCACCGGCAAGGCACTCGACTGGGACGGCAAGCATCTCAAAGCGACCAACTGCCCCGAGGCCGACACGCTGATCCAAAAACAGTACCGCACCGGCTGGGAAGTGGCCTAAGCATTCCCAAGTGGCGTAAGCTTCCAGCTTGCGATCCCAGTGGCGTAAGCTTCCAGCTTGCGATCCACACTGAGTCTGTCACACTCGGAAGCTGACGCTTCCGAGGAAGGCAAGCAAGATGCTTACCCCACGTTTGTTGTATCCTCCATCAGGTTCCAATCTCCACCGACCATGCGAAAGCTCTACCCATTGGCTCTGGCAACGATGACCTTGCTCTGCCCTGTCTTTGAAACCTCCGGCGACGAAGGCATGTACTTGTTCAACGATCTGCCGGTCGATCAGCTGAAATCGAAGTACGACTTTCAGCCTTCTCAGGCGTGGGCCGATGCCTTGCGTTTGTCGTCGGTGCGATTCAACAGCGGCGGTTCGGGCTCGTTCATCTCCAGCGACGGTTTGGTGCTGACCAACCATCATGTCGCCAGCGACACGTTGCACAAACTCAGCTCCGAAGACCGCAACCTGATCGATGATGGTTACCTGGCCAAATCGTTGGACCAAGAACTCAAAGCCCCCGATCTGGAATTGAACCAGTTGGTTTCGATCGACGACGTGACCGAGCGAGTCAATGCCGCGGTCGCCGAAGACGCGTCGGTTGCCGATGCGGCGGTGCAGCGGCGCGCGGTGATCGCGGAGATCGAAAAAGAGTCGACCGACAAAACCGGATTACGCAGCGACGTCGTGACACTCTTCGGCGGCGCACAATATCACTTGTATCGCTACAAGAAGTACACCGACGTACGGTTGGTATGGGCTCCTGAGACGGCAGCCGCGTTCTTCGGCGGCGACGCCGATAACTTTGAATACCCCCGCTACAATCTGGATGCCACCATCATGCGGGTGTACGAAGACGACAAGCCGGCCGAGCTGGATCACTTCCTGCGGTGGAGCGACTCGGGCGTCAGCGAAGGCGAGTTGGTCTTCGTCAGCGGAAACCCCGGACGGACCCAACGAATCTTCACCGTCGAGGCGCTCAAGTATCTGCGAGATTCCCGGCTGCCCTACGTGTTGGATTACCTCCGCCGCAAAGAAATCATGTTGCAGCAATTCGGCTTGGAAGGCGCCGAAGCGACACGTCGTGCCCGGGACGAATTGTTCGGTGTCCAGAACGGACGCAAAGCCTACACGGGGATGCTGGCCGGGTTGCAAGACCCCAACACCATCGCGACGAAACAAACGCGAGAAACCAAGCTGCGGGCGGCGGCCCAATCGGATCCCGATCTCAGCGACACCGAAAGTGCGTTCGCCGAGATCGCGGCCGTGCAAGCGGAAAAGAAGCGCATGCTGGGACAGACGGTCACGTTCCGTTCACGGCTGTTCGACCTGGCACTGACGACGGTCTTGCGAGCCGCCGAAGACGCAAAACCCAATGGCGAGCGACTACGCGAATTCACCGAGTCGGGGCGTGATTCGCTGGTCCAAGATCTGCTCAGCACTGCACCGATTTACCGAGACTTGGAACGCGTCAAACTGGCCGATGAATTGGCCCGTTTCGTCGAAAGCCGTGGCGGCGACGACCAATGGGTCGCCGTGGTCTTGGACGGCAAGGGGCCGCGCGAGCGCGCCGCCGAACTGATCGAAGGCACCAAGCTGGACGAGATCAGCGTTCGCAAAACCTATCTCGACGGAACGCTCGATGACATCAAACGCTCCGACGATGCGTTGATCGAGCTGGCTCGCAAGCTGGAACCCGAATATCGCCGGATCCGAACGATCAACGAAGAACTCGATGAACGCGAACGCCAAGCCTATGCCAAGATCACCGCGGCGGTCAGCAAGTTGCAAGGAGCGTCGGGATACCCGGACGCGACGTTCACGCTGCGATTGGCATTCGGGCAAGTCAAAAGCTACATCCAGGACGGCGAGACGATTGAGCCGGCGACTGACTTTGCCGGAGCCTTTAAGCACGAAGCGCAACACCAAGGTCAAACAGATTTCGACTTGCCACCCTCATGGAATCAAGCCCAAGACAAATTGGACCTCTCCACGCAATTGAACTTTGTCTGCACCGCGGACATCATCGGCGGCAACAGCGGCTCACCGGTGGTCAACCGCAAGGGTGAACTGGTCGGGTTGATCTTCGACGGCAACATTCAAAGTCTGACCAGCGATTACCTCTACACCGACCAGCAAGCCCGCGCGGTCAGTGTTTCCGGCGTCGGAATCCTCGAAGCCCTGCGCAACATCTACGGAGCCGACCAACTCGCCGACTCCATCGGCAAATAAGTGGGGTAAGCTTCCAGCTTGCCTCCCTGTGGGATAGGCTTCCAGCCTGTCATTTCAGTGAGAGAGCCTTCCCGGTTCATCCATTGAGCATCGACAGGCTGGAAGCCTATCCCACACCTTTTCACCCACCTCAATCCCCCGCAGCGATCGTCAACATCGCTTTCAATTTCTGCTGGTCAATCTCGGCCCGTTTGATCAACAGCACCGAACCGTCGGCAAGCAGCACGCGTGCATCGTCGCGGTCGCCGAAAACATCCTCGACCGGATCGTCTTCGGAAATCACCCACGGTGTCGGGTCGACCCAGTGAATCGAAGCATCGTCGGGTGCCTCGATCAACAAGATCGTATTGGCCGCCCCGTCGGTGATGTCGTCCCGTCGTTTCGGCGGGCCGTCCCCATGCCAGAGCGATCCGGGAAACACCGGTGCCCGGATGATGGTGTGTCCGACGGGCAAGTGCTGGCTGCCGAACCCGGCCGGCACGGTTGTTCGCAGCCGCTCGTTTTCGTCGGCATCCCAAGTCAGGTCCAGCCGGATACTTCGATACAACGCCAGATTGTTCATGTCGGGCAACACCGCGACCAGCCAGCTGTGCAGCGGTTTGCCATCGGGATCGACGAAACAGCGTGGCGGAAAATGTTTTTCGCGGTCGTGGTAGTTGTCAAACGCGATGCCCAGTTGTTTCATGGTCGCGACCCGTTTGGCCCGGGCTGCCGATCGACGCATCTCGGATGCGATCGTCTCAAAGAATTCAATTGTTTTGCCGTCCACTTCCACGGTGACCCGTTGTTGTTCGCGGTTCACGGTCACGTTGGCCAGCATCGGATCGAATTGCTGCTTGATTGCTGCCAACGTGTTGCGGACTCGGTCGGCTGCTTCGGCGTCGACGGAATCAAAATGCAGTCTGACCAACGGATGGGGCGGAGTTTGAACGGTGATCACCAGACGATGAATGTCGGCGGCAGCCTGGCTCGGTGAAACCTTGACGGGAAATCGACTGGGCTGGTCGACGGGCCACAACTTGGCCAACAAATCGCGTGACGCGTTGGGCAGAGAGAGCACCGCGGTATGGTCGAGACGATTCGCGTCGCGGAGCGGCGACAGCAGGTCGTTTCGACTGACGGGGTTCAACGATTCAACGCGTTGCAGTTGATCGGGCGTTCCGAACAGCAAGGCGGATCCCGACGGTGCGATTCGGACGTTGTCGCCGAACAGGTCTTTCAAGGAAGCGAACAGGGTGGGCAGGGTGGGTGCGTCCGGCGTCGCAACGACGATCAACGGCGCGCGGTCGGTGAGCGTTTGCAGCCCCGCCAAGACGTAGATGCGACCGGCTTTACCCGCTTTGAGTTTCCCGATCAGATCTTTCACCATGGCCGTGTCGGACGGTCGATCACCGGTCAATTTTTGGACCGAGGCAAACAACGCGTCGACATCCATTTTCTCCCAGTCGATCTCCGCGACCAACAGAGTCGATGCATCGATGTACGCCGACACCGGATGGCTTGCCGCCAAATCATTGATCAGGACCGCATGGGGCGGGCCCTCACGGCGATCTTGTCCGTCGGCGACGGAGCTCAGACCGACGCTAAACACCATCAACAAAGCAATCACGCGTCGTGCGAAGCTGGCTCGTTCGGAAGGGGTCATTGTGTCACCTGCAGATTGATCGAAAGGGTAAGGTTTTCTTTGTTGCGTCGCCCTGCGGCACGCGACAGCGTGGCTTCGGTGGGTGTCTGTCGAAGATAGACGAACGGTTTGCGCGAGATCGGGTCCAACCAGGCCGGCACGGGGGTGAGATTGTCGATCGCCTCGGGCAACGCCCCCGTTTCAGCGGCATGCATCCGCAACGCTTCCAATGTCAGCAATCGATGATGCTGCTGTTTGACGTCCAGCCCACTCGATGTCGCAGTTTGGAACGAGGGCAACATGACGCGAGCCAATTGTCCCCCGAGCGTGACCGTGTCCGTTGAAACCTTCATCGCCGCGTCGCGTTCGGCCTTGCTGACGTCCCACAAATCACTGGGCAACAACGACCAAGCCAACCATCGCTCGCGAATCCGAGACAATTCGAAATCGCTCGCCCGCAACACGGCTTCGGCGTCGGAGAGTTCATCGACGCGTTCTTTCCAGTCGTCGTTTTCAAGCAACAGCTGACGAGACGGCTGAACCATCATCGTGATCAGCACGCCGGTCGACAATTGATGCAGCCAAGTCGTTTCAGCCGGCGTGTTGACCGAATCGTACATCGTCGCAATCACATCGGACAATTCCTTGAGTCGATTCAACGCCCTTGCTTCGCCGATGATTTCGTCGGGTAGTTCGTCCAGTCCCGCCAGGATGCCGGCGTGGTAGGCCACCGTCGATTCGTATTCGATCGCTTCACGCATTTCAAACAGGCGGTCGACAGGCAACCCCGCCAGCGCCCAATAAAGGTTGGGACAGTCCGGCTGCTGGATCATCGACTCGATCGTCTCGAGCAACGATTCGGAGATCGCAATCCCGATCAAGCGACTGAGCAGCGTATTGGTGCTGTGGGCGGTGATTTCGGAGAGTCGGAATCCCAAACGCAGATCGTCGACGGCGTCCGTCCAGCGGTGTTCAGCTGCGGCGACGCGGGCACGCATGCACAGCAGACGCGCCAGATCTCGCGATTCCTGGAGTTCGGGAAGTAGCGTCCCCAACTTCTCGGAAAACGACATGTCTTCCAACCCGAGATCGTACTTCAAGTCCATCCAATTCTCGCCCGTCCGCAAGACGCCGATCGCGGTTTCAAACGGCAAGCAACTCGCCTTGGCCTGCTCGACCGGAAGCTCGTCCAGGGGCATCTGCGACCAGGCATCGTAACGATCCAAAAAGTCACGTTTTTGTTTCGCCGAGACCTGAGCGACCAACAGCATGGAACGGTTGACCGCCACCATCGCGCCACGCGGACGACGTCGCTCGGGAGCCGGCCACAATCGATAGCGCAGCGGCGGGTCGCTCTGTTGCCGGGCGTGAAGCACCAACGGGGGCGATGGACTTGCCGGTTCGACCACCGTCTCACTTTTTTCGATGGCCGGCGACCGCATCACCTGTCCATGGCTGAGTTGCGTCCAGACAGCCGCCGCGAAGCAGCAGAGAATCACGACAGGTTTGCCGGGGAAAACATTCATCGATGATTGACCTCAAGTCCAAGGGTGAAATCTGCAAGATCGCCGGCCGACAGCGTTTCGCGCGGAAGCATCGGATCGTCGGGAGCGAAGGTCCAAGCGGAACGCGGAAGATCCTCCAGCGAAGCTCCGTGAAACGCGGTCAGCGTGTCGGCCGACGGCTCGCGCAATTTCCAGGCGGGTTGCCACAGCCGCGCGAGCTGCTTGAAATCGAATGGCGTCACGGCAAACGACGCCGGCGTGTTTTCGGAATCAAGCTTCGGGGCGATCGGTGACGGTGACTCGCCCGGTTTTCCAGTCCGCTCATTGACACGCTGAACTTCGGCGCGGCTCGCTGCGGCGGGATCGACCGTGCCCTGTTGATTCACTTCCTCGCCCCCGGCAATCACACCGGAGCCGATCACACCGGAGTCCGTTTCCAGGGATCGTTGCCCGACCCGATAGGCGACCGGCATGGTCAAGATGGCCGTCAACAGACTGGCGGCCACGATCGAGAACCAGGTGGTGGTGTGACGCGATGCCGCGAGGCGATGGACATGTTGCTCGCGACCGGCCTGATACCCGGCTTGGTACAGCATGCTCGCCAGAGCGGGTTGGTCGTCGGATCGCTGTCCGCCGGGCATCGAAGCGGGAACCAACGCTTTGAGTTGCTCGGCGAAAGCGTCGTCGAGTGGATCGTTTGTCTCATTCATCGCTGATGGCTCCTTGAACGGAGACTCCGGGTTGAGCGTCTGGAGAGGGTTTGAACTGTTGCCGCATCAATCGGATGCCTGCTTGGAAGACACGGTGGGCTGTCGAACGTGAACAGCCCATGACCTCGGCGATCTTGTCGAAACTCATTTCGCCCCATAAATGCATCACGATGACCTGTCGGGTCTCGGCGTCCAACATCACCAACGCGTCGGTCACTTGCCGGGCGTCCAATTGGACTTCGACCCGGCGGTGGGCGTCGTCGAACCAAACATGACCTTGCGTCGTCTGCTCGCGACGGCGTCGGCGATCTCCGCTGCGACGCCACTGCAAGATCTGGTTTCGCGTCACGGTGACCAGCCATGCAAAGGGATCGTCCGGTGGCGGCGATTGGCGGGCGAGCTGAAGAAAAGCCTCCTGCACCGCATCCTCGGCCGGCTCGCCGATCGCGCGGGCGATCAGCAACAACCGCGACGAATAGCGGTTCCACGTTTCGGCAAGTTCTTGGGGGCACATCGACATCAGCGTCCGCGTTCCTTTTCTGACGCCCTCGGGCGTTGCAACTGAGACAAGGATGTTACCGGGAGCTATCTGTCTCAGGGTTTTCGAAAGATTGATGCGAGGTTTTGAGAGCCACCCTCCCTGGGGGACGTCGATTGTCTAAGTGGCGGAGTGGATCGTAGCGGAAGCCGTCAAGCCTTTCGCAAGCCGCCGGCCCTCTCTGGCGTTTGCTTGCTGCGCAAACGCCGTCTCTCCCAGAGGGAGAGAATCTAAATCGGTTGCCAAATCCTGCAGTAAAAGAAGCGACGTCCTTCAGGGAGGGTGGATCGCAGCGAGGATGACGTCCAACCCGGAACCGGCGCCGGCGCGAACCGGCGGGTGTCCTGCCAGTGTCCCTGGGGCTTGGTCGTTTGCCTGCCCCGCCCACTGTCAGGCCGGCGATAATTTCGTACCGTGTGGTCTTCCACCTGACTTCTTCGCCGCGTTTTCTGTTCCCCTGCTCCATGAATTTCAAACCTTCCAGCCCTCGATTGGAGCCTCAGCCCGAGCCCGACGAGGCGACCTCGGCATCGTCGGGTGGTGACGAGGGCGACGTTGCCCGACCGGAAGCGTCCGCGAAAGCCCCCGCGTCTGAATCCCCGACCCTGCTCGACGTCGCCGACATCCCCCGCGATCGGTTGGTGATCGACAACGCGATGCGGGCCGACCAGTTTCGGCTCCGACGCCAGCAAAAGCGACTTTCCAACGAGGAATTCGAATCGCGGCTGGCCCAGTCGATCGCCCGCCGCCAACAACGCGAAGCCTATCAACCGCTGCTGGACTACCCGTCCGAGCTGCCGATCACGGGCTACAAGGATCAGATCATCGAGCTGATTCAGACGCGGCAGGTGATCGTCATTTGCGGCGAAACCGGCAGCGGCAAGAGCACCCAGTTGCCCAAGTTCTGTCTGGAAGCCGGTCGGGGTCGGGCCGCGATGATCGGGCACACCCAACCGCGGCGTCTGGCCGCCCGCAGCATCGCCACGCGGTTGTGCGAGGAGATGCAATGTCCACTCGGACAGCAAGTCGGTTACCAAGTTCGCTTCGGCGACCAGACCGGTCCCGAAACGATGATCAAACTGATGACCGACGGCATCCTGCTGGCGGAAACCGGTTCGGATCGGTTCCTTGACCAATATGACACGATCATCATCGACGAAGCGCACGAACGCTCGTTGAACATCGATTTCTTGCTCGCCTACCTGCGTGGGCTGCTACAAAAACGCCCCGATCTGAAACTGATCATCACCTCGGCCACGATCGACGCCGAACGCTTCGCCGAACACTTTGGCGACGAACACGGACCGGCGCCGATCTTGACCGTCGAAGGCCGCGGCTACCCCGTCGAGATGCGTTATTTGCCTTGGGAAGACGTCGCCGACGAGAATCGTTCCTACGACTTGCCGCAGCACGTGATCGCCGGGATCAAAGATCTGTCGCGCGGTCACGGCGGCGGCGGCGACACGCTGATCTTTCTGCCCACCGAACGCGACATCCGTTTGGTGTCCCACCGTGTGGCCGGTCATTACAAACGCTTGGGGTTGGAGGGACGCGTCGAAATCCTGCCGCTGTACGCGCGGTTGCCGCAAAAAGATCAACAGCGGATCTTTCATCCCAGCGGCCAAAAACAACGGCTGATCTTTGCGACCAACGTGGCCGAAAGCTCGTTGACCGTGCCCGGCATTCGCTCGGTGATCGACACGGGCACCGCTCGCATCAGCCGCTACAGCCCGCGCAGCAAACTGCAACGGTTGCCGATCGAACCGGTTTCACAGGCCAGCGCGAAACAGCGTGCCGGTCGCTGCGGTCGCGTCGGCCCCGGCGTCTGTGTGCGGCTGTATTCGGCCATGGACTTGGAGTCGCGTGATGCCTTCACGACACCCGAGATCCGTCGCACGAACCTGGCGTCGGTCGTCCTGCAAAGTAAAATGCTGGGATTCGGATCGCTGGATTCGTTGCCGCTGTTGGATGTCCCGCGTCCGGAATCGATCCGCGAAGGCGTGCAGACGTTGTTGGAACTCGGTGCGATCGACGAACAACAAGAATTGACGGCGATCGGAAAATCGCTCGGTCGCATGCCGGTCGACCCGCGGATCGGACGCATCATTCTGGCTGCGGACGAGCTGGGGGTGCTGCCGGAAATCTTGCCGATCGCGGCGGCGATGGAAATCCCCGATCCCCGGCAACGTCCGCAAGACCAACAGCAGGCGGCCGATCAGGCCCACGCGGAATTCCGCGACGCCGAAAGCGATTTTCTATCGTTCCTCCGACTGTGGCGGTACTACGAACAGGCGCGCGCCGATTGTTCGCGGTCCAAACTGACGCGACAACTGCGTCGGCGTTTCCTGTCGCCGACACGCATGCGGGAATGGGCCGACACCTACCGCCAACTCCGCGAGATCGCGTTGGACCTGAACCGCTCGCGGGCCACTGGTGCATCGTCCCCGCGACGGCGAATCGGGACGATTCAATTCGCCGACGATCAAACCAAACACACGATCGCCAAAGAACGTTACGCGGCGGTCCACCAGGCGCTGCTGAGCGGTTTCCTGTCCGGCGTCGCCCTGGCCGGCGAAAAAAACGTCTACCTGGGTCCACGCAATTTAAAGCTGTTCCTGTGGCCGGGCAGCGGCGTGTTCGATTCCAAACCGAAGTGGATCGTCGCCGCCGAACTGGTCGAAACCAGCAAACAATATGCCCGTACCGTGGCGAAAATCCAGCCGCAGTGGATCGAATCGATCGCCGCGCACCTGCTCAAGTCCTCGTTCAGCGATCCACACTGGAGCCAGAAGGCGGGCGGTGCGTTTTGTTATCAACGCCAATCCCTGTTCGGATTGCCGATCGTCGTCCGCCGCCGTGTGCCGCTGCCGCCGGTCGATCCGGCCACCGCGCGCGACCTGTTGATCCAACACGGACTGGTCGAACAACAACTGCAGACGAACGCCAGATTTGTTCGACACAACCGATCACTCCGCGAATCATTCGAGATCCTGGCCGCCAAGACGCGACGACGCGACATGGTCGTCGATGACTACGTGATCGCGCAGTTCTACCAGCAACGTCTGCCGGCCGAGGTCTGTGACAAGGGACGACTGGAGAAACTGGCCAAAGCCATGCCGGTGCCCGATTGGGTCGGCCGCTTGACCGATTCGGCTGCCCTGTCGGCCTGGTTGCATGACCGCCCCGACATGCAGGCCGACGAGACGACGTTGTTCATGATGCCGTCCGATTTGATCGACATCGCCACGGATGAAATCTCCAACGAAGCGTTTCCCGACCAGCTGGCCGTCGGCAAAACCGAATTGCCGCTGAAGTATCGTTACGAACCCGGTGCCGAAGACGATGGCGTCAGCTTGCGGATCCACCAAGCAGCAGTCTCGCAAATCAGCGACGATCGACTCGGTTGGCTCGTCCCGGGGCTGTTGCCCGGCAAGATCATCGCGATGATCAAATCGCTGCCCAAACGGATCCGTCGTAACCTGGTTCCGGCGGCTGACGTTGCCCAGCAACTCTACGAAGAACTGTTGCCCCAATACGGCCAAGTTCCCTTCATGCCGGCACTGTGCAGTGCGATGTCACGGCATGCGGAAATGACGATCAGCGAATCCGATTTCCAAGACGAAAAACTGGAGGATCATCTGCGGTTCCTGATCTCGGTCGTCGACGACGAAGGCAACCTGGTCGCGCAAGGCCGATCGGTCGATCCACTGGCCAGGCAATTCGCAACAAGCGGTGGCGAAGCGTCCGGCGACACCGGCGGCCAGGTGGATACCGAGTTGCCGAGCGATCCGATGCGGACCTTCGATCTGGATCATCTGCCGGTCGATGTCACGCGGGAGCGCGGCGGAGTGCGCGTCGCGCAGTATCCCGCGCTGGTCGACCAGGGGGATCAGGTCACCATCGGACTGTTTGCCGACCAAGCGACCGCCGATGCGATCATGCGGCAGGGTCTGACCCGCTTGTTCGCGATCAGCGATCGCGCGGAACTGAGACGCCAGGTCCGCTGGTTGCCCGAACTCAATGACACCAAGATCCGACTCGCCGGCGCGGTTCCGGCGGCCCAGTTCGAACCGTCGCTGATCGACCTGCTAGCCCGGATCGCATTTGTCGAAAATCAAGCTCTGGTGCGTCGCCGAGAGGAATTCGAAGCGCGGCGAGTCGATCGTGGCGAACGCATCTCCGTCGCCGTTCAAGAAGTCGCCAAATGGCTGACGCAGTTCGGCCAGTCTTACCTGAACATGCGGAGCGAAATCGAGTCACTTTCCCGCTCGCGTTTCTCCGCCGTCGCCCAGGACGTGCAAGAACAACTCCGCTGGCTGATTCATCCTGATTTCCTTTCTGTCACACCCTGGCGGTGGCTTCAACACTATCCGCGCTATTTGTCAGCAATCACGTATCGGCTGGACAAATTGCGTAGCGGGGCCGGATCACGCGATCAATCGGGTGCCGAAACCGTTGCCGCCCTCTGGCAGCAGTGGATCGCGCGTTTTCCCGAATCGGAACAGCAACCCAAAGCCCGCTCGGCGGACGAATTTCGTTGGATGATCGAAGAATTGCGTGTCAGCCTGTTTGCCCAGCCGCTAGGCACCTCGATCAAGATTTCCGCCAAGCGCTGTGAAAAATGGCTGGCGCAACAGTGACCGCCACCGTCACCGCTTCGTTGACCCTGGTAACCCGTGTCTCAAATCGGGCAAAAAAAACATTTAAAGTCGCAACAGGTTCCTTTATCGGACGATAACGGAGTATTCTATGGCAGTGCGGCCTCTTTGAGCAATCGGAGACACCGGCTGCATGAAGAAGTGGCAGTTTCGCAACAAACCGTCGCCAGAACGACACACTCGGGCTTGCCGACGAATGAGTTCGAAATTGCCAGAAATAAATTTTCGAGTCGTTTTTCGCGTGAAAAGAGGATGCAATCCACGGTCAGGTGACAAGAAGTCGGCGGCAAGCCCGAAGAAAGGCATGCGGCTTGCTGCTACTGAAGAATTGTTCCCCAAAGAACCTTTGTTAA
This sequence comes from Stieleria neptunia, assembly GCF_007754155.1. Classification (NCBI taxonomy): domain Bacteria; kingdom Pseudomonadati; phylum Planctomycetota; class Planctomycetia; order Pirellulales; family Pirellulaceae; genus Stieleria; species Stieleria neptunia. The sequence continues at coordinate 2,340,110 of NZ_CP037423.1, read as the reverse complement.
TACGATGAACCCCGGACTTGGTGGGCGCGTCTAACTGGCAGAGCCGACGTGGGACTGAGAATCGGTTTCCAGATTTGATCACATCACAACCACCCCCAACCGGAGGGTTTCGATATGTCGACATCCAGCGACAAACAAACGCCAAGTTTGAAGAGCGAATCGGCCAAGCAGGTGATCACAACGAATTGGGATCAGTTCACCGCGCTGGTCGAAGACGTCTCGCGGGCGGAGTTTGCCACTTGGCTCGACGAGGAGCTGATCCAAATGGAAAAGGATCTGGATCGGTTCGTCACCAGTAAGTCCCGCTACGGCGGGCGTCGGTAGGCGGTGGTGATCGGGGCGCCCGCGCGTCTTGGCGGGCCCATCGCGCAATGATGTGCGACTCGGTTTTGGCGGCAGGGCGCAAGCCCTCCGGTTCTAACGGCAGGGCGCGAGCGGTCTGTCGATTTCGTGAGCCGCGACGCGTAAGCGGCCGGGCACTGCGACGCTGCCCGAGGTCTTACGGCCAGCGGCTCACCATTGACTCAACCGATCCCGAAGAAGGCGACAGACCGCTCACACTCTTCCGCTCACGAAGGCTTCGCAACGTTGCCTCACATGGCCAGGATTTCTGTCGGTTCTTCGGACAAGTAGGTTTTGGCGACTTCCGCGATCGCGGCTTGATCGACCGACCGGATGTTGGCCAGGGATTGATCCAGATCGACATACTCGTTGTGGATCAACCAACGGCTTCCGATGCTGAACAATCGATTGCTCGGCCGTTCGCTTTGCATGATGTAGCCGGCGGCCGTTTTGTTGATCGCTTGCTCGAGCTCTTCTTCGGTGACACCCTTCTCCACGACGCTGCGGATGATTTCGCGGATGAAGCGCTGGTTGCTTTCCAAATCGTCGGGCACGCACACCAGGTAGTTGAACCAAGCCCCACGATCACTGAATTCCTGGGGCCAACAGGTCGCCACTTCGGCACGACCGGTGTCGATCAAATCCCAAAAGAATCGGCTGCCGCCTTCGTCGCCCAGGATGGATGCCAACAATCGGGCCGCATGCCGCTGGCTGCTGGCCGAGGAGGGCCCGTTGCCGATCTGGATGCAGTAGGCCTGAACCGCATCGGGCGTCGCGACTCGATGGGACAGCTCGATTCCCTCGGGGATCGATTCGGAGTCGTCGGCGGCCAGCGTTTCCGCGGCCCTTCGGTCGCCCCAGGACGCCGTGCGTTTTTCGATCTCGGCGACCAGTGCGTCGAAGTCGACGTTGCCGGAGGCGGCCAGCACGATGTTTTCGGGCCGATAGCGTTGATTGAAATAGTCGCGCATCCGCGCCGCCGTCATCGCTTCGATCGATTCGCTGGTCCCGAGCACGCGTCGTCCCAACCCGCGCGGCGAAAAGTAGATTTCCATCGCGCGTTCGAATCCGCCGAAGGGCGGCTGATCTTCGTACTTGGCGATCTCTTCCAAGATGACGTTGCGTTCGGTCTCGAATTCATCTCCATCAAGAATCGGCGACATCATGTCGGTCAACAAGTCGACGATTCGGTCCTGGAACTTGGGCAGCACGGTCGCGTAGTAAACCGTTTGTTCTTCGGACGTGTAGGCGTTGGATTGGCCGCCGAGTTCGTCGAGTTCCCGGTTGACGTCTTCGGCACTCCGCCGCTGCGTCCCCTTGAACATCATGTGTTCGAGAAAGTGGCTGAGCCCGGATTGTGGGTCGAGTTCGTTTCGCGATCCGGCCCGGACGAAGTACCCCAAGGACATCGAGTAATTGCGCGGATCCGTCTCGGCAACGATACGCAGTCCGTTGGCGAGGGTGGCGTGTTGGAACTGAGGCATGTGAAATTCAGACAGGGTGTGTCGTTGCTAGGGATCAGGCGGACAACAGGTGTCGGATTGGGAGGCGGGATGGGCTGCCAGGCTCGTCCTTTCGGCATCGACAGGCTGCAAGCCTATCCCACTGGTTGCCGCTGGCGGTTAAACGTTTAGTTTTTCGGGTCCGAGCGTGACGATTCGATAGTCCGACGGCGGGTGTTGTTCCCAATAACCCTTCACGTCATCGAGCGTCAACGCTGCGATGATCTCACTGAGCTCGGCCGTCGGCATCGCCCTGCCGATCTGATAAAAATCACTGGCCAGGGAACTGGCGCGGGAGGCACTGGATTCCTGTTCCATGATCAGCCCGCTTTCGATTCGAACCTTCCAACGATCCAGCTCGCTCTGCTCCAAGTCGCTGGGCAGATTCCGGATCTCTCCCAACGTGACATCCAATGTTTCTTGGGCGCGGGCGGGAGTGGTTCCGGCATAGCCGAACACGCCGCCGGCGTTGATCAGCGAATGACAACTCGCCGAGACGGTGTAACACAGCCCGCGTTTTTCACGGACGCGATCGAACAGCCGGCTGCTCATCCCGTCGCTCAAGATGCCGATGCCCGCACGCATGGCGAAATAATCCGGGTGACCGTAGGGGATGCTGGGGAACGCGAACGCGATGTGGGTTTGGCTGCTGGCCGCTTGGATGTGTTCATACACCGCCGCGCCGCTGGGCAACGGGGCGTCGCCAAAGTCCTCGCTGCGCCAATCCCCGAACGCTTCCTGGGCGAGCCGCACCACCGCGTCGGCTTCGACTCTCCCGGCGACGGTCAGGATCGCACCGCCGGCGTGATAATTGGCTTGATAAAACTGCCGAATGTCATCGCTGTTGATCGCTGCCAACGATTCCATAGTTCCCTGGTTGCCGCGCCCGAGACGTGAGCCGTAGTGTAATTCGCGGACACGCTTCATCACCCGCTGTGTCGGCTCGTCTTCGACCGCACGCAGCTCCTGGACCATCATCATCCGGGCATCTTCGATTTGATCCGACGGCAGGTGCGGCCGCCGGACGATGTCCGCATACAGTTTCAATGCTTCGGCAAACGATTCGCTGGGCATCGCCGCGCCGAAGGATGCGGTGGCCGTCGAAACACCGCTGTTGCGATCCATGCCCAGATTGTCTTGGATCGCGACCAGGTCCCGGCTGCTGAAACTGCCCGCCCCGCGCTGCACCATCTCGCAGACCATCGACGCCAACCCGGCTCGATTGTCCGGCTCGGTCTGAATGCCGCTGCGCAGCGAGAGCGTGAAGGCCGCGGTTCGAAGCCAAGGCATCGGTTGGACCAAAACCGTCATCCCGCACGGCAGCGGATGCGTCGTGATCTCGCTGCGGGAGGATGGGTCCGCGGCGGATTCGGTGGAAGTGGACATAGGCAATTTCTGTAGGGGAGAGTGGCCGGATTGTCACGAATGCGGGCGGCGAAGCACAGGGGGCAATGGCGAGCAGCACGACGCCCAGGGCCCTGCTCCATCGACCGTTTTGCATGTACGAAGGCACATCATTTGGAACATAACTCCCCTCTCCCCCAACACTCTGGCTCGCTGGGGCTCGCCAGAGTGTTGGGGGAGAGGGGAGCCAGAATCATTACTTGACTGTGAAACTGTTGATCCAGTTCGGGTAACTTGCGCCGCTCACTGCACCGCCCCGCACGATCCACCCGCTACAACCCGATCGAGACGACGTCGACCGTTTTGACACGGCCGATCAACGTGTGGCTGCTGACGTCGTCGACGTGGATGTCCAGCAATTGCCCAGCCTGGCGGCGGTTGCCGTCGAACACGACGATGCGATCGCAAGGGGTCCGCCCGGTCATTTGAACGGCGGGGCTGTCCGCATCGGCGTCGGCGGCTTTCTTGCTGGGGCCTTCGACCAACACCTGGACCTCGCGGCCGATCATTTTGGCGTTTTCTTCTTTGGCGATCCGGTTCTGGACTTCCAGCAAGCGATGGTTCCTCTCGGCTTTGACCTCGCGCGGGACGTCGTCTTCCAATCGCTCGGCAGCCTTGGTACCGGGCCGGACGCTGTACTGGAAGATGAAGCTGTTCTTGAAGCGGCAGCGTTCGACCAGCGCGACGGATTTTTCAAAGTCCTCGTCGGTCTCGCCGCAGAACCCGACGATGAAGTCGCTGCTGACCGCGGCCTCGGGCAAGATCCGCTCGATCCGCTCGAACATCTCCATGTAGGCGGCGATCGTGTAGCCGCGTTTCATGCGTTTGAGCACGTCGTCGCTGCCGCTCTGGGCGGGAACGTGCAAATACGGTGAGACCTTGGGCAGATCGCGGACGGCGACCAACAACCGTTCGGTCATGTCTTTGGGGTAATTGGTGACGAACTTGATCCGCTCGATCCCGTCGACCTCGTGCAGCATTTCCAACAGCGACGTCATGTCCGTCGTTTCGCCGTCGGCAGAGAACTTGTAGCTGTTGACGGTTTGACCGAGCAACGTGATCTCGCGGCATCCCTGTTCGGCCAGCACGCGCGCCTCGGAGACGATTTGCTGGGGCGGACGACCTTGCTCGGGGCCACGCGTGTTAGGAACGACACAGTAGGTGCAAAATTTATCGCAACCGATCTGGATCCGCAGGTACGCCTGGAACGGGGTCGGCCGCATCGTGGGGTCACGGAGCGGGTCGAACGTTTCATGGCTCCGCGCGACGACGGCTTGCTTGTCGTCCTTGCGGCCCAGCGAGATCGCCATCTGACGGCCTTCGCCGTTTCGCAGCTTGGTCAACAGATCCGGGATCGTGTGCAGCTGCCCCGGACCGACGACCATGTCGACGTAAGGCGCACGTTTGAAAATGATCTCCTGATCCTTCTGGGCCATGCAGCCCATCACACCGATCAGTTTGTCCGGATGATCCTTCTTGGATTCACGGATCTTGCCGAGCGCGCTGTAGACCTTTTCCTCGGCATGCTCGCGGACGCTGCAGGTGTTGTACAACACACAATCCGCGTCTTCGTGGCGGTCCACGACGGTGTAGCCGTGACGTTTCAAGTCAGCGATGACCATTTCGCTGTCCAGCACGTTCATCTGGCAGCCGACGGTTTTGATGTAGACGCGTTGTGTCATGGATTAACCCACCGACGCAGGTTTTCGTTTGGGTTTGAAGATTTCGGTGGCGGTGCCGAAGTGCACTTCACCGGCGTTCATCAATGTTTCACTGAGCGTCGGGTGCGGGTGCACGCTTTCGGTCACGTCGTGGACTTCGCATCCCATTTCGATCGCCAAGACGGCTTCGGCGATCAATTCACCGGCCCCCGATCCGACGATCCCGCAACCGATGATGCGTCCGGAGTCCGGGTCGACGAGCCACTTGGTCAGCCCCTCGGTGATCCCCAGCGCCTGGGCACGACCGCTCGCCGCCCAGGGATAGACTTCGACGGTGACTTTCACCCCGTCTCGCTTGGCTTCGGTTTCGGTGATGCCGGCCCAGGCGATTTCGGGGTCGGTGAAGACGACCGCCGGGATCGCTTTCTTGTCAAAGCTGGCGGCTTTGCCGGCCAGAACTTCGGCGGCCACCCGGCCTTCGTGTGTCGCTTTGTGGGCCAGCATCGGATCCCCGGCGACGTCACCGATGGCCAGGATGTGCGGATCGGCCGTGCGTTGCCGGTCGTCGCATTCGACGAAGCCCCGCTCGTTGACAACGACGGACGTGTTTTCCAGGCCCAGGCCGCGGGTCACCGGACGACGGCCGATACTGACCAACACGCGATCGAATTGCTCATGCCCGAAATGGGCCGGCCCCTCAAAGGTGACCTCAATCTTGTCGCCGACTTCGGTCAACGAGCCGACCTTGGTGTTGGTCAGCACGCGACCCTCGCAAAGTTTGTCGATCCGTTTGGCCAACGGTTTGACGAGATCGCGATCCGCCCCCGGCAACAGCCCCTCGGCCAATTCGACGACCGTGACCTTGGACCCCAAATGGGCGTACACGCTGCCCATTTCCAATCCGATGTAGCCGCCGCCGACGACCAGCATCGATTCGGGGATGTCCGCCAGCGCAAGTGCGCCGGTGCTGTCCATCACGCGGTCGCTGCCGATGTTGAACGCCGGCGGCATCGCGGGGACGCTGCCGGTGGCCAGGATGCAATGGTCAAACGTCAGTTGTCCGCCGACGGGGATCGATTCGTGGTCGCCTTCCAATTGCAGCGTGGTCGAATTGACAAACGTGCCGCGGGCCTGGATCACGGTGACGTTGCGACGCTTGGCCAGATTGCCGAGCCCGCCGGTCAGGTTGGAAATCACCTGGTCCTTGCGGGCCCGCACCTTGTCGATGTCGATCGACGGTTTGCCGGGATATTCCACGCCCCAGTTCGCTTTCAAGTCGTCCACCTCGTGGATCACCTTGGCGACGTGCAACAACGCCTTGCTGGGGATACAGCCGCGCAACAAGCAGGTCCCGCCGAGCCGGGGTTCCGCTTCGACAATCGTGACATCCAATCCTTCGTCGGCGGCCAAAAACGCGGCCGCATAACCACCGGGACCACCGCCCAAGACAACAACGGGACTATGCATTTTTCTGTATTCGATCTGGCGAGGAAGACTGTTGGTTTCGGAGACGACCGTCGGGGCAAAAAAGAACGGACGCCGAGGCGTCCGCGACGGAAGCTGAATTGTACTGTCAAACCGCAAATCGGCGTATGCTTCCAGCCCGCGAATCCCCGTGATGGCAAGCTGGACGCCACACCGATTCGATTAACGAGACAGGAATTCGACGACGGCGTTGGCGTCGACCGGCAAGCTGATGTCGCTCGCGCCGGGCATCCCCAGCATCGTCGCCTTCAAGCTCTCGCTGTCAAACGCCACCCAGTCCAGGGCATCGGGGGCCGCGTTGGCGATCACGCCCCGGTACAGGTTCTTCAGGTTTTCGCGGTTGCGGACTTCGACAATGTCACCCGGACGCAGGATATAGCTGGGCTTGTCGACTTTCACGCCGTTGACCAGGAAGTGGCCGTGCGCGACGCCTTGACGGGCCTGGGGACGGGTCTTGGTGAATCCGACACGGCGGACCACGTTGTCCAACCGACGCTCGCACATCAGCAACAACAGCTCACCGGTGTTGCCCGACTTGCGACCGACGGCGTCAAAGTAGCGACGCAACTGGCGTTCGCCCAACCCGTAATAGTGCTTGATCTTTTGCTTCTCTTGCAACGCCGCACCGTAGTTACTCGGGCGACGGCCGCGGACGTGCATCCCGGGCGGCGTGTTGCGGCGGTCGAGGGCGCGTGCGGCACCCGCGGTTTCATAAATCAGGGTGCCGAGTCGACGGTTGACGCGTGCTTTGGGGCCGGTGTAACGAGCCATAGACGATGATTCTCCTGGGTGTCCGCAATCGGCCCTGCTGACGGATCGGCAAAAAACCGAGCCGCGGGTGGACCGCTACAGATCAAAAAAGGGTCGGGCTGCGGGACGAACGGTAAATCGAAACCGATCGAAACGCTGCCGGCGCGATCCGCTGCTTTCACCCGGAGAGACGATTCTCCGAGGACGGTCGCGCGTCGGTTTTGGGAAGCGGCAGAGTGTCGCCGCTCAGCTCGGGATTTTCAAGGCCAACGGGACATTTTGAATCGCTTTGATGTTTCCCGCGATCGGGATGTGCCCCCAGCGGGCCGCCAGCATCACGCTGTTGATCCCCGACCCGATCCCCAACATCGCCACCCGGTCCCCCCCGGCCAGGTCGCCCTGATCGGCCGCCGAAGCCACCGTCAGCGGCAGCGCCACCGAGCCTGTGTTGCCCAACTGGGGAAACGAAACACTGTCTCGCTCGGTGGAAAGCCCCATCGATTCCAGCATCGCCATCCGATGACGCGTCCCAACTTGATGGCAAACCGTTCGCTCGATCGACCCGCGGTCCCAGCCGCTTTCGGCCAACAGTTTCTCAAACGCCGCGGCCCCCGTGGCGATCCCCTCCGCCATCAGCTGCTCCGAATCGGTCTCCATCAACGGTTGCATCGCCGCGCCGGCCGAGTCGCTGTCGCTGACGCACAGATCGTGAAATCGGGTGCGGGCCTCGGCGATGCCGACCTCGATCGCGGTCGCCTCGGGCGCCAAACGCTCGTGGGCCAGCAGCCAGGCACAACTGCCCGAACCGATCGTCAACGACGCAAACGCGCCCTTGATGTCCTTGCGCCGCAGCGACGTGTCCCCGTTGAGCGCCTGGATCGTCGATTCGAGCAACATCCGGCTGTTCTCGGTCCCGACCACAATCCCGGCTTCGATCGCCCCGCTCTGGATCATCATCGCAATCTGAATCGCGCCATTGATCAGGCCCAGACAGGCATTGGAGACATCATAGACCCAGCAATCCGACGACAGCCCGATCCCGTGATGCACCCGTGATGCCGTCGCCGGCTCCAGGAAATCGCGACACACGCTGGCGTGAATCAGGCAGCCGATCGATTCGACGCCCACCCCTGCCGCCTGAACGGCCAACTTTCCCGCTTCGATGCTGGGACCACTGGGGACAGTCCCCACCGGCCAGACACGGCGCTGGGCGATCCCCGACATCAGCTCCAAACGGCCTTCGGGTAACTTCAATCGCTGATAGAGCGGCTGCAACCGCTGTTCGATCTCGTCACTCGACCAAACTTCGTCGGGGACCAACGCGCCGATGGCCGCCAGTCGAACGTTCTTAAATTTCACGGACGCGTTTCCTGCAGGTGATGTTGCCGGTTTGAGCAGACGGCGGCGCATCGCCGGCCCCCAGCCGGTTCGCACAGCCGGTTCGCACAGCCGCGCGGGCCCACCGACCGGCAACGCGGTGAAGCATTTTTTAGCGGCAGGGCGCGAGCCCTCCGGTGTGTTGGCAGCGATGAGGAACCGGAGGGCTCGCGCCCTGCCGCTAACACCCCGCAAAACACAGAAAAGAAATGCTTCACCGCGTTACCTGTTCGGTCTTGAAGCCCAGGGTTCGATTTCGAGCCCAGGGTTCGATTTCGAGCCCAGGGTTCGATTTCGAGCCCAGGGTTCGATTTCGAGCCCAGGGTTCGATTTCGAGCCCAGGGTTCGATTTCGAGCCGATGGCAGGCCTGATTTTGTGGCCTGGGGCCGACTTCCGCCAGCGGTCTGGGCGGCATTCCGGTCGCATTCCCAATGCATACCGGTCCCGTTCCGGTCCCATTCCGGTCGTCACCGGGGCCGTCGCAGGCCGCTTTGATAGCAAAAAAACGCATTGCTATCACTGCCTGTCGTGCTAGCACACCCCAATTTACACAAGATGTAGAGATTGTTTGGAACGTGTGAAAACTACCGCTACTTTTCCCACCGCTCGGAGAGACCCGCGGAACGTCGCCGGTTTCTGACTCAGAGCCGAAACCGCCGGGGCGGTCCTGATTCAAGGACGAATACAATGGATTCCAAGATGGATTCTTATCGCTCTTCTATTCATCGAGTCCAGCGGACTCACCCCGACTCGGCAGTTCGGTTTGGCAATCCCAGTTCATTCGCAACTGCGTTGCCGCTGCGTTTTCCTGCTTCCCCTCACTTCCGACCGACGCTTTGTTTGCGTCGAGCCGAAGTGGCGGGGCATTCTTCCAGGTAACCGTGCACATTTTTTGACGCAGCACGCGGCTGCGTTGTCATTCTTGCATTTTGCGACTTTTATGAGGAAACGTCGGATGTCAAGCGAAGCTCTGGTTAGCAAGCCGATCATTGGTATCAATTGTGATTTTAAAGCTGCTGACCGCAGAAAACCCGGGTTCGCCTATCTGGCGTCGGGGTATTTTCAATCGATCCTTTCCGCCGGTGGCATTCCGGTGGTCGTGCCGCCGATGGACGACCCCGAATCGATCGCCCGCGTTTTAGATCACGTGGAAGGCTTCATGATGATCGGCGGCGGAGACCTGGATCCGCGCAACGACGGCTTCATGTTGCATTCGAGCGTTCGCCCGATGGATCCGGTTCGCGAAACCAGCGACCGTTTGTTGGTCGCAGAAATCGCCGAGCGTCGCATCCCGTTGCTGGCGATCGGAGCCGGCATGCAATTGCTGAACATCCAACAGGGCGGCAACCTGTTCTTGCACATCAAGGAAGACTTGCCGGCGGCGGTTCCGCACCTGGACCCCCACGACCCCAACCACCGACACACCCTGGAAGTCGAAAGCGATTCGTTGGTCGGCCGCGTGTTCGGCGACGGCGAGATTCGCGTCAGCAGCCGCCATCACATGGCGATCGACGAAGTCGCACCGGGTTTCCGCGTGACCGCTCGCTGCCCCGATGGCGTGATCGAGGCCATCGAAAGTGAAATGATGGATTGGTTCGCGGTCGGAACCCAATTCCATCCCGAATGTGCCGCCGCCTCGGCGCTGGACGTCCGCATCTTCGAAGAATTCATCGAAGGCATCTGCGCCGCCAAGGCCCAAGAAGCCGAAAACCTCCGCCTGGTTGCCTGATCGCCAGCCCGAGAACAGGCCCGCCGTCGCGGATTGAAATGACCCCACGGATGGCAGAGCGTACCCACGGATGAAGAGCAGCCAGCGATCCGTGGTGACGCTCTGCCATCCGTGGGTGTGATACGGGAGATCGTTTGTCCGATCACCTTGCCCCCGACGGGATACGGATGGCAACGCATGCCTCTCTACAAATAATTGCGAGATTCTCTCCCCGTGGCGCTCTGCGAGTCGCTCCACGGGCTCTTGAGTCGTCACTGCGCGAAAACCGAACGCCGAACGACGACTTCGAGGCACCGAGAGACATGAATCATTCTTTTGCACACGCCATGCTCTGTTGCGGGATCCTCGGCGGGGCAACCGCCCTGGCCCAGGAGCTTCCGGCCCAGGAGCTTCCGTTCCAGCACGCCGTCGAGGTCTATCGCAGCGACGAGGACGAAACGATCGCGTTCTCCCTGCGGCTGGAGCAGCCGTTCCTGGCCGAAGAATTCGAAAAGAGCAACTACCTGCGGCTGCGATCGAGCGATCCCAACGCCTACTTGATCTATCCGAAAGAAACCAAGTTTCACCAAAAGCACGCCGAGTTCTACGGCCGACTCAAGGGTGACGGCAAAGTCGACGTGCAGCTGTCCTATGAAACCGTCTCGGAAAACCTGGACGGCACGCGCCGCGTTCAGGTCCGCGAAGGGACGATCACGATTGCGATTCCCGACGTGCCGGCCGACCGGAAATCCGTCGGCCCACGCAGCATCTTTCAAGACTGGGCCCGGCAACAGAACGAACACTTTGCGCGGCTGTTGACCTACTACCCCGACGAATCCTTTTTCCAGTACTGCTTGCTTCAGTCCAAGGCACGCTATGGCGTTGATCCGCCGGCGATTCCGAAACGCATGCCGACGCAAGACAACTTGGAAGACGGACTCTACAAGCTGTTCACCGGATCGCTGGCGATTCAAGAGTCGCTTCAACGGCGGACGCTCAGTTCATCGGCCAACCGTGGGGCGTACACGCGTCACATCAGTTCGATCTCGCCACCACGCATCCGATCACTCGACTACGAAGACTTGCTCGAGCAGCGACTGGACAAAGAAAAAGACGTCGCGGTCCAGGTTCACGAGATCTCCAAACTGGTTCCGGCCGACCAGTATTTCTTGCACTTCAATTCCTTCGCATCGCTGGGCGAGACCGTTGATCTGGCGACCCAGTGGGGCGACGACCTGGTGCGGCTTTCGAAGTTGACCGCCCAGGACAATCGGCTGCTGGCCAAACTGGAGGAACAGCTCGTCATCCGTCGATCCGGGATGGAGCAATTGTTTGCCGAGGGCGTCGCGACCGAAGTTGCCGTGACCGGCTCGGATCCCTATCTGCTCGACGGAACCGATGTCACGGTCATCTTTCGCGTCCAGGACGAGCAAGCCTTCAACAAGCAGTTGATCGGCTGGATCGACCAGGAACGCGGACGACACCCGGATCTGGTCCAACGGGACTTCAATTACCGCGGGCACCAAGTGACCGCCCGTTACACCAGCGATCGGCTGGTCAGTGCGTTCACGACGCGACACGACGACTACTACGTTTTTTCCAATTCCCACCGCGCCATTCGGCACATCGTCGACGCATCGCTCGGTGAAATCGACTGCCTGCATGATGCCGCCGACTATCGATACATCAGCACGCTGCTGCCGCCGTCACGCGATGCCAACTCGGGATACTATTTCGCCTCCGACGCGTTCATCCGACGCATCGTTGCCCCGGCAGCAAAGATCTCGCAAAAGCGCCGCGTCGAATGTTTCAACAATCTGGTGATGCAAAACAACGCGTCGCTGTTTTTTCGTTTGGAACACGGTCGCTCGCCGAATTCCCTGAGCGAGATGATCGAGAAACGTTTCATCGCGGCCGACCGAATCACGTGCCCACACGGTGGAGCGTACGCGTTCGACGCGGACAGTGACACGTGCACCTGCTCGCTGCACAACCGACTCCGCTACCTGACGCCCAATGCCGAATTGTCGGTACAGAACGTGTCGGCCGACGAAGCAGCCCAATACGAACGCTACAAGACCCGGTACCAATCGTTCTGGCAAAAGGTTTTCGACCCCGTCGCGACCCGCATCACGGTTGCGCCCACGATGAAGCTGGAAACCTGTGTGTTGCCGATGGCCGGCAGCACGTACTACCAGGACGTGCGTGGCATGGTCGACCAAAACCCGCAGCCCATCGATGTCGCCACGATCGCGCCGTCCGCGGTCGCGTCGATGGTCATGGTCCCCGGACGCAAGAACACCGCGCAGTTCCTGATGGCCATCCCCGGCCTGGCGAACGTGGTCTCGCAAGACCCGACGCTGACCGATCTGGAATGGCTGGGGGATAACGTTTCGTTGCATTTTTGTGACGGAGAGATCGTGTTTGAAATCGACCCGACGCAACTGTCACCGATCAACCTGCCGATCATCGGCGAACCGCCGGCGATCCGGCAGGCGCTCGTCGGCGGTTTGATCTTGACGGCCAACATGCCGGTCTACGCCACGATCGATGTCGAAAACAAGGACAAGGCCGAACGTTTGCTGGAACAGTTTTCGCAGAAAGCGTTTTTGATGGGCGGCAATCTGGGGCCGTTCCCCAGCAAGATCGATGCGTACCGTCTGCCCGACTATCGCGATCACGAAATGTATGTGTTGAGCGCTCGCCTGCACGCGATCGCGCTGCGTCTGCACATCGCACTGGTCAATGACCAATTGGTGCTGGCGACGAAACCCGAGATTTTACGTGAAGTCATCGACGCGAGTTCGAACGCGCCGTCCCCCGAACAGCCGATGGCGCACCTGATGTTCCGGCTCAATCGCAAGGCCTTGGACCAACTGCAGGATGACGTTCACCTGCACTGGGCAGAAAAGTCCCGTCTGGCATGCCACCGCAACATCATCTCGATCTACAACTTTCATCAGCTGTACGATGCACCGATGGATCAGATCGCACAATTGTCCGAAGCCAAATACGGGATTCGTTACTTCTGCCCCGAAGACGGCCACTACTCGTACGACGAGGGCTCCAGCCAGGTCGTCTGCAGCGTCCACGGCAACCGCGAGTCGTCGCGTCAGAATCCGGGGCTGAACCCGAACGCCTCGTCGGCCAGATTCATCGAGAGCATTGACCAGATCATCGCGTACCTGCGTTATGAGCAGCAGGCCATGATTGCGACGGTCGAAATCGAACGCAACGATGGGAAGTAGCGCATCACCGGTGGCGGCAAAACGGTTAGACTGAACAACCGCAACCTGCTTCGTCTGGCAGTTTTTTCGGACCGCCGTCAGCGGCGACTGCGACGACACGCCTTTTCAAGGGACAAAAATTCGATGGGACTATTATCGGGCATGCTGGGTTCGGCCTCGGAGGCGAATCTGGACAAGGTGGAAAAACAGATCGCTTCGATCGTCATCGAAGACGAGTCGGTGGAACGGGCCTATCAGCTCGTCCGCGACATGATCGTCTTGACCAACAAACGCATCATCGTGATCGACAAGCAGGGCATGACCGGACGGAAAACCGAGTATCTTTCGATCCCCTATCGCAGCATCGTGCGTTATTCGATCGAAAGCGCCGGGCACTTCGATTTGGATTCCGACCTCAAACTCTGGCTCTCCAGCACCCACGAGCCGATGACGTTTGATTTCCGCAAAGCCGAAAACGTCGCCGACATCATCAAGGTCATCACGCGACATACCTGTCACTAAGCCCTGTCACTAAGCAACGCACGGAAATGAAGTGGGATAGGCTCCCAGCCCAGGGCTGTAAGGGTATCCTGCTAGGTCAATCCTAGCAGTTTCGCGGTCGAAACATGAGACGAGGCTACATTCCTTGATCGGTGCGGCTTTTTCTTCTTCGGGCCGCGGACCGATTTTCTGTACTCCTTTAGGTCGATCGTCCGAGCGATCTTCTTCAGCATCGCGACGAGGCCTTTGATTGTCGTCGGAATCAATTCTGCCCACTCGTCCTCGGTGATCGCAATCAACATCCCTTCGGTTTTATCGGAGACATTTTTTGAGACGTGAAAGTGGCTGATCGCTTCCACCTCTGATTCGTCATGGGTCGCAAACAAAGCCGCAAAGATGGTTTGTCGAAGATTGAACGCGAGCAGCGACATACAAAACAGGAACGTTGCTGCTTTGGGATGACCGACACCTGATTTCTCGCAAGTGAGCGTCATCTGTAAAATATTGAACGCGGTTTCTTCTTCCCAGCGATGCCGGTAAACCTCTGCCACGTCCTTAGCCGAAACTGTGGCGGGAAGATTCGTCAACACGTGAATCTCTTCGTCGCCATCTCGCGTTGGCGAGTCCAATATGACAGTGATTCGGCGAACCACCATGGCATCTTCGGCAGCAGATAGTTTCAACGCTTGTTCGTAGACTACGCCTGTGCTGCTGCGGCCAATGCGTTTGCGTTTTCCCAGTAAAACGCCTTTCAAACGCCCGTGCTGGCGGATCACGAAGAAGCTTTTGGATTGAGCGAGTTTGTTGAGGAATGGGACGATGCAATAATGCCGGTCCGCAATTACGACATCATTCGGCTGGATATCATCCACGATCCGATCGCAACACGTCGACTCTTGCGCGTGGCCGTCAAGCAGCACGTACGCGCGGTCAAACACCTGTCGCTGTAGGTCAAACCTCGCGACTAGTTTACCCGGCAACGGTGCACCCTTGACGTCTCGAAGGTCTTTCAATCTTTTGTCAGACTTCGCCAAGACATTCCCATCAATACTCAAGCAACGATAACCTGGAAGCAATTCCCAGGGTGTGAACCCCATCGCGTCTTGCATTTGGATAGTCCGCTTTGCCGCGTGCGAAACGAGCGACTCACTTACCGCTGGTTCTATGCCTCTGGTTTTGGCATAGAATGACTGTCGAGAAACGTCGAGATTCTCTTTGTGCTCCTTGTAGGCTTGATTGAAATTCTCGCTGAAATTCAAGGCCACGTCAGCGACCGTCATCGCCACTGCCTGGAATGTGGCGAGGTACTCATACTGCTTTTCTCGATTGTTATCGAAAACCAGTTGCAAATCGCTCCCGATAAAGTCCTGCGTGAGCGCCCTGGTCATGACAGCAAATGGTGCCTTGGTTACAAACCGATCAAAAACTTTCGATGACATCGCGAACCTCCGTGTAGCGTAAAACACGGGAATACACAAAAATCGCGGTCACGCGATACCCTTACAGCCCTGGGCTCCCAGCCTGTCGACGCTGGAATGACAGGCTGGAATCCTATCCCACTCGCTAGATCCGACACTTATTGTTCCGGCGGTGCTAAATCGCCAAGATGCCCGCGATCGCTGCAACACAGATCAGCGGCACGAGGATCAATCCGAACGCCGAACGCCAACCGGCGTCGCCGTGAAGGACCGCTTCGTCCTGGGTGGAAAGCCCGACGTTGTGATGCGGGGCGCCCCGCCGATAGAGCACGGTGCAGTACAGCTGATCAGCTGAAATCGCTGATCGAGGGTTGACCAGATACGTCGATCCGTTGGCGGTGAATTCGTGTTTCGTCAACGGATTTGCGACATCGGAGCGTCCCGCGTCGACCAAGATCGCTCCGGCGGCCTCGCCGTGACGGGCAAGTCCCCAGTAGCGAAAGCGTGAGAGATAACTGGTCACGATCCCCGGCACCAGCAACGCGATGACGCCGCCGGGAAACAACAGAATCCAAACGGGAGTGAGCCGCTGCCGTGTCTCCGCGATCCTGGCCCGCGACGGTTCACCTGGATCGACAACCACCGTCACCGGATCGTCCACATCGTATCCGCCGTCAAAGGTATAGCTGACGCCTTCGCGAAGCTGATCGGCGTATTCGTATTGAAAGGAAAGCTCATAGAGTTGTCGACGCGATTCCTGCGCCGGCGCCTGTTCGATTGCGGTGACGCTCCCCTCAACGGTCACCTCGTCCCGAACCATCAAATCACGCACATGCTCGGGGCCTTCCAGCATTTTAAAAATGATGACAAACCCGACCAGGAATGCCCAAGCCAGCAATGTCTCGGTGGGAGGTCGCAGCAGCGCCACACGCTGGGGCCAAGTCAGGTTCCGTGGTGGTGGTGGAAGCGGATCGGCTGTTTGCAAGGCGACCGATTCGTCTGTGCGGCGATGGACGACACTCCAACCGACCGAAAACAACAATGCTGCGCCCGCGGTCAGAAACGGCGTCGACAACAACAACAGATTTCGCGTCGCGTCGTCGCCATGGGTCGGGTCCAGCACGGATTGATCGGGGCGATCCGGATTCACGTAACACGTCGCTTCGGCACCCTTGGGGTGCGCTTCGTGCAGTTGTTGTTCCCATTCCCCCTCATCGCCGCCCCGCCCCGGCACCATGTCCAGCCGATCACCCCGGTAGCGTTTTCCGTTGACCAGATACCGATACTCGATGACGAGATAGCGATCACCCTCGGAGTCGCGATCAAACTCGGAGCGTTCGATCAGGCAAGGCGTCGGCGTCCAGGATTGTGCGGTTTTTAATCCCGACACGCCGACCTGACGCACACCGAGTAGAGCCGAGCCCACCATCAACGTGATGATCCCGAACAGCAAACGAGCACCGATGTCGGATCGATTTGATTGGTTCATATTGGATCGGGTTGGTTTGGAAGCGTTTCGGCGAACGCTTCATCGCGGGACGAACCCAATACCACATCACATCGGGGCGATTCGCCGCGAACCCATGTCGGTCGTCAGCACGACGTGGGCGTCAAACGCGTCTTGAATCAGGCCGTGCTTGATCGATTGATGATTGGGGTCATCCCACAGGTCTTCGAACTCCCAGGGATCGGATTGAAGGTCATACAGTTCACCGAGCCCTTTATCATGATACACGCACAGCTTGTACCGCGGTGTCCGGTACATCGTGCCGAACGTCCCCACGCCGCCGGTGAAGTGTGGATCGAGCGCATCGAAATACTCGCTGCGGACGAAATCATGATGCTGCGCCGGATCCGCTTCGCCGCGCAGAATCGGCAACAAGCTCTTGCCTTGCATGTAGTCGGGGCACTCCAACCCGCACAACTCCATCAGCGTAGAGGTCAGATCGAGCAATTCGACCAGTCCGTCACAGATCAATCCCGATTGAAATTGGGCCGGCCAAGAAAAGATCAACGGAACCCGCACCAGGCCTTCGTAGAATCGGCACCCCTTGAACATCAGCCCGTGATCGCCGAGTGCTTCGCCGTGATCGCTGGTGAAAATGATCACCGTGTTGTCCCGCGCGCCGGTTCGATCGAGCGTCTCAAGGATGCGTGCAAATTGGTCATCGATCTGCGCGATCATTGCGTAGTAGTCCGCTTGCACGCGTTTGGCGTTGTGCTGCTCGGGCGTGCGGATTTCGTCTTGAAAGTCCAGCGAGGCGAGCTTCTTTTGTTGGATCAAATCCGAATCGCGGAAGTGCGGCCCCGGCATGTCGGCGGCATCAAATCGATCGGCGTACGCTTGGGGCGGAATGAAGGGCGGGTGGGGATCGTAGATGTTTAAATTCAACAACCACGGTTGCTCCGCCGCCGCATGGTCTTGGATGAACTCGATGGCGCACTCGCTGGCCCAGGTCGTTTGATGAAACTCCGTGGGAACCCGTTCGGCGGATTGCCGCATCGTATCCAAGTCCCCCCCGCGACGGCGCACCCACTCGGCATAGTCATGGCCTTGGGACCAATCATCCCGTGGCGCGTGACTGAATTTCCAATACGAAAACCCGTCGTCGATCCGCGGTTCGGTGCGATGCCCCGCGCTTTGCAAATGAAACTTGCCGACCAGACCGCAGTCGTAGCCGGCATCTGCGATCAACTTCGTGATCACCGGAGGGTAGGCCGGAAACGATTCATTGCCGTTGCGGGTGTTGTGAACCCGCGAAGGGTACATGCCGGTCATGAAACTGGAACGACTCGGCGTGCAGATGGGGCTTTGACAATAGGCATGGGTCATCGCGACGCCGTCGGCGACCAATTGGTCGATCGTCGGTGTGACCACGTGCGGATTTCCCAACGCACCGATCGTGTCGAAACGCTGTTGGTCGGTGCAATACCAGAGGATGTTGGGACGCATGGTTTCGGCGGGTCGCGTAGGAGGGCAGATCAAATGGGTTTCTGAAGCGGTGTTGTTCTACGACGACTCGTCGGGCAATCGAATCGCTTTGCCGTCGTTGAATCGACGCCATAGTGTCCACGCCAACAGCGCCAGTGCAACCAGAGACAAACCCAGCGAGATCGGCTGGGTGAACATCGGCATCAAACTGCCACCGCTGTTCATCAGCCCCGCCGCCAAGTGCTCTTCGCCGATCGGCGCCAACACAAACCCGATCACCAGCGGCGCGATCGGGATGTGGAAGCGTTCCATCAGGTACCCGACGACACCGAAGGCGAGCATCACCCAAACGTCGAACATGCGATTGGCGAGCGCGTAGGAACCGATCACGCAGAAAATCAGCACGACCGGGACCAGGACAAACAGCGGAACTCTTGCCGCCCGCACCATCACACGCACCGACGCCAGCAAGAACAACAGGGTCAGCAGGTTGGCGATCAGCATCGTGCCGACAATCGTCTGCACCGCCAGCGGGTCGCTTTGGACCAGCATCGGTCCGGGTTGCAGGCCATGAATCACCAGTGCGCCCAACAAGATCGCGTCGATCACGCTGCCGGGGATCCCCATCGCGACCAGCGGGATCAGTGCCCCGCCGACGGTCGCGTTGTTGGCGGTTTCGGACGCCACCACGCCTTCTTCACTGCCGTTGCCGAATCGATCCGGCGTCTTGGAGGCGCGCTTGGCGGCCGAGTAGGCGATCACCGAACCGACGTTGGCGCCGATGCCGGGCAAGATCCCGATCCAGGTGCCGATCAAGGCCGAGCGGACAAAGTTGACGCCGTGTGTCGCCAGATCGCGGAACCGAAAGTCCAGTTTATCGCCCGCGTTGACTTCCGTGACGCCGCCACCGACATCGCCGCCGACATCGCCCTGCAAGACCTGCCGAATCACTTGATTGACCGCAAACAGGCCGATCAGGACTGGCAACAACTTGAACCCGTCATCCATCTCATGGATCCCGAACGTGAATCGCGTGATGCCGGTTGCCGGGGACGAGCCCGGCATGGCGATCATCACACCCAGCGCGCCGGAGAACAGCCCCAAACTGAGCGACTTGCCGCCGACAGTCGCAATCAAGACCATCGCGACCAACACGAGCGCAAAGAATTCGAAGGGGCCAAACGTCAACGACCAGGCCGCCATCGGTTGGGCCAGGCAAATCAGGAATCCCCACGAGATCATCCCGCCGATGAAGGTGCCGCCGATGCCCAGTGCCAGCGCCCGCCCCGCCTTGCCCTGCTGGGCCATCGGGTATCCGTCCAACGTCGTCATCATCGATGCCGGCGTCCCGGGGATCCGCAACAACGTCGCCGTCACCAGTCCTCCGCTGACCGAACCGACGTACATCGAAACCAGCAACACGAGCGCCAACTCACTCGGCATCGAATAGGTCAGCGGCAAGGTCAACGCGATCAACATCGCGCCGGTCAATCCGGGGATCGCGCCGACGAAGATGCCCAACAACGAACCGACCGCCGCCATCAACAACGACGTGGGGGACAACAGGAATCGGATCGCGACGTCGGGCTCGGTAAACAAACGATGTTTCTCCTGCGTTAGGGCAAATCCACGACCAGCACTTCGGTGAACAGGTGATGCATCACGACGCTCATCAAAACGCTGACGACCAACAACGCGATCGTCGCCTTGGCGGCCTTGATCCGACGCGACTGAATCAACGGCCCGAGCAGGATCCCGCCGATCAGTAGGGCGTAGACCGCGGTGACGGGAACAAAGCGGACCAGCTGGAACTGCAGCGTGATGACATAGCCGATGGTGATACAGCCGATCGCCGCGAGCTGACGCGTGTGTGCCGACCGATCGCCACCTTCACGATCTGTGGTTCGGCGTGGAACCCCGCTGCGTCGCCGACCGACCGCCCGGATCGATGCCGCGACGGCGGTCAGGATGACGCCGCCCAAAGCGAACATCGCAAAATTGGGCAATTCCACTCCGGCCGACGGAGCGACCTCGGCGATGCGACGCTCGCGCTGTTGCAGTTCCGCTTCCAGTTCGGCCCCCCGCAGCACCGTGTCGGTGATCTTCATCTCCGCCAACGTCTCGCGAACCTCGTCCGTCTGCATCGCCGCCGACAACGCATCGGCAATCGTTTCGACACGCTCGCGCGGCGTGCCCAACGGCGCCCACCAGAACTGCATGTTCTGACTTTCGACGCTGAACCCCTGTTCGGTCGCCGTGGCCAGATCCGGCAGATCCGCATGGCGTTCCGGTCCGAGCAGTGCCAACGCGCGGATCCCACTGGGTTTGAATTGAACGTATTCGGCGATCGAAAACGACGACACGTCGGCATGGCCGCCCTGAAGTGCGGCAAACCGCTTGGCACCGCCACCGGTCTGGGTGTATCGAAAGCTCGATCCCGGGATCTTCGATTGCAGCATCAACCCGGCAAAGTGACTGGGGGCACCGATGTTGGCCGAGAAAACGATCGAGTCAGGGTGGAGCGCGGCTTCTCGCATCAGCGACCGCAAATCCGAATACGGCGAGTCATCGCGAACGGCGACCACCTGCGTCGCGTTTCCGGTCCCGGCGATCGGCACGAACGCTTCCGCCGAATAGCTCGCGCTGCCCGAATGCCGGGCCGTCAGGATGCCTTCGTGCAACAACAACAATGTGTAACCATCCGGTCGCGCGTGTTTGACACGTCGACTGCCGATCGTCCCACCGGCCCCCGGCACATTGATGATCACCAATCGCTCGGGCAACAGTCGATGTGTTTCGATGGCGTTTTGAATCACGCGGCCGAACGTGTCGCTGCCACCACCGGCGGCGAAGGGGACCACCAGCTTGATGGGGCGCCGCGGATAGGCGTCGGCGTGTTGCTCGCGGTCGACGCAACCGACGAGCAGCAACAGCGCCGTGGCGCAGCCCCACCAGCGCAGCCGCCATGGCAACGACCGGGGCGCATCGAAAGAGCCGACGTGATACGAAGTGTTACGCAATGGGTGGGGGGAGTGCGCGGCAAGTTGCGGAAAATCGCGTCCACTATATGCGAATTTTGTCTGGGAGTTTTCGTGCAAATGGCTGAAAAAAACTTTATGGTGGTCACTGGAAACTGCATTGCTTGAGTCTCCACGTCTTCCTGTCGTTCGTTCTATCACGGTGAGCAGATGAAAATCTCTTGGATCAACTTAGCCGTTGTTTCTCTATCGGTCGGGACTCTCACGTTCGTCGGATGTGGTCCGTCCAAAGAGCCGACGGGGCCGGATGAGGGATCGGTTCAAGCGTATCTGGATGCGAATCCGGAAGCGGCGGCTCGAATCGATGAAGAGGTGGACGAGGGCGAAGACGACGGAACGGGCGAGTAGATCGTTGATAACAAATTCGTGGATGATGACGCACATGCGTCTTGGTTTTTATAGCGGTGCGCTGGTCGTCGCGATGGTCGATTAGTCGACCGGTCGCATGCTTCGCACCTCGGTTTTATTTCGTTCTTGTTGCGGGAGAAGTCAGATGCGAAGAAATTCTAGACGAGCCTTCACGCTGGTCGAACTGTTGGTGGTCATCGCGATCATCGGCATCTTGGTGGGTTTGCTGTTGCCGGCGGTGCAGGCGGCACGCGAAGCTGCGCGTCGGATGAGTTGCAGTAACAACTTCAAACAGATCGGCTTGGCATTCCACAATTACCACTCGACGTACAAGAACTTGCCGAGAAACCGTGGTGGCACTTATCGCTACGGTAACAACACCCAGGCCAGGACGCCGGTCCCACCGGGGGCACCCTACGGCGGAAATAATTTCTTCAACCTCAGTGCCCTCGTCGGCATCTTGCCCTTCGTCGAGCAGCAGGCCTTGTGGGATCAAATCAGCAATCCGTTCGCCGTCCAAGAACCCGCGTCGGCGCAAGGGTTGTTCTTCAGCGCGATGGGGCCCCAGGTCGCCATGAGCCTGGCCGAACATGGTCAATTTCAATACGACCCCTGGCTGACCAACATCCCATCGTATCGATGCCCCAGTGATCCCGGAGTCGGTTTTCCCGCACAAGGGCGCACCAACTATGGCGTCGCCCTGGGAGATTCGATTCAGTTCCAGAACAACGGGGGACGCAATCAAACCGGGGTGATCGCGCGGACTCGCATGACACGGATGCGTTCGACAACACGCGGGATGTTTGTGCCACGCGAGGAAACCCGGTTCCGTGATGTGCTTGATGGCCTGTCCAACACGATCATGGGCGGCGAAATGAACACGGCGCTCGGTGACAACCAAATCACGACACGCGTGGCCCAGCGTGGCGGGATCATCAACGACCCCAGTCTGTGTGCCGATCAAATCGATCCGGATCGCCCCAAGTTCTGGGCCCCCGGCACCGACTTCGCCAGCAACAACCGAGAAGTCCAACGGGGCTACAAATGGATGAATGGCATGGCCGTCAATGTCGGCATCACCTCGATTCTGCCGCCGAACCGGGAGATCTGCAGCAACGGCAACAACACGTTCACCATCGGCATCTACGGACCGAGCAGCCGTCACCAAGGCGGCACCCATATCCTGATGGGGGACGGTGCCGTCGTCTTCATCACCGATTCGATCGAATCGGGCGACACGTCCGCGGGGAACGTCAAGTGGAATGGCACCGACGACCAGGCCCCCGGAATGCCCAGCCCGTATGGATTGTGGGGTGCACTCGGAACCCGCGCCAGCGGTGAAACGATCGAGGAGCAGCTCAACCAATAGTTGCCGCTTGATCGGGGCTGACGTCGCCTTCGCACGCCAACCATGGGCTCCCTTCTCCCCCCGAATTTGCAGGGGGGGAGAAAGAAGGAGGTCGTGCGGTTTTAAAGTCACCCTCCTGGCAGGAGGGTCGAGCGCAGCGAGGGGAGGTCGATTGGATCAGTGGCGGAGTTGATCGTAGCGGAATTCGCTAAGACTTTCGCGAGCCGCCAGCCCTCTCTGGCGTTTGCTTGCTGCGCAAACGCCGTCTCTCCCAGAGGGAGAGAGACTAAATGGGTTGCAAAATCCTGGAGCAAATGAATCGACTCTCCGGGGAGAGAGTGAATCGAAACCTTTCATTCGATGTCCGGGGGCGAAGCCCCAATTGGGAGTTGTTGGTTACACTAAGCCCGACAGTCTCCCCCATCACTCCGACACGACACGTACTGGATCGCCGATGCGTTTGCCCCCACGACTCCTTGCCGCCCTGATCGTTTGCGTTGTTGCGACGACGTTTCTGCCCTGCAAAACGATTCACGCCAAGTCTCCCAACGTCGTCTTTTTCTTGGTGGATGACTTGGGGTTCATGGATGTGGGCGTCAACAATCCCGAGACGTTCTACGAAACGCCCAACATCGACCGACTTGCCGATCGGGGAACCAATTTCACCAACGGCTATGCCGCCAATCCCGTTTGTTCTCCGACCCGCTACAGCATCCTGACGGGGCGGTACCCCACCCGCGCCGATGCCACCAATTTCTTTTCCGGCAAACGCCCCGGCCGTTTTTTGCCCGCGGTCCTCAACGACCACATGCCGCTGAGCGAGGTCACCCTGGCCGAAGCATTCAAGCAACAGGGCTACCACACGATGTTTGCCGGAAAATGGCACCTCGGGCCGAGCGAGGAGTTCTGGCCGACCCGCCAAGGGTTTGATCTGAATTTCGGCGGTTACAGCCGAGGCGGACCGTATGGCGGGAAGCGTTATTTTTCTCCCTATGGCAACCCGCGACTGACCGACGGCCCCGATGGCGAGCACCTGCCGATTCGCTTGGCCCAGGAAACCGCCAACTTCATTTCCGAAAACCAATCCGATCCGTTCTTTGCCTACCTGGCCTTCTACAGCGTTCACACCCCGTTGCTGGCACCCGAGTCGTTGGTGAAAAAGTACCAGGAGAAAGCGAAGCGTTTGGGATTGGAGACGCAAGAGGCGTTTGCCGATGAAGAACAGGTTTGGCCCAACGCAAAACAACCGCGTCGCGTCCGAACGCTGCAGGCCCACGCGACCTACGCCGCCATGGTCGAATCGATGGACCGCGCCGTGGGCATCGTCATCGATCGGCTCGAAGCCTTGAACTTGATGGACGAAACCATCATCTGTTTGACCAGCGACAACGGCGGCCTGTCCACCTCGGAAGGCTCACCGACAAGCAACTTGCCACTTCGCGGCGGCAAGGGATGGGTCTACGAAGGCGGGATCCGTGAAGCGTTCATGATGCACGCCCCGATGATCAAGGACGCACCCGATTCGTGCGACGTGCCCGTCGTCAGCACCGACTTCTATCCGACCCTGCTGGAACTGGCCGGTCTGCCCACGAAACCCGAACAACACCTCGACGGGGTTTCCCTGGTGCCGCTGCTAAAGGGAGAAACGGAACTGGATCGCGATGCCATCTATTGGCACTACCCGCACTACAGCAATCAAGGCGGATTCCCGGGCGGAGCGATTCGAATCGGCGACTGGAAGCTGGTCGAGCGGTACGAGGACGGCCGGGTTCATTTATACAACTTGGCCGAGGACGTCGGTGAGCAAAACGATCTCGCCGATCAACATCCCGAGCGAGTTGAACGGATGCGCAAAAAACTGCATCGCTGGTACCAGGACGTCGACGCCAAATTCCTGCGCGCCAAAGACAACGGCCCGCAGCCCTGGCAACCGTAGCCCTGGCAACCGTAGCATTGCGGCCGATCGATTGCGCCATCGCACTTGCCCGGTCGCGACAATGGTGTCCACTGCCTTCCCCGCCAAAGCTCCTCCTCCATGAATCCGATGACAACACGAACACTGCTGGCCGCGTTGCTTGCTCTCGCGCTCGTTCATTCCAAGCCCGCCCACGCCGTCGAATCTCAATTCGATGTCGCCCCGCAAAACAGCGATTTGGTCGTCGATCAATCGTTCGACGGGCCGCTCGGCGACCGGTGGCACATCAACACCGGAGCTTGGAAAGTGGTCGACGGCGTGCTGCAGGGGAATGAAGTGTCGGCCGACAAACATGCCGCCGCGGCCCGCTACACCGTGCAAACCGACAATGCCGTCTACCAGTTGCGTTTCAAACTCTCCGACGGCACCAAGGCCTTTCATTTCGGATTCGATCCGGCCAAGGGCGAACTGGATAAAAAGGGCCACCTGTTTTCGGTCATCGTCACGCCCACCGGCTGGCGGATCATGAAGCATGTCGACAAGAACCGGCGGCAGGAAGATCCCAACGAAGTGCTCGCCTCCTCTGACGCAGCGGTCCAGGCGGATCAGTGGCACGAATTGCGTCTGACGACCTGGGGGCCGTACGTGACGGCGACCCTCGACCAAACGCAACTCAAGACGACGCACCCAACATTCGGGGTGAAAAAGCCGACGCTCGTCTTCCGCTGCGCGGGAGAAGGCGTCCAGATCGACGACGTCAAGGTTTGGAATCAGGTCAAGTGACCCTGGTTGGACTGCACGATCCTGGTCGCGGCTCCATCAAAAAAAGCCAGCGACGGTAGGTCCCATCATGAGTGGGGCAAACTCATGCGGGCCACCATCGCTGGCTGGATCAAGTGTCAGAGTTGATTGTAGGTGTTCGGCAACCGATCACGCCACCGAATTCTTCCGGCCATCACGACGGGGAAACGGGAAAACGTGGTCGGGTCGGGTCGCTACAATGTTGTAGACGCGCGCAGTTGCACTCGTCCGCCACCATCTCCCGGCGCCCCCCGTTTGCCCCTCATTGAATTCAGAGAAAATCTGAGAATAAAATCGGCGGCCGGGGCGTCGCTGACCAGTCGTCGTCAAAATGATCCTTGCCGCGGCTTGGGTCCAGCCCCATGACGACGGCAAGCCCTTTCCCCACCAGGATGCGTGACCTTGAATCGCAAAACCCGAAACCTTGCGAAATCCGGTACACTGTTGTCCATGCCCTGTGACCAAAAAGACGACAGCGATCAAGACAGTGTTTCGGAGTGGATCGCCGATATGAAGCGCGGCGACTCCCGGGCCGTCGCTTCCTTATGGGATCGTTATTTCGAGCGGATCTGCCAATTGGCAGATAAAAAACTTGCCGGAGCCTCGCGCAGCTTCGTCGATGAACATGATCTCGCCATCGTGGCGATGCGGGCCATTTGGGAAGGCGCTCGAAAGGGCCGATTTCGGCAATTGCAGAATCGCGAGGACCTTTGGCAACTGTTGGTCGTGATCACGAAACGCAAAGCGGCCAACGTGCATCGCGACCAACATGCTTTTAAACAACGCCGCGGCCGCGGGAGTGACTTTTACCCCAGCATTTTGTTGGACTTCGTCGAACTGGTCGAATCACCGCCGACCGAATCGCTGATCGACCAGATCCCGTTGTCGTGCCAGGAGTTACTCTCGCGTCTGGACGATCGTGATTGCGAGATCGCATTGATGCGTTTGGCGGGGCATTCGAACCGAGAAATCGCCGCGGAGCAAAAATGCAGTGTCGCGACGGTGGAGCGGCGCTTGCGGAACATCCGCGAGGTCTGGTCGGATCACGACCCGAGTTTGTGACCAGCGTGTCACCAGGCCGCGCTCCGTTGAGTTTCAGGACGTTTCTCTGCCGTTAAGTTTGCACGGCAGCCGTTGGACGGGTATTTTAAAAGTCCCCAAGATAGCCGTTTTCTTGTCCATCGGTCGGGGTGTCGAGACGACTCGAATGACCACACGGCGGAAGGTTGGAGGAACAAGGTTGATGAGCTTATCGGTCGGCGGGGACGATTCAACAAAATCGGGAACGACGGCTAGCGGTTTGATCCGTCAGCTGTGCGATGAAGATCCGCACGCCTGGGCTCGATTCGCCGATCTCTACACACCGATGGTGTATCGCTGGTCGCGGCGTGCCAACTTGCAGATGGCGGACGCCCAAGAGGTCACCGAAGAGGTCTTTCGAGTCGTCTCGACGCGGCTGAAAACTTTTACGCCCACCGGTGTCGCGGGCAGCTTTCGGGCATGGCTGTGGGGAATCAACCGGATGACCTTGATTCGGCATTTTGAACGTCTGCAGAAAACGCATGATGGTGAAGCAGATTCGACGGCGCAAGCCCGGCGGGTCGACGTACCAGAACTGCTCCGTTGCGACGTACCGCCCGATGACGATGAAGTGAGCAAGGGGCTGTTGTTTCGAATGCTGCGGATGATTCGCGATGATTTTGAGGAGACGACGTGGCAAGCGTTTTGGCAAACCACGATCGAAGACCAATCCGCAACGGATGTCGGACGCGACTTGGCAATGACTGCGAATGCCGTCCGCCGGGCAACCGATCGCGTCTTGCGTCGGATGCGCGAGGAAATGAAGGAATGAACTTCGTCCGATGACCGCTCCCGATGATTCCGCAGAAGCATTCGATCGCGAGCTCTCCTTGCTTCGCGAGTTGAGGGACTGGGAGGGTGATCCGTTTGAGTTGGAATCGGGCTGCATCGAATCGGTTTCCAAAGTCCGTTCGCTGTCCAGTAAGCGCGGCGATGCGGAACACGCGACCGACATCCGTGACGCTGCCGGGGATCCGTTTCCACCCTTGAAAATCGGTCCGTATCAATTGTTATCCAATCTTGGGCAGGGAGGCATGGGGCGGGTATTCAAGGCGCGGCACGAGCGTCTGGACCGCATCGTCGCGCTCAAGGTGCTGACCGCTTCAAAACGGGGTCGATCGGCGATCAATCGACGATTTCGCCGCGAGATGAAGGCACTCGGCAAGATCAGCCATCCGAACATCGTCGCAGCGACCGATGGCGGCATGCGTGACGGCATCCAGTTTCTGGCGATGGAGCTTGTCGACGGGGTGACGTTTTCCCAACTGCTGCGTTATTGCCGACCGTTGGCGGTCGCCGACGCTTGTGAATTGGCCCGACAGACCGCGATCGGTTTGGCCGCGGCGCATGGCGCCGGGCTGATCCATCGGGATATCAAACCGTCCAACCTGATGCTGACCCTGGATCACCAGGGGGCGCCGGTGGTCAAGATTCTGGATCTGGGATTGGCCTCGATCTGTGACCCGCACTCGGACCGTGACGAGTTGACCGCGACCGGCCAGGTGATCGGCACCCTGGAGTTCATGTCGCCCGAACAGGGGCTCAACAGTCGCGACGTCGATTATCGCGCCGACATCTATTCGCTCGGTGCGACACTGACGAAGATGCTGTGTGGCAAGACGCCCAGTCACGCGGACGCGAACACGACGGCGGTCGAGCGTGCGGTGGCGTTGACCACACGCGACGCGCCCTCGATTTCGACGCTGCGAGACGATCTGCCGCCGCAACTGGTCGCCCTGATCGACCAGATGGTCCGCCGGTTGCCGGAACAGCGGCCGGCAGACCTGGACGAAATCGCCGATCGACTGCTGCCCTTCGCCCAGGATCATCAGCTCGCCAAACTACTCGTCGCCTGCCCCAAACTGAATCAGCGCGATGCGGAGCTGATCAGCGATGCGCATTTGATCGGCCCCGCCAGCGGAATCCACCCCGCCACCGTCAGCCTGCACCGATCGCAAGCTCAATTGCCAAAGTCTGTCGACCGACACGACAGGCTTGGCTTACGCGGCCGGACCATCGTCCTCGGTCTCCTGATCGTCTCGATGCTCACCTGGTATGGTTTCGTCGCCAGTCCCTTCGACCGGGCAGCCCCCAGCGCACTTCCGATTGCAAGCACCGAATCGCCGCCGCAAACACCGTCACCGGATGCATCGCGGGCCACCTTGCCAAAGGACTGGACGGCGTGGAATCTCTCGTCCAACTTGATCGCCTATTGGCCGATTGATACGGCCGACGAAAATCGGCTGGCCGACCGATCCGGAAACGGGCACGCTGCCGTTGACGTCTCGGAAGGAAGGCTGATGCTTCGCGACGGTGCGCCACTGCCCGGCGAGCGCGCCTCGTTAAACGTCGTTGCGATCGCCGAACCGATCGTTGTCAATCCGCAGCGTGCTTTGTTCAACGACGAAATGACCGTGGCGTTTTGGATCAAACGGAAGCACTTCGAATTCGATGTGTTGCCGATCCTTCGTCATGCAGCGCCGACCAGCGGTTTCTCAATCAACTTGACCGGAAAGAAATCGCAGCGGTCGGGTAAGATCATGGTCGACGTCTTTAGCGAATCCCGCCAAGACTCGAATCCTGAAGCATTGAGATCGGACATTGACGCGTTCTGGCATCACATTGCCGTCGCGAGAACCGCAACCGAATTACGACTCTACGTGGACGGTCGGTTGGTCGACTCCACCGGTTTCGACAACTCGCATCGGCGTGACGATGCGCCCCTGCGGATCGGCGCCCAAGTCGAACGCAAGGGCATTTCGATCCTGATGGATGAATTGGTTTTATTGGATCGCGCACTCGACGTCGACGAAATCGTCTACCTGACACAACACCGGCTTCCACCGAAGCCCTTGCTCGCCCCCGTCCCCCAACCGGACGTGCGCAACATCCGGCATCAATGGGCGAAGGATCTGGATGTCGACGAGTCGACGTACAATTCGATCGGGATGAAACTCTGCCTGGTGCCTCCCGGTGAATTCACGATGGGCACCAGCCCGGACGAACTCCAGCAACTGTCGATCCAAGACAAACGCAAACACATGCATGATCGTTACCTGACCGAAACGCCGGCGCACCGCGTTCGTGTGTCGCGGCCGATGTACGTGGCCGCGATGGAAGTCACACAATCCCAGTACGAAGCGGTGATGGGAGAGAACCCGGCGTCGTTCTCCGCCGGCGGCGAAAAACACAAACGCGTCGAGGGAGTGGACACCGGCGATTTTCCCGTGGACTCGGTCAGCTGGTTCGATGCGATCGAATTTTGCAATCGACTCAGCGAGCGCGAAGGGTTGAAACCTTGCTACGACATCCGCGGTAGCGACATCAAAGTCCTTGCCGGCGACGGCTATCGATTGCCGACCGAGGCGGAATGGGAGTATGCCTGTCGCGCGGGAACGGAAACGCCATGGTCATTCGGCGAAAACGACTTTCAACAGTCTTCGTGGGTCGTCGCAAACGCCCTGGAACAGACGCATCCGGTGGCACAGCTTCGTCCCAATGCGTTGGGCCTGTACGACATGCACGGCAACGTCTTCGAATGGTGCTTTGACTTCTTTGATGAAGACACCTATACCGATTGTTGTGCCGACGTGGGGATCGACCCGACCGGGCCGACCACCGGCACACGCCGCGTGTTTCGCGGCGGAAGCTGGTGGCAACGCCGCCCCAATTCCCGATCGGCGTTTCGCGGCCATCACTTCCCGCATTTCCAGTCCCGTGAACACGGGTTTCGGATCGTGCGGCCAATCGACCGGCCGTAGCGGGTCCCGCTCGATTGGACGGGACCGGCCATGCACTCAATGACGCGTCGCGATGGTATAGTGCGGCTTTCGTCTCTCTCCGACAATCCATGCTTCCATCGCGATGACCAGGCTCTTTGCAGGCACACCGTTCGATATTCCTCCCCAGTGTGAGGATTGCGGCAAACCAGAATCCGAATGCGTTTGCACGCCGGAAGAAAAGGCACAAGCGGAAGCGAAACGCAAACGCGAAGCCGATCGATTGCCTCCGGAAAAACAAACCGCCCGGATCAGTGTTCAAAAACGCAAGGGCGGACGCAAGGCAACGGTCGTCGAAGGCTTGACAGCCAGGGCGAACGACCTTCCAGACGTGTTGACCCGATTACAAGCCGCCTGCGGCAGCGGTGGGACGGTCAAACCCAAAGAGGACCTGATCGAAATCCAGGGCGACCACGCCGACACCGTTCGCGGCACATTGGCGGGACTCGGATTCAAAGTGAAACCGGCCCGGTGACGCGATGCCCAGCGCCGTCAGCCGACATCTTCGGTCGGCGGAATGATTTTCACCGGTTGCGTTTCTCCTAGATCAAAGACTTCCAGATCGTAGGCGGATTCAGGCTCGTCAATTTGGTCGATCGCTTCGTCGGTCATTTCCACGCGCAACGTGATCACACCGATCTTCACCTCGCTGCCCGGCAACAGGACCGCCTTGTCGACGCGTCGATCATCGACGTAAACGCCATTCTTGGATCCCAAATCACGGACCACGAGCGATCCGTAAGGGTCGATCAGAAACTGGCAGTGTTTGCGGCTGATCGAACCGTCACTGAGCGTGATTTCGGCCGTCGGACAGCGACCGATCGTCACCGGAGGGGAAAGGACCCATTGTTGTCGGTCGATGCCGCTGGCGGTATCGACCCAAACAAACTTGTAATTCATCGGCAGCGTTCCAAGAAAGAGAAGAAAAGAAGGATCCGCCTGAATGTTCTCAGTAGCAAATTTACACCATGGCAGGCCCGGCGTCGAATTGAGTTGCATCAGAAAACTCACAGACGCCGAAAATCGTGCCCGCTGGCTGGCAGCCAACCTGCCCGCCGGCCAATGCCACCGACGTCGACGCCGCGCGGCACGGCTGTTCATTGTTAGCGGCAGGGCGCGAGCCCTCCGGTCTTTCACGGTGCAACCCGCCGCTTGCCGAACGGCCGCCTGCCGAACAGGCGGTGGACCCCGAATCGTTTCCGAGTAGATTGGTCGTCCCCCTTCGCCATTCCCACCTGCAACCCTTCACGACAAGAATTCATGAAAACCACCTGGTCATCCCTGCCCGCCTGGGGCGTGCTGTTTTTTCTCACACTCATCTCCAATGTGTCGCGGGGTGACCAACCGGTTTCTGTGATTTTTGACACCGACATCACGGGTGATGTGGACGACGTGCTGGCGCTGGCCATGCTGCACACGTTGGCCGATCGTGACGAGTGCACGATCGCCGCGGTGACGGTTTCGAAGATCAATCCGTTGGCCGCACCGTTTGTCGACGCGGTCAACACGTTCTATGGACGGCCGGATATCCCCATCGGGGTGACACGTGATGCCCAACACCGTGACAGCAAGTACCTGAACTTGGTCGAAGCAAAAGACGATGACACGTTTCGCTATCCCCACGACCTGGTTTCCGCCGACGATGCACCGGATGCATTGTCGGTGCTGCGTCAAACGTTGTCCCAGGCGGCCGATCAAAGTGTCGCCTTGGTGCAAGTCGGACTGGCAGCAAACCTCGCTGATTTGATCGAGTCGCCGGCGGATTCGATCAGCCCACTCTCCGGCATCGAACTGGTGCGCCGCAAAGTGCGTTTGGTTTCGGTGATGGCCGGCGCCTTTCGACCGGTCCGCGGCGACACCCATTTCTTGGAAGCCAACGTCCGCAACGGGATCGGGTCGATGCAACGATTCGCTCAGCAGTGGCCCGCGGACGTGCCGGTCGTCTGGAGCGACTTTCTGATCGGCATCGCCGCTCCCTATCCCCGCGAGAGTATCGCCCGAGACTTTCGTTATCGCGTCCATCACATCGTGCCCGAAGCCTACCTCTTGCACAGTGGTCCCAACCACGATCGGCCGACGTGGGATTTGACCAGCGTGTTGTACGCCGTGCGACCCGACGACCAGTATTTCGGCCTCTCCCGGCGCGGCACGGTCGCGGTCGACGATGACGGCTTCACCCGATTCACGCCCGACCCGCAGGGGCGCGACCGCTACCTGACCATGAACGCGATCCAGACCGCTCGGGTCATCGAAGTCCAGCGTGCGCTCGTCAGCCAACCGCCGAGAGATTGAGCGAGCTGCCTTACCTTCCGCTCAGCGCCAGCGGTCGCGCAGCGTTCGGCGCCACCCTCCTGGGGAAGGATCGATTGTAGAACGGCAGCTTTTGGCAACCGATCTAGATTCTCTCCCTCAGGGAGAGACGGCGTTTGCGCAGCAAGCAAACGCCAGAGAGGGCCCGCGCTGCAAAAGTTTTGGCGCCTTCCGCTACGATCAAATCCGTCACTTCGACAATTAACGTCCCGCAGGACGGTCGAGCGAAGCCTGGGGAGGTCGAACCGTGTCGAAAGGCAGCGTGTAGAGGTAGATGTCGTGTTTCGCACCGTCTTGAGTCGACTTGACGGTGATCATCCGGTCGTACCGAATGCCCTCGAACGGGAACTGATGACACACGATTCGTGAGCCGTCTTTTAAGGTTTTCAGTTGAGGAACGAGCCTGTCGTTCATCTCCGGCAGCAAGTAGAGCGTGATCACGGACGCCTCCCGCAGATCCAGCTTGAAGATATCCTGCTGTTTGATCTGCACCAGCGTCTCGAGCTTGTGTCGTTTGACGTTGTCTTTGGACTGTTTCACTTTCCTGGCGTCGATGTCGTAACCCACGGCTCGGCATCGGTACGTTGATGCGGCGGCGATGACAATGCGGCCGTCGCCGCAACCCAAGTCATACAGCAGGTCATCGGAGGAGACCCGCGCCAATTCAAGCATCTTGTCCACAATATCAGGCGGCGTCGGCACGTGGATCGCCGTGTCTTCAGAACTCTGCGCCGGCTCGGCGGCTTCGACGAAGCATGGTTCCGCAAGGATGGCGGCTGCGACGAGCACAAAAAGTAAGAAGTGCGCCATCATGTTCGGATTCCAAGTTTCACTCGGGGGCGAATTGATCGTCGGCATTGCTTTCAGGCATCCCTATCTTACCGCAAAAGAGCGTCAACTCCGTCACTTAGACCATTGACGTCCCACCCGGCGCGGGTCCGGTAGACGAGGTCTCGTTTGCCACTGCCTCCCAGTAGAACAGAAACATCACGATCTGGATGATTGCGTAAACAATGTCCAGGATACAGTCCATGACAACCGACGTGGCCATGGTGTCCAACTGCGGATAGAGATCGACTGGAAAATAGATCGCGAACGACAGGAACAAGTAGGGGACAAAGAACAGAATCGCGGCAAAGAAAATCTGCCAGCGCCTGCCGACGGTCAATTCCGTGCTTCTGACCGCGGCACGATGAGCGCCGGCACCCTCAAGCACCACCGCTGAGTCCAACAGGGCGTAACGCACTTGGAGGACGATTCCGGGGATGACGAAAACAATGAAACCCAGTGTGACAATGAGGCCGGCGACCAACCGAGCAGCGAACAGTCGCCCCCAGTTGCGAAACCCCACCCCGATCGCCTCCGAATAACTTACGTACTCTCCGGTTTTCAGTTTCCACAGCACATGGACCATCGCACCGATATAGATCGGGCCAAAGATCCCTTCGATCCACATGGTGCTGCGCATCAAATCGACAACCTCGTCCTCGCTGTAGACGTAGTAGGCAAGGTAGTTGATCAGCAGATTTCCGGGCAACCAAACCGTCAGAATGATCGCGCTAAACAAAACAAGATTGTTGAAGAGAAGCCGGCTCGCTTCGCCAAATTTCGCGATCAGGTTGGTGTGGTGCGTCGCTGGGAGCTGACTCAACTCGCTCGCGACTGACGCAGGTGTCGCGTAGGGGTTCACTGCAGACGGGGGACGGTCGTTTGAAGTCATCTCGAACTCTTATGAGTCAGGAGCGAATGCGATGAATGGTGTGATTATCGCTCAATGGTGCCATCGGCACATCTCCGGAGCCGCTCGCAGATTGGCTAGCGATCAGCTTGTCCAACGGTGCCCGGCATCATTTGCCGGTGGCACTAAATTGAAGCCCTGTTTCGCAAAGTCAGGGAGTTTCACTGGCATGAGTTGTATTCACCGATTCCTCTAGTCGCTTCAATCTAAGCTGTGCCAAATCGTAGGTCGAGGTCGGCCCATCCAAATCGTCTCGTTCGCAGCGGGAATAGTAGCGTTTGGCGATTTCAGCCACGCCGCTTCGTTCAGCGATAATACCCTGGGTCAGTCGGTCTAAACGATTCAACTCAATACCGGTTGCAACGGACAAATTACGCAGGATTGCAATCGCGTCTTGGTATTTTCCGTTGCTGGCCAGTGCAACTGCGAAGGTTTTCACGGCAAACGGAACGTGATACCCAAATTCGGCGACGAGGCTTCGAAGCAAGCCCTCAGCCTGATCGAACTTACGGCCTGGTTGGTAAAGCAACAATCTTCCCGCGATCAGTTTTCCGGTCGGTGATAGCGAACGCAGGTTCACCAACTCGCTCAAATACTGCTCTGCGACATCATACTTGCCTTGCGTAGTAGCCGCGGATGCCAACGCAAGCAGGGCTGGTTCGTCATTTGGTATGCGTTTCAGCCGTGCATCCGCCCGTTCAACAAGTTCTTTCGCTTTCCCGAGGCGGAGAAGCGACGATGCCAAGTCATGAAACGGGTCGGGGGCATTGGGGTGTGCATCAACCATCCGGGAGGCGAGATCGGCCTGTTCTTCGTCCCGCCCCAACTGACGCAGTGCGCGGAGACGAGCCCGATCAATTTGGAGTTGCTGAATCTCGCCAAAGCCATCACGCGTTCGATCCAGCGTCTTGAGGCATTCTTGAGCCAGATCGCTGCCGCTTGCCAATGCGGCGGCCGCAACTTCAATGTTCTTCGGGTCATTCTTGTCGCAGGCGATCCAGATTCTGGCAAACGGACTGCCGGCGAACTGGTTGAATACTCTGATGTCGCCGCGCTGCCGATCGAACGCCCAATCCAGCCACTGTCGGGCCGCTTTTTCATTGTTTTCTTTCAACCACCCCAACGCCGCCTTTCCCAGGTTTTTGCCGTCATCACCTGGGTAAAGCAGTCGCAATCCGTCGGGGGTTGAAACCATGAAGAAATCGGCGTAGTGCATTGGGTTGAGTTTCAGCAACGCCCTAACGCGGAAGCCTGTCGTTTCATCTCCTGTCGTTTCGAATGTCATCAGCGAGATCACATCGGTCACGGTGGGCTTCGGAGTTCCGCACGCAACGAGAAGTGCCCGACGTTGGACCAAAAACAGTTCAAGTTGGCTGGCGAGTCGCTGCCACTTAAAATCATCTTTCGAATTTGCGTAGGCATCAGTTGATCGGGTACTGAACTGCCCGTACGCCAATCCATCAACGAGACTCCGTTTACAGATGCTCTCCGGATCGTTGCCTTGCAGATCCGCTTGCTCGATCCTTCCAAGTTCGTCCAATCCGAAGGCGAGTGCTTCACCATTTGCCGCGGGAACTGGATGGCTCATGGCGTCGGATCGTAGCTGGCGTGCCGCTTCGTACTCCCGCAACAGGACGAGCGTATTGGTCAGACGTGACAGCACCGTCTGCTGTTGCGTTCGCGAGGGATGCTTGGCTTGTAGCTGGGTTTTGAACAAGGAATACTCGCCGTCGATGGTATGCATCACGAGTTCATAGAGATCGCGGACCGTAGAAGGTGCCGCCTCCTTCAGGAGACTGCGGAGCTCGTCGCTGTTTCCGGCAAAATGGTGAGCCGTCAGGGTCAGGTCGAGCGAAGCGGATTGTGGCGTTTTACGATAGAGTTTGGTGAAGCTGTCTGCGGCGGCCTGTGCAGATTCCTGTGTCGCGTAGATCGCACCATCGGCGTCCCGCGCCGACAAACTGGCGAGACCCAACATGGTTGCTTCGTCATCTGGTTCCAACTCAATCGCCTTTTCAAACGCCTTGATCGCCGCCTCTTTCGAGAACTCTCCGTAAAAGAGGTTGCCGAGTCGGTCATGTGAATAAATTGTTCCCAACGTTCGATATGCGTCCGCACTCTGGGAGTCCAGTTCAACGGCAATCTGGGCCTGTTCGAGGGCTGCATCGCCCAAGCCGGCGGTCAGCAGGGCGGTCGCCAGGTCGCAGCGAAGTCGGACCGTGTTGGGATCCTGTGTCACAAGTTGGTGATAGCCGCGAATCGCTTCGACCACATTGCCTCCGACAAGGTCCGTTGCGGCCGGGTTCTCAAAGCGGATCGGCACCGTCCACGCCGTGAGATCGTTGGTGTCGGCGAGTCCGGCAATCGCACGCGAAGCATCTCTGACCTGAGAAGCGGTGAAACGCCCGCCACCGGTGTCAAGCTTGAATTCGGCAGTGACCGATCCCCGTTTCGAAGACCGATAGTTCAGAGCGAAACTCGCCGATCCGAATTCGATGCGTTTGTCCTCGGGGACTTCCTTTGCCACAAATCCCTTTGGTGGGAAAATCTCATAGCGAACCGTCGTGCGGAACAGCATTGGCAGGTGTAGCGGCGACTTCCGAGATTCAATCTTTGACGCAGCCGTGGCAGACTCCTGGGACTGTGATTCCACTTGTTTGGATTCTGTGGCATAGAAGCTCACGGGAAGATTGTTGAGGGCCTCGGTCGGATCAAGAACGACGACGGCTTCCGAAGCCGAGATCGCAACGTTTTGAGCGTTCCCATAGGTTGCGCGGACCGTGAACTCCCCGTCTTTGGCCCCCGATTCGACCTCCAGGTCGACGAGGTCGTCCGTTGCATACCGACGGACACCGGCGTTGCGATAGACGCGATCCAACTGGGACTCGTCCATCTGTTGCACGACGGACCGCATTGACGACGCGTAGACGCCTCGATATCGATTCTGTTCGGTGATGCGATTCGTGCCATCGTCGGATAGTTTTACGCGGCGCTCGAAGATTGAATGATTCTCTGACGACGGGGCGAGCGGAATTCTGACCAGCCCGGTGGTCTCGCCGGAGGCGATCATTGCAAGTCGTCCTTGATCGCTCGCGGGTATTTTCCCGATCGGCGTCTCAGGCGACGTCAAGTCGATCCAATAATCCGGTTCTCCAGGAATGTAAACGATCGCATGATTGAAAACCCGCAGCGCCGGGACCTCAGGGATGGAATCCAAACCGGTCCCCGACGAAAGCAACGCGACGTAGGATTCGATTCCGATCTCGCGGAGCCCGGATACCAGCAAGGTCGACATGTCTTTGCAGTCGCCGTAGCCACGTTGCAGGATCGTCGAAGGAGGCTGCGGCACGAAGGAACTGCTGCCGAACTCAAGTCCGGTGTAGCGGACAGCATTTAACACTTGTTGTGACAACGCTCGAATGGCTTTTTCACGCGACATCTTCCTGATCTCGGTTAGATCGAGCGACCACGCGGCGGCACCGTTCGCCGCTGCGCTGATCTGTTGGTCAACCAGCTCGCTATATTCGTTCGCACAATCGGACCAAGAAACTGCGGTTCCAGCGAACAACGTCGGAATGGGCGATTGATCAGCGGGCAAATAGGCTTCGATGCTCGAGATTGCCGGCTGAGGTCCGGTCGGAAAAACAAGCTCTCGACGTCCGTTCTTCCTGGTCTCCGTCGGTTCAATGTCTAGGCCAAGCACCTTGTAGTTGAGCGTGAGATCCTCGGGAATCGAGATGGATGCGACCGAATGCCGGATCGGAACCCCGGTCGCAAATGAAAAGCGAACGAGACCGCCGCTTGTCGCGACCGGGCGTTTTTCTTCCGAAACGATCTGAGTTTCGACGATCGCACCCGGCGAGATCCCGGCAAGTGGGGCGCGCACGAGGTAGCGGTCGGTAAAGATTCGTGAATCGTTGGAGGGCATGCGAAACTCTTCAATCGTCTGCGGATCAAGCGAATAAACATGACCATCCTTCGTGATCACCCGTGCGCGGATCACCGGCCGTTTTTCATGCCAAGGTTCCCAAGTTGCATGAACCACACCCCACCCTTCCATCGCTGAGCGTTCTCGAATTTGGTAAACCTGTCGCACGACCGCCGTTTTGCGGCCTTGCGCGTCAAATTCGTAATTCCCCGAATCCCACAGCATTTCAACCGCGGCGTCACCTACTTTCGTTTCGTTTGCATCAGCGATCGCATCTTTGGCAAGCACAGAGAATGGCTTTTCGGACCAAATCGATTGTCCGTGCGATATCGCCGGAGCAACCAAGACGAACCAACAAACGCCGAACAAACCTGTCTTGCTTAAGAACATTGATGTTGCCGTGGAAAGTTAGGACATTCGAAGATCGGTTCTTGTGAACCCGCGTGGAATAGGCAAAGTCGAAACCGTGAATCACGACGGACAAATCGACTCCGTAGGCTAACCAAGGAGGCGCAGGGATGATCGCATTGCCGGTTCATTTGCCACGCAACCCAAAGCCCCCCCTATATTAGCGAGGTGCAGGCAGTCCGTGCTAGACGGGTGTTGAAGCGGACACCATCGGCACGAACGCTTTACTTGGTCGGCCGAAGAAACATGGGTGAAAAGTGCCACCCGGGTGAAAAGCGGTGAAAAGTAGGGTGAAAAGTGCCACCCACCATGCTCAATCGGTGTGACCTGCCTGCTGCTTTGCTTGGTGAAAAGTGCCACCCACCATGCTCAATCTGTGTGACCTGCCTGCTGCTTTGCTAGCAGGCATGCAGATTCTCGCTGCCGTCCAGGATTGGTGGGTGGCACCAAAGATAGCACCAGGATTGGTGGGTGGCACCAAAGATAGATGGTGCGCACGTGGACGTGGGCCAGTTGCTTTCAGCTTTCCGCATCTCCATCCTGTGCCCGCGCCAACTTGGATCGAGAGGTCGGCGGTTGGCCGCGGCATTCGATGTGGATCATGCCGCCGATTGTACCTGTCGGTTCACTCGGCGGCATGCACTTTGCCAATCGTGCGTGCTAGTCCCTGAATCGGATCAGGCGAAAGATCCATGCAAACTTTCGCTCGCGACCGGAGCGCGGGCCATCGTTGAATTCGCTGTCGGTATAGGTGTCCGACCAACTGGAACTGTCACCGATGGTAGAAGGAGGTCCACCGTAGGGACTGTTGTCGTACCCCGTTTCCGACCAGTTGTACCCACCGGCATCGGTTGTCGACCCGGAGACGGATGCCTCCGGTGTACCAGATCCTCCACCGTAGGGATCGCTCGGCGTTGTGATCGCAGTGGTGTAGCTGTAGTTGATGTCCGCCGATGCATAACCGTGACCGATGTATTGCATCCCGTTTGACGAACCGTGGTCCCAATCTTCGGTAAACGATGCGAAGCTATTCCCCCAATCCAGCAACGTACCGGTCAGCGTTGTGGCTCCACTGCTGATTTGGGTGTTGTAGTAGTCATCGTAGTACCAATCGCCAGTCACCACGCGGGTCGATTCGGTGTCGATGGTATCGGTTCCCGACGAGTGATACCACTTGCTCAGCGAATCATTTTCGAACAGGTTGTCTCGATGGGTTTCGCCTTCTTCGTTGACGACATAGGTTCGGTTGTTACCCGAGGTGTAGGTGGCGAGACTGTTTGCCACGTCAATCACAAAATCCTCGTCGTGCTGGTCCAGTCGATTCGTTTTGTAGGTGATCCGTGTGGATCCGGCGGGATCCCATTCGTAGTCGGTGGTTTTCCAATAGTACTGATCTCTGCCGCCGTTTTGACTGTCAACTTGGTGCACGATGGTGCCTGCAGGCGACCTTGTGGTTCCACCGTCGATCGTATCGCTATCGGTGTCGGGATCCATGATGTCGGTCTTAATCGTCCCGGTTCGCCCGGTAATGGTACCGCTGGAATTCCGATCGACGGTGGTGTCATTGTCGTACCAATAGACCCAGTCGTCTTGTCGAATCGGTGTGCCTGCTCCGAACCACGTTTGGGCGCTCGGGTCTCCACCGGCTTCCAGCCATTCAAAGAGCGTTCCGCCTCCAAGGCCACCGGGATTGGCGCCCGAAGATTCGGTCAAGCTGTATTCCCAATCTTGTGAATCACTGTGTGCAGCCCAGTTGTAGTAGCTATCAGCCGCCCGAGACCATCCGCCGTCTGCTTCTCCCTCTTCGTCGACAACCGTGGTGGTTGAACCGTTGGAATGGTGTGTCGTCGAATCATCAAAGATATAGCGATAGTAGTCCTCCATGTCCTCCGCCCAGTACTCTTGTTGGCTATCCGCATCAATGGTGTAGGTGGCGGTGCTTCCGGACCCAGTCATGCTCAAATCGCCGTCCATTTCCAGTCGTCGCAACAGCCAAGCGTCTCCGTCCTCTTGGTAGACTCCGGTCCGAGAGGTTTCGTTGCCGTAACTGTCGAAAACCTGTGTGGTTTGGTCGTCATAGTTGGTTTCGACACGTGCTGTGACATCCACGCTGACTTCGGGCGCGACATGTGCGTTCGGGTCAGAATGATCCTGTGTCGTTTCGGAAAAATAGACATTCCGAACGATTCCTGAACCATAGTCCTGGTGATCGTGCCAATCCAACGCGTGTGTCCCTTCGGTCCAATAATCTCCGTCGATCGAACCGGTGGTGTTGTTGACGACGGTGGAAGTACTGCCGGAGAGCGTGATACTGCGTGAAAAAGTTTCGGCGAATGCCAGATCAGCTTCTTCATCCCACCATTCATCCCGTGTGGCCGCATCGTAGCTGTCGCTGGTCATTTGATCCAAGCGGTCTTGGTAATCCAGATGTCCAGTGTGATCCATGGTGTAGGTCCGTTGGTCCTGACCACTTTCGCTCCGCGTCCCTATTTTTGTGTAGTATCCGGTGGTACCAGTCAATTCGCCGCTTCCCGAGTAATTCAGTGTGCTGGGCGTTGTGGAAGAGATCGACAGGTGCTCATCGAGTGTTGAGTATTCATCCAAGTCAATGAACGAGGATTCTTCACCGACGACATCGATTTCCCATGAGGAGGTGACGAGGTTGTCAAAGTCTCCGTACCAGCTGAGCGTTCCAACTTCGGTATAGGTCTTGGGATCACCGCCCCCGTAGGGATCCCCGCCGCCATAGGGATCCCCGCCGCTGGGCATCGTGACCGCAAATTCATCGGTCTGGCTGCGATCGGCAGTGGCAAGGTAATTGTACGTGTGCGTTTCGGTTTCGTAGGGGAGTGTCGCGGGGTCAAAATCTTCATCGTAGGTATCGGAATACCCGTCGTCATAGATATCCTCGAAACTAAAGTCACTCACACTCGAGCCTGATCCATTGCTCTCGAAATTGAACGTGTAATCCCCGGACTGAACCAGGTCGCGATCCACGACGCCTGGTAGTCCACTGGGCGGCGGTCCGGCTGTTCCGAGTGCCGTATCAAACAGCCCGCCGCCGTAGGGATCGGCGTAGTAGTACTCGATGCCATATCCGTCGTTCGGGTCTGGGACCTCATAACCGTAGGGTTCGAAATCATAATCCCATGACGTGGTGATTTGAAAATTCGTTAAGACCAATGATTCGGAATAAGACCACGTGCCGCCCGACGAACTGTAAGTGACGGTCAACGACCAGGGAATCACGTAGTCAATGCTTTTGTTCGACGATATCGTCTCGGTCACGTTGACTGTCCCCGACGTCACCGTTGTTCCTGTCGAACCGCTGGGGACAAAGTACTCCGGATCCGAATGCCAGCCCTCGACTTGCGTAAACAGATGCTTAATCGACTCGGGGTCCAAGAACCATTCGGAAAAGTCATAGTCGT
The DNA here is from genome assembly GCF_007754155.1 of Stieleria neptunia. Taxonomy (NCBI): domain Bacteria; kingdom Pseudomonadati; phylum Planctomycetota; class Planctomycetia; order Pirellulales; family Pirellulaceae; genus Stieleria; species Stieleria neptunia. Next base: position 2,297,678 of record NZ_CP037423.1, on the reverse strand, counting down.
CGGCCATTCGGCCATAGGCTTCCGCTGACGGTCCGTAATAAAAGTCCAATGGTTCATACGTTCCCATCGGGTCCATTCCATCACGCGAATACAAGCCGACCTTTGACCCGACGGCCGGCGAGGGCTGGTTGGACGGCCACTGTGCGTAATAGCTTGATCCCCAATACGCAAACTCCGAAGCCTGGGGACCGGTTTCCAACGTCAGCGTATCGAGATCCGGGATTCGATCCGTGTATTCCCAATACTCCGGGTAAATCGTATCGGGATCGAGTTCATTTCCGCGGTTGTTTTCCAACTCACGAAAATCTTTCGCAAAATCGCTGAGATTAAAGAAGTCTCGGTCATATTGTTCGTGCTGATAAAGACGATACCCGGACTCCAATTCAAAATCCGTCGCATCGCTACTGAGCGGATTGGATGGAATCCCCTCGGCACTCAAGACACGCCGATTCTCCAACGTCTGAATGATCAGATGTCGTTTTCGATCGACCAGTTTGCGTTGACGACGCTTCGACGAAAACTTACTCGCAAACAGATTCTTCCTACGCATGATATCCGCCCCTTTATATCACGTGAAATGGCTCTTGATGAAATGCATGTTGAACGACAAAAGGTCAACACACTCCGCAACAGATTTGGCGTTTAGGAACAACCAATACAAAACGAAAAAGATTGCCCCAAGTTCGCGTTGCGTTTCACGAACGTAACAATTTGCACGACAGAAGCAAGCAAAATGTTGATAATTTTAGAAGGCGAAATCACTGCGGCCGACACCTGTATAGCAGTCGTCGTCGACGATCGGCCTGTTTGTCTGCGCAAGGTGTCGGCAGGATGTCACTCGTTGATCATCGCATCAAGCGTGATCCAAGTGTGATGCAAACTGTTGCGAAGCGTTGCCGAATACTTGTCGGAAAATCGACCGACCGCGTGCTTCGCGGCCGGGCTTGTTGCACGACGAACGGCTTCGTCGAATCGTTCGGGCGCGCTGGGACTCATCGCGATTGCCAATCGATGAGCGCGCAAGCAACCCGCGTGAATGCGTTGTTCAAAGAACGAGGGAAACCCAATCATCGGCACTCCCAACGACAGCATTCGGATGCTCATGCCATGGTTGCAGTTGGCAATCGCAAAATCACACTGGCGCGCTGCGGCCTGCAAGTCAACGTGTCCGTCCTGCAGGACGACGCGTGGCCCCAACGATTGCAGCAATGTCGCTGGAATTCCGTCGGACACAAGGGCAACGTTGCAGCCAAGGTCGACCAACTGACGCAAGATAGCCGGCAGCGCAGGAAACGGTTTCAGGTAAGCGATGACTTTGTGGCCGTCCAAATCGGGCCAGCGCGGAGCCCGACCGTTGGACACGTCCCAAGTCCCCAAGTACTCACGCTCGGGTGATCCTGCGTACGGGTCAAGTTCCTCCACGGATGCAAGTAGAGTTTTTCCGGCATCGCCAATTGCCTGTCGAAAAGCGTGGAATTCACCCCCGCCAATGATCCTCATGGCGTGGTTGATGTTTTCGAGGACGGCTTTTTCGGGGCTACCGAGTGAATCGTCGGCCGGCAAGCTCGGTGGCGACGGTTCGGCATACAAGAGGTTCGTCAATGGAGCCGTCAACGGCGGGCACTCAAACCCGGTCCCGATTCGGATTCGTCTGAGCCCCAAAGATCGTGCCGCGATCGACGCGGAGAGACCGAAATCGGATACCACCGTTTCAATGGATTCATTCACCATGATGCGACGATACGCTTGGACCTGTGCCGCGATACGCTCGACCGAGTCATACCCCAAATTCCAAGCCAAATCCGCAAAGGTTTGCGGGAAGTCCCGCTTAGCGGAAACGAATCCGGTCAACGTCGGTGACTGGTAAAGTGGCACCGTCTTGAGGCTATAGCATTGCCCCACGTGTGTCAGGTCACGCAGGGCGAGCACAACCCGATGGCCTTGCTCACGCAACCGATCAGCGAGTGGCCAGAAACGAACCAAATGCGAAACGCCCGCGCCCCATTCCCACGCAAATAGAATATTCATGCGCCATTCATACCACTTCATGGCGCAGGTCTCAAATCGATCAATCGCGGCAGCCCCCAGCCGGTCATAAACGAATCACAAATCACAAACACAAATAAACACAAATGGTGCCACCCACCATCTCACAAATGGTGCCACCCACCATTTATTTGACTCGCCGTCGCCACCGGGGTAGAATCACACCACCACGGATTCATGGGGAGGGATTTGTAATGGGACGTCCGCTGCGTTCGGAACAGGTTGCTAGTGACGAAGTGTCGATCGTGCATGCCGTTCAGCGGTGTGTCCGGCGTGCTTTTTTAGCGGGGGTCGATCAGGCGACCGGCAAGGACTACGGATTCAGACGCGAGTGGATTCGGCGGCGGATGGAAGCGCTGGCGTCTGTGTTCGGCATCGATGTCCTCTCCTATGCCGTGATGTCCAATCACATGCATTTGGTCCTCCGCAATCGCCCCGATGTCGTCGCCGCATGGACCGATCAAGAGGTCGCGATTCGCTGGCTAAAAGTCTTTCCCGGCCGCCGAATGGAAGAACATTTGGGTGAGCCCACCGAAAACGATGTTCAAATGTTGGTCTCCGATAAAGAGAGGCTTGCCGAAGTGCGTCGTCGCTTGTCGGATATCTCTTGGTTCATGCGTTCCTTGAGCGAACCGATTGCGCGGATGGCCAACCGCCAAGACGAGTGCACCGGTCGATTTTGGGAAGGCCGATTTAAACTGCAATGCATCACCGATGAGGCCGGATTGCTGGCGTGTGCGATGTACGTGGACCTCAACCCGGTCCGTGCCGCGATGGCGGAATCGCCCGACCAGTCGGTCCACACGTCCGGATACGATCGGATCAAAGGGGAGCAGGGTCAAGAAATCGATTCGGCCGCTTTTGATCTGGTTCCGATCACCACGGAACAGGCCGGCGAAGAGCGTCGCACCACGCCGGTAGATGAACTGCGTAAAAAGAAGCGGGCCAAACGAAAGAATCCGACCGGTAAGCGCATCCGCCGCGACGGATGGCTGGCTCCGTTGACCCTGGATGAGTCGACGCTTTCCAACGACGCTCAACCGAACCAGGCTGGCGTGCGGGCGAGCGACAAGGGGTTTCTCGGGATCAGCCTGAAAGACTACGTCAAGCTTCTCCGTTGGACTGCGAAACAGAGTGAAGAAGGGGCGGGGCGAGAGCTACCGCCAAGTATGCAAGGTCTGGTTTCGCGTCTCGGAATCGACTTGTCGATGTGGCGTGACTTGGTCTGGAACTTTCAACGCTACTTCGGCAACAGTTGTTGCGCAGGCTCACCGAACGGCATGTCGCAGTTCGCCGAGTCGAGCGGCCGGAAATGGGCGAAGGGGCAACGACAAGTTGCCGAGTGTTTCACCGCCTAACATTTCTCCAGTCCGTATCACTCCGGTCGGCGCACCAGTGATTCAGCGAGCCGCGGTCGCCCCTCGACCGGGGTTCCCGGTCTCATCATCATCATCGGGCGCAGCGCCTGCAATTCTTGTGTTGCGCAACTCACTGACCATGCTGGTTTCAGCTGTGCGAATCGGCTGTCGCGAATTGTGCCTGGCAGACTAATCGGTGGGTGGCACCAATTAGGAACCCGGTGGGTGGCACCAATTAGGAACCCGAAGGTTCCCAGGTAGCGTGTTTTGGCGGTTCGGTGGTACGGTATGCAAATGAACCCCGTTTCTGCGTCGCAGGTCTTCGAATGATTTTGATTGACACTTTGCTTGCCGGTCCAACGTTGCTTGCCAGTTCGGTGGAGGAAGCTCCAATCGAACCCGCCTCCGCCGGCGTGATGTTGCTGTTTGCCGCCGTGATGTGCGCCACGTACGTGGGCGTTGCGATCGAGCGGTTTCACAAAACGGTCGCGGCGCTGTGTGGTGCGGCGGTATTGGTGGTGCTCGGATTGGCGCTGGGTCTCTTTGAGTACCCGAAGCTGTATGAGTTCCTGAAGGAAGATCTGAATATCTTCGGTGTGATCATCGGTACCGGAATTCTGGTCGACGTGGTCGGCAAAAGCGGCCTGTTTCACTTCTTGTCGATGTGGATCGTCCGGTTCACCGGCGGGTCGGCGTCCAAGCTGTATCTGACCTTGTGCCTGGTCACGTTCGTGTTCGTCGCAGTGCTGACGATTGTTCCTGCGATGTTGATTCTTTCGTCGTTGGTGCTGGTGATCTGTCGCTCGTTGAATTACAAGCCGATGCCGTTCTTGTTGAGCGTGGCGATCTGTGCCAACAGTGGTGCGATCGCCACGTTTGCCAGCGGGCTGCCGAACATCATGATCGGCACGGCAGCAGGGATCCCCTATGCTCATTTCTTGCAAGTCAGCTTGCCGTACGCAGTGGTTTCCCTGGTGATCGCGATCGCGGCACTGCGTTTCTTCTTTCGCAATGATTTGCCGTGGAAGCAAACACCTGAGCAACAGGAAGCACTGCGTGTTCAAATCGAGACGTTTGATCCCTGGGCGATGGTCGAGGACAACCGCGTGCTGCTACGCAGCGGCACGATCCTGGCGTTGACCGTGATCGGGTTTGTGTTTGCGCAGCAGTTGGGCGTGGGGATGGATTTCATTGCGATGGTGGGCGCGACCGCGGCGTTGCTGTTTGCGGGCAAGGGCGTCGAAGATGCGATCGGCAAAGTGAACTGGACCGTGATTTTGTTTTTCATGGGCCTGTTCATCATCATCGGTTGTGTGAAACAAACCGGCGCGTTGGCCTGGGTGGCCGAACAAGTGATCGAGCTGTCGGGGAACGAGTTAACGCTGTTGGTTCCGCTGCTGGGCGTGTTCTCGGCGGTTGCCAGCAGCATCGTCGACAACATTCCGGTGGCCGCGACGCTGATTCCGATCGTCAAGGACATCGCGGCCGATGGCACGGTGCCGATCGAACCGCTTTGGTGGACCCTGATCATCTGCTGCAACTTGGGCGGCAACGGAACACCGATCGGATCGATCTCTTGCGTGATCGCAATCTACGCGCTCAAGAAAGAAGCCGGGGTCCACGTCGGTTGGGGAACGTTCTTGAAGATCGGCGGTTTGATCATGCTGTTGCAAGTCGCCGGCGCGATCGTTTACGTGCTGCTCCACTACAACAATGGATGGACGCCGGCGTTGTCCTAAGATGGCTTCAGTTGTTGCTGAAGCCGTAGCCGACGGTGGTTTCGCGACCGAGCGGGTTGCTGGCGAACGCCTCGTAGCATTGTTCGCAAAGGTCATATTGTTCGGGACCCTCATCGATGTCCCGTCCGCACACGACGTCGTCGATTTCGTCGAGCGTGTCGTGCAGGCACATGCCGAGCTCGGCATTGAGTTCTCGCTGCAATTGATCGTGCAGTTCAGCGAGTTGATCCAGGTCGTCACCCTGGTCACTGTTTGGCTCAATCACATTGGCCATACGAACATCGATCTCGACGACAAACCTTGGTTCCGTTTCCGGATCGATCGTGCGTTTGCAGCGATCACAGGTGTAGTGGATCATGGGCGATTCCGACTCGCGTTACGTTCGAAGAAAGCGGTCACGCTCTTGCGAGAGTGTTCAACGAATTAAAAATGACAACACTTTTGATCCGCCGCTCACACCATGGTAATGGCTGCGAGCCGCTGATCGCAAGTTTTTTGCGGTAACCCACTAACGGAGATCCGTTGCAGGTGGATCACCACTGCTAGCGTCAACTTTGGGGATTTGATTACGCCCCAAACGCACTTCGATCAACATGCCCGGCAGGAAATCGAGCGGCAACTGATCAACCGCTCGGTCATCCAGGACCTTGGTTTGGTACCCCAGTGCATCGGCCTCGGATAACAGACGCGTGATTGCGGGGGCATGACCGTATGCCAAAAGACAGCGTCCGCCCGGGTTGAGATGTTTTGGCAGCCCGGCCAGCAGCGAATCCATCAGCGCGAAACCGGGGTCGTAAAAGGCATGATCGGACGGTGCAGCGACCTTGCCGTCCTCCCACGGCGGATTGGACACAATTAAATCAAATCGTTCGTCCGGTTTCAGCACCGCATAGGCGCCCGGATCCGCAGGCGAGACCTGCCGGACGTCGAACGATTCGTCCAATTGATGCATCGCCACATTGTAGCGGGCGTTGGCGACGGCCGCGGGATTGATGTCGGTGGCCACCACCTCCTGGGCTCCGTTGGCCAGGCACAACAACGACAGCAGGCCGGTTCCGGTGCCGATTTCCAACACGCTACGCCCGGCGGCGATCTGGTCCTCGACAATCATCTTTCGCAGCGACGTGGTGTCATCGGGTTCCCAGAAAACACTTTCAAATTGAACCAGCGGTTGGCCGTCGATCGCGTCCAGGTCGGGCAGCACGACGTACTGTTCGACATCGTAGGAGTAATCGAGATCGTTGCGATTGGATGCCGGGCACCCCAGGCAACCCAGCAGCGTGATGGCCGCCACGGTCTGAATCAGATTTCGCCGGCCGCCGAAGGCGCGGGGCGTCCGCGGGAAAACGAGAGCGTTCATTCGACCAGTTCTCTTTGTAAAGCGGCTTCGATCGCCGCTTGATATTCTTGTTCGGTCAAGTCCAGGATGTCACGCATCTGGGTCATGACCTTGAGCGATGCACCTTCCATCTTACCTTCCGCGGTGGCGGCCAAGAACATCGCCTGGAGCGCCTCGGACTTTTGTGCTTCGCTCCACCGTCGGGAAACCGTCATCACATAGTTGGCCGCGCGAATCTTGTTCTGTTGTGCGATCGAGCACAGTTCGCCCAGTTCTTCTCGGTCGATCGCACGGCCGAGCAGCTGCTGGGCGATCTGCTGGAGCACCTTGACCTCGGTGCCGCTGATCTGGTCGTCGGCCAAGACCACCAGGACGGCACTGCGGAGCGCTTCGCGTTGGAATTGTTCGGCCTGAACCTGTTCGTGTTCGCGTTGGTCCATCTGCAGCACGGTCGGATCCCACTTGTCGCGACAGCCGCGGCAATCGACAAACCATTCGGCGGCACCGATCGGCACAACGGGAATGAAGTACAGCGTCAGAAACGGCCGTCGTGACCGCAAACGATACTCTTGGGCGCAGCGGCAGGTGGGGCAATAAAACTGCCCCGACTGGCGCGTCCGAGTCAGGTTCATCGTACCGATTAGGATCATCTATCGCTCTGCGGGAAAACCTTGGTTTTTGTGCCCGGCCGGCACCGATTCGGAGTTCTTGTCTGATTTTGTCGATTTCGAAAAGGACTCCGCCGATAACGATAGTGTAGGCACACCCAATCTCTCTAGCGCCACCGAGCCATTCCGATGCGGATCGAAACTCAGCGTTTTGGCAACATTACTGTCGATCAAGACCAGCTTCTTCTTTTTCCCGCAGGACTGATCGGGATGGAAACACTGCGTGATTGGGCATTGCTTCCTGATTCGGAGAATCCGGCTGTCGCGTGGTTGCAATCGGCGTCACGTGGGGACCGGGCACTGCCCCTGATCAGCCCCCGGGCGTTCTTTCCGGACTATCGCGTCCAGGTATCGCGTCGGGAGTTGGCCGGATTGCACATGCGACCGGGCACGGAGCTGTACGTGTTGACGACGATTTCGGGAAACAGTGGGAAACTGACGACCAACCTGCGCTCGCCGATTCTGTTGAATCTGAGCCGTCGACTGGGTTGCCAAGTGATTACCGACAACGACCATCCGCTGCAACAAGGCGTCTCGTCGTTGCAGTCCGATCGCCTGGTGGTGCCGTCGACGTGCGACGCGTCCACGGCGGCCGATGCGGTTGCCGCGGCGACGTCGTCCAGTCTGATCGGGCAGATCAATCGGGCCGCCTGACGCCCATCGCATTGGGAATTTCGTTCCAACCCGGCGTGCGCGATGAATCGGCATGACCGGCATGCGCCGACTTCCTCAGAACGTTGTCAAATGCCGGGACCGCTGCGCCGATGAACAGGTTGTCAGGAGGCACGCCCGCATGACGCGACGGGCCTGCTGATCTTGAATCACCCTATCCAGTCCATGGAAATCTCTCTCCGTCGTGATTTGATCGCGATCGAAGAGCGGTGCCGACTCGGGTGGCTCAACCGTTGACGTAACCTCCTTCTGTTTCCTTTAGAATTCAATGATGTCGAGGCCAATATGCTGGTCCTATCCCGACACCGCGACGAAAGCATCATGATTGGCGACGATGTCGTTGTCACGATTGTCGATATCCGCGGCGATAAAGTTCGCTTGGGTATCGAAGCCCCACAGTCGATCCCGGTTCACCGACAAGAAGTCTACGACGCGATCCAACGTGAAAATCGACGCTCGTCACAGACAAGTGCCGCCGCGACCAAAGACGTCAAACCGCCTCGCGATTAGACACCCGGCCAGTCGCGGCTACCGCGGCGCCACCGGCGACTGCCTGTGCCATCGGCGACTGCCTGTGCCACCGGCGGCTGCCTGTGCAGACCACTATTGATCGATGGTCGGATTGTCGTCCAAGTCACCTTCGGTGATGATCGTGAACCCTTTCTCGATCAACGTCTCCATCGCCATTTCGATATTTTCCACCATGATCGCCACTGCCGGCTTGCCGAGCGGTCGGACGATCAGTGGATACGTCTGGATGATGTTCAGCTCGGCCTGTAGCAACGCGGTGCAAACGCGGAGCAGCGGTTGTGGCCCCTCGGGCAGCTGGACGCCGATCAAATCGGTTTCGATCAACGCCAATCCGCTCCGTTCGAGGATTTCTCGACCGCGGTCGGCATCGTTGACGAGGAACCGTACGAACGCACATTCGGCGGCGTCGTTGATCGACAAGGCGCAAATGCGGATTCCCGTCCCTTCAAACCGCCGGACCACTTCCAAGAGTTGTCCCACGCGGTTTTCCAAGAAGATGGTGAATTGGCGGAGTGCCGGATAATTGCGACCCCGCATCGTATCGAACTTGGTTGCCGCACCACTTCCGTCGTCAGATTCCATCACAGCCTCGTCGTGAATGCAGCCTTCGTTCGCGTTGCAATCGACGTAGTGTACGCGTTTCCCGTCTCGCAGGTCAATTCGGCGATTCGTCTTGACACGCAGGCCCCTGACTCGCCGGCCCTCGGCGCGAGAGACTCGCCGGCCCTCGGCGCGAGAGACTGAGCCGGCCCCTCGCCGTGGGCGGCCCCGACCTACTCCCTGACCCGAACCAGCTTCATCAGCCGCCCCGAAACGTTCCAATCCTGGACGTACAGGTTTCCATCCTTGTCCCAATAGGAACCGTGGGTTCCGCTGAACACACCTTCGACCCAATCGGCCTGGGGGATGTTAAAACTGCGCCCCTTGGCGGGATCGGGGTTGTTCCCCAGTACGGCGATGATCGTGTTGGTTTTGTTCAGGATCACCAGGCGTCCGTGCAGATCCGGCACCGACACATAGTCGCCATGGATCGCCACCGACGTCGGCATTCCCAACCCGGTGATGACTTCTTCGATGAAGTTTCCGTCCAAGTCATAATGCAGCAAGCGGCCCTTGGGCTGGTGATTGCGATCACAGATCAACAGGCGGTTGGGTTGGTAGCGCGTGTCCAGCGTCATCCCGTGCGCGGTGTTGAACTCTTTCAAACCGTTGCCTTTTGTGCCGAAGTGACGCAAATACGCCCCCGTTTTGTCGAACACGAAGATGTTGTTGCTGGCGTAGCCGTCCGACAGATAGATGTCGCCATTTGCGGCCACGGTGATCGCGGTCGGACTGAATTTCTTCAGGTCCAACCCCGACTCTTGCGGGAACGGCAGCTTGAGGACGATGTCACCGCCGCGGACCCGAAATTTGATCCCCTCGGCGTCCTTGTTCCGGGCCCCATAGATGTACTCTTCACCGTCTTCCTGGCGAATTTCCATGTCGTGAATGTTCGCGTACTCGGGCCCCAAGTAGGTGTGGATCACGGCGCCCTCGGGGGAAAACACAAACACGCCGGCCTGGGCGCTGGTGTAAATGTTTCCCGCCCGGTCGACGACGACGCCACCATGGGTCGACCCCAGCGGCGAGTTCCCGTCGGCTCGCAGCCCCCAACCGGGCACCGTGTCAAAGGTCATGTCGCCACATCCCATCCGAACGGGATCGGCGGACCACGCGGGCAGGGCGAAAACAAACGCAATCGAAAACGCAACGAACGGGAGAATTCGGTTCATGATGCTGGATGTCGGTGAGGGGGGCCGGTGAAAAGAAGGGATGGCAGGGGAATTGCCACACGACATTGTAGCTGGGCCCAGCGGGGACAGGGCGGCGGGACGGTTCACGGCCGATCGGGTATAAGATGCGACGCAGCCGAACTCCGCCAGAACTTGCCAGGACCAATCCTGGCCGTCCCCCAACACAAACGCCAGGATGCCCGCAGACACTCTCCTTCATTACTCTCATGAATTTCGTGTCGCCTACCACCAGACCGATGGCCAGCGACGCGTGCACCATTCCAATTACCTGAACTTCTTTGAAGACGCCCGGGTCGAAATGCTTCGCGCCGGCGGGGTGCGTTACAAAGATGTCGAAGATTCCGGTCGGCTGCTGGTCGTCACCGAAATGAATGTCCAATACCACGCCGCTGCCGAGTTCGATGACTGGTTGCGACTGGACGTCGTGGTGACCGAGATTCGAAAGGTCCGCTTGCGGCACCACTATGACGTCTTTCGGGACCAGACGCTGATCGCCTCGGCCGACTCGACGATCGCCTGTGTGGGCGCTGACGGCCGTCCCAAAAAACTGCCCGCGAAATTCTTGGACCTGGCCGCACATTTGGACCAGGCCTAGCGGCGAAGCTCGCCAACGGTTCGCCATGCCGTCTCTGCCAGGAGACGGCACTTTTACTACTGCAAGATTCATGGCTCCCTTCTCCCCCACAAATCGTGACAAGCTTGCTTGTCGATTTGTGGGGGAGAAGGGCTGGTGATCGGTTTTGCAGCCCACATCGATCGTCGCGGAAGTCGCAAAGCCTTTCGGGGCGCCGGCCCTCTCTGGCGTTTGCTTGCTGCGCAAACGCCGTCTCTCCCAGAGGGAGAGAATCTAAATCGGTTGCCAAATCCTGCAGTAAAAGAATCGACGTCCCGCGGGAGAGAATCTAAATGTGTTGCAAAATCCTGCAACAAAAGAATCGACGTCCCGGGGCGACTCGGCTCGCGCCCTGCCGTTCAAAACTTCGTACAAATGGGTGGTCAACGATTCACTGCTTTGCCGTTTGGGTGCGGCAAACTTTGCTGCTTGAACGGCGCGGCCTCGGTTCTCCCACCCAATTTCCCGCAGTCGTCCCGATTTGTCTGGAAATGGGTGGCCAAATTCCTACAATGAACTGCCCCTCCATTCCCCGGAATTTGAACACTTCGCATGCGTCGTGTTCGGCAGCCCCCCGTTGATGGCTTCCCGTTCCGGTCCCGCCTTTCCTACCCGATGGTTTTTCCGTGTTCGATCAACAGATCGTAATACGACCGTTTGCCGTGCAGCCCGACTGCGGGTTCTCGTCCCACGTTCGATTGGCTGCACGTCTAAGCTTGACGGTCGTCCTCCTCGTAGGGCTCGGCTTGCGATGGGCCGGCGGACAGAGTGCCGTCGCAGCCCCACCCGCGGACGCAAAGCAAACAGCGGAACCGGCGCCGTCATCGGAACCGGCGCCGTCATCGGAACCGGCGCCGTCATCGGAACCGGCGCCGTCATCGGACACAGCGGCGACGGACGCGCTGGCGCATTGGCAAGCGACCGGATTGCCGTTGATGCAGGCGTATTGCGTCGATTGTCACAATGAAGACGTGCAGGAAGGCGGCCTGGATCTCAGTCCGTTTGAAACGCTCAGTGACCTGACCACGGCGGAGGTGAAACGGGTGCTGGAGATGGTCCGGTTCGGCGCGATGCCGCCGGAGGACTACGACACACCGGAGATCGAAGAACGAAAATCATTGGTGTCGGCGCTCGAGGCGACGATGTATTCGTCGACCTGTGATCTGACCCCGCGTGCGGGCAAGGTCACCGTTCGGCGGCTCAATCGCAGCGAGTACAACAACACCATCCGCGACCTGTTTGGGCTCGATCTGCGACCGGCGGACCGGTTCCCGTCCGACGAGGTCGGCGCGGGATTTGATAACAACGGCGACGTGCTTTCGCTGAGCCCGATGTTGATCGAAAAACTGATCGAAGCGGCCGAGTTTGTTTCCCAGAACGTGATGGTCGATCCGGCGGACTTGCCCGAACTACGTCTCGAGTTGACCGGCGACCAGTTGCCGATTTATGGCGATCCGAAAATCGGCAGTTTCTATGGCCGGTTTGTCGACCGCGATAGTTTTGCCTGGATCGACTTGGACGCACCGTTCGACGGCCAATACCGCATCGACGTCCGTGGCGGGATGACGTCCAAGTCAGACGGTGCGGCCAAGGTTGCGATCTGCGACGAGCAAGGAAAACTGTTGGCGAGTGACGAGTTGGACTATTTCGGCGGCGGGGGCGGAGCGGATTCGATGCAAGAGACGATCGAATTGACCCGAGGCAAACACCGGCTGATTTTCGTGCCCGTGTTGGACGACCGCGATTTGGTCGTCGGTGAAACAAAATTTGAATCCGTCACGACGCTGGACCCGGAACGCGTCAAGTCGATTCTCGCCAGACGCGGCAAGCCGGTTTCGGTGGATAGGAATATCGATGCGGAAACCTATCCGTTCATGTTCCGTTCGTTTCGCGTGAGCGGTCCGAGAGAGCATCCGCGGGACGCGTATCCGCCCAAACAATTCCAAATCGTTCGCGTTCGCCACGTCGCGCCAAAGAAACGCGATCGGTACAGCGACGTCGCCAAGACGGCGATGAAGAACTTGCAGCCCTTGATGGAACAAGTCTTCCGCGGCCCGGTGACCGAAGACGAGGTGCGGCCCTATGCCCAGTTGGTCGAGCAGTCGGTCAAGGAAGGTGCATCGTTTCACCGGGCAACGCAAATCGCATTGTCGGCGATTCTGGTCAGTCCGCGATTCTTGTTCCGTGTCGAGACGCCGTCGCCGGAGAGCGAACCCAATTCTTTCGGTGACATCCCGCTGTCGCCGCACCAACTGGCAACCCGGTTGTCGTACTTTCTGTGGAGCAGCACGCCGGATCAAACCCTGTTGGATCAAGCCGATCGCAACGAGTTGGACCTGGAACGCTTGCGGGGTCACGTCGGTCGGATGCTGTCGGATGAAAAGGCCGATGCACTGGCAACGGACTTTGCCGCCCAGTGGCTGGGGTTGAGAAATCTGGCGGAGCACGAAGCCGATGGCAAACGTTTTCCCACGTTTGACCAGGACCTGAAGTCGTCGATGGTGCGTGAAACCGAATCGCTGTTTCTGCACATCTTGCGCAACAACCTGCCGATCAGTGAGTTTCTGACCGCCGATTACACCTTCGTCAACGAAACCCTGGCCGAGCACTACGGTTTAACGTTTAGCGGTGAACCGTTTCAAAAGGTGTCGCTGTCCGAGACGCCGCGTCGTGGATTGCTTTCCCACGGCAGCGTGTTGACGCTGACCAGCACACCAAACCGCACCAGCCCGGTGTTGCGGGGAAAATGGATTCTCGAAAACGTGTTGGGGACCAAGGCCCCGGATCCACCGGCGGGCGTTCCCGAATTGGACGATGCGAAAGCAGCCGGCGACAACGCGACGCTCCGTGAACAACTTGAACTGCACCGCCAAAGCCCCTCCTGTGCCTCGTGCCACCGGGTGATGGATCAATTGGGATTCGGATTGGATGACTACGACGCCATCGGTCAATACCGAACCGAAGAGGGCGGCAAACCGATCGACGCCAGCGGTGCCTTGCCCGACGGTCGCTCGTTCAACGGTGGGGCTCAGTTGAGCGGCATGTTGGCCGAGACCGAAGTCGAAGGGCTGGCACGGACGCTGACCGAGCGGCTGCTGACCTTTGCGATCGGTCGCGAACTGACCCCGGACGATCGATGCACGATCGACGAGATTCTCGAACACACCCGCAGCAACCAATTCCGTTTGGCCGATCTTGTCACCGAAGTGGTGGCCAGCCGCCAATTCCGATTCCAAACTTTCGACGCCGACGCACATAGCCGGTAACGAATTCATACCGAGAGGACCGAACGATGAAGTCGAGACCACAAATGATTGAGCGCAAGATCGTCGATCGCCGAACCGTCCTGCGAGGATCGGCAGCCGTCCTGGGCCTGCCGTTGCTGGAGGCGATGACGCCGATGGCACGCAGCGCGTTCGCATCGCCCGATTCGATGCCGCGGCCGGTTCGGATGGCTTGTATTTTCGTGCCCAACGGCGTCATCGTGCCACAGTGGAAACCGATCGTCGGTCCCTCCGGCGAGCCGACCGACTGGGAATGCAGTGAGACGCTGCAGCCGCTTGCGCCGCTGAAGCACAAGCTGAACGTGATCTCCAATCTGACGCACGACAACGGCCGCGGCTACAAAGACGGAGCCGGCGACCACGCCCGCTGCGGTGCGACGTTCCTGACCGCCGCACGGCCGCTAAAAACCAGCGGCAACATTCGCTTGGGCGTCTCGGTCGACCAGATCGCCGCGGAGCAACTGGCCGGTCAAACCCGTCTGCCTTCGATCGAACTGGGACTCGAAGGCAGCCGCAACGCCGGCAGTTGCGATTCCGGTTACAGCTGTGCCTACAGCAGCAACATTTCCTGGCGCAATGAAACGCAACCGATGCCCAAGGAAACGATTCCACGCCTGGCGTTCGAACGGATGTTCGGCAGCGGTGACCTGGCCGAGCGGCGGGAATCCAACCGCATCCGCAAGAGTGTGCTGGACGTCGTTCGTGGCGACGCCCAACGGCTGATGAAGCAACTCGGCAAATCCGACCTGCGGAAGATGGACGAGTATTTCTCGGGGGTTCGGGAAATCGAACAGCGGATCGAACGCACCGAGCAAGAAGACGCCGCGGCGCTGCCGGACATCGAGATCCCCTTCGGCCGCGTCGAGTCGTTCCGTGAACACGCCCGGCTGATGTTCGATCTGATGGTCCTGGCGTTCCAAACCGACACGACTCGCGTCGCCACGCTGATGTTGGACAACGCCGGAGGCAACCGACGCTACACCGAGATCGGCGTCAGCGACGGGCACCACGGTATGAGCCACCACCGAAACAAGCCGGAACTGGTCGAAAATCTGCGCAAGATCGATCGCTATCTGGTCGAGCAATACGCGTATTTCCTGGCAAAGCTCGAGGCCACCCGAGACGCCGGCGGATCGCTGTTGGACCAATCGATGGTGCTCTACGGCAGCGGCATCAGCGACGGCAACCGGCACCGACACGAAGATTTGCCGATCGTGCTGGCCGGCAGCGCTGCGGGTCAGGTGGAAACGGGCCGTTATCTCGATGCCGGGAAAGAATGCCCGATGGCGAATCTGTTCCTGACCATGCTGGATCTGATGGGCACTCCGGCCGATTCGATCGGGGACAGCACCGGGCGGATGGCAATCTAAGCCAGGGGGCACCTCGTAGTAAGATTTAAGGGCGGCAGGCGGAATGCTTAATATTTCCGTCAGCGGGGTCGACGACACTACCAAGGGGACGCTTTCTTTTCCGCGCCTTTTGGTACGCCCGTGTCATGAAACGAACAACGCTCGCTGCATTGTGCTGTCTCGGGTTGAGCCTGGAGACGTGGTCGGTTGGACAGGAACCCGCACCCGGTCGACTCGGATTCGTCGCCATCGGGCAATTGGGTGACGGCGGCCAGCAGACGCCTGGCGAATTGGTGCCGGCGACGGTGGAGCCGCTGACCGACGGCGGAGAAGACGCCGAGAATCCAGACGACGCAAACGCCGCGCCTGCCGACACCGAGCCGCCTGCCGAGACCGAGCCGCCTGCCGAGGATCAGCCGGCAGGTGAAGACCAAGAATCGCCGGCCGATTCGCTCGGTTTTGACCTGCCCTCGCTGGAAGAATTCGCCGAGCAACCCCTGTTGGTTCCCGTCGAGGCGCCGGCAACGCTGGCGACGCTGGACACCATTGACGAAATCGCGCCCGTGTCGATCGGCGGCGGCATTCCGGCGATTTCTCGAATCACGCCGGCCGCGGTCACACGGATCGGGGCCCCCACGATCTGGTCCTCCGGGGCGCGCAACCTGGACGAACTGCTGGATATTCTGGTGCCCAATTTCCAGCATGTTCATCAAGTGGCCACCGGTCCCAAGATGGGCATGCGGGGCATCATCAGCGACCGCGACGACAAAATTCTGTTGAAGGTCAACGGCCGGATCATGAACAACCGGGGAGAATCCGGTGCGTACCACGAGCGTGATCTGCCGCTACTGGGTGATCTTCACATCGTCGACGTGCTCCGCGGGCCCGGCGGGGCGACCGACGGTCCGGGGGCCATTGCCGGTGTGATCAACTTGCAAACGCACACCGGTCTGACGTTCCAGGGACTCGACGCCACGGTCCGGCAGGGATTCATTGACGAATTCACGGCGACCGAGTTGCGTTACGGCCGCAAGTTCGATGAAGATTCCGGCGTGTTCGTCTACTACGGCATCGCGACCCAGGACGGCGCGGATCCATCCGATGCGCCGCTGGTCTTCGGAAGCAGCTTCACCGCCAGAGACAACATCCCGGTCACGGCGGGCCAGCCGGTCACGTTCCCACTGCAGGACGACGGCCGCGGGTACCGTTCCAAACCGAAACACAAGTTGCACGCACAAGTGACCGAAGGCAATCTCAACGCCTGGGTCCGGTACACGCGTGGCGGTCAACAGATCGATCCCGATCGGCGTGACGTCGCCCTCGCGCCGGCGGGAGAGGCAAGTCCCGGAGATAGTTTTGACGACTTGCTCACCTCCCAAGCCGGCTATCAACAACTGACGTTTGCCGGCAAGTACTTGTTTGAGTGCAGCGACAATCTGAATATCGAGTGGATGGCCAGTTGGGATCTTTTTGACTTCGAACGCTTCACCCCACAAGACGGCATCATCACCAACCGTGAAGATGAGTTTTACACGCGTCTGCTGGCCCGTTGGACGCCCAACGAGCGGCATACCCTGGCGTTCGGCACCGCGTTGTCCTACGAGTGGTTCGGGTTGCCGAGTCCCGGATATCCCGGTTTGCCGGCCAACGTCGAAGGCGTGCCTGCGAACATCGAAGGCCCCTGGGAAACGGATACGTTTTCGTTGATGGGCGAATACGTGCTGCGTTTCAACGAGCGTTGGACCGCGTTCGCCGGACTCCGCAGCGACAAACACTCCTACAGTGAATGGCTGCTTTCGCCACGGACGGCATTGGTCTTCGCCCCCAACGAACAAGACACGTACAAAGCGATCTGGTCGGTAGCCAATCGACGTGCGACCGATGGCGACCTGAGGCGCCAGTTCGTCGAAACAGGATCCTTTAGTGAGGCGGAAGAAAACGAAAGTGCCGAGTTCCGCTACGAGCGACGGCCCTGCGATCATCTTTTCTTCGCGGCCAGCGGCTTCTACCAGTACTACACCGCGATCGGATTCAATCCCACACCGACCGTGCGACGGCAGACGGTGTTGGGTAAATTCAAGATGGCCGGTTTGGAACTGGAATCGTCTTACCGGACCGACTGCTACCAATGGTCACTCTCGCACTCCTACACCCAGCTGATCGACGGTTTTCTGCCGGACATCACGCGGAACCAAGGCATTAGCGCCGAACCGTATGGATTCGGCAACGATCTGGTGAGTTGGTCGCCCCATTTGACGAAGCTTTACGCCAACCGAGACTGGAACCCGCTCTGGAGCACCAGCGCATCGCTGCGTGCCTACTGGGGCTTTCCCGGCGACGAAGACTTGGCCAACTACAACGCCAGCTTGCCCGCCTCCAACGGATTTTTGCCGCTGGCCGATCCGGGTTACAAAAAAGCCTTCCGCGGCAGCTACTTCGTCGACTTCGGCATCCAACGCAAAATCTGTTGTGGTCAAGGTCAGATGCGGTTGGACTTTTACAACGTGCTCGGCTGGATCGACCAAGACCTGAACAAACGCAATGTGCTGCGACGCGCCTACTACCGCAGCGAGGCGGCGGCGATCGCGTTGACGGTCCAGCGGACGTTTTAGCGGGTGATCCTTCACACCACGGTCCCAGAATTCTTGCCCGGCCGGTTCAATATGACTAAGTTGAATAGGATGAACACGCTCCGGGGCCCCTGGGTTCGCGTCCATCGGCTGATTCAATCCACACGCCGCGTTGGTGCCGGATACCGTTTGGAAAGGCGGACGCCACAAAGGTCCGTGAGGCCGCACATGCGCCGTTCACTTGTATTGCTGTGTGTTTCCTTCGTCTGTGGGGCGTTGATGGGTGAACGCGTCACCAGCGCGCAGCGGCCGGCCCCGCCAAACGAATATGATCTGAAAGCGGGCTATTTCTATTACTTTGGCGACTTGGTCAAATGGCCCAATCCGCCCTTTCCGGGAGCGGACAATGATTTCGTGATTGGTGTGTTGGGCAGCAATTCGTTCGGACAGTACCTGGGACCCGCGGGAAACGGATTCGCCATCAATTCAGGCCTGTTCAAAGTGCCTGTGACGGTCATTCAGGGAAAGAAGATCAAGGTTGTCCAGTACGATTCGGTCGCGGAGTTTGAGCGAAACTATCAACCTTGCCACATCTTGTTTATCTCACGAAACTCCACGCCAGGGATTTTTGGGGAGACCGTTTTGGATCGGGTCAATGCGGCGTTGCAGAAGACCAAAGGTCAACCGGTGCTGCTGGTCGGAGAGGCGAATGGAAAGGCGGAGTCGTTAGCGTACGCCAGATCCGGTGTGATCATCTGCTACTGGAATGATCTTCAAGCGCGGAAACTCAAAATGATCATTAATCAGACATCTGCGCTGCGTGAGCGATTGGACATCAGTGCTCGATTGCTGGGCTTGAAGATCGTCACCACGCTTTAAAACAACCAGAGGGCCACACCGCATGCGACCACTACGAGACCTGTCGATTCGATTTAAATTGACAGCGTCTCTGGTCATCGTGGTCAGCATCGCGCTGGTGATGTCGACCATCGCAGGGCTCGTGGAACAGCATGAATCGGCCAAAGCGGCCCTGGAGACACAGATTTCCGTCCTGGCAGACGTGCTCGGCGATGCCAGCATGACGGCCTTGAAATTCAGTGACGCGGAGCTCGGCAACGAAGTCCTCGCGATCGTAAAGCGCGAACCGAAGGTTGTTTTTGCGCAAACCTTCGATGCCGATAGCGAGTCGTTTGCGATCTACAAAGCGTCGGCATCAGTTTCCGAGAACGTGCAATTTTCCTGGGAGAAAGATCAGGCCATTTTCCATGGCGGCTTCCTGCATGTGTTCAAGAAGATCGGCGATCCGAAAGAACCACGGGGAGCAATCTACCTGCGCGCCAGCCTGGACGAACTGTATGCTCAATCGATCCGGAGAATTCGACTCGCACTCCTGTCTCTGTTGATTTGTCTCGGCATCGCCGTGCTGCTCGGTTTTCTTGTGCAGCGGGCGATCGCCAGACCGATCCGCGAATTGGCCGCCGCGACTGAAAAGGTTGCCCGACAAGGGGATTACTCCGCTCACGTTTACAGCAATGCCAATGATGAGATCGGCGTGCTGTGCAACGGTTTCAACACCATGCTGGATCAGATTCAACAGCGGGATCAAGAGCTGGAGACGCATCGCACGCACCTGGAGGACTTGGTCCAAGAGCGAACCAGCCGGCTCGAAGCGCAGACACAGCAGCTGACCGATTCCAACGCACAACTCGAACGCAGCAACCAAGAACTCGATGACTTTGCCTACATCGTCTCCCATGATTTGAAGGAACCGTTGCGCGGGATCTCACGTTACTCCTCGTTTATTGCCGAAGACTATGCGGGGAAACTGGACGAGGCCGGACACGAAAAACTCGAGACGCTGCAGCGGTTGTGTTTGCGTCAGGAAAACCTGATCGATTCGCTGCTGCATTACTCCCGCGTCGGTCGCGCCGAATTGGCGATCGCCCCGACCGACTTGAACGACGTCATCGAACAGGTTCTGGATATGATGCACGTCACACTGGAAGAACAGCGCGTCGAGGTGCGAGTTCCGCGACATTTGCCCACCGTCGCGTGCGACTCGGTCCGAATCGTTGAAGTTTTTCGCAATCTGATCACGAATGCGGTAAAGTACAATGACAAGGCGGAGAAGTGGATCGAAATCGGTTTTCAGCAACACGGCGAGTCCGGCGAAAACGATGGCAACCAAACCGGCTTCGTGTTTTACGTCCGTGACAACGGGATCGGCATCCGAGAAAAGCACCAGGAGTCTGTCTTTCGGATTTTCAAACGGCTTCACGCCCGCGACAAGTATGGCGGCGGAACCGGCGCGGGACTGACGTTTGTGAAGAAAATTGTGGAGCGACATGGTGGTAAAATATGGCCGGAATCGACGTACGGTGAAGGCACCACGTTTTATTTCACGCTCGATAAAGGAGTCGTCGCGTGAGTGGAATGATCGATGTTTGTCGGAGCTGTTTTTCGTAGGTGACGGTTTGACGTGCCATTTCGGCGCCATGCGGAAAGCTCGAGCCGACCGTGCAAAACCTGATGCAGAGGAGATGTGTGTCTGATGGTCGACTGGAGCAATCAACCGATCCTGATCGTCGAAGATAGTCCGGAGGACTTCGAAGCGACCGTCCGCGCCCTGAGGTCCTCGGGGCTGCGCAATTCGCTGTATCGATGCAGCGACGGTGACGAGGCACTCGATTACCTACACCGCCGTGGCGATTACGCATCGGTCGACAGCGCGCCCCGTCCGGGGATCATCCTGTTGGACCTGAACCTGCCCGGGACCGATGGCCGCGAAGTGCTCGAAGAGATCAAGCAAGATCATGAACTGAAGCGAATCCCCGTGGTCGTGCTGACGACATCGACCGACGAACGGGACATCGAAGCGTGTTATGAGTTTGGGGCCAACAGCTACATCCAAAAACCGGTGGATTTGGCCGGATTCGTCAACGCGATTCAGCGGCTGAAGGATTACTGGTTCCAAATCGTGGTGTTCCCCAAGACCGACGACTGAGAAATGACGCTCCGTATCTTGATCGTCGACGACAGCCCCGAAGACTGTGAGGTCTACCGACGATTGCTGGGCCAGCAAGCCTGGAACGAATACGAGGTGGCCGAAGCGGATTGCGGCGAAGATGGGCTGGAGGCTTGCCGGGACCGCCCGCCGGACTGCATTCTGCTCGACTACAATCTGCCCGACCTGGACGGCCTGGAGTTCCTCACCGAACTCCGTCAGTCGATCCCCGAGCACCATCTGGCCGTCGTGATGTTGACCGGCCAGGGCAACGAATCGATCGCCGTGGAAGCGATGAAGAAGGGTGCCCAGGATTATCTGGTCAAGGGCGAACTGACTTCGGACAACCTGCAACGGGCCGTCTGCAACGCCGTCGAAAAGGTCAGCCTGCAACGCGAGGTCGAACTGCAACGCGAAGAGCTGAAGCAGCGCAACGAACAGTTGCAGCTGGCCAAGGAAGCCGCCGAGGCCGCCAACCGCGCCAAGAGCGATTTCCTGGCCAACATGAGTCATGAAATCCGCACGCCGATGAACGGCATCATCGGCATGACCGAGTTGCTGCTCAGCACCCGACACACCGCGGAACAGAATGAATACCTGTCGATGGTCAAAGACTCCGCCGACGCGCTGCTTCGACTGCTCAACGACATCCTGGATTTTTCCAAGATCGAAGCCGGCAAGCTTGCCTTGGAGGCGACGCATTTCAACTTGCGCGATTGCATCGGCAAGACCGGACAAACCTTGGGGATTCGTGCGGCCGACAAATCGTTGGAACTGCATTGCCGGATCGACCCGAAACTACCGGAATACCTGCTCGGGGACGCCGGGCGACTGCGCCAAATCATCGTCAACCTTGCCGGAAACGCCATCAAATTCACCAGCGAAGGTGAAGTCGTCATCGATGTGGCCGAAGAAGACCGGATTGACGATCAGGTGCGATTGCATGTCTCGGTGTCCGACACGGGAATCGGCATCGCGCCGGAGCACCAGAAGAATGTGTTTGGGGTGTTCGAACAGGCGGATTCCTCGATCACGCGAAAGTTCGGCGGCACGGGACTGGGGCTGGCCATTTCCTCGCAACTCGTGGCGATGATGGACGGACAAATTTGGTTGGAAAGCGAACTCGGTAAGGGCACCACGTTTCATTTCACCTGCGTGTTCGGTCTCGGTACCCAACAGCCGACTGCGCCGCCGATCGACCGCTCGGCGCTGGAAGGGTTGACGACACTGGTCGTCGACGACAACTTGACCAACCGTCGAATCCTGGAAGAGATTTTGACGAATTGGAAAATGCAGCCGAAAACGGTCGAAAGCGGTGCGGCTGCCTTGAGTGAACTGGCGCGGGCGACGACCGATGGCCGACCCTATCAGCTTGTGCTGCTCGATGCGATGATGCCCGAGATGGACGGATTTGAATTGGCCGAACGCATCCACGCGGAGCAGCGCATCGACCGCTGCACCCTGGTCATGATCTCCTCGGCGGCGCGGCCCGGCGATGCAGACCGCTGCCGCGAACTGGGGATCCTCCGGTACATGACCAAGCCGGTCGTCCAGTCGGAGTTGCTCGAGACGCTGCTGGATGTGTTCGGCGAACAGGCCGCGAAGGACCGTGCATCGCAACCCGATTCGGCCGACCAGGCAGAAGCGTCCACGGGGCTGAAGATCCTGCTGGCCGAAGATGGTCTGGTCAACCAACGTGTCGCCGTCGGGCTGCTGCAGATGCGGGGGCACTTCGTCACGATCGCCAACAACGGCAAAGAAGCCGTCGACGCGGTTCGCAGCGAACGCTTTGACGTCGTGCTGATGGACGTGCAAATGCCCGAAATGGACGGCTTGGAAGCAACGATCGCGATTCGTGAACTGGAGAAACCGAACGAACGACACACACCGATCATTGCGATGACCGCGGCGGCGATGAAAGGCGACCGCGAAAAGTGCTTGCAGGTCGGCATGGACGGCTATATCTCCAAACCGATCGACCCCGAACAACTCACCAGCACCCTCAAAGAGATTTCACCAGCCGAATCCGATCCCGAATCCGCTGCCGCTGCCGACGTGGTGCAGTCCGGCCCGCCACCGGAAACCTCCGACGTGATCGATCTGGAATTCGCCCAGACACGAATTCCCGGTGGAGCCCAGGGCGTCAAGGAAGTGGCGCAGCTGTTGATCGATGAATGCCCGAAGATGATCCATGAAATCAGGGAAGGCCTGGCCAACCAGGACGCCAATCAGGTCCGACGCGGAGCGCACACGCTGAAGGGGTCCGCCGATTGGTTTGCCGCCAAGCGGGTTGTCGCGACGGCAAAACGATTGGAACATCACGCCCACGACGGAGACCTGGTCTCCGCCTCCGCGGTCTTACCAGAGCTTGAAGCCGAGGTGCGGCAACTCGTCGATGCCGTCAAAGAGCTGACCAAGCCCGTCGTCCCACAATAGCAATCAATCTCCTGTTCGCCTTCTCCATGACCTGCCTCCCGCTCATCCCGACGCGTTGCATCGCTCGGACTGTTGCCATCTTCTGCTTCCTCGCCATCGCGTCACAGACCGGATCGGCCCAGACAGCCTCGTCGCTGTCCATCGATCATGACGGGCTGACGCTTCGCCATCCCGATCTCGGTGAACCGGCACTGCTCGCCGACCGACGGGCCATGGTCGATCGCCACCGGGACGGTTAGCCGATCATGATTTGAAGACGCGCGGTTGGACCGGCGTCTCGGTACAGAACCAACACCTGGATGTGTTCGGCGTCGTGTTCACTGCCACGTTTTGGGAGCTGGCCGAGTGGACCGGCGACGCTCGCCAGAGTGTGGGAAGCGCCGGAGATCCGCCATTTGAGAGGCTCCCGTACCAGATGGGAGACGCACCAATAGATTCAGCAGGTTCGCCCGCGATCGATAGGACCACGCGAGAAAAAGGGGTCAGGCCTCTTTTCAGGCGCTGGCGGGGCGGAGTTCGCTGCGACCCCGCCCGGGATCGAGGGAAGGAATGGGAGGCGTGGTCCGGAGGTGGCGCTGCGCTGACCTTCGGCGACTCGCCGAAATCCCTTGGGACGTCAATTGTATAAGTGACGGATTTGATCGTAGCGGAAAACGCTAAGACTTTCGCTGCGCCGGCCCTCTCTGGCGTTTGCTTGCTGCGCAAACGCCGTCTCTCCCAGAGGGCGTTCTTCGTGGATTTTAGTGGCTAATCGCTCAGGACCCAGGTTTTTCGAGGCATTGCTGCGATGTCCGAATGGGGAGAGCGAGGACAAACGCTCGGTTCAAACGACCCTCCGCCGACACGGGGGCCGGCGGAGCGCACGAAGCACCTTCGGCGCATCGCAGACCAGGTGATTCCTTGGCGGGTTGCTCCTCAGCCGCCGCAGGCCACAAGTGACCAAATGATTCCGAGGAACTGGGTGTGAGGATTATCATGTCGGATACGCGGCGGGTCGTGGAGGCCGTTCTCTACGTGGTGCTTCGTGCCCGCTTCTCAGCCTGGTCCCGGGAGTTTGCTTGAAAATGACATTGGTGGCTCGCCTCACGGCGTTGACCCCGTTTGAGAGAATAACAGAGCCCTACTCCCGCGCCTGCCGCGTTTTTCCGTTGAAGTCACCTTTCGGAGTTCCGCCATGGCCAAGAAGAAATCCTCTGGGAAACCTAAGCGTCGATCACGTGGTGGGTTTCCGATTGACAACGCACCCGTTCCACAATCACTTGACACAATCAACTTGAACGCTGCCGGCATCGATATTGGTTCGACCCAGCACTATGTTGCCGTGCCCTCCGATCGCGACTCATCACACGTTCGCTGCTTCGGCACCTTTACATCCGATCTGGCGTCGCTCGCAGATTGGTTGGAAGAGTTCGGCAATTTGTGTTCTGCGTTCTTACATGCGGCAACGAGCCATGCTCGTCGCCAACGCGAGCGAGCATATCCAACGGATGCAGAAGGCGATGATGGAAATGAATGTCCAGCTCCATCACGTCATTTCGGACATCACCGGCACCACTGGCCTTGCCATTTTGGATGCCATTGTTGCGGGCAGTCGAGACCCTCACCTACTCGCAAAACTTCGCGATCCAAGGTGCAAAAATGACGAGTCGACGATCGCGAAAGCTCTGGAAGGCAATTGGCGTGAAGAACATGTATTTGCGTTAAAACAGGCTCTGGAACTGTACCGTTTTTACGGTTCCAAACTGTCGGAAGTCGATTCCAAGCTTGAAGAACATTTGGGTACATTTTCCGACCGAAGTGACGGTGAGATTCTGCCGAAGCTGAAGGCTCCTAAAGCTGGAAGCAATAGCCCCCGGTTCGATATGCGCAATCAGCTCTACCGGGTGCTGGGCGTCGACATGACGACCATTGATGGGATTAGCGGTCAATCCGCAATCACACTGATTTCTGAAATCGGTACCGACATGAGTAGGTGGGCAACAGAGAAGCATTTCACTTCTTGGCTTTGCCTATGTCCGGGCAGTAAGAAGACAGGTGGGAAATTGCTCAGTGGTAAAACACGTACAAGTGCGAACCGAGCCGCCGCCGCACTTCGAACAGCCGCCGCGTCCCTGGCACGATCAAACTGCGCCTTAGGAGCGTTCTTTCGCAGGATCCGTTCCCGTCTTGGTTCACCCAAAGCGATCACGGCGACGGCCCACAAGCTCGCGAAAATAGTTTATGGGATGCTGAAGTACGGGAGGGAATATGTCGATGTCGGCAACGACTATTACGAACAGCAATACAAGAAGCGAGCAATGGAAAACCTGGCGAAACGGGCAGCTGCACTCAACCTGCGAGTGGTCCCCAATGAACTAGCTGGGTAGGAAGTTCCTTGAGAGCAGAGCCCGCCTCCGCTTCATCTGGCTTCGCCATCCTACCGAACAGAACCATCGGACATCGCAGTCATCCCTCAAAAAACCTTCCCCGAGTATTCGAGAGCACCCACTAAAATCCGCGAAGAACCCCCAGGGGGAGAGAGACTAAATCGGATGCCAAAAGCTGCAGCAATAGAATCGACGTCCTTCGGGATACGGTCGACCCTCGGCACGTTGCGCTAATTGAATCTTGGGGTGCGTTTGCGCGCCCCCCAAGCTTTGATGTGGCAGGCCGCTGGTGTGAATCGCAAGCTGGATGCTTACGCCACTTTGAAGACCTCTAGGTTGCGGTATCCATCCGCTGGATGTGGCCGCGCACGAACTCCAGGGCTGCGGATTCGTCGTTGAGTTGATCCATTGGGACGGACGTGATTTCGGTGAACGATCGGAACCAGGTCTCTTGGCGTTTGGCGAGCTGTCGGGTGTGGGTCGCGACCAGGTCTTTCAGCTCATCGGTGGGGCCACCGCCCGCGGCTCTCCAGTCGAGGACTTCGCGATAGCCGACCGCTTGGGAGGCGGTCCGGGATAACGAGCCGTAACGCTCGACCAGTTGTTCGACTTCTGCGATCAAGCCGCGTTCAAACATCTGCTCGACACGGCGGTTGATCCGTTGGTGAAGTTTGCCGCGATCGTGTTGCAATGCGAACACGCAACAGGACGCGGCGTCGACGTGGCGGTCGAATTGAACCTGTCGATGACTGAGCGGCATTCCGGTGTGCTTGGATACCTCCAGCGCCCGGATCATCCGACGCGTGTCACCCGGCGCGATCCGCGCGGCCGAAATGGGATCGACTTGAACCAGTCGCTGACGGAGCGCTTCGGCGCCGAAGGTCTCGAGATCGCGCTGCACCGATTCGCGAAATTCCCAGTCCGGCGGCGGCCCGACATCAAATCCCCTCAAGACCGCCTTGAGGAACATCGGTGTTCCGCCGACAAAGATCGGGCGTTTGCCGCGGCCGCTGATCTCGCGAACGCGTTGATGGGCTTCGGCCAGGTAACACGCGACGCTGTAGTCCTGATTGGGATCGGCCAAATCGAGCAGGTAGTGGGGCACCCGGGAGCGATCGGCGGCACTCGGCTTGGCCGTCCCGATGTCCATGTGTCGATACACCGCGATCGAATCGAGCGATAAAATTTCGCCCCCGATCGCTTCGGCCAGTTGCAACGCCAGCGATGTTTTTCCCGAGGCCGTCGGGCCGGTCAGAACAATGGTTTCTTGAACCAGGGATGGAAAAGTCGTTGCAGTCGGATCGGACATCAGCGCGCCGGATAAGCCAAAAAAAGAAGATTTCCCATTTGCAGGGGTTGCCCAAAGTTTACGCACATGCGGCCGGATCGGTAAACGCATGGTAGAATCAAGCATCATGGGCATGACGTATTTCAAACGATACCGGATGGAATTTGACCTTCGCGATTGGCGTGGGGAGGATCCGCGTCTGCCCGAAGGTTACGAGATCTTGCCCTACCTGCCGGGGCTGCTGCGGGAACACGCGATCGCCAAGTTCAATAGTTTCAAGGAGGAATTGGACGCGAACGTTTTCCCGTGCTTGTCTCGACGCGACGGCTGTTTGCGTCTGATGCGTGAGATCACCAGCCGCGGGGATTTCGTCCCCGACGCGACCTGGTTGATCCGTGCACTCGAAACCGATCCGAAAACCGGCGCGGTCCAGTCCTATGCCGTCGGAACCATCCAGGGGCTTTCCACCGAAGGCTGGGGCTCGATCCAGAATGTCGGCATCGATCCGGCGCATCGAGGCAAAGGCTTGGGATCGATTCTGCTGTCCAAGGCTGCAACGGGTTTTCGCGCCGTCGGCTTGGAGCGGATGCACCTGGAAGTCACGACGGAGAACACCGGCGCGGTGCGTTTGTACGAACGCCTGGGATTCAAGCGATCCAGTGTCGTCTACAAGGCGGCGGAAGTCGCCGGGGCGAGCGCGTAAGCAACGAGCGGAAGAAAAGTGGGATAGGCTTCCAGCCTGTCGATACTGGAATGACAGGCTGGAAGCCTGTCCCACTTTAAGAAATCCGACACTTCTGTTCTGCTTGGTGCAATGCAACGTGTGGACGATGACTGCCCGCGGTTGTGTCGCTGCGGAGGGATCCGTGGCCGCAGACTATTCGTTTCTCAGGATCCACCAGATACGACTGAGCGCCGATTCTCGGCTCTTGGATTCTTCTTTCAACCGGTTTGCCGCGGCGGTGATTTCTGCCGTGACACGATTGCGACCGGACAGGTAGACCAGGTGCTGGACTTGCAGGTCGAAATCGTCGATCGAACGCAGCCACGAAACCGGCAACGGGGCTTCGTCACCGGGAAAGTCGACGCTCAATTGTTGCAAGAAACTCGTCGCCGAATTTCCCGCATCGAGCTCGGCAAGCGATTTGGGCGAGCGCGGACGACCGTCGATCGGCTGAGCCAGAATGGCGCCTTGATCATCCGGAGTGAATCGCCCCCCGACGCGGCGCATGGCAACTTCCACTCGCTGGTTCAAAGACGAGGCCGGAGTCTGAACCGCCGCGGCGAAGGCCTGGACTAATTCCAGTGCTTCCTTTCGCTCCTGTTCGGACGACGTCAGCATCGCATCACCTTGCAGAACTTCGGGCACGCTGCGCCGGGCCATCGGAGACGCGATGATCAGCGCCAGCGTTCTGGCGACATCAAACCCATTGGCCTTCAAGTCGTCGGCGAGTTGACGGTGCAAGCGATCGAGGTTTCCATCGACCGGAGGGGCAAAGGCGTCCACGGGAGACGGTTTCAGGGTGCGGCCGTGAACCAATTGCCAAAGCGAGTCGACCATGCTGCCGGCCAGCACGTCGCTGCCGACGAGCGTCTTGGTCCAGGCTTGGAAGTCTTGCATTTGGTCGGTCGACTGCAGCAGGTACTTGCTGACCTTGGGCATCGCCATGCGTTGACGCCCATCGAGCAGTTCATAAAACGTCGGCTTGGGCGTCGCCGGTTGCGCGGCCACGACCCAACGGTTGTCCTGTCGACGAACGACGTTGCGAACCAAGGCCACGAACGACCAGTAATCGTCTTGGGTACCGGAGCGACCGATGTGCGAATCGTGGCATCGAACGCAACGCATGTCGGCGTTGATGGAAATGCCGGCCAGATGCGTGGCGATCCCTTCGCTGCCACGACGCCCGATCGCCTGATACCATTGCCCGGATTGCTGATTGGATCCGTCGATCAAGGAGACCAGCGTCACGTCCAGCTTGGCCTGACCGGAGACACTTTTGGATAGCTCGCTGACCAGCCCGGCATTCTCGGGGCGATCCATGACCGCGATGCCGCTGCCGGTCGTCAACGCGAGCCAGCGTTTGGAAATCTGTTCCGCGTTGGCGGACTGGGCCAGCAGATCGCGGAGTTGTTGCGGATCGCGCAACGCTTGATCGGAAAGCGTGATCCCCAGGCGGCGGTTCAAGCGGGCGACGACTTCAGCCGGCGCGGCATCCGGAGTCGGCGTGATCCCAAGCGTCTGCCAGTAGTCGCGGACCGTCGCCGCGGTTTCAGCCGCGACCAAGGTGACCGCCGGTGACTGACCCGCGGACGGGGCGGATGGGACCGGGTCGGGCTGGCCGTCGGTCGCCTGGTCCTCGCTCGATGCAATGCGTGGTGAGTCGAGTGGGATTCCACGTGGGAGATCCGAGCCGCCGTCGGGCAGACCATCCGCAATGTCCACGGTCTCCGAACTCGCGACCTGTGGACTTTGCGACGACGGCGATTCCGAACGCTCCGACGAAGACGGCTGGTCCGGAACCTTTTCGGCGACGATCAGACTCTGATCGGCCGGATCATTCTGGAACTCGTCCGGTCCGCTGAGGTAAACAACGGCCAGGATGCAAGCGGCGACGGCAATCAGGATCGACACCAATCGCCCCATCGACAGACCGCCACCGGAGGCCTTGATCGGCGGCGTCGAAGGGCTGCTTGGCTCGGCCGCGACAGAGGTTGGGGTGACGGGGGATTGGGCGAGGATCGGCGCGACCAGGTTGGGCGGCGACTTGCGTTTGACCGGGTTGACCGGGACAAATTCGGTCAGCAGCGTATCGACGACGGGATCGGCATCTTCGGCAAACTCGTTGCGTTTGCTGTCGGCCGAATCGGCGAGACGCTGCAGGATGGTCGCGGACAGATCGGGCGGGCCCAAACGTTGCTTGGCATCGGCCGGCAAAAACTCCGCCAGCAGGGTATCGATGACCGGGTCCGCATCGTCGTCGGCGTCGCGTGGTTGTCCGTAACCTGGGGCAGCCAACTGCGCGAGAATGCTGGCCGACAAGTCGGGCGGTTGCTTGCGTTTGCTCGCATCGCTGGAGACAAATTCAGCCAACAACGCGTCGATCAATGGATCGGCATCGCTGCGTGCGTCGTGCGGCAGTTGGCTTGCGGATTGGGTCATGGTTCGTTTTGAAGCTGCAATTTCTCTTCGACACAGTTTCGCAGCTGTTGTTTGGCTCGCTGCATCAAGTTTCGGGCTCCGTGATCGGTGATGCCCAGGGCTTCACCGATTTCGATTCGGCTGGCGCTGGAATCGAACCTCATTCGCAAGGCGATTTGAGCCCGTTCGGTTAGTTTTTCAAAACACTGTTGGAGGGCCTCGACGGCGGCGTCGCCGGTGAGGTCCTTTCCGGCCCACCGGTCCCACGTTTCGTCGAGCAACTCGGGTTCACCGGTGGTCTGAACGCGTCCCAGTTTGCGGTGCCGGGAGACGAGCAGGTTGTAGGCGGTTCGGCGTAGGTAGCCTGCCGTCGCGCTGTCGTTGTGCTGGACAAAATCGGGCCGTCGCAGCACACGCAGGAAGGTTTCTTGCGTCAAATCATCGGCGGTGGCGTCGTCGCATCCGAGCATTCGCAGGTACCGCCAGACACCACGTTGGTGACGTTGGATCAGCGTGGCCGCGTCGAGTGTTTCCGTTTCCTCGGACTGTCCATCAAACGCAGCTTCCTCGTGAACGCTGCCCTCGGGCATCGAATCGTCGGGAACATCGTTTGACTGGGTCATCGAGACGGAACTCGGCCCGGTCGAGCTTGGCGTCTGTCCGCCTAGACTGCCTTCATCCACCAATCATCAAGCCACCAATTCACTTATCAGTTTTCCACCATTGGCAATTTTCATCGGGCGGCGATTCTTGCTCATGAACGTGGTATCGAGCCCGATGCCAAGTCCCTTGCAGACGGTCGCCATCAGGTCTTCGCTGCTGAACGGTTCGGACACAACGGCCGTGCCGTCGCTGCTGGTTTCACCGACGGCCAATCCGCCCTGGATGCCCGCACCGCCGACGACGCAGGACCAGGACCGTGCCCAGTGGTCTCGTCCGGCGTTCTGGTTGATCCGCGGTGTTCGTCCAAATTCTCCCATCCAAATGATCGCGGTGTCCTGCAACAATCCGCGTTGTTCCAGGTCCTCCACCAGGGCGCTCATCGCCTTGTCCAGTTGTGGCAATTTCGTGTCCGCCAGGGTTTGGTGAACGTTGTTGTGCAAATCCCAGCCGCCCAGGTCGACTTCGATAAACGGGACACCGCCTTCGACCAGACGTCGGGCCAACAGACACCCCTGGCCGAATCCGTTGGTCCCGTAGCGTTCTTTCGTCTTTTCGTCTTCTTTCTCGACACGGAAAGCTTCCATTTGACTGCTGGTCATCAAGTCAAAGGTCTTCTTGAGCACCTTGCCGTGCTCTCCGGCGGGCAGGTCACGCGTCCGGTTGGCGAAACCGCTTTCGATTTCCTGCAGCGCGGCCATCCGTTGACGCAATCGCAGGCCGTCTAACTTCATGTCCAAATTGCGAATCCGTCCGCTGCTGGTGACGGCAAAGGGAGACCACGCCATCCCCAAGAACCCCGGCCCCGCGCTGGCACCGCCGATGGTGACAAAGGGAGGAATTTCAAGCTCGGGACGCTGCGACATCAACTCGTGAGCGACGACCGCGCCATAGCTGGGGTGTTCGATGTTCGGATTCGGGACAAAGCCGGTGTGCATGTAGTAGCGGCCACGATTGTGGTCGGCTTCGCGGGTCGACATGCTGCGGACGATCGACAGATTGTGCATCTGCTTGGCGACCATCGGCAGATGCTCACAAATCTGCATGTCACCGGTTGTCGAGATCGGCTGAAACGGCCCACCAGTGGGCGCGCCCGGTTTCAGATCCCACATGTCGATCGTCGGCGGGCCACCCCCCATCCAAAGCATGATCGCCGATTTCCGATTGCGACGCATCTCCTCGGCATTGGCCGCTATCGCACCACCCATGGTCAGCGCCGCCGAGGCAGCGGCACTGGAACCCGCCAGGTGGTTCATGAAGTGGCGGCGGCTCATCCCGCTAGGAGTTTTCCATGGTGAAATCATTGCGATTGCCTATCGAAGAATTCGGTTTCGAAGGAAGTGTTGTCAAATTGGTAACGCTTGAGAACCGGGATTGAACCCAACCTCAATGCTGCATGATGAATTCATTGCTGTTCAGAATCGCCCACCAAACGTCCTGCAACATTTCAATCTCCTTGCCGCCGCGGGCGCGGTAGAGTTCGCCGGCCAGCGCGACTTCCCGCTTGGTCGGCTGTCGCGACAAACCCGCCTTGTACAGTAGATTTAATCGGTCGCGGGTCGATTTGCCCGACTGAGAAAGCCGATCCAAAAAGCTGCCCGGTTTGGTGCTGGTCGCATTCTGTGTCAATTCGCCGTTGAACAACATCAACGCCTGGGGGATCGACCCATCAAAGGTCGTCGCTTCGTCGCCTTCGTCGGTTCCAAAGGTCACCACGAACTGGCGGAGCCATTCGCGACGCTTTTTCTCCTGCTGCTCGTAGGTCCCCGTGGCGTTCCCGCCGGAGGCGGAAACCAGGGACTGATACAGTTGTTCCGCGCTCATTTGGCGGAGATAAAAGCGAGAGAATTTTGGCGTCTCACCGATCGACGGGTCATCGATCTGGTTGTTGCTGCCCAACACCGACGCCAGCGAATATGGTCGGCTGAGCGTGATCCACGTGATCAGGTCTTTGAGGTTGTAGCTGGAACCGCGAAACGCCTGGGACAAGTCGTCCAACAATTGCGGGTGCGTCGGATTGTTGTGGGGCCCCATGTCATCGATGGGCTTGGTGAACCCATACCCCAGAAACATCGACCAGTAACGATTGATCGCCATGCGGTCCAGCGACTGGCTGTCCATCATCAGCCGCCCCAGTTCTTGGCGGCGATTGACGTCATCGACAAAACCGCTCTTGGAAATTTCCGTGCCGTCGGTGAAGACCGGATACGCGACGCGCGTCAGACCGTTCCGCATTTCGTAAAAGACCAACGCGTCATTGGGGTCCCCTGCTTCGCCGGCATAGTCCTCGCTGACCAATTCGGCGTACTCCACGTCACGCGTCCCGTCGACGAACCGTCGCAACGCACGTGTCTGTCGGAAGAACGAATTGAACTCCCAAAACTTCTGCTGCTTCCAATCATTAAAAGGGTGATTGTGACATTGCGTGCATTGAACTTGTTGGCCCAGGAAGATGCGCGACACACTGCTCGCCGCCAGCACCGCTTTCTCTTCGTTGACTTTGCCGACCAGAAAATTGACGGCGCCGTTGAATCCGGGTGCGCCGGGCTTGGTGGCTCCTTCGGCAGTCACCAATTCATAGACCAGCCGGTCGTATGACTTATCCTCCGCGAACGAGTCTCGCAGGTATTTCATCAGACCGTCGCGGTTGGTCAGATCACGCCGGCCCATGCCCCCGCCGCGGCCGATCAACAAATTGCTCCAGACCGTGGCCCAATGGTTCGCATATTCTTCGGTGTAACGATCGTCATGCAACAAACGATCGACAAGCTTCGCGCGGCGGTCGCCGCCACGCTCGGATGCAAATTCCTGTTGCTCTTCCAGACTGGGAATGCGGCCAATGATGTCCAAAAAGACGCGTCGACACCAAACCGCATCGTCCGCTTCCTTGGCCGGAGTGATTTCATAATCGGCCCACCCCTGCTCGATCGCATCATTGATCATCGCGATCTGGGGAGGCACGACGCTCTGCGCTCGCGCCACCGAAGCAAACGCGACCGCCACAACCACCAGGCCACCCATAGAACGCGACAGACGCGACAGGAAGATTGATTTTGCTGCCATGAACTGAAACCTGAAATGCTCGAGCAAAAAGGATGGAGTGCCCCGGTTACGGGTCGATGCGGTGTGTGTGATTCGCCCTATCACATGAACGGACTGTCGAATCTTCGGTACCTGATCAAGTATCAGTTTTGTCACACATTGGGAAAATCGGACGCTATGGCACACCCCTGTCCACCAATGGTACCCGGTTCGACACCGAATCTTCCAGGAATTCAGCGTTTTTGCGGCAAGCGACACCCTTTGACGACCCTGTCCCCCCTGATTCCGCAGCATGACTCCCCGCCTGGAAAACCATTTGCGTTAGCTGTCTCACTCTGCGACGCGGCATACCGGCCCCCCGCGGGTCAATCGCGGCGTGAATCAGTGGTTTGACCAAAGGTGTCAGCGGAGTTGCGATGTTGCTCGGATCAGCCACCAGATTCGCCGTTTCAGCCAATCGCCATTTCAGGGAGTTTGAAATGCCGGAAGTTTATCGCGGACTCGAGCACGCCCTTTGCCCACACTTTGACCCTGGTGCGGGGGCGACAGGCCCCCGCAGCACTGGCCCCCGCGGCGCGAATCCTGGCTGCGCGAGCAAGCGGGCGGGTGCTAAACCCATCGCCGTGGTCGGGCTGGAGGCGGGCTGGTTGATCGCCAAGAAGCCGGACGCCGCTGACGCAGAGAGCTTCGATGCGACGCCGCGCTGCCTGCAACTGGCAACCGGTCAATGGTGTTTACCGAATTGGGCGACTTGGTTTCCCAGCCCCGGTCCGGCCGTGGTCTATGCGTCTGACTTGGGTTACCGGATCGGGAAATCGGTCGAAATCATCTATTTGCAACGCGACCGACAGACCATAACAACTCCGTTTTGGCAATCATGAAAACCCGGATTGCCGCCCGTTTGTCTTGAAAACCGCTGCCCCACGCTGCCCCTTCCCAGGATTCTAAACTTTTCCAACACGCGAACTTCATGGTATCTTCATACGGAGCCGTGTGTCATCATTTTGCAATCGCCTGGATGGCGTCCGGTTTGCTAGGATTTGTCCGAGAGACACCCCCCCCGAGAATTGGGCAATGGGAATGGACCTTTGGATCGCGATCGGTTTTATCGCCACGGTCGCCACGCTCGCCTTCGTGGCGGGACGGCGACTGTCGCTATCGGTCTACCAAAACAAGCCTTTGCTGCTGGCCGAATGCTTGATTTTTTCACTGGTGTTTGCATTCGGTCTGGCCAACCGATTGTCCTGGGCGCACGCGTTCCCCACGCCCGCGGCGCTTTGCTGGGCGAATTGGGTGCCGGTGTTTCTGGCGTTTAGCGCCGGCCTGGCATCGGAAGTTTCTGCATTGCGAGCGGCATGGCGACACGGCGTCGCCGGATTGATGTCGCTGCTTGCGATCGGGTTTCTGGTCTTGCCGGTGCTCCGCCCCCAATTGTTTCCGATCGAAGTAGACCGGGCGGCGACTTGGAAAAACGGTGTGTGTTTGCAGAGCCATGAAGCCAGTTGCGGACCGGCTGCCGCCGCGACATTGCTGCATCAAACCGCCATGCTGACGTCGGCGCGGTTGACCTATGCCGACGGGCAATGGGCGACGGCGCCGCTGGCGTCGGCCGAACGATTGATGGCCGACGCCTGTTTGACCAGCAACCAAGGGACATCGTCACTGGGATTGATTCGCGGATTGCGGATCGCGGTGGCGGGCAGTTCACAACAGGTCGAAGTCGCCGAACAGGATCCGGGGCTGTGGATGGCCAGGGGGCAATTGCCCAACGTCGCGGTGGTGCGGTTTAGTGACGATCGGACCAGCGGGCCGGTGCGTCGTCTGCTGGGGACGGACGGGGAAGGTCACGCGGTGGTGGTGCACAGCCGCACGAACGATGGGCGCTGGAAAGTTGCCGACCCGGCGGTCGGGTGGCGTCTGTGGGATGACGACCATTTCCGTCGCGTGTTCACCGGCGACGCAATTTATCTTGCGACGCGTGAATGAGTCGTCGCGGTGGATCGGTTCGGCCTACATGAAACCACCGCCCTGCACCCCAAAGCCTCCGCCGCCACCTCCGACCGCCCCGCCAAATCCGGTTTGATAGACCGGGATCGCCACTTCAACCTCTTCGGCGACGGCATCGAGTCCGAACGAATTCTCTCGAAGCGTTTGAAGCAGTTGTTCGATTTGTCGATGCGTTTGGTACGTCGTGCTGACAACCAAGCCCGGGCGATTGCCGGGTGCAGGCGACATGGTCGACGCACCACCCATCGCCTCCCATGTGTCGGGATTGATTGTCGTTTCCATCAAGTCCATCAGGCTGTCAAAGTCGCCGCCTATTCCGATCCCTTCGAGCCAATAAACGCGACCGAGCAAATACCTGCTGTCAATGTCATCGGCGACGACCGTGAGCAGGTTGTCTTTGGCCGTCAGAACCAGGTCGTGCTGGCGCAGGATCAAGGAGATCAGGTCGTAGCCGGAGAGGGGATAGACGTCCGCGTCGACGGGCACATCGGCATCGATGCCGATGTCTTCGAGCGAGCGTTTGTCGATCACGATCGGCAGATCCAACGTTTGGCTCAATTGCGAAACCGCTTCGGCCAGCGGGGTTTCAACAAACGCGACGCTGTTCGTTTTGGCCAATTTTTCTTCGGCCTGACGCATCATCGCATCGTTCACACTGAGCCACTGATCGGTGCCGATCCCACGATGCACGAGTTCGCTGTGGTCGGCCGTGATCACCAAGCCTTCGCTTTCGATGGTCGCTTTGAGTCCCAGTGGCTGCAACAGTTTGCGGAGTGCGGTTCGCAGCGGTTCCGGGCGAGAGCGGTACTTCACGGGTGAGCCGGGTTCGAGCTGCGCGTATTCCGTCACGCGTGGGCTGAGGATCACCGGTTGCTGAATTTGGTCCTGCAGTTGATCCACAAGAGAATCCAAGGCTCCGGTGATTTGGAGTTCGACTTGTTCGTCCATCATTTCAGCGAGTGAATCCGCCAATTTTCCTGACGGGGAGGCGGGTCGGAAACGTCGTCGCAAGACGGTTTGTGTTTCGGGCGTTTGTGTGTCGGGCGATGGGTTCGCCGAACCGACTGTCTCCGCGGTGCTCGGTGTGAATTCCACGCCCGTTCCATCGGGGCCCTCGAAGCCCATCGCACCCGTGGCGGGCGTTTGGCCGGCTTGGTCTTGAGGTCGCGTTTCGGCCGGTGCGGCGAACTGTCCGGCGATCGCATCGGGCTCGGCACGGAGCGTGATCGGAGTGTTTGAGGGGGTTGAGGGGCTCGATTGCGGGCCACCATCGGCACCAACGGCCGACACCAACAACAGGGTGGCAATCGTTCCGATCGCGGTCAGACCGCCGGCAACATTCCAAGGAGTCATGATTCGTTTTCCTGAAGCGACGAGAGGATGAAGAAGGTTTTCCTGAATCGGTGGAGAGGGCAGCGGTCCATCGGCCACCGTGGAGAGAAACGTTGTTCCGGCGGCCGAAACTTCATCAGCAGTCACCGTGATCGATCCGGCGGCGGCAAACGCTAGCAACGGCACAACGCCTCGTCGTCGCAATCGATCGGCGAGCAATTTTTTGCCTCGCTGCAGTCGACCACGAATCGATCCGAGCGAGGTCTGAAAATGCTCCGCCATGCGTTCCAGCGGGCAGTCTTCGTAGACCTGCATGACCAGAGCGGCACGATAATGTTCGGGCAGCCCCGCCAGTTCCTCATCCAACACGATCGCATCGTGTTGCTGCGTGATGCGGTCCAGCGGATCGTCGATGAGGACTTGTTCGATCATGGGTTCGGGGCTTCGATGTTTGCCAGCAAGGGTGGCGACCGAAGCTCGATGGGCGACGCGATGCAGCCACCCCGCCAGGCAATCCGGGCGTGTGATTTTCGCACTGTTTTTGGCCAACACCAAGAAAGTGGTTTGGAACGCATCGTCGGCATCGGCGGCGCTGCGGCATTTTCGGCGACAGACCGTCAAAACCATTCTCGCGTGTCGAGTGACAAGCACGGTTAACGCTGCTGCGAGTTGATCACGGGACCAGGCGTCCAGTAATTCGGCATCGCAGAACTGCTCCAGCGCGACCGCTGAGTTTCGATCTGTCGTCAATTCGTCAGTTTGGTTTGTTCGATTCATGGCGTTCTGCATGTTAGTGCGACCGAACGCGCCGGGAGCGCGCAGAAAATCTTCAACGCCGAATGAATTGCCCGTTTTTTCTTTGGTGAACGTTCGTGCGACCGGATTCCGGGCCGAATCGCGTCACGTCGACGCCCCCTTTTCAGACCGATCGGACTACCCATGCAGGTCCGCAGTTGTTAAGGTACAACCATCGCGTCGCACACCGGCGGGCGGGTCGGTCTGGTTTCGTTCCAGTTGGAACGGCTGGACCCGTTCGCCGGCGTGTGACATGGATGGCATGCAAGGCTGCATCAGACGTTGCGCCTTGATTTGCCTCACGTGTCACTGCTGCTTCTCTCTGCGTCCGCGCCACGGAGTGTCTCTCTGTCCCGGCGCGTTGTGCGAGTGATCCGGTTGGGCACGTGCCTTACCGACGCACGACTCTTTCGCACGCAAGTACCTTGTCTTTACCGCTTGATTCTGAATCGAATGATGCCGAACTGATCCAATCCGGTTCCATCAGCGATCACGACCATCATTCCGACGATCACGACAACGACGCGTTCCAAAACGATCCAGACGATCTCGAACAAGAGCGATCGGAATTGGTGGTCGATTTCGACCCACCCGGGACGGGCGACGATGTTCGGCTCGTCGCTTCGCCACGCGATGAATCGGGGGACTTGGATCACTCCGAGAAACTACTGCGTTGCCAACAACTGATCGATTATCAGTTCAAGGACCAAGAGTTATTGCGTTTCGCGTTGACGCACGCCTCGGGCGCATCCCATCGCTTGGCGAGCAACGAGCGATTGGAATTCCTCGGCGATAGCATCCTCGGCTTCGTCATCTGCTCGTGGTTGTACGAGGAATACCCCGAGTACAACGAAGGCGATTTGACGAAAATCAAATCGGCCGTCGTCAGTCGCCGCACCTGCGGTAAAGTGGCCTGTCAAATCGGACTGGACGAGTGCTTGATCGTGGGCCGGGGCGTGACCCGGAATCGCAGCTACCCGCGGTCGTTGGTCAGCGATGTGTTTGAATCGATCGTCGCCGCGCTGTATCTCGATGGCGGTCATGACATCGTCCGCGCCCGACTGAAGACCTGGTTGCGGGGCGAGGTTGAAATGGCGGTCACCAGCCAGGGGGCGACGAATTACAAATCCACGCTCCAGCAACGAGCCCAGCGCGATATCGCTTGCACACCCCTGTATCGACTCAAACGCGAGATGGGCCCCGACCACCGGAAATCATTCTTGATCAGCGCCGTGATCAACGGCGAAGAATACACCGCCGCATGGGGCACCAACAAAAAGGAAGCCGAACAAAAAGCGGCGGCCAACGCGCTGGCGGAAATGAATGATGACCCGCTGCCGTATCCGCTGCCGGAAGATCCCAATCAGTCGGGCAAGTGAGTCAGGCACCCCAAGTTTAAAAGTTGACGAAGCACTAGAACC
The DNA here is from genome assembly GCF_007754155.1 of Stieleria neptunia. NCBI lineage: Bacteria > Pseudomonadati > Planctomycetota > Planctomycetia > Pirellulales > Pirellulaceae > Stieleria > Stieleria neptunia. Next base: position 2,258,223 of record NZ_CP037423.1, on the reverse strand, counting down.
GCAGCAGCGCGGTGCCCCAAGCCAGTCCGCTGCCGAATCCGCACAGCAGCACGTAGTCGCCACGCTTGATTCGGCCCGCGCGAATCGCTTCGTCCATCGCCAGCGGGATGCTGGCCCCGGAGGTGTTTCCGTAGCGATCCAGATTCACGAACACCTTGTCCTTAGGAACGCCCAGGTCGGAGACGGCCGAGTCGATGATCCGCTGGTTGGCCTGGTGCATGATCACCAACGCCAGTTCCTCGGCGTTGACCTGGGCGGCCGCGAGCACGTCTTTTGCACTGTCGTCAAAAACGCGGACGGCCCACTTGAACACGTTCCGCCCATCCATCTTCATGTATTGCAGCCCCTCGCGCCGCGCTGCTTCGGTCAGCGGCAGACGGGTTCCGCCGGCGGGAATGCAGAGCATTTCACCACCGCAACCTTCGCTACCGAGCTGATACGACAAGATTCCCGACGGGCCGTCCGCATCGGCTTGGTCGACACCGCCGTCATCAGGGCAGCGAGAATCGTCCGGCCCGATCAAGACCGCGCCGGCGCCGTCACCGAACAACGGATAGGTTTTTTTATCATTGGGATCGATCGTTCGGCTCATTAAATCGGCACCGACGACCAATACCCGTTTCGCGTTGCCGGCGGCCACGAACTGGGCGCCGGTCGCCAACGCGTAGACGAACCCCGCACAGGCGGCGCTCAGATCCATCGCGGCGGCAAAGGCACCGAGTCGCTTTTGCAGGTGACACGCCGTGGAAGGCGTGAAGTGATCCGGGGTGATCGTCGCGACCAGGATCAAGTCGATTTCATCGACCGAGACCGACGCGTCGGCCAGGCAGCGAACCGCCGCCTCGTAGCACAGGTCACTCGTCGCCTGATCCGCAGTCGCGTGACGTCGCTCCAGAATCCCCGTGCGACGAACGATCCACTCGCTATCGCAGCCCAGCGCCGCAAGGTCTTCGTTGGTGATCACGTTGTCGGGGACGTAAGACCCGCAGCCCAAAATGCGAACGCCCGGCAGCGATCCCATTCGGCCACGCGTCTCGGGCTGTTGGCGGATCTCCGTTTCATCGCCGCTGGTCAAACCACTGGCGTGTGGCGATCGTTCGGTTCGGTCAATTGTGGTCGGGTCGGGCATCACTGGGTCTTCATCACGCGACAGGCATCCTAGAAATCACGCTCGTTCGACGTAGAGCGGTCGCGTCGGAGTATAACGGGGGCTCGTTTTTCTCGTCAGGTGATACTCTTTCACGATGAAACCACTCGTCAGTCGAAGTCTGCCGGTCGTCGCGATCCTGGTCGTCACGATGCCGATCGTCGTCGCCCTGTTCTCCGTTGCGTATGATTGGGGCGAACAATCCGCCCACCGCACGGCGTCCGGTGACGCCCCCACCGGCACGCCCCCCGACGGCAACGTCCTGATCACAACGCCGTTTCGGATCGTCGGCGACTCGATGGCACCCACGTTGGTCGACGGCGAGGTTTGCCAAATCGCCAAATGCCGCACCCTGCAAATCGGCGATGTCGTGGCGATCCGCTGGGGCGGCAAGCGTCACGTCAAGCGGGTCGCCGCCGTCGGGGGTGACGTCGTGGATCGCGTCGGGGGCAGGCTGACCGTCGGCGGGAAGCGGTTGGAAGATCGGCTCGCCGAGCGCGACACCGACGAGTTTCTGTCTCCGGCGCTGGTGCCGGTCAGCTCGCAACCGCACCACTGGAGCCGTGACGCTGCGGTTCCCAGCCGTCTCGTCTACAGCCATCACAACCCCCACCAAGCCGGCCGAATCACAGCGGTGATGGACGACTACCCGAGCAACGAGACCGTGCGACGGGTGCTCAATCCCGTCGATCGCTTGGTCGTTGAGATTCGAGCACGCGACAAAGACGCCGCCCCCCTTGCCCCTCTCCGCGTCTTCTTTTTCGATGCCCAGCACGCCATGGTTTCAACCACAACCACCACCGGTTGGGCTCGCTTTCGCGATGCCGCGGCCGTTGCCGTGGAAGACCTTGCTGCCGATCTCGCGCCCGGGACCGCAGGACAAAGCGAGCGGCGGGGAATGCTTGATGCGGCCCACCCGATCGCCGTCGAGTTGGGCCGGCGACAGGCGTCGCGGTACACGCTGCACGTTTATCGCGAAATCGAATATCGCGACGATCGGCCCAGTGGCAACGTGAAGTATCCGATCACCTTGGATAATGATGAAGTCTTCGTCGTCGGAGACAACGTTCCGGTTTCCGTCGACAGCCGAGCCCTCGGCCCGTTGCCACGCGCCGCCATCGAAGGCTGCGTCGTGAACCCGGGCGGCTGAGTTCAAGTTTCAAATCTCAAACTTGGAATCTGGATCTCCGCCGTTGAAATCGATCCGTCGAAATCTCATCGCGGTCGCTTCTTCGGCTTGGCGTCATCGGGCGCCTTGGCCACCTTCGTCGGCTTGTCGCTGGGCTTGTCGCTGGGCTTTTCCGGTTTGTCATCGGGCTTCTCCGACGATTCCAGTCCCGGTGGCGTCGGGATCGCTGCATCTTGGGAGTCTTCACTGGACGCGATCATCGCATGGCCGTCACCGACGTCGCCGAATTCGGGCCATCCCTGGTTGAACCGTGTTTCGGCGGTGTAATCCACCGAGGGGCGCTCAAAGTGTTCGGAAACCGACGCGTTTCGACTGCGTCGGCCGAACGCAATGCCACTCCCCACCAGCTTGGTCTTTTCTCGGATGGATCCTCCCTGAAACGGCCCGATCCCCATCACCCAAGTGTTTTTTGCCGTCGCGGTTGAATGGCGAACGCCGGATTGCCAAATCGGTTTGCGAGTTTCACGGTCGTAGGCAAAGGCGGCGATCTTGGCCGCGGCTTCGCGGGCCTCGCGTCGGGCCACGGAGATCTCGGGCAGCGTCGGGATCGTCGGGGCGCCCGGGATGACGTTGGCTGCGCTGTTGAGCGAGTTGTTTTCCGGAATCCCGTACGTCACCTGATGCTCATCGGCCCCCAACGCACCGATTCTCGCTTCGATGATCACGTCGGACTCGTTGGCCGAGTCCTGCAACAGACAGCCCGCGGCCAGGATTTGCTGACGCAAGGCACTGATCACGTATTCCGCGTTGACGAACCCGACACTCTTGACCTGTCTCAGGTAGCTCGAATCCAGGTAGACCTTGCGGCCCGAGAGGGGGCGAAAATCCATGTGCTGGATGCCGCGATCGACGGCATCACTGACGACCAGTTGCTCGGTCGCCTCGTACTGACGCGTCGTGCCGCAACCGGACAGGGCCAGAACCATCAAGCTTGAGACCAGCAGGCCCCGCTTTGCTAGCAGGCATTGAAATCCGACAGCGTGAAACATCTGGAGCAAAGGCAGGCGAAGCGGTGGGAGATCGAGCGGCAACCGGCACTCCGGCGTGAACAGTCACTGTTAACGAGTCTCACCGGGCCCTGGCAAGTCCGGTTCCGGCCTCACCGCCCACCGGGGACACACCTCGCCCACCGGGGACAGGGCACCTCGCCCACCGGGGACAGGGCACCTCGCCCACCGGGGACAGGGCACCATTGACGTCGCAGGGAATTGATTTGCAGTCAATTCCGAGGTTACAACGCTTGCAATGCTTGCAATTTGGAGTTTGTGCCATGTCCCCGTGCCGAGGGTCATGTCCCCGTGCCGAGGGTCTGTCCCCAAGGGTGGCGGGGACAGGGCACCATCAAGGGTGGCGGGGACAGGGCACCATTGAAGTCGCAGGGAATTGATTTGCAGTCAATTCCGAGGTTTCAACGCTTGCGATGCTTGCAATTTGGAGCTTGTGCCATGTCCCCGTGCGGTGATGCTTGCAATTTGGAGCTCGTGCCATGTCCCCGTGCGGTGATGCTTGCAATTTGGAGCTCGTGCCATGTCCCCGTGCGGTGATGCTTGCAATTTGGAGCTGGTGCCATGTCCCCGCGCGGTGAATCTTTGAATTACGCAACAACTGGCCTAAGAAAACCAGCATGGGAACGTCCAATGAACGGGGGGCGAGGTGTCGTTTGCCAACCCTCACCGGGTGGCGCACCCTGTTTCAAGCTGCGGATCGCCCTGTCGCGGCAGCCCCCGGCGACCGGCATCGGCGGACAATCGATGGAGATGACCATGCTTCGAATTTTTCTGATCGCATTCGGTTTGCTTGTCGCAATGGCGGCGCCCGCGTCGGCGTTGATCACCGGCGGCAAAGACGAGCCCGTCAAGCCCACGGGGCTACCGGACGGCTCGCTGCCGCTGGCAAATTTAAAAACCCGAATCGCTTGGTGGGAAGGGCCGCCCTTCGGCGGTGGTCAGTATCACTTCGAGTACTCCGGCACGACAAGCGATCTGCAATCGGCCATCGACCTGTTTGCCCAGGTCAAATCGCCTCGCAAGCAGTTGATCGTTCGCAGCGGCGTTCAAACGAGTTTCTGGCTGAACATCACCGACAAAACGAAGCAGCATACGATCGACTGGCAATTCGTGGTTTGGCGGCCGTCCAACTGGCAGCAACTGCGAGACGCCAAAGCGGGCCTGTTGCCACCGGGGGAAGAAGGAGACGGCCCCAAGACCGAACTGGTCGTTCACGTGAGCGATCGGATCGAGTGGAAGTCGCTGACCATTCCGCCGACGCTGACGGTGGTCGATGAACGCTTGGAATCCAATGGACTCTCGACCGATCAAGGTGCCGCGCTCAAGGGCCACATCCATGATTCCGACGGGGCCGCGATCGCCGGAGCGACGATCACGATCGGCAAGGATGCGGATCAAGTCACGGCATCGAGCGACGCCGAAGGGGCATTTCTGGCGTCCCAAATCCCTGCCGGCACCCATCGAGTCGTGGTCGCCGCCCGCGGATTTGCATCGAAAGACAAATACTACCATCGCTTCACAAAGTCCACCTTCAAAAGGCTGGACGTGACGCTCGCCAAAGCCGCCGAGGTTCCCGTGCGTGTGATCGATGACCAAGGCCAACCACTCGAAGGTGTCGAGATCCGAGTCGCAGTCTGCCTCGATCGCTCGGGGAATTTCTATCGCGTCGCCGGGGAACATCAATACACATCGGACGCGTCTGGCGAGTTTGTGGTCACCGACGTGCCCCACGGCAAACTCAAGCTCAGCAGCCGAACCCAAGGCTACTACTACAACTCGGTGTTGAACCAACACGATACCGCCGAGTCACCGATCGTTCTGACGTTGCAGCCGACTGGAACGGTCAAGGTGTCCGTCGCGACCGCCGACGGCCAACCGGTGACATCGAAGTACATCGTGGAAATCGATGAGGCCGGGATCGATTCGGCCAAGGGGGCACCGGTGGGCAGTTGGGGTGGTTCGGCCAACATCGGTGCTGACGGCAGCTACACGTTCAAAAACGTCCCACCGGGCGACTACGTCGTCAGCGGCAAACCGAATCCCGGCCGCAGCGCCGATCGGACGGATCCGGCAACGGTCCACATCAAGGGCAAGGACCAGCACCACGTCAAGCTGACGGCGAAGTGAGACGCGGCGTCGTGCCAGCGATTTCACACGCTAACCACCGAAAAGAATACCCACGGATGGCAGCGCGAACCCACGGATGACAGAGTGCAAAAAATCCGTGGGTTCGCGCTGCCATCCGCGGGCCCAGTAATCGTTTCATCGTTCCGCAAGTTACAGCCTGACCCGTTTCCGCGGCACCCTAAAACGAAACGCTGCCCGGGCCCTAATACGCCTTGGCAAAGATCGCCTGTTTCTCCGCGGGCTTGCCGGTCGCGAAGCACGTGCCCGGTGTGTCGTTGTTTTCGCTCGGCACACAACGGATCGTCACCTTTAACTCTTTCAACAACGCGTCGATACTCGCTTCGTCGGCGAAATGACACATCGCAAATCCGCCATGGATCTCCGGGTTGCCCGCATTTTTGGGCGTGAAGAAATCACGGAAATCGGCTTCGTTGGTGATCGTGACCGTGTTTTCGATTCGCAACTGATCGGCGCGATCGTAGAGCGATTGTTGAATCTCGCCGAGCAGTGTTCCGATGGTCGCGACCAATTCGTTACGGTCCATGCCGACGCTCTTGGGCTGGTCGCGTCGTCCCATGAAGACCGAGTTCTTTTCCATGTCTTTGGGTCCGACTTCCAAGCGGATCGGGACGCCCCGTTTGACGTGATGCCATTTCTTTTCGCCACCGCGCATGTCGCGGTCGTCGATTTCGACGCGCACCGGCACCCCGTCGTAGGATTGGGCTCGCAATGCATCGCGCAAGGCGTGGATGTATTCCATCACGGCGCTACGCGAGTCGTCTTTGTAGATCGGCAGAATCACAACGTGGATCGGCGCCAGTTTTGGCGGCAACACAAATCCGTCGTCGTCGCTGTGCGTCATGATCAGGGCGCCGACCAATCGTGTCGAAACACCCCACGACGTCGTCCAAGCGTACTCGCGTGATCCCGATTCGCTTTGGAACACAATCTCTTGCGCTTTGGAAAAGTTTTGGCCCAGGAAGTGGCTGGTGCCGGCTTGCAGCGCTTTGCGGTCTTGCATCATCGCTTCGATCGAAAGCGTTTCGACGGCACCGGGAAATCGCTCGCCCGCGGTTTTGGCGCCGATCGTGACCGGCATCGCCATCCAGTTGCGTGCAAAGTCGGCGTAGACGTTGATCATCCGCTCGGTTTCTTCGATCGCTTCGGTGTCGGTGGCATGGACCGTGTGTCCTTCTTGCCAGAGAAACTCGGCGGTCCGCAGGAACATACGTGTTCGCATTTCCCAACGGACGACGTTGGCCCATTGGTTGATCAGAATCGGCAGGTCGCGATAGCTTTGGACCCATTTAGCGTACGTCGCGCCGATGATCGTTTCACTGGTCGGCCGGACGATCAACGGTTCTTCCAACTGGCCGGCCGGTCGCAACCCGCCTTCGGGATCGGGTTCCAAACGATGGTGGGTGACGACGGCGCACTCTTTGGCAAACCCTTCGACGTGCTCGGCTTCCTTTTCCAAGAAGCTCATCGGAATGAACAGCGGAAAGTAGGCGTTCTGGTGCCCGGTCGCTTTGAACATGTCGTCCAAGGCGCGCTGCATGTTTTCCCAGAGCTGGTAGCCCCAGGGTTTGATCACCATGCAACCGCGGACCGGCGAATTTTCCGCCAGGTCGGCTGCCTTGATGACTTGCTGGTACCACTCCGGGTAATCGTCGGCGCGGGTGGGAGAGATCGCGGTCTTGGGGGCTTTGGCCATATCAGATCAGAATTGTCAGGGAACGAGAAAAATTCCTTCACTCAGTTAATCGGTCAATCGACTGAGGTCCTCGATTTCTTCCTTGGTGAATTTGCGATCCAACCGGGCGCCCAGTTGCGAAACGACTCGAGCGGCGGCGTGTGACGCCAGGTGTCCCGCCGTTCGCCAATCCAAGCCGCTGGTGATCCCGTACAGCATCGCACCGGCGTACATGTCACCGGCACCGGTGGTGTCGACCGCATCGACTTTCACGCCTTCGATCGGGAACTCTTCGCCGCCGTGCATCACGATCGACCCTTTGCCGCCCAACGTCAGCGCCACGTTTTCGCAGTGTTCGTGAATCTTGACGGCACACCGCAACGCGTCGGTCTCGCCGGTCAGCGACTTGGCTTCCTCTTCGTTGCAGAAGAACAAGTCGACCGGGCCGGTGATCAGATCCCAGATCTCATCGCGGATCAAGTTGACCAGGAACGGGTCGGAGGCTGTGAAGGCGACTTTGACATCATGTTTTTTCGCCAGTTCGAACGCCTTGTAGGCGGCCGCTTTGGTGGTTTCGCCGGTCAGCAGATAGCCTTCGACGTAGACGTACTTGGAGCTGGCGATCTTGTGCTCGTCGATGTCGTCCGGGCCCAGGCTGGTCGAGGCGGCCAGGTTGGTCAGCATCGTTCGCTGGGCATCATCGGTGATCAGCACCGCGCAGGTGCCCGTCGGCTGGTCCGCCGGCGTGACTTGGATCGACACGCCCAGGTCGCTCATGTCTTTCAAAAAGAAATCGCCGATCGCGTCGCTGCCGACCTTGCCGATGTAGCCCGCCGCTCCGCCGAATTCGGCCAAGGCGACGATGGTGTTGGCGGCCGAACCACCGGCACAGCGATTCAGCGGGCGTCCATCGAGACGGCTGAGCACGCCGGATTGTTGTTCGTCGTCGACAAGCGTCATGATCCCCTTGTCGAGTGATAGCTCGCGTAACAGCGCGTCGTCCACACGTGCCTGAATATCAACCAGCGCGTTACCGACACCAAAAACGTCATACAAAGCCATCAGGAGGCCTCTGTGAGAAAATACGGTCAAATCGGGAGGACCGATAGCGTAGTGCAGAGGCGTGATTTCGGGAAGAAGCGTGTGCCCCACTTGTTCCCAGGCTCCGCCTGGGGACACGCGGTTTCGGAGGCTCCGCCTGGCGACCACAAGCCGCGCGTGGCAGAGCCACAGGGACATTGCGTTCCAAGGCGGAGCCTTGGAACGAGCGGGATGGCGGAGCCTTGGAACGAGGGGGACCGTGGGAGCTGCGTGGCTCAGCGGATGCGTTTCAGGACCACATCGAGGGTCTTGCGGAGGGCGGCGCCACTGGCACGCATGCCTTGGACCTCTTTCGGCCACAGATCGATTTCCATCCGATCGACGACGCCCGTTCGGCCGACGACCGTGGGGACCGACAGGGCGACATCACGAACACCGAAACAGCCGCGTTGGACACTGCTGACCGGGAGCACACGGCGTTGATCCAGAATCACCGCGTCGATCACATCGCGAATCGCAATACCGACCGCAAAGCCGGCTCCGCCCTTGCGTTTGATCACTTCGGCGCCGCTGCCGCGGGTCCGCGTGAACAGTTGCGTCGCCAGCGTCGGCGACCAACCGGGGTACTTGTCCAACGGCAGTCCCGCGATCGTCGCACTGCTCCAAACCGGCACCATCGACTCACCGTGCTCGCCCAAGATCAAGGCGCGGGTCTGCGTCGGCGGCGATTTGAGCTGCTCGGCAATCAACGCACAGAATCGGATCGTGTCCAGCTGGGTGCCCAAACCGATGACTTGGTTTTCCGGTAGCCCCAGTTTCTGGGCGGCGACGTAGGTCAAGATGTCGACCGGGTTGCTGACCACCAAGACGATCGCGGTCGGCTTCGGTCCCGCCGCTTTGACGTCGTTGAGAATCTGGACGAACAAATCGGTGTTGCGATTGATCAAATCCAATCGCGACTCGTCCGGCTTGCGGCGCAGTCCCGCGGTGATGCAGATCACATCGCTGCTGGGGATGTGTTCATAACCGCCGCCGACGATCGTTTGGTCGGCGACACTCGGTCCGCCGTGCTGCAAGTCGAGTGCTTGGCCGACGGCCAATTCCTGGTTCACATCCAGCAGCGCGATTTCACGGGCCAGACCGCCGCACTGCAAGGCATACGCGGCACAAGAACCGACTAATCCGCCGCCGCCGATGATTGAAACTTTCATGATGTTTGATTGATTGAGAGGATGTTGGGGAGTGGAGTCGCGGCGGAGTTGGTGGGATAGGCTGAAAGCCTGTTGTTCAGCATTGACAGGCTGGAAGCCTATCCCACTGTTGACAGGCTGGAAGCCGATCCCGCCAACGTGACTAAGCCTTCATCTGCCGCATCACTTCGTCGGTGATCAGTTTGACGAGCTGCTCTTCATCGATACCGGCCGGCATCGCTTGGCCGTTTCCGGAACTGGCCGGTTGGGCCGGCATCGCCGGTGGCGGGGTGAACGCACGCCGCTCGACACCCGACTCTTTCCACGAGTCGCGGAAGATGTCGTTGGCACAGATGTCGCAATCCTCGTACTCCTTGGTGTTCCGCGGGTCCTTGTATCCCCATTGGTCTTTCAGATCCAACAGTTCTTTCGATTTCTGTTGATCCAGATACGACACGTTGCCGAGTTGTTTGGCCAGCATCAACATGCGGCAATAGGAATCCAGGATCTCCGTCCACCAGTAGGCCTGTTCGACGGTTTCGCCATAGCTGACCGTGCCGTGGTTGGCCAGAATCATGACGTTGGTCTTGGCGACGAAAGGAATAATCGTATCGGCAAACGCCTGACCGCCGGGCGTTTCATACTTGGTGATCGGCACATCGCCCAAGAACACCTCGACCTCGGGCAAGATGCACTGCGGGATCGGCTCGCGTGCGATCGCAAACGCGGTCGCGTGCGGCGGGTGGCAGTGAACCACGCTGCGAATGTCTTCGCGTTGTTTGTAGATTTCCAGGTGCAGCAACGCTTCGCTGGATCGTTTCTTGCGACCGGCGATCTGCTTGCCCGTCATGTCGACGGTGGAAATGTCTTCGGGCGTCAAGAACCCTTTGCAGTGCAACGTCGGCGTGCACAGGACTTCGTTGTCGCTGATCCGCACGGTGATGTTGCCGTCGTTGGCCGCGGCGAACTGGCGATTGTAAATGCGACGGCCGATGTCGCACATGTCCTGTTTGATCTTGTGGATATTTTGCATGGGATTCTCGAGTGACAGTGGAACGTGTGTGGTGTGGTGTGGTGGTCGAAACGTTTGAGAGAAACGGGCTACAATTCAACCTCGTCCAGCAAGGCGACAATCGAAGCGTCCAAGGGTTTGACGTCTGGCTTAAACGGCTGGGCGGCCTCGGGGCCTTCGGCCAAGGCGACCAGGTCGCCCAGTCCGGTGCTGCACAAGTCCCAGGCCACGATCGTGTCCCCGCCGAGCGGTTCGGTGTCGACCCGTTCGATCGAATCAACGACCTCGACCAGACGCAGCTTGGCGTTGGCCATCGCGGGATGCGACTTGGAAAGCGTGATCGAGCCGATGGTGCGTGCCAGTTTCATCGGGAACCTCCGAGAGTTTGCGACACCGCCGAGGCATCCGGTGCTGGGCAACGTGCGATCCGAGCCGCCACGTTGACCGCCGCGACCAGATTCAGTTTCTGGCGGTCCAAAACCCAAACGTTGGGCGAGAGTTCGCCGGCGAATCGTTCGACGTCCGACAGGGCGCCGACCATCGCGGCACGCTGTCCACCGCTGCAACGGCGGTACACTTCCGCGGAGGGCTCGTCGGTCCACAGGATCTCGACATCGGCCGGCAACGTGATTCCACGCCGAGCGAGTTGATTGCCGAGCGACTGCGGCACCAGCGATTGCGTTGCCGGCGGCGTGTCCGCTTGGGCATCCGCGACGCCGGTGGGCGACGCACCGCTCGACGCGGCGTGTTGAATTTGGATGCCCCGCTGCGCCGCTTCTTCGCGGGCCGCCGGGGTGATAACCGCGCCTTCGGCCGCGAGGATCTGGCCCGTCGCCGCATAACGGTCCAAGGTTTCGATCGTGATCAGCTTTTCGCCGCCGTTCGGCGACGGGCTGGCTGGGGCAGAGGCGGTTGGAACCGACGTACTTTCACGCAGCCGCCGAATCACCTGGCGCGCAATCTCAGCGATCATCGCTGTTTCGTTGCTGCGGTCGTATGAAAGGCGGGTCACGTGCGAATATTTGGGTTGGGTGTCAGGGTGCGGGGTTTCGGGTGCAGTAGCCTAAGCTTCGATGTCGTCGATCAATCCGATCACCGTCCAACGGGCCGGCGTCAGATCGTGGTTGCAGGCCTCGCGGGCATACGAACCGTCGCTGGTGATCATCACGTGATCGCCCTTGCGTGAACCGAGTTGGTCCAACGCAATCAGCGGCGGCCCGTCGGCGTTCTCATCCGCCCCGATCGGCTGCAAGACGACCAAACGCATGCCGACCAAGCTTTCATGCTTGACGGTGGCGCGGGTCGATCCGAGGACAATCGCAGGTTGCATTTGTTAAACCAACTGAAATCCCAAGTCGTGAAACTTGAAACTTGAAACTTGAAACTTGAAACTTGAAACTTGAAACTTGAAACTTCAGACCACCCGCAGTTCGCCGATCATGCTGCAGCGTCGTTCGCGGGTGAACGTGGTCGGTGTGGTGACGCCTTCGCCGGTCGGCCCGGCGATGGAGAACGACAGGTAGCCTTCGCCGCCCAGGCCGAGCGATGCCATGCAGGGTCCGTTCTTGACGTACAGCGTGGTATCCAGTTCGCGTCCCATCTTGGTCATGTTGCGAACATTGCGCGAGTGGATGATCGCGGTGTGGCGGAAGCCGTGTTCGTAGTGTTTGGCCATCGCGATCGCGTGATCGACGTCGCGGGCGCGAACGAAGGGCATGAACGGCATCATTTGCTCGACGCTGACGAACGGGTGATGCTCGTCGGTTTCCCCGAACACCAATTCGGTTTCCGGGGGGACCGAGACGCCGGCGGCGGCGGCCAGGAACGATGCGTCCTTGCCGATGTAGTCTTTGCAGGCCGCATCGTGTTGGTCATCGCCGACGGTGACGATCGCTTTGGACGTCAGTTCGGCGATTTGTGCGGCGTTGAGTTGCACGGCACCGGCGCGTCGCATCGCGTCCATCATCGCATCGAAGACCGAATCGACGACGAAGACTTCTTTTTCGGCGATGCACAGCAGGTTGTTGTCATAAGCGCCGCCGGTGATGATCGATCGGGCGGCCAGATCCAGGTCGGCCGTTTCATCGACGACGACCGGCGGGTTGCCCGGTCCGGCGACGATGGCGCGTTTGCCGCTGTTGAGTGCCGCACGGCCGACCGCGGGGCCGCCGGTGACACAGATCAACGCGACGCTGCGGTGTTTGAACAACGCTTCGGCCGATTCCAACGTCGGTTCGGCGATCACGCAGATCAGATTGTCGATCCCGATTTCCGCCGCGATCGCTTCGTTGAACCGACGTACGCCTTCGGCGGCGACTTTTTTGCCCGACGGGTGGGGATTGACGACGACGGTGTTCCCGCCGGCGATCATGCTGACCGCGTTGCCGGTGATGGTGGGCAAACTGTGAGTGACCGGCGTGATCGCACCGATGACGCCAAACGGGGCGCGGTCGATCACGGCCAGACCGTAGTCGCCACTGAAGGCTTTGGTTTCGAGGAACTCGACGCCGGGCGTTTGCTCGCCCAGGGTCTTCAGTTTTTCGATTTTGTGTTCCAGACGACCGATCTTGGTTTCTTCCATCTCCATCGTACCGAGCTCTTCGCATTGCTCGATCGAGATCCGCCGGATGACGTCGATGATCCGTTTGCGATCGGCCAGGGTCCTTTCGCGAAGTTGCTCAAACGCCGCACGTGCCGCCGTGACGGCCGACTCGGCATCGTAGAACACGCCGTGGTGACCGCCGGCCGAAGCCGCCTGCTTGGCCGCTCCGTTCCCCGGTGGCATCGGACCGACCTCGGCCAGGACCTGTGCGACTACGTTTCGGATCAGGGTTTCGTCGTATTGCATGGTGGGTTGCTAGTTGTGGGTGGATGTCGGCGTGCCGCGACCGCGCTCGAGCGTGGCGGGGCGGTCTAACGGTCGTTTGATTCGTTGCGCGAGTAAACGCTGAACTTGTCGATGTGGACTTGATCGACGATCCCAATGATGACGGCGTCGATGGGTAAAACCTTTGTTTCCGGCGTCAATCGTGCGCTGCTGCCTTGGGTGATCAAGACAAAATCGTTCTCGCCGGCACCCAAGGTGTCGACGGCGATAAACGTTCTGCCGGTTGTGACGAGCGATTGACGCTTTTTGTCATCCAGCCGATACGGCTCGACGACCAGCAATTTGTGACCCGTCATCGTCGCAACCTTTTGAGTGCTGACGACCGATCCGGTGACTCGGGCGATGAACATTCGTGTCAGGCTCGTTGGGGGTAAGGGAGATGAAAGGTCGGCTTCACGAATGCTTCAACGCATGCAGGGTCTGCCTGGCCACGATCACTTCTTCGTTGGTCGGGATCACCCACAATTGAGTTTTGGAATCGCCGGCGTGGAACGACGCTTCACCGAGATCGTTGGTGCGATCACGCAGGCCTTCGTTGGCCGCCGGATCGACGACAATGCCCAGCTGTTCCAACCCCGCACAGACGCGACCGCGGACCAGCGTGTCGTTTTCACCGATGCCGCCGGTGAACACGATCGCATCGGCACCGCCGAGCGCGACCAGCATTCCGCCCAGGTGACGCCGGATCTCTTCGATGAAGACATCCAAGGCCAATTGGGATTGGGAATCACCTTCGGACGCCGCTTGTTCGACATCGCGGATGTCACCGCTGCGGTTGCTCAATCCTAACAATCCGCCTTTGCTGGCCAGTTCTTGCAACGCTTCGTCCAAGGACAAACCGGTCCGCTGCAAGATCAGGGGCAAGGCGAAGGGGTCGAAATCACCGACGCGGTTGTTCTGCGGCAGACCCGTTTGGGGTGTCATCCCCATCGTCGTCTGGACGCTTTGTCGATTTTCGATGGCGGTGATCGAACTGCTGCCGCCCAAGTGACAGGAGATCACACGGGCATCTTGACGGCCCAGGATCTCTGCACTGCGGAAAGCGATGTAGCGGTGGCTGGCACCGTGGAATCCCCACTTTCGAATGTGGAATTCGTCGGCCCACTGACGTGGGATCGCGTATTCCTTCCGCGCCGCGGGAATCGTTTGGTGAAAATCGGTTTCGAAGGCGGCGACCAGCGGCAGATCCGGGAACCGGGCCTGCAAGGTTTTCATCGCCGCGATGTAAGGCGGGTTGTGTGCCGGTGCGGCGGCATTCATCTCGGCCATCGCATCGAGCACTTGATCGTCGACCACAAACACGCCCGAGAGTCGTCCGCCGTGAACGGCCTTGAAACCGATCGCGGCGACCTGGGACGCATCTTCGATGGCACCGTTTTCGGGGTCGGTCAGCTGATCCAAGCAGGCTTGGACGGCCACCCCGTGATCGGGGACCGACATCGTCAGCTCGTTGGACCAATCACCGATCTCAACCGTGCACTTGCTCTGCGCATCGCCGATCCGCTCGACCGCGCCTTTGGCAAGGCAACGTGCGTTTTGAATGTCGTCGATGGCTCCATCATCGGTCATTTCGAACAACCGATACTTGAAACTGGTCGATCCCAGGTTTGCAACCAGTACGAGCACTGGCGGTACCCTCCGCGATGAGTTGGGGTCTGTCGTAGACGTCAGCGTGCGTTCGTCATCCCGCGGGCGGTCTCGCGACTCGCCGGGCGGGGTGACGTTTAAGCCAAAAAAGCTTTCGCAACACCTTCGGCGGGACGAGGGATCACGTGGCTGGAGACCAGCTCGCCGACTTGCGAGGCCGCGTTGGCACCGGCTTCGACCGCGGCGCGAACGCTGCCGACGTCTCCGCTGACCACGGTGGTGCAATACGCGCCGCCGATGTCGACTCGTTTGACGATTTCAACGTTGGCCGCCTTGGCCATCGCGTCGGTCGCTTCGATCAGTGCCAGCAAACCCTTGGTTTCGATCAATCCGATTGCGTCATTCATCTTGGTTCTGTTTCTTTCAATTGTTGTGGAGGGGGTGGTTCGATCGCGCCGGACGACACGATCGCTGGGCGGCCGTTGTTGCTTGGCGGCCACTATTTCTTCGCCGTCGGCGCGCTGGTCTTGAGGACCTTGGTCAAATCATCGTGCGGTCGGGGAATGACTTGCACGCTGACGACTTCGCCGATCCGTCCGGCCGCCGCTGCACCGGCGTCGGTCGCGGCTTTGACCGCGGCAACGTCACCGCTGACAAAAATGCTGACCAGACCGCTGCCGACCTTGTCCCAGCCCAAGAATTCGACGTTCGCCGCTTTCAACATTGCGTCGGCCGCTTCGACCAGGGAAACAAACCCTTTGCACTCGATCATGCCGAGTGCTTCATTACTCTTCGCCATTGGAAATCTGCCTATTGATAGGAGAAAAGGAGGTGGTAGTACTATTTGTGACAGCCGCAGCCGCCCTTGGTCAGCTCGACTTCGGACGCGGCGTCCAAGAAACACGCGTTGCCCTCATCGGTGTCGATGTGGACCTCTAACTTGGCCGCTTCATCGGCACGCACCAGCACGTCGTCAAACACGGTCGTGCATTCGTGACTGGTGACTTTCAATTGCATCATGTCACCGTTGGAAACACCGAAGTGCTCCGCGTCAAAGTAATTCATGTGGACGTGACGCGCCGCTCGGATCACGCCCTGTTCCAACTGGACGCTGCCGACCGGTCCGACCAACACGCATCCGGGCGTGCCGTCGATGTGGCCGCTGTGGCGGACCGGTGCATCGATGCCCAACGAGATCGAATCGGTAAACGCCAATTCGACTTGACTGGCTCCACGCGTCGGTCCCAAGACCCGCACGCTGGGTAACATCCGCCGCCGCGGTCCGACGATCATCACCGTCTGCTTGGCGGCATAAAAACCGTCCTGGTACAGATCTTTGTCGGGCTCTAAAACCGATCCGGCACCGAACAAGATTTCGACGTGCTCGTCGGTCAGGTGAACGTGTCGGGCCGAAATGCTGACACGCAGATTCGGCTTGCCGTCGACCCAACCGGGCGGATCTTGGGAAAGGCCGAGGTCGGGCCGTGATGCCGACGGAGTGCCGAGGCTACCGCCGGCGATCGCGCGACGAACCAGTGATTCGATTCGGGCGCGGTCAATTTGAGTCGCGTTCATTCGGTTCGGGAAAGGGAGGTGATGGGGGAAGGTAGAGGAGAGGATCGAAACGTTCGGGTCTCAATCTGTCTTTGATTCGGTGTCGGTTTCGTCGCTGCGTCGGTTGTCTGCTAACACTAGTTCGACTCCGGCGTCGTCAATCCGCTTTTTCCAGTGCGATGCCAGACCGGAGTCGGTCACGACACCCTGGACGTCCTCCAACCGGCACAGATGGGACAAGCTGACTTTGCCAAACTTCGTGTGGTCGGTGACGACGTACGACTGGTCGGCGGACGCCAACATCGCTTTCTCGCTCTCGACCAACATCATGTTGTTGTTGAAATAACCACGCTCGTTGATCCCGGCGACCGACAAGAACGCCAGCCGCACGTTGATCTGACGGAGCATCGATTCGGCCATCGGGCCGATCGCCACCGCCGTCCGGCCGCGGACGCAACCGCCGATCGTGACCAGGTCGATCGAATCACTGCTGGACAGCAAGTGTGCCACTGGCAAGCTGTTCGTGACGACCTGCAGTCGCCGACCGACCAGGCAGCGGGCCAATTCGTAGGTCGTGCTGCCGCCGTCCAACAGGATCGTGTCGTGCTCTTCGATCAGCTCCGCGGCCGCCGCTCCGATCGCGGCTTTCACCGTCCACGTCGTGTCCTTGCGGCCCTCGAACGCCCGGATCGTTGCACTCTCGCCGGTCCAGAACACCCCGCCATGCGTGCGGCGAACATCGCCCGATCGCTCCAATTGCTCCAAGTCGCGGCGGACCGTCGATTCGCTGACCGAAAGCGACTCGGCCAGCTCGCCCAAGGACGCGAATCCCGTCTGCCGCACCATCCGTCGCAAACGCTCCCGACGCCCACCACTGGATGAGCGGGTTTCGCTAGGGATGCCGTTGGACGAGTTGACGGTTCGGACCACAAAAATTGCCTAGATTGCGCAGGTAGTGCGTTTGGTGATAGCTTTCTCTCATTCGTGATAGATTTCAAGCACCAAATGACAAATATTAATCACTTCTGAAAGAAAACCTCCTTTTTTGAGGGGAACGACTGTTTCGGGGAACGACTGTTTCAGCGGAGCGATGCAGTCCACGGAACGGGCATGCTGTTAAGCAGTCGCTGAGATCGACTGGGGTTTCGCGCCGTTCTCCGGGGTGTCGATTCTTTTGCTGCAGCTTTTGGCAACCGACTTAGTCTCTCTCCCTCTGGGGGTTCTTCGCGGATTTTAGTGGCTGCTCTCGGATACTCGGGGAAGGTTTTTTGAGGGATGACTGCGATGTCCGATGGTTCTGTTCGGTCTGATGGCGAAGCCAGCTGTAGCGGAGACGGGCTCTGCGGAGGAGCAACCCGCCTAGGAATCACCTGGTCTGCGATGCGGCGAAGGTGCTTCGTGCCCTCCACCGGCCCGCGCCACCGGCCCGCGCGTCGCCGGAGGGGCGTTTGAACCGAGCGGTTGTCGTCCAACACCCATTCGGACATCGCAGCAATGCCTCAAAAAACCTCGGTCCTGAGTGATTAGCCATTAAGATCCACGAAGAACCCCCTCTGGGAGAGACGGCGTTTGCGCAGCATGCAAACGCCAGAGAGGGCTCGCGCTGCAAAAGTCTTGGCGCCTACCGCTACGATCCAATCCGTCACTTCTACAATTGACGTCCCCAGGGAGAGTCGAGCGTATTGACCGGATCGTGTAGGACCGAAATGAAAGTGGCGATTCACCGTTCGCCCCTCCCCTCGCTTCGCTCGACCCTCCCTGCCAGGGAGGGTGACTCTGAAGGATCTCCCACCCGAATCACCGGGTGAGCCGGCAACCAGGAGGAGTGGCATGGTTTTCCCGCGGGCGCCGTCGCGATACGCTTTTCGCTGAATCAATTCAGGCGGACTGTTTCACTTCTTGTAGCGTCAACACATCATCATGACTGAACTATCCGGAAAGCGGGCGATCGTCAGCGGGGCATCACTGGGCATCGGTCGCGGCATCGCGGTCGAACTGGCTCGTGCGGGGGCAACCGTCGCGGTCAACTATCGCTCCAATCCCGACCAGGCCGACGAGGTGGTCGCCGAATGCAAGTCGGTCGGCGGGGATGCGTTCAAGGTCCAGGCCGACGTCTCGGTGCAGGAAGAAGCCGAAGCGATGATGCGGACTTCGATCGAGACGCTCGGAGGGTTGGACATCGTTGTCAGCAACGCCGCCTACAGCGACCGGCACCTGATGCTGGAGTCGGACATGCTGGAGTTCCGCAAGACGATCGATGTCAGCATGTGGGGTGCGTTCTACGTCGTCCGGTCGGGTGCCGCCGAGATGGTCAAGGCCGGCAAGGGCGGGAACATCGTGGTCATCAGCAGCCCCCACGCGCATCTCGCGATGCCCGGCGCGATGGCTTACAACATGGCCAAGGCGGCCAACGACCAGATGGCGCGGACGGCCGCCTGTGAATTGGCCCAGCATCGGATCCGATGCAACATCATTCACCCCGGCTGGATCAACACCCCGGGCGAGCGAAAGTTCTTTTCCGAAGAGACGCTGAAGACGGAGTCGGCCAAGCTGCCGATGAAACGCCTGGGCGAGCCGAAGGAGATCGGTCGCGGTGTGGTCTTCTTGTGTCGCGAAGAAAGCGAGTACATCACCGGCAGCACGCTGACCATCGACGGGGGCATCCAACTTCCCTGGCGCGACATGTTCCGCGTCGAAGAGACCGCGGCGACGGCCAAGCCGATGCAGGACAACGAGTGATGGATGCGTGAGCGCTGGTGTGCAGGCTTTAGCCGCCCGATGTCGCTGCGTCGCAGCGATCGGGAATCGCCCAAAGGCTAAACAGTTATTGTTCCGTGGTGGATCAAGGATCACTCTGCACGGTTCGCCAAAGGCGATCAACAACATAGCCTGGGGTGGCGGTCACTCCGCTGCGCTCGTTCCCTGACCCCAGGCTATGTTGTTGATGCCCTTTGGGCAAATGCTGCGGAAAGGTTTCCGCCTAAGATGTGGACCGGCCGCAAAATCTCTCGGTTGAAACGTGCATTCATTCGCAAAATTTTGGCGGTTTCCATTCCCTTGGGGGCTTCGTGGGATCCGCCGTTTGGCGCCAGCCTCCGGGCCCTCCGTTGTTGACGAGACCCGAACGCTTGCGCGAATCGGCTGATGTCAGTCGTGTTTTTGATGCCCAACCGCTCCATGCTCATCGAAGGTCCATTGCAGTGCGTTCCAAGGCGGAGCCTTGGAACGAGAAGGCCTCGGAACGAGCCCTACTTCGACGCTTGGATCTCCGCCAGCGCCTCCGCGTAGCGCTGTCCGAATTCCAACAGCGACTGGCGATCGAAGTGTGTGTTGTCGCTCTTGAGCGTCAACCCGGTCGACTCGACGAACGCCGACGCCGGCAATTCCGATGCGACCTCGCGATGGGATTGGTCCACTCGCTTGCGATGCTCGGTCCACTTCGGCGTGTCGCGCTGCGCCAAACCGCCGATGATGATCGGAGTGTGTGCGCCGACGAGAGTGCGGAATCGATCAAACACCTCCATCAGGTTGGCTTTGTACGCCTCCGCCAACCCGGGTTTCGAATCCGATTCGCCTTGATGCCAAAGGATTCCCTTGAACGTTCCGCTGGCCATCGCGGTCTGAATCCGCCGCACCGCATCATCGTAGGGATGCGTTTTGGTTTGCGGGTGATAGCCTCCGGGAGCCCAGGCGGCGATGGGTGATCCGCCGACCGCGCAGGGCACCAAACCGACGGTGACATCGGGGTGCTCGCTCGCATAGCGCCTGGCAAACCCGCGTCCGAGTCCCACGCCGGCGATGGATTTGTCAAAGTGCAACGGGTCGGTCGCCGGGACCCAGATTCCGTCACGATCAAGCATCAGGATGCGCGGGTCGGGCACACGATCGGCCGGCGTCACCTTGCCCCGACCGGCCATGTTCGATTGCCCGGCAAGCAGAAACAGGTGGAATTGTTCTTTCGCCGGCAGGTCGGCGCTGGTGATCGTCACGCCGCCGAGTTCGATCATTTGGCCGTCGCGTTGGCGACTCAGTTCCAGCGTCGTTTTCCCGGCCGCGATGTTGACGATCCCCAAGGACAGTTGGCCGAACTCAAGCATGCGGCGGGGCGTCGATCGGGAATCCAGATCGGGGCGGACCACCGAATCGGACTGGAATCGTCGCAGCGTCTTGGAAACGCTTTGGCCCGCGATCGCTGCCGAGACCGAGACGTCCTTGGCGTTGCAAACGTAGTGCAGCGTGATCTGGTAGCGTCCGGACTGGGCAACGTCGATCGGCCAGGCGATCGTATCGGCGGCGGAAGTCCAGTGGTCGACCCAGCTGTGCGCCCAGCTGATGCCGTCGGCATAGCCTGGGTTACCGGCCAGCGTTGCATCGACCGATGGGATGAACGTGGGTCGCTGCTTGGTGACCGGAACATGACGCGTTTGCGTGATGCTTGTTGTGACAGCGTCGACGTAGCCTTCGATCTCGGATTTCAACCGCTCGGTCGTCTCGGGATGCTGGTCGGCGACATCGTTTTCCTGTCCGGGATCGGAAAGCATGTCGAACAACGACACCTTGGCATTTTCGATGGTCAGCCGGTATTGATTGGTACGGACGGCAGCCTTGCCAAATTTTTCGAGCTGCGATTTGTTCGGACGGTAGGTCAAAATGGATCGCCCATTGAGCGCCGGATCGCTGCCGTCTTGGATTAATTTCACCAGGCTCCGGCCGTCCAATGCAACCGAATCCCCCAAGGAAATTCCACACCACTGGGCGAGTGTCGGCAGCAAATCGATGTGGCCGGTGATTTGATCAATCGTTTGTGGCTGCAGTTGCCCCGGCCAGCGGATGAAGCACGGCACGCGGCACCCGCCTTCGTGGACGCTGCCCTTGGCGCCGCGCATGCCGCCGTTGAATCGTTTGCCGTTGGGGCCGTTGTCGGTCATGAACAGGACAATGGTGTCGTTCGTTTCGCCTTGCTGCTCAAGCGTGTTCAACAAGCGGGCGACGTTGGCGTCGATGTTTTCGACCATCGCGTAGACCGCAGCGGTTTTCTCAGAGACTTCTCCGGTGTTGAACTTGTCGAACAGATCTTGTCGGACTTGAAACGGGCCGTGCGGCGCATTGAAAGGCACGTAGCAAAAAAACGGTTGCTCGCGAGGCGTCTGCAGGAACTCGATCGCGGAATCGGTCAACACATCGGTGATGTAGCCCTTGGTTTGCACGGGGACGCCGTTTCGTTCCAGCAGCGGGTTGTCGTAGAGATTGAAGTGGCCGCCACAGAATCCGAAGAACTCTTCAAACCCCTGGCCGTTGGGATGCAGCGGCATTTGGGCGCCGTTGTGCCATTTGCCGAAACAGCCGGTCGCGTAGCCGGCGTCGCGAAAGCGTTCGGCGATCGTGTTTTCCGCCGCCCGCATGACTTCGCGGCGGCCGGTCACGCCGGCGACACCCGTGCGTTCGGGATACCGGCCAGTCAAAAGCGCCGCTCGCGTGGGCGCGCACACCGGAGACACATAAAACCGGTTCAGCCGAACGCTCTGGTCGGCCAATCGGTCCAACGTCGGCGTCGAAACGATCGGATTGCCGTTCGCTCCCAAGTCCCCCCACCCCTGATCGTCGGTCAGGATTAGCAAAACGTTGGGGCGAGTGGCCGCCTCGGCACTGAGGACCACTGGAACCAGCAACTGCGTGGACAGGAACGCAACTGCGAGCGCTGCGAGTGTGGCTTTGTGATGGAGCAAAAGACGACGGAACATTCGGCGGCAACCATTCGATGTTGAGTGGAGAAACTTCGTGAACAGGTTCGATCAGCGTTTAGTTTGACGCTTCCCCGCCCACTTCTCAACAAAGCTTGGCGAGTTTACCGGCCGATCGTGCCAAACCGAGCCGCCATCGCACGCTTGCAACGATTGCGGGCGGGAATGCATGAGCGGGAACGGGGTCCGAGCCAGGGAGGGCGGATGGTGGTGGGCGAACGGGGCTTGACGAACTATCTGTTGCAACATATAGTTAGGTCATGAAGAAAAAGACGAACGGGTCTCGAACGCTGGCGGACGAGATCGGCAAACGTGGTCCGTTTTCCAGCTTGAAGCAGGAGACGTACCTGAATTTGCTGCGGACTTCGACTCAGCTGCAGCGAGAATTCGTTCTGCTGTTCGAATCCGCCGGGCTTTCGGATTCGCAGTACAACGTGCTGCGGATCTTGCAGGGGGCGGGCACGCCGATGCAGATTTATCAGATCGGTCAACACATGATCACGCCCCAGGCCGACATCTCGCGATTGATCGATCGAATGGCCAAAGCGAACTTGGTGAAGCGAGAACGCTGTGGCGAGGATCGTCGTGTCGTCTGGATTCGGCTGGCCCCGAAAGGTCGAGCCGCCTTG
Source organism: Stieleria neptunia (assembly GCF_007754155.1). NCBI lineage: Bacteria > Pseudomonadati > Planctomycetota > Planctomycetia > Pirellulales > Pirellulaceae > Stieleria > Stieleria neptunia. The sequence goes on along the minus strand of NZ_CP037423.1, from coordinate 2,235,419 downwards.
AAGAAACTCGCCAAGCCGCTGGAGGATCTGCATCGGGCGCAATTCAACGATTTGTCTAAACAGGAGTTGACGATATTGAACGAGCTGCTGTTTCGCGCCCGTCACATCGACAATTAGCGACACCGTTTTCATCCACCCGTTTTGCAAGGGGAAACTTTCGATGACCATTCCCACGACCCACGTTCGACAACCCCAACGCATCACCACATCGCAGCCGATGGTTGAAGGTGCCGGTGTCCATCTGCATCGAGGCTTTGGTTTTGGTGAAACCGGACCATTCGATCCATTCCTATTGTTTGATGACTTTCGTAACGAAGACCCGCAGCGCTACGCCAACGGGTTTCCCTGGCATCCGCACCGCGGCATCGAAACGATTACCTATGTCTTGGCCGGGACGGTCGATCACGCCGACAGTTTGGGCAACAGTGGGCAGCTGGCTGCGGGTGACATCCAGTGGATGACGGCCGGCAGCGGCATCATGCATCAGGAAATGCCGCACGGGGACGCCACCGGCAGGATGCACGGGTTTCAACTGTGGGCCAATCTTCCTGCTAAGCACAAGATGACTCGGCCACGTTATCAGGACATCAGCGCCAAGGACGTCCCGACCGTGGTGGACGACGACGGCACCAGCGTGCGCGTGTTGTGCGGAGACTTTTTGGGCGAGCGAGGCCCGGTCGAAGGGGTCGCCGCCGATCCGCGTTACCTGGACATCAGCCTTCCCCCGAATACATCGCGGTCGATTCCGATCGAAACGACTCGGCACGCGTTCGCCTACGTCTTTGCCGGATCGGTCCGGTTCAAGGACGCGTCGGATCCGCGTGACGTGCGGGTCGAAGATCCGATGAACCACGGGCAATCGCTCGCCGAGTTCGCCGGCAATCGCTCCTTGGTGTTGTTCGACCAAGGCGATTCGATTCGCGTGGAATCGGGAGAGGAAGGCGGCAGGTTCCTGCTGGTGTCGGGCGAACCGATCAAAGAACCGGTTGCCTGGCGAGGCCCGATCGTGATGAACACGCAAGCCGAACTTCAGCAAGCCTGGAGAGAGTTGAAGGACGGATCGTTTATCAAGCCGTGACCACTCGTGCTTCGTCAACGCTCATGTTTAGGATCGGCAAGCAAGTGGCGTAAGCTTCCAGCTTGCGATTCACGAGTGAAACGACGACTCACCAAACATGAATTCGCTGACCAACCGGTGCACATTGGGTTGCAATGCGATCGTGAGATGCGTGGCGACCACCTTCCGAGTCTGGACGTTTTCCAAATGCGTCAGATCGATGCTTTGCAGGCTTTCGTCGAATTTGGACCAGACCACCATCCGCCGGATTTGCGGATCGCAATCGAGGTGCGCCGCGGCCCGGTCGGAGTCGATCGTGACGGCCACTTCGGGGATCAGTTTTCCACTGATCGCGTATGCCGCGCGGGCCAGGAAGCCGGCTTTCATGACCGGAGCGAGCGAAACCAGCGTGCGGACGCGGTGATCGGATTGATTGGCGATCGCGGCGCGGGCGACCCAGTCGCCGAAGCTGTGTGTGACGATCCCGATCGCCCCGTCGCGTTCCGCGTCGCCAGCGATCCGACGGGTCATTCGGTTGACGCTTTCGTTCAGTTCGCGAAAGGCAAGGCGATCTCGCCAGTACTCGAATCGGTCGCAGTGCGGCTGCAACGACCGCTGCAACGGCCACAATGCAAACCGCGGCTCAAAGAGTCCCGGAACGAGAAGGATTTCCTGCGGCGGCATTTTTGTCGTCATCGATTCCACGTGTTCCCCCCGAGTTTAGCATCGTTGATCGCCCGCACGCCATGCAGGGTGTGCCCATTTTCCTGGGGTGGGGTCCGTGGGCTTGCGCCAGACGACTGATCATCCGAAGAGATCGGGCGATGTCGAGATCACTCCTGCCACCGACATCGGCCGGTAGGGGCAATCACCCTGGCCGGGGGCTTCGCCGATTTCAAACGGGTATCCGACCGCGCCCGGTTTGCGAGTGCAGTTGCATCAGTTGGTTGAGTTCGTCGGCGGTCAGGGTCTCGCGATCGAGCAGCGCCTGGGCGATCGCTTCGACGGTCGTCCAGTGCTGCTCAATCATCTGATCGGCATCGCGGTACGCTTCGTTGACCAAGGTCTGAATCGCGTCGTCGATTTGCTTTGCCGTCTGTTCACTATAGCCTCGGTCGATCAACAGGCGTTCTTCCTCGGCATCGGTGGCCACGCGAACAAATCCGATGTCTTCGGACATCCCCCACATCCGCACCATTCGATCGGCGAGTTCGGTGAGTTTCTTGATGTCGTCTTCGGCACCCGAAAACGCGTCGTCGGTTTTGCGGAGCTCGGCAATGCGCCCTCCGCACAGCACCCGCATCGTCGCCAACAAGTACTTTCGCCCGTAGGTATAGCGTTCTCTCTCGGGCAGCGCGAATGTGGCGCCGAGTGCGCGTCCGCGGGGGACGATGGTGACTTTTTCGACGGGATCGGCGTCTGGCAACAATGATTCCAACAACGCATGTCCGGCTTCGTGGTAGGCGCTGATCGTTCGTTGCTGCGCATCGATTGTTCGGCTGGTTTGGGCGCGGCCGAATTTCAGTTTGTCCCGACCGCGACGCATGTCTTCCATCGTCACGGCGGACTTGTCGGCCATCGTGGCGATGATCGCCGCTTCATTGACCATCGCCTTCAAGTCGGCACCGGAGAACATCGGCGTCGCGCGGGCCAATTCTTGCAAGTCGACATCGTCGGCCAGCTTGACTTGTTTGGTGTGAATTCGCAGGATGTTTTCGCGGCCCTTGGTATCGGGAAGCGGCACGTCGACTTGGCGGTCGAATCGTCCGGGCCGCACCAGCGCCGGATCCAGCACATCGGGGCGGTTGGTGGCGGCGATCACGATGACCTGGTCGTGCGGTTCAAAGCCGTCCATTTCCGAGAGGATGGCGTTGAGGGTTTGTTCGCGTTCGCCATGGCCGCCACCGGCGATCAGTTCCAGCCCACGTTTGCGGCCGATCGAATCGATTTCGTCGAGAAAGATGATGCACGGCTCGCTGTGCTTGGCTTGTTCGAACAAGTCGCGAACACGACGCGCCCCCACACCGACGAACATCTCCATGAAATCGGACCCCGAGATCGAGAAGAAAGGGACGTCGGCCTGGCCGGCGATCGCGCGAGCCAATAACGTCTTGCCGCATCCGGGCGGACCGAGCAACAAGACGCCACGTGGGATGCGGGCGCCGATCTTTTTAAACCTGCCCGGGTTTTGCAGGAACTCGATGATTTCCCCGATCTCCGCTTTGGCTTCATCAATCCCGGCGACGTCGTCGAGCGTGACGCTGACGGTATCCTTGGACGCCATGTGGTGCTGGGATCTGCCAAAACCGCCCAGCATTCCGCCGGCGCCTTCGCCGAACGTCTGACGGGTTCGATACAGTAGAAACCAGAAAAACGCGATCAACACGATCATCGGCAGCCAACTGAGCAGCATCGTCGACCAGCGGCTGACCGACGTATCGAGCCGGTAGGCCACCTGTAACGCGTCGATCTGTTCGATGAACCATTGTCGGTTCTCGCTATCGATGGCCACGAACAGCGGCGCCGGTTGGTCGGCCTCTTTGGCGATCGACAGGGATTCGTCCGGCACCACCTCGGGTTTCAGAACGGCCTCCACCCGGTCATGCCGGATCGTGACGCTGTCCGGTTCGATTGCCTGGTCGACCAGCAGTTGTTTAAAGTCGGTCCATGAGGCGACTTCCTGCCGTTCCGACTCCGCCGTGCGCCATTGCAGTGCAATCAACATCACGGCCATGAACGCGATCCACCAGAACAGCGGCGAAAAGGAACCGTGGCCGCGGAATGATGAACCGCCATCGTCGTCTCGGCGATCGGCTGGTTTGGGGACGCCTGGTTTGGGTTCGGGCGGTTTGGGTTCGGGCGGCTGGGGCATGGGAGCTGAAGGGCTAGGGAGGTTAGTGACGAGCGGAATAATAAGTGTCGGATCGCTCCCTGTTTGTCGCGGACGCCGACGGTTGCGGAGTGCGATTGGGAACGCGGTGGGGCGCTGAGCGACGATCGATACTGCTCGAAGGACTCGTTCAATCCATCCGGTGAGACCGGATCCAGCCTGCCTGGGCGACTCATTTGAGCCAAGCGTGGAGAAGCTCGTTGCACAGTTTGTGCCAATCGTCGTCGGAGTGACCCTGCCGGCCTGATCCCGTGATGATTCGTTCACTCCAAGGCGTCATCCGTGCGGCCATGCACATCTGGGAACTCCACGCGCGCCGCAACGACTCGGTTTTCGGAATCCGATACGATGAACCGCTCGCAGTCTTGCTTCCTGGAACCATACGGTCCGCAACTTGCATCGTCGGATCGGTCGTCTCCAGCACTTTTAAGAAGTAATCCATCATGGCAGGCAACCCGACCAGGTCCCCGTCAAAGACCGCTCCAAAGAAGCGTTTTTGTCACACGTTTCCGAGGCGTTCCGCAATGATCCGGTCGTGGACGCGGAACGGCCTGTCCACACGTGATGGAGAGGAAAGGATGCGATTTGAGAATCAGCGACGGCCAGTTTGTTATCATGATGGAATGCGGGACGGCAAGATCCGCCGAGTGATTGTTTGGGCGATCTCATCTGCCAAGGAATTGACGATGCCACACTCAACGCAACAAAAAGTGATCGAATTCTTGGGCGGTCCATTGGACGGGCATCTTGAGCCGCTCGCGGTCACCGCGGAACGATTGCCCGAAAAGATCGTCTGCTACATCAGCGCGAACGTCTTTCACCTACTCGAGGGCGAGCCGCACGAACATGAAAACGTGGTCACCAGTCTGGTGATTTACCGACGCGAAAATCAGAAGAGTAAATGGAGTTACGCATTCGCGGGTTCGTTTGCGCCCCGGGATGTCACCCGGGAGTCCACCGACGAACATCGCAAGGATGGTCCGGATGACGAATCGCGGCCGGAATGAGCGAGGAGTGAACGGTCACCATTGCAGGTGGTGCAGGAGCGGAAAAACGGTCAGGTACCGAATCGAACGGGCAGGAGTGTTAGTGTGCAGGCCTCAGCCGTCCGGTGTCGCTGCTTGGGACGTCGATTCTTTTGCTGCAGGATTTGGCAACCGTTCTCGATTCTCTCCCTCTGGGAGAGACGGCGTTTGCGCAGCAAGCAAACGCCAGAGTGGGCCGACGGCTCGTGAAAGTCTTGACGACTTCCGCTACGATCAACTCCGCCACTTAGACAATCGACGTCCCCCGCAGCAAGTGCGAGCGTCTAAAGACTGGACAGTAACACGGATCCGCGTGCCATTCCCCGGGGACCTTTTGATGACCGATCGCAGACCCACTACCGGACTCCGCAAGACGCTTGCCGTGTTGCCTTCGGTCGTGCTGGCGCTGCTGCCCAGACTCGCCTGTCCCTGCCAGTATCCGGCCTATGCGGGATTGCTCGGCTGGCTGGGACTGACGTTCTTGATGCAGACGGTGTACCTGTTTCCGCTCACGGCCGCCTGCTTAACCTTCGCCGTCGGCGGGCTGGCCGTCGGTGCCCGGCGCCGTCACGGCTACGCACCGTTTGGTGTCGGGTTGTTGGCGGCGATTGCGCTCCTTGTCGGCAAGTTTGTGATCGCCTTTGACCCCGTCGTCTATCTTGCGATCGCGGTGTTGTTGGCCGCTTCGGTTTGGAATGCATGGCCGAATCAAAAGCGATCCAAATTGCGATTTGACGCCGACGGGTATGTGGCGACGGGTGAAGAGCCAACGCCCTGAACGACTTGTTAGCGGCAGGGCGCGAGCCCTCCGGTGTGTTGGCAACGATGGGGAACCGGAGGGCTTGCGCCCTGCCGCTAACACCTCGTCAAACACAGGAAATACATCGTTCACGGCGCAGGGTGGGGCCCGGGAACACGTTGGATTTGACAGGCTGGAAGCCTATCCCACGGGCGCTCATCACTTTGCGTTGATGTGACGGGGGATTTCGATTTGTGTCAGGTCTGGGGGCTGGCGGCTGGGTGCGAACGACAGCGCCGCGGTCGGGCAGGCGTCGACACATTCTTCGGCGACTTTGGTCAACGCTTCATCGAGTTGCCCTTCAAACGGGACGCTCAACAGGACATCGAATCCGCGACCGACGAAGGCCAGCCCCAGCGGCTCCTGAGCCCGCTCGGCGATTTTGATGCACAGTTCGCACTTGATGCACTTGCCCGGTTCGAACAACACCGACGAGGCGCGTCCGACGACTTCGTAGGGTCGCCGCACCCGGGGAAAGCGGTTCGGGTTCGCGCCGTAGTACTCCGACCAGCGTTCCAATTTGCACTTGTTGTGTGCCACGCACCCACAGCCCAAACATCGCTCGGATTGCTCGGTCGCGTCACAGGGAACATAGTCGGTGCCGGTTTCAGGGACAGAGCGAGGGGCGGGGACGGAGTTGGCCAGGAATTCGTCCATCTCCCCCGATTCCAAACGGCCGATGCGTGAAGAGAAGCTGTGTCCCAGGCTGAGTTTCTTCCAGCCGGCGAGGTATTGGTTGATGATCGTTGCGGCTTCCTTGCCGTCGGCCGTACTCCGCACAACCATGCCCTTTCCGCGCAACGCGTTGCCGACGGCAAACACGCCCCGGCGATTGGTCGCGTAGGTTTCCGAGTCGATGTCGATGCCCTTGCGGCTCGCTTTGATCCCCAATTGTTCCACTTGGTCAGGCGTCGTTCTGCCGATCGCCAACAGCACTGCGTCAAACTCGCTGCACAGCGCATCGAGTTGCTCCTTCGTGGTGACCGACGTCTGCGAACGCACTTCGACGCCGAGTCGGATGATCTGGTTGATTTCTGCATCCAAGATGTCGCGTGGCAAACTCTGCTCGCTTTCCTCGGTGCGGAGACGGCCGCCGAGCGATTCGTTTTGCTCGATCAACGTGCAGGCGTGTCCGGCTCGGCGCAGGTAAAACACACCGGCCAGACCGGAGGGTCCGGCACCGACGACGGCCACGCGCTTTCCGCTGTCCGGCTTGCAGGGCGGCAGATACGGATCGTCGGTCGCCAAGTCGACATCCGCCACGTAACGTTTCAGATCGCAGATCGCCACCGGACCGTCGGCGCCTTTGCGACGACACCCCTTCTCGCACGGCTTGGGACAGACGCGGCCGAGTATCGCCGGCAACGCGATGTCCGCCTTGATCGTCACGATGGCCTCACGCAGGTTTTCATGACTGATCTGATCCAACATCAACGGGATGTCCATGTGTGCCGGGCAGGCAAAGTCACACGGGGCGCGGCAGTCTCCGACGTGTTCGCTGAGCAGCAACTCCAACGCCGTCCGCCGCACATCGCGAATCTCTTCGGTCTCGTTGTCGATCTCCATTCCTTCGACGACCTTGGTGCCACAGGCGGAGATCAATCGGCCGGAGCGGCGATCCTTGACCGTGCATACCTGGCACGAATTGGAGGCCTCGTACCCCTTGAGATAACAGAGCGTGGGGATTTCAACATCCAACAGCGCGGCGGCATCGATGAGGTTCGATCCCAGCGGGACGTCGACTTCACGATCGTCGATTTTGATTTTAACCACGGTGGGCGGCCTCGTTCTGAACTTAACTTTAACAGCTTTTGGTTTCGGTAGTGACGAACCTGGAAGCCTCTCCCACTAGGGTTTTGACTCGATGAAGACGGCGTCCTCGGGGCAGACTTGGTAACAGGTGTCGCATCGTGTGCAGCGATCCAGGTCGATCGTGTGTTTGTAATACGGCGTCATCGGGATGGCATCGACCGGACAGTGCTGTGAGCACAGCGTGCATCCGATGCACTTGTCGTTGATGCGGTAATCGATCAGATCGACGCATTTGCCGGCCGGGCAGTATCCCGCGATGTGCGCCTCGTACTCCTCACGAAAGTACTTCAATGTGGAAAGGATCGGATTGGGCGCGGTCTTGCCGAGACCGCAGAGGCTGCCCGCGCAGACCGATGTCGACAGGGCTTCGAGTTGTTCCAGGTCACCCTTCTTGCCGTTGCCCGTGCACAGCCGGTCCAGGATGTCGAGCAATCGTCTCGTTCCGACGCGGCAAAACGTACACTTTCCGCAGGATTGATCTTGGGTGAATTTGAGGAAGTAACGGGCGATGTCGACCATGCAGTCTTTGTCATCGAGCACGACGAGTCCGCCGCTGCCCATGATGGAGCCGACCGCGGACAGCGATTCATAGTCGATTTGGGTGTCCGCCAATTCGGCGGGGACGCATCCTCCGGACGGCCCTCCGATCTGCACGGCTTTGAAGGTTCGCCCGGGCTCCACGCCACCCCCGATGTCTTGGACGATTTGACGGATCGTGATCCCCATCGGGACTTCGATCAAACCGCCGTTGCGGACTTTCCCGGCCAACGCAAACGCCTTGGTGCCCTTGCTGGTTTCCGTCCCCAGTTTGGCGAGTTCTTTGCCGCCGTGACGCAGGATCCAGGGAATCGTGGCGAAGGTTTCGACGTTGTTGATCAGCGTCGGTTTTTCCCAGAGTCCGCTTTCGGCCGGAAACGGCGGTCGGATCCGCGGCGTGCCGCGACCGCCTTCGATCGAATGAATCAGTGCGGTTTCTTCGCCGCAAATGTAGGCGCCCGCGCCTTCTCGGATTTCAAGGTTCAAGCTGAAATCGGTTCCCATCACCGAGTCGCCGAGGATGCCGCCTTGCCGGCAGATTTCGATCGCGTTGCGAATCCGCTCGACCGCCAGCGGGTATTCAGCCCGGACGTAGAAGATGCCGTCGTGGGCGTCGACCGTCCGTGCGGCGATGGCCATGCCTTCGATCACCCGAAACGGAATCGATTCCAACAGCACCTTGTCCATGAAGGCGCCGGGGTCGCCCTCGTCACCGTTGCAGATAACGAACTTCGTGGGGCTCTGTTGGCGACGGACGGTGCGCCACTTGATATGCGTCGGGAATCCCGCCCCGCCGCGACCCCGCAGCCCACTCGTCTCGATCTCGTCAAGGATCTGTTCCGGCTGGAGCTCGGTGAGACATTTTTTCAGCGAGTCGAATCGGCCGTGACGCCTGTACTCGTCTAAATCGAGAGGATCGATCGCATCGAGTAAATCCAGCGTCAAGTGCTTTTGCGGACCGATAAAGGAATCGACGACACCGTCGCGGACGGCGCGATGTTTCTGCAACACATCCTGATCTTCATCGGATTGAAGCCAATCGACGATCCGCGACGCTGCGTAGCGAATCGGCTTGGAAATGCCCTTCGGACGAAAGTGCTTGAGGACGATCTTTCGAGCCACGTCGGGATTGACGTTGGTGTAGGTCTGGGACGCGCCGTCGGGCGAGACCAGTTCGACCAGCGGGACCTTGCTGCAGATGCCCGTGCAACCAATTTGTTTGACGTAGGCGTCGCCGCCGGAGTCGTCGATGGCATCGCACAGCGCTTCGTGCACCTTGTCGCTGCCCAATGCCAGGCAACACGAGCCCAGCCCGATCCGCACCTCCGTCGTGTTTGGCCCCCGCGGCTGTGAAATCGGCCGGTGCACGGCGGACAGTTTGACGAATTCGGCTTCGTCGTATTCCTGCAACATCCGTGGCGTCGTCTGGGAACTGACGTGGCCAAAGATCGCGTCGTCGATTTGCACGACCGGGCCGAGCGTGCAACATCCCAGGCAAGCCACCTTCTGGACCGTGAACTCGCCATCAGTGTCGGTGTCTTCGTGCGGAGCGAGTTGAAGCTCCTGACGAATCGCATCATCGACCAGATCCGCTCCCTTGACGTGACAGGCCGTGCCCGTGCAGACGCTGATCATGTGCCGGCCGACCGGATGATGGCGGAAATGGTCGTAGAACGAAGCGACACCGGTGATCGCGGACGGCGTGATCTCCGTTCGTTCGCAAACACGGCGAAGCGCTTCCTGCGGCAGGTAGCGATACTCTCTCTGCACCGCGTGCAAGATCGGGATGACCGCATCGGGTTCTCGACCGACCTGTTCGATGATTCGATCGACGGCAGTCAAGTCGATTCGTGTGGTTGTCGTGATCATTCGACATCACGTCCGAAATTCGAGTCATTCATCATCAGCGTTTGGGCTCCCGATGCAGAACAAGTGCTCGTTTCCTCGAATGAAAATCCGACCATCCCGAAACGCCGGACTGGTCACACAGTCTTCGCCCAGTTGTGATTCTGAGATGCGTTTGCACCCTTCGCGGGTCGGCTCCACCACCCATGCCGCGCCGTCTCGGCTGAACAAATAAACGCGATCGCCAACCAGGCTGGGGGAAGAAAGGAAATCCGCGCCAAAGTCTTCCTCCCACAACGGTTCGCCGCCTTCCCGTTTGTCAAAGCAAAACAGCGTGCCGTAGGACGCCAGGGTCAATACAAATTCATCGGTGACCAAGGGGCTGCAGGTATCCGGCAGCCCGTAGTCGGCGGTCCACAGCACATGGCTGTCGGTCACGTCACCCGATCCGTCCACTCCGATCGCGGCATAAATCGCCATGTCGTTGCCGGCATAGACGACTCCGTCGGAGTGCACCGGCGAAGGCCCCACTTCGACACGGTCGAGACAGTTTGCACGCCAGCGTTCCGTTCCATCGCTGGGCGAATACGCGATCACCCAAGGGTCGCAACACGTGATGATTTGAGGTTCGCCGTCATGCTCGATCACGATCGGCGAGGACCACGACGCCGGAGTCGCACGGATCGTTTCCCAGATCGGACTGCCGGTTGCGCCGTCGAAACACATTAATTTGGAAAGCTGGTCGTCGTTGGTTCCCTGGTCATACTGCACGATCACCGAACCCCGATACGTCACCAGCGAAGACGCGTGGCCATAGCTGTTTCGCTGCGGCGCGCCCAACGAACGCGTCCATGCTTCCCGGCCAGCGAAATCGAGTGCGACCAGCTGCCCATCGGCAAACATCGCAAACACGAAACGTCCATCGGTCGCCATCGTCGGCGCGGCGTAGCCGGTGTCATTGGAGGTCTTGATCTTCTCTCCAGCGACCGAGGGATCGACGGCGATGTCTCTGCTCCAAAGCAGTTCTCCGGAGCCGACATCGAAGCAGTAAACGCTGCGGGCATCTTCGGTCGCGCCAGAAAGAAACACGCGGTCTTCCCAGACGATGGGCGAATTGACACCGGGCAGCGGCACCTCGCTCTTCCACAAAATCCCGTCGCCGGAGTCACCGTCCCAGACCGTCGGGGCGTTTTGACCGGACGCGATGCCGGAGCCGTCGGCCCCACGAAAACTGGGCCAGTTCGCCCGCATGGTTTCGGCACTGGGAAGTTCTGGGAGCACCGGTTCGATCACCGCATCTTCACCAGGACGTTTCTGCGCGCCGACTGGAGCGCGCACCGACACCAATTCATCCAAGTTCGACGGCAACACACTCGGGTGATTCGCCTTCATCGCCCACGTCGTGCCGACCAAGACCAACATCACCGCGGCAACCGCCCACGGCCCCCGATGGCTCAACACTTCATCGGAGTCGGGACCGGGCCGTTTCGGCTTGGGGCGGGGCAGCCGGCGGTGCAACGTGGCGGCCCACTTGCTGAGCAGCAGCGTGACGAGGACGCCGCCCAACAGCAGATACGAACCACGCTCGGTGAAACGTTGCTCGCGAAAGTACTCTTGACGCAGCGCCAGATCCAACGATTGGATCTCTTGCCGCAGCGGTTTGTTGTCGGGTTGTTCGAGGAATTGTTGCCTGAGCTCGATGAACGCCGTCGCCTCCAGTGGAACCTTGTTCAATCGGTTCATTCCGTCGATCACCAGGATCGCACCGACAAGGGTTGAAAACACACCGGCAACCACTGCGGAAAGCAGAATCGATCTGAAGCCCAAATAAGCGTTCACGATTCTTTCCCTCCGACGGTCAATTGGACCAGCGGACCGTTGGGCATCTGGCCATCGGGGAGGGCTTCGGACACATCGGAAATCAAACCAAGCCTGACCTTTTCGACCGGGCAATACCAGTAGCAACGGCCGCAGGAAACACATCCCGCTCGGTCAGCCTGGTAATCGTCACGCCGACGCCGTGCCGACAGATGAATCAATTTGAATCCGATCACCAATCCGGTCCAGGCCCCGAGCAAGCCGCCCAACGTGACAAAGTCATCGCGCCGTGCCAGCGCCGATTGATACAACTCCTGGACCGACCGTCCCGAACCCCGAAAAGCGTCGCTAGCTTCGGTGGTCGTTTCCGCCACGCCCAACTCTTCCAGCCGCACCTGTTCGGCCAAACGCGATTCCGGATGCCACTGCGACAGCGGAACGCCGAGTGCCGTGCCCAGCCACCAGAAAACAGCGACGACAACGGGAGCGGCAAGCAGGGCAATCACAAACTGTCGTTTCCCTTTTCGCCGACGCTGAGGTGATTGCGTGACCGTCGGGGGATGAATCGCTCCGTAGGGACAGACGTCTTCACAAAGCTGGCAATTGATGCACGTGTCCGGCGGAATACTCAAACGCCATTTGGAAAAGCACGACAGCACACGCAGAATCGCGCCGTAAGGACACAGATAGCGACAATACGGGCGACCGACAAACACGCTGATCAGCAGGACGCAGCTGCCGAAGAGCAACATGTCGGTGTTCGCCCCCAGTCGGAAAAAGGGAATGAACGGATCGTAGCGACAGATGATGAATCCGGTTTTGGTCGCGGCGAAGATGACCGCGGCGCCCAGGTAGATGTAAGCGACCAATCCTAACGAATGGTCCAGCCAGCGGGGCACTTTGACCGAGCGAACGGCGAGCAACTCTTGCATCGCGCCGAGCGGACAGACCGAAGCGCAAAACGTTCGGCCAAAGAATAACGTGAACACCAACGGCAAAATAAAGAACGCCACCACCGTCAACGGTACGACGTAGGTGGGATCAAAAATCGCCAACGCAACATTCTGGGTCGCACCGATCGGACAGACGCAGCCCTGCCGCCAAAAACCGAACCACAGCAAGCTGGCGATCGTCAGCAGCAGCACGTTGCGACGCGACCGCGACACCAGCGTGAAATAGGATGCCAAGCACAACGCGACAAATAGAATCGCTACGTCCAAGACCGCGGCAACCTCGCCCTGAACCTCCGGGACACTGGCGGTGGGGATCGGATGGTCGGAGAACTCCGGCACGGGGAACATCAGATCCTGCGACTCGTCGGCCATCACGCTGCCAGTCAAGACGCCGCTCATCAGGGCAGCAACCAGCGCGGCAGCAACACTTAGACGAAGGATCCTATTCATCGGCTTGCACCTGATCGATCAGCTTCTGAGCCGCCTTGTCGGCTTTCCCCGCCTTTTGCCGCATCACCCCCAACGCCACTCGCTTGAGCCGATAGGGCTTGTCGGAGGAAACGTTGACGAAGGCGTCGCTCGGGCACGCCACCGCGATCGCACACTCGTTGCAGTTCACACAGCGATCCTGCATCACTTGCAGGTACAGTGAACCGTTCATCAGGGCACAGCCCTTGACGCACAACGCACAACCGATGCAGGCATCGGTGTCGATCGTGTACTCATAGAAATTTTGCCCCGCTTTGCCTTCGACGAACGTGCGAATGATCGCTTCGGTCGGGCACAACAAGTCTTCCGCGGCGGTGTCGCGACTGTCCAGCCCGTCCAGCGTGTAGTAACCGGTGCAACGGTTGCAGAAGCCGCACATGTCGAAACACTGGACGCACTTGACGGCCGATTCATCGAGCACACAGTGGGTGGCACAGTTTCCGCAGCCGACGCATTTGTCGGGATCGATCTGCCAACGGTTCTCTTCGGCCTGACCGCGACGGCCGGCCAAAAAACCACCCAACACCCCCGCGGACACTACGCCGGCCACGCGCGCCCCATCGGCAAGAAAGCCACGTCGGTCGGTCTGTTTTTCGCCGTTCATGATGTTTGGCCCTCGGTCGTCGCTTGCCGCGTCTCTGCCGCTTTGGAAAGCTCACACGCTTTGAACAACTCGCAACTCTGGCAGGGCGATTCCAGCCGCACACATCCACTGCGCAGCGCGCGGTCGAGCAGGTTGAGTGACAACACGGACAGGCCACCGAGCAGCGTGTAGCGTCCGGTGCGAATCAGCCATTGCCGGCGATTGTTGTTTGTTTCAGGTTGCGTCATTCGATTTACCCTCGATCCCAAACAGTGGGATAGGCTTCCAGCCTGTCATGTGCGAGTCGACAGGCTGGAAGCCTATCCCACATTTCAGGATTGACAGGCTGGAAGCCTATCCCACTTTTTTCGACAATACTGCGTTCAAAAACCCGCACCGACTTTCGTCTCGGATCCAAAACCAAGATGCGTCCCCGGCTGTCGGTCGCCACGTCAAAGACCGCTTCGGCTTGGACGGCGCGAGGGTCTCCCAGTTCCGACTGGGCGACTCCCAACATGCTCGGTCCCGCGACAACGGATCGGAATTCACCGAACTCGCTGTAAACCTTGATCCGCGGAATCCCCTTTTCCGACGTGACGATTTCGCCACCGGGCAAGACCGCGAAATAGCTGGGATTGCAGCAACCGAAGAAGCGGTCGATCGCCGCCCCCGGCTCGCCCCAGCGAACTTCCATGGCACCGTCAAACGTGTAGGTTTCGATTCGCAATGCGCCCGGATTGGCCACGTGCAGCCGGCCTTCGGAACCGATCGCGATGTCAAAATAGGTGTTGGGGACGTTGAAGGTTCGTCCGCCGTCATCCGGTTTTCCGATCACAGACACCAGCTTGCCGGCCAGGTCGAATCGCAACACCACGCGGTTGGCAGCGTCGGCGACGAACACGTCGTTGGCCGCGACGGCGATGGATGCCAGGATCGCGTTGTCGTCGGGCACGCTCCAGGTCCCGACCCGACTGCCGTCGGGTTCGAACACTTCGATCCGGTCGCCGGCACCCACATAGATCCGTCCCGGTGAGACATGTTGGTCGTTGCCGATCGCCACGCAACTCGGTTCTCCATCGGTTCGGATCGTCGCCAGTTCCACACCGTCTTGCGAATAGACGGCGACCGCCTGGTCACCGGCGATGTAAAGCTTGTCCGCGGGCCCGACGCAGATGCCGCGAACCTCGTCCATCTGAACCTTGATTTCTTCCGTCTGGCGGAACTGAATCAAGTCCGAATCGACTTCATAGACACTGGAATAGTCGATCGTGAACGATCCGCGACTGCGTTGGGCCAACGGGTCGCTGCTGACGACGGCATAACTGGCGATGCCGACCGCTATCGCGATCACGGCGGTGACCAGCATTCCACGATGCTCGTTCAAGAATCGCATGCGTCGTTGAACTCCGAATTCAAAGGGGGTTGAGTGGTTGTCGCCATCAATTCGCTCGCAGATCCAGGCACACCATGCGGGTCATGTCGCGGAGGATCAGTCGCCCCGCAACGATCGCCATCGGTCCCCAGGCATCGTGGCCGCCGGAGAGAACCTGGTGCCGGGCCAGTCGCTTGTAACCGGCCGGCGTCGCCTGGGCAGCCGTCAGCGTCGCGTCGTCATCCAGGATCAGCAGCAGGTCGTCGGCGAACAGATAGGGACCGAACCCGAACCGATCGCTGCCGCTGTCCCACACCTCGTTGCCATCAAGGTCGAAGCAGACCATCGTTTTTGCGCCGATCTTTCGAATGCCAAACAAATGACCGTCGCGATAGATCGGTGTCTGTTGCTCGGAACTGAACTGTTTGGGACTGAGTTCAAACAGGCTCTGGGCCTCGATCCCGCTGTCCGTCTCGACCAGTTTCAACATCAACGCTCCCGATCCGTAGCCTCGTGAGAGAAACAGTCGGTCATCGGGCAACACCACCGGTGACGGGCTGGTCGCGTTGATTTCTTTCCAAGCGGTCGTTTCCCAGAGCAACGTTCCGTCATCGGCCGCGACAGCAGCGACACCGCCGCTGGCGCAATAGACATACGTGCGACGTCCCTGGAACTCCATCGGAACGACCGAGACATGCGTCATGTTCCAGCCCCTGGGATTGGGTGATTGCCAAATCACGTCACCCGTCCGGTAATCAATCGCCATCAGCATCGCGTCGCCACAAGGGGCGACGATCAAGCGGTCTTGGTCCACCAGCGGGCATTGGCCGGTGTACCATTCGGGCACGCGGGTTCCGAAATCCCGCTCCAGATCAATCAACCAGTGCGATTTGCCCGTCGCGGCATCCCAACACGCCAGATGACAACGCGGCCCCATCGTGATCACGTAGTCACCGACGATCATCGGCACCGTCCGCGTCATGCCGTGGTGAAACGCCACAACGACGGGATAGCTGTTGCGCCAGAGTTCACGGCCGTCATCGAGTGACAAGCAACGCAGCGTGTCGGCTTCGGCTTCTTCGTCGTAATCCAACACGTAGACTCGCCCGTCGCTGATCGCGGCACCGGCGTAGCCCTCGGCGACTTCGATCGACCACAGCAGCGGCGGGCCTTCGTCAGGCCAGGATCTGGCCAGCGGTGGGCCGCCGGTCGCAATCGAATCGCGGCCCGGCCCGAGGAACCCCGGCCAGCGGCCGGAGATGTCTGACGCCGTTCCGGGCCCGGCGATCGGCTGCCCCGGTTCGGGACGATCCGTCTGGCCGGCGCGGTCGATCGTGCCATCTCGTCCCGCTGTCCGCGGTTCCAGATCGCTCGGCGGACCGGTCGCCAACCAGAACGCCAGCGACACGACTGCGACCGTCGCGGTCAGCGTGGGAAGGATCGCTTCGGGGGCGTGAACTTTCACAATAACTACCTAAACCAAATCAACGATGTCACTTTCCGATGCAATACAGATGCTCTTCCGTGCGGAGAAAGATCTCTCCCTCCGAGAACGCAGGCGTCGCGTTGGTCACCCCGTCCAATTCGTTGCTGGCAACCTGTTCGTACGCTTGCGGGTTGGGTTTCAAAACAACCGTCGTGCCGCGCTGGCTGAGCGCGTACAGGTGCCCGCCGGCCAGCACCATCGACGCCCAATGATCCCTGGCGCGACTCTTCCACAAACTCTCGCCGGTTTCGGCATCCAGGCATTCCAGCGTCCCGGGCCCGGAGTTCGGTCGATAGATGTGACGGCCGACCATGACGCCGGTGCCGACGCTGCTGGGGTTTCGTTTCTCGACGTGCCACAGCCGATTTGATGCGGTGACGTCGCCGGATCCGCCGAGCTTGAATCCCATCGCCGGCCCACGCAGGTCGGCCATGGCAAAACCGATTCCGTCACCGATCAGCGGCGAGGAACTCACCACGTCGTAGTTCGAACCGTTCAATCCGTCGCACCACCAAAGCAGATCACCGCTGTCGAGATCGTAAGCGTTCACCCGCGTGCTCATGGCACAGATGACCTGCGGTTGGCCATCGACATGGGCGACCACCGGTGTGCTCCATGATCCGACGTCGTCCGGGCTCTTGTCGCCGCTGTAGGGTTCGTCGGTTTCCCACAACGTCTTGCCACTGGCCAAGTCAATCGCGGTCACAAAGACGCGTTCCCCCGGCCCCGTTTGCAGCAAGACTTTGTCTTTGTAGAGGATCGGAGACGAGCCGTAGCCCCAGATGTGCTTGAACTCGCCCAGATCGCGTGACCAAAGCGGCTTTCCGGCAAAGTCGTAACAGTGCAGCCCCGCCGAGCCGTGCCAAACGACGACGTGCTCGCCATCGGTAGCCGGTGTGGTGCTGCCGAAGGGATTCTTCGAATGCGTGATGTCTTCACCAAACTCGACCGTGCGCGTCCAGAGCAGCATGCCGTCGTTGCGGTCGATGCACAGCAGGCTGCGTTGGCGACCATCTTCGGTGGCGCTGGCAAGAAAAACACGTCCGCCGGAAACGATCGGACTACCGGCGCCGGGATCGGCCAGATCGATCTTCCACTTGATGTTTTTCTCTGGCCCCCACGTCAACGGATAGTCCTCGCCCACTGCCGTCCCCTTCCCGTCGGGACCGCGGAATTGTGGCCAATCGCCCGCGTTCGCTCCGGGTGCCGCAAAGATCGCTGCCGGCCAGACCACCGCCGCGACGATGACCGCCAAGCCCACCGTCAGTCCACCTCTCAACTTGGTCATCCGCTCGTACTCCTCATGATCCACCGGTTGTGTCTAGCCCCACTGGTTCTTCCCCGCGTCTTTACCGCACGTCGTGTTCCCACAACGCCAAAACTTCGCCTGTGGTGCCACACCGAGCTTGGGCGTGTGCGATGGACGGGGTTTGCCGGGGAAAGGCGATGAACTGGGCCCTTGGCGAGCCGCTGAAAGGCTAAAAAAGATCTCGATGAAAAACGAATTGCCGACCGCCGCATTCATCCTGTGAGACAGTCGGTCACAGGATTTCGGTGCGTTTGACGTCGTCATGCGCCAATACGCCCACCCTCAAGAGGCACGTCGCTGTGAAGCATTTGTGAGCGGTAGGGCGCGAGCCCTCCGGTCTTTCACGCCGAAACCGGACGGCTCGCAGTCTGTCCATTGAATCGGGATCTGCTGAATCAATGGCGAGCCGCTAGCCGTCAGGCCTCGGGCGGGCGCCACGATGCCCGGCCGCTGACGCGGTTCGCGGCTCCATCGCCGCTCATTAATGAAACAAAAACAACGGCAGATGCGACGCTTCGATCAACTTCTGTGTGAACGATCCGAGCAGGAACTCTCGGATCCGTGAGTGGCCACAGGCGCCGGCGACCAACAGCCCCGCGTCCAGTTCGGCCGCGAGACTGAGCAACGCTCGTTCGACTTGGTTCTCCGCCTCGATCGCGTGCAGCTGACAATCTATTCCGTGAAGTTCCAGGAAGTCAAAGGCTGGCTGAGCGATCAAGCGTGCGGATTCGGCCGAAAACGCTGCGGTCGCGACGTGCACCTTTCTGTCACCGCCGATCCCCAGCGCGACGAACGCGAACAGCGCCTGGCCCGCCGAGCGGCTGCCATCATAGGCAACCAGCACGTTGTCTTCCTGGGGCAGTGCAAGGGGCACCGTGATCATCGGGCGTGACGCTTCGTGGAGCAGCTTGCCCAGAATGGTGTTGGCCGACGTTGCCGAATCGAAGGGCGTTTCGCGGCTCAGGATGATCAGATCGGATCGTTGGGCCTCGGTCAAAAGCTGCTCGGCCACGTCACCCTTTTTGCCACAACAATCCGTTTGGATTCCGGCAGCGCTACAGCGCTGTTGGAACGCGTCCAGATTTTGCCTGGCCCGCTCGCGCAGTTGCCGGATCTCTCGTTGACGCTCCGCCTCGGCCGCCTCATCGGCAACGCCGTAGATCGCAAGTTCCGTGTCGTCGTCGTCGACGATGTCGATTCCCACCAATCGGCAACCGTAGCGGTTGGCCAGCTGGATCGAATAATCAACGGCCACGTGACCGTTGGCGGAGCCGCCCACTGCGACCAAAACACGTTGCAAGTTCGAGACTTGATTCATCGAATTTCCCTCATGCCTAAGAGTGGCGAAACGATGCACGTCAACGCAAATTGTGCGCCACGCCGCGACGATGGTGTTCCTCGACAGCGTGAAACGGTCCGATGCGTTCACGCCCGCCGACTGCTCGGTTCTCGACCACGCTGAACTCCCGGCATCCAGGCCAATCGGTTTGACCCAGTGATTTACGGGCTTTTAGCGGTCGAATCACGCAATCATTCGGTTTGGCACGGCAATCGCGTCTCCATGCTGACACTCGCCAAGTGGTGAAGTCCACCGCTTCGAGACAACCTCTTTCAAAACTCGGAGATTGCCATGTTGAGCTGGGCATTAACTTTTTTGATCATCGCGTTGATCGCCGGTGTCCTCGGATTCGGCGTCGTCGCCGGGACCGCAGCGTCCATCGCCAAAATCTTGTTCGTCGTCTTCCTGGTGCTGTTCATCATCGGGCTGGTCATGGGCCGACGTGGGCCGGCCGTCTGACCGCGGGGGCGACCACTGTCGCTGCCCCGTTCCCATTCCCTCACTTTGAGCGGGGACGCGATCGCCGCGTCCTCGAGAAGGCTTCCTTATGAAATCTCTTCAATTCGACGTCCATTTGTTTCTACTCGGCGCAATCATCGCGTTGGCGGCTTGCGCCAGCGGCTGCGAGCAGCAAGAAACGAAGGAGACGATTGTCGACGTCGACACGCCCAACGGCGGCATCGAGATCCATCGCGATGAAAACGGTGGCGATGTCACGGTGAAGGTGGGCGAGTGAGTCGGGTCTGTCTCTCGATCTTTTTTTCGGAGAAACGTGATGCGTGCGATCATTGGTGTAGCAGTCCTGTTACTTGTTCTGGCTTGGGTCGGTTGGGTGCAATTCAGTTCGCCCGACGGTGATCCGACGATGCGTGTGGATGCCGACAAAGTTCGGCAGGACTCCGCCGTGATGGTCGAGAAGTCGAAACAGGTGCTCGATGAGACGGCGGAGAAAGTTGACGCCAGTCTGGATACCGAACCGCTCGAGACCGAACAGTGATCGACGCGGGTCACATTCATCGCGTTTAGCAATTGGGCTCGCTTTGATGGCGAGCGATGTCGGCGGACGGGTGAAACTCTCGAACCCTTTTCATTTGTGGAGATAAATAATGTTCAACCGTTTCTACGCCGTGCTGGCGTTTGGATTCAGTTCGGCTTTTGCCGTTCCACCGGCAATAGCCGTCGAGACAAAGGTCGAAGAGGCAAAGGTCGACGAGAAGCCGAATGAGACGTTGATCGAAGAACTTCAAGGGCGTTGGGAGATTGTCGCCGGTGTCAACCAAGGTCGCCCTTTGACCGAATCTGAAGTTGAAGGGACATATGTCACAATCTCGGTCAACCGGATTGTCACCTATGATCGCGACAACCAACAACGGTTTCGGGCCGTGTTTCGCATCGATTCATCGACGGATCCGGTTCAGATCACGATGACATCGGTTCCCAAACTCGCCAGGCCCAGTCAGATCGACCCGCCTCCCAGACCGGATAAAGCTGTCGCGGAAGGCATCGTCCGATTTGAAAACGAACACCGATGGACACTCTGCTACGCGCTCGACGGTGCCGATCGACCGACAAAATTCAAGTCGCCCCAAGGCAGCAAGAACATGTTGCTGACCCTGGAGCGGAAACCCGGCGATCCGGTTCCGGATGAGATTACAACGATCGAGACCAATTAGTGCGTCGTCAGCTTTCAATCTTCGAACTGCGTACTGAAGACGTTGCGCCGCTGATCGATCACGCAGGGTGAGCGTTCACGGGTAGAATCATGTTTGACGCCATTGACCTCGAGAACCTTCAAGCGATCGCGATCTCGGCCGCCTGCGGTGGGATCCTGGGGATCGAGCGTGAAGTCGCGGGCAAGCCGGCGGGGATTCGCACGCATATTTTTGTCTGCGCCGGGTCGGCTCTGATGATGATCTTGGGGCAAGAGATCGTCAATCAATTCGAGCAGCAGGAAACCAACTCGCTGCTCAAAGCGGACCCGATTCGAATTTTGCAAGCGATCGTTGTCGGCATCAGCTTTCTCGGTGCGGGGACGATTGTGCACCAGAAGGGCGAAGGCGTGGAGGGATTGACGACGGCAGCGACAATCTACTTGACCGCAGGGATTGGCGTCGCGGTTGCCGTCGATCGTACCGGGCTCGCGTTGGCCGTTACCGCATTTGCCATGGCCGTCTTGTTTTTGCTCGGTCAATTGGAACGGCGGATTCAAGCATTCAATGACTCCCAAAACGGCGGCGACGAGGGGAAGTGAGTCTTCGTCACCGCGCCCGGACGATCGCAGCTTTGCGATCAACCGCGATCCTCGCCATGATAGAGGAACGTCCGCCCTTTTCACCTTTCTTCAAATACACCGACCATGACCATTGCCAGCATCAATCCGGCCACCAACCAAACGTTCCAGGAATTCGAGCCGTTGTCTAAGGATGACGTGATCACGGCCATCGACGTTGCCAACACGGCGTACCAAGACTGGCGTCGGGAGACCTTCGCGCAGCGGAAACGCTGTCTACTCAAGTTCGCCGAATTGCTTCGATCGAGCGCCGACGAGTACGCGCGCACGATCACGCTGGACATGGGCAAACGCATTTCTGAAAGCCAATACGAAATCGAGTACTGCGCCAAAATCGCTGAATTCTATGCCCACGGTGCCGAACAGTTTTTGGCCGATCAGCCGATGGATGTTGAGGGCGTGAAGGCCTATATCCATTACGAGCCGCTGGGGATCGTGATGGGGGTGATGCCTTGGAACTTTCCGTTCTACCAGGTCGTCCGCTTTGCCGCCCCCAACATCATGGCCGGCAACACCGTGATGATCAAACACGCCAGCAACGTTCCGCAGTGTGCCGAGACGATCGAGGCGTTGTTTCATCGGAGCGGATTACCACGCGGCGTTTACACCAATCTGTTCATCCCGACGGAGTTTGTCGAAACGATTGTCTCCGACGATCGCGTACGAGGTATCTCGCTGACCGGCAGCGAACCGGCCGGTGCGGCGGTCGCGGCACTGGCCGGCAAACACCTCAAACGCAGCGTGCTTGAGTTAGGCGGCAACGATCCCTTTGTCGTGCTCGAAGACGCTGACATGGCGGAGGTGATTCCCCAGGCCGTGAAGGGACGGATGGTCAACGCCGGGCAATCGTGTGTCGCATCAAAGCGATTCATCGTCGTCGAAGCCGTCGCCGAGGAATTTTTGACGGGATTCAAAGAACAGCTGTCTGCGCTCCAGATGGGTGATCCATTGGATGAAGAGACAACCTTGGCGCCGCTGTCCAGCGAGAGCGCGGCCGTGCAGCTGCAAAACCAAGTTCAAGCGTCCATCGACGCCGGCGCAACCGTGCGACTGGGAGGCGATCGGCCGGATCGCGAGGGAGCCTATTTCAATCCGACCCTGCTGACCGACGTCACCCCCGACATGCCCACGTTCGACCAAGAACTGTTCGGCCCGGTCGCGACCGTGTATGTCGTCGAAGACGAGGCCGCGGCGATCGAGTTGGCCAATCAATCCTCCTACGGTCTCGGCGGCAGCGTTTTCACCGCCGACATCGAGCGTGGCCGTCGCGTCGCCGAACAGATCGAATCCGGGATGGTCTTCGTCAATCAACCGACTCGCTCGCAAGCGGAACTGCCGTTCGGCGGTATCAAGAATTCTGGCTACGGCCGCGAACTGTCTCACCTGGGCATTCTTGAATTCGTCAACAAGAAACTGATCCACCTCGGTGCTGTTTGAAATGCCACCGCAAGCAAAAAAGGTTTCAGGCGTGAATGTCACGCACCACTCGATAACAGGAATCTGCGATGTCAACTGACGCTTCTCAACCAACTCAATCAAAACAAATCGAACTCGTCTCGCGTCCCGACGGCATCCCGTCGCCGTCCAATTTCCGTATGGAATCGGTGGAACTTTCTCCGATCGCCGACGGAGAGTTTCTGGTCAAGAACCAGTGGATGTCGGTCGATCCGTACATGCGCGGCCGGATGAAAGAAGGCGACAGCTACGTGCCGGCCTTTAAAATCGACGAGCCGCTTGAGGGTGGATGCATCGGACAGGTCGTCGAGTCGCGGCACAAGGACTATCAAAAGGGCGACATGGTCCTGGGCAACCTCGGCTGGCGTGAATACTGGAAATCCAACGGCCAAGGGGTCACGGTGGTCGACCCGGAACTCGCGCCCGTGCAGGCGTATCTCGGTGCACTCGGCATGACGGGGATGACCGCCTGGGTCGGGTTGAACAAGATCGCCGAACTGCAATCCGGCAGTACCGTGTTTGTCTCTGCCGCATCCGGGGCCGTCGGTTCCATCGTTTGCCAACTCGCCAAGGCCAAGGACTGCCACGTGATCGGCAGCGCGGGCAAACCCGAAAAGATCGACTGGCTGCGGGACAAGGCGGGTATCGATGCGGTCATCAACTACAAGCAGACCGACGACCTGGCCGGAGAACTCGCCCGCTTGGCACCCAACGGCATCGACGTCTACTTCGACAATGTCGGCAGCGATCACTTGGAAGCGGCGCTCGACGTCATGAACGATTTCGGATGCTGTGTCGAATGCGGCATGATCGCGACCTACAACGCTACCGACCCACCCGCAGCACCACGGAACCTGTTCAAGGTCATCGCCAAACGAATCCGCATGCAGGGTTTCATCGTGATGGATCACATGGACGCCCGTCAGCAATTCATCCAAGAGATGGCACCGTTGGTGAAAGCCGGCAAGGTGGTTTGGGAGGAGACGATCACCGAGGGATTGGAACACGCACCCGAAGCGTTCATCGGCCTGTTTGACGGCGACAACCTGGGCAAGCAACTGGTTCGGATTTCAGGGGATTCGGCATAAGCGGCCGTCGTACGGGAGCCCGATGAATCAACTCGAAACCCGACTAACGCTCGGGCGTGAAACTCGTTTGTTACCGCTCGGCTCACCGACGTTATCCGCTCCATCGACCGTCTTGCAATGACGAAGGCACATCATTTTGAGGCGTGATTGTTGTCGGGTTTCACCGCTTGGGTAACACGTCTCGCCTTCGGGTCTTCTCTGCTCGTATGCGTCACTGTGGATTGGAATCCCCCTCACCCCCGGCCCCTCTCCCCCAACACTCTGGCTCGCTTAGGCTCGCCAGAGTGTTGGGGGAGAGGGGAGCCAGAATCTTTATCTGACTGTGAAACCGCCGCTTCAGTTGGTGTCGCTTCCGGCAGATCGCTGTACGACGTCCTTTCCAGGTCGTCGCCCGGAAAGTCCGAAGGACGACAGCCCGGAAGGGCCGTCGTCCTTGCGAGTCGCGGTCCCGGAATTCGCGACACCCACGTTTCTGCTACTGTGCCGTTCGGCCGGCGGTCAGCAACGTGAGTGGTTCGGCACGCCCGATCTTGATCGCGGGCCAGAGCCCGGCCAACAGGCACAGGACGATGGTCAATGCGAATCCGACCGACAGTTGACTCCACGGGATGATGAACGTCGGCGGACCGGCGAACCAGCGTCCGTACTGCGCCATGCCGACCCCACACCAACCGGCGATCAAGCCGAACAGTAAACTCAGGACAACCGCGGCGATCCCGATCAGCACCGATTCGGCGACCACCAACCGGACCAACTGGCTACGTGTCACGCCGATCGAGCGCATCACGCCAAACTCCCAAGTCCGCGATCGGACCGATGCGATCATCGTGTTTGCGATCGCCAGGGACATGACGGCTAGCGTGATCAACGGCAAAAGACTCATGCCCCAAATCATGTCATCGGCACGCATTCGAATCGCTTTGCGGACGTTTTCGGTCGCCGTTGCCCGTGCAAAGGGACGGTAGGCGGTGACTTCACCCATGCCGTCGGCCGTAAAGGTCGTGCCCGCGTCACGCTCGGCGATCGATTGCAATTGCGATTCGACCGCGGCCAGGTCTGCGTGATCGTCCAAGTTCAACCAGTAAAACTCGTTGCGGTGCAGGTGAAAATCACGACGCACCTGCTCGCGGCCGGCCATGACCATCGTCGCGGTGCGAACAAAGTGACGTCGCACGCCGGAAAATTTCGTGACCCAGTGCCAACCCGGTAGCGACACCACCGCGGCGATGCGATAGGTCACTCGTTCGTGCTCGGCTGCCGGTGGGGTGAAATGGAGTTCATCGCCGATGCCAAGGCCGGTGCTGATCTGAAAGTCCTGCGAGATCAAACAGCCGCGGCCGTCGGCGAGTTGCTCGGCCGCGGATTGACGATCGCCGTCGACAAACCGCAAGTTTAAAAACGGATCGTCGTCGGTTAACGCGGGGGCTGGATCAAGGCCGAAGATCACGGCGTTGTCGTATTTCAGGCGAGTCGGTTCAGCATCACCGTCCCAAGCGAATCGAGCTTGTTCGACCGACAGTGGCAGCACCTGGTCGGACCGGACACCCTCGACCTGCTTCACCCGCGCCAGACCGGTTTCGTCCAGACCGATGGGATGAAAGGCCACCAGCATGTCCGGCAGCCAGCGGCCCGGCGTGAACGGTTGCAGCATGGAGTAGCCCCACGTCTGGGTCGAGGTGTACAGCCCCAATCCGACCGACAACGCCAGTGTCGCGCCGACCGTTCGCCAAAGGTTGCTCGAGAGCGGAACCTGCATTGTTCTCCGATCCAATCGCAGCAGTCCTGTCACCATCGGTCCGAACGTCTGCTCGCACAGGATCACGACGGTCGGTGCGATCAGGATCGTGCCGAACAACAACATCGGGTAGGCCACAAACGCGTAGCAGGCCGTCCGCCACGTGTCGGGCATCGGCAACGCAAACACCAGGATCGGGGTCGCGGCCATCATCAGCAGCCCAACGCCCGCGAACGTCGTCCGATGCAAGCGACGCGGCGAGGGTGTGCGAGCCGACATGGCATCGATCGGCTGGATCCGCATGGCCCGCCACGCCGGCAGGATTGCGGCGCCGAGCGATCCCACGACCACCGTCAGCCCGGTCAACACGACACAGCCCCAGCCGAGGACCGGGCTGGATCCAAACAGGCCCGTCAT
This sequence comes from Stieleria neptunia, assembly GCF_007754155.1. Lineage (NCBI taxonomy): Bacteria > Pseudomonadati > Planctomycetota > Planctomycetia > Pirellulales > Pirellulaceae > Stieleria > Stieleria neptunia. Next base: position 2,209,120 of record NZ_CP037423.1, on the reverse strand, counting down.
CACGTGGCTGCCGAGCAGCACCAGCGCCCAACCGGTGGCCAAACCGCCGAGCCATCCGATCAGTGCAAGCAGGACACTTTCCATCGCGATGATGCCGGCGATCTGCGCCCGCGTGAGCGCGACCGCGCGGAGCATCGCAAGCTCACGCGCCCGTTCGCTGACCCCCATGCTGAGCGTCGAAAAGATGATGAAGACGGCAGCCAGGGAGGCCATCCCGGTCGCCGCCCAGGCTTGGGAACGCTGCTGGGAAACCGAGCGGCTCGATTCCAGCCCGCCCCGAACGGCGGCAAAGTCGATCAGCTTCAGCGGCGGCTGGTTCGACGCGAGTTGTGATTGCCAAGCGTCACGAAAGGCGTCGACGGTGACGGTGTCGCGAACCGCGAGTTGCAACACCTGTGGTTTTGACGGGTCCCCGTTGATCATCGCGGCAACCTGCGGACGCACGTAAACCGCGTTGGTCGCCACGCCTTGCACGAAGTTGCTGGGCAGTCCCAGCTGTGTCTTTGAGCCTCCGCTGGTTGTTGGTTCGGGCGGGTTCGGATTGGGGCGACCGCCAGGACCAGCGCCCGATCGGACCTGCTGTGCGAGTACCGGGGCTTGCGGAGCTTGGTCGACCAGACCAACGACCCGTAACCGGACTTGATTGGCCAGCGTTGTCAGTTGCAGCGTATCTCCCACGGCGATGTCGTTCTCGCTGGCGTAACCGATCCCGACGACGACTTCCCTCGCGTCCGCATCCGTACCGAGCCACGCCCCATCAACGAGTTCGTAAGGCTCATCGATCGCCGGGGTGCTGACCAGGGTGGGATCTAGCGGTGGCGCGCCATTGACCGGCGGACGCGAACCGACCAGTAAATCGATCGATGATTCCGAATCCTCCGCGTCGGAGTCACCCGTCACGTTCGTGACCGTGACCCGCGATTGGCTGATCGGGTTGAGTTCCAAGACGGCCAACGTCTGGACACACTTTCCGATCGCCAATTGACTCTCTTTCGTCGACGACGCGTCGGGCTGGTGTTTCAAGACTTTAACCTGATCCCCTCGCTGACCGCCTACGACAATGTCCTGTTTCCCCTGCATGCCGCCGGGATCCCGCAACGCGACGACACGGAGCTCGACGCGCTGGCAACGCAATTGGGAATTCGCGATCGGTTGAACCACCGACCGGATTCGCTCAGCGGTGGCGAGCGGCAGCGCATCGCGATCGCTCGTGCATTGATCGCGAACCCGGCGATCGTGTTTGCCGATGAACCGACGGGCAGTTTGGATTCGCAGACCGGACAAACCCTCTGCAAACAGTTGCGCGACCTGTGCGACCAGCAACAGCGGACGATCGTGGTCGTCACGCATGAGCCCAGCGTCGCGGCCTGGGCCGACAAAATTGTTGTGCTGAAGGACGGCTGTGTGGTGCAGCAATTCGCGGCGAGCGAATGCCACGACGCCCAGACCTTGGCCGCCCACTACCAGCACGCCATCGGCACCAGCCCGGCGGAGGCCGCGGGCGCCCAATGCCACTTGCCTTGGCTCTCAAGGTGTTAGCGGAACGGCGCGAGCGGGGTGTCGATTTTGTCGGGATCTGATGAGTCAATGGTGAGCCGCTGGCCGTAAGGCCTCGGGCAGCGTCGCAGTGCCCGGCCGCTTACGCGTCGCGGCTCACAAAATCGACAGCCCGCGAGCCGTCCGGTCGCGCTTCAAAAACACCGTGAACGACCGGAGCGCTCGCGCCCTACCGCTCACCAAAAACACCCCGCTTGGCGTCAAAGTCGATGGCATTGGGCGGCCGGGAGGCGGCGGGCAAGAAAAACTGAACCATCCCCCTTGAACATCCCTGGATCATTCGCCATCCTACTGCAACTGATTCTCAATAGCAGTACTGTTCGACAACGAAGCAAGCCACGGGCTTTTCCTCGCCCTCTAGCCAGCCACGTTCGATCGGTCCCCGGCAAACGCGTGTCGCCACGGTGGCGGTTTCGACGTGTGGTCCGGGGTTGATCCATCCTTTCGTGTGCCCTCGGCTGGAGAAATTTGATGTCCCGTTTGCCCGTTTGTCCGACCGCTTCCCGCAGCGGTTTCCCCGCTCCGATCGCCTTCCGACCGGACGCGGCGCCACCCCATCGCGTCGGCCGCCGCGGTTTCACGCTGGTCGAACTGCTGGTCGTGATCGCGATCATCGGCATCCTGGTCGGCCTGCTGCTGCCCGCGGTCCAAGCCGCCCGTGAAGCCGCCCGCTCGATGCAGTGCAGCAACAATCTGAAGCAGATCGGATTGGCGCTGCACAACTATGCCTCGGCCTACAACGAAGCGTTCCCCAACAACGGTTACCCCTGGCCGAACGGTTATCCGAACGACTACTCGCCGCACGCCAAGCTGCTGCCGTTCATCGAACAGGCGCAGCTTCAAGATCTGATCGACTTTGACATCTACATGGGCCATCCCGCGTTCCAGGATCTGCCAGAGCGGCTTCATGACGCCGCCGGAACACGGATCCCGACCTACGAATGCCCCAGTGATGTCGGTGCGGAATTGCACGCTTTGGACCTGCCGTCGGGAGCCTCGATTCAAATCGCCGGTACCAGTTATGCCATGAACCAAGGCAGCGGGACGGACGGGGTGTTTCATCCGGGCAATGGGGTCAAGTCCGATGGCCTGTGCTGGGTCGGCGCGAAGGTCAAGTTCCGCGACATCCTGGATGGAACGAGCCACACGATTGTCTTTGCCGAAACGACGATCGGGCTGGGCATCGGTATCGCCACGCCGACACCGAAGATGGACGTCCGCGGCTACCGCGCGTCTCCGACGTCCCTTGACCAGACCGTGATCGATGCGGTTGAGACGGGCGACTACTCAGTCGTTGAACCGTTTGTCACCCAGTGGACGGGGAACCGCAATCACTATTGGCTTCGCGGCAGCGTGCCCAATGGCCCGGTGATGAACGGATTCCTGACGCCCAACAGCAACATTCCCGATCTGCATTACGGTTCGTCCAAGGTGACCGGGCCGCGCAGTTACCACACCGGATTTGCACAAGTGTTGATGGCCGACGGTAGCGTGCGAAACGTCACCGACTCGGTCGACCGTGAACTCTGGCACGCCAGCTGGACGCGGATGGGACGCGAAGTCAAAACCATCTCGTCGCTGTAATTTGACCGGCCCACGTTCACCACAGTGGAGTTGTCAAGTGTGACCCACAGCCCCGACACCGCATCGCAAACCACGACGATGGCCAAGCCCGGTTTTCGCGCCGTTTGGATGCGCAGTATCGTCGCCTGGCATTGGATCAGTTCGGCGATCTGCCTGGTCGGGATGTTGGCGTTTGCGATCACCGGGATCACGCTCAATCACGCCTCACAGATCGAATCGCAGCCGGTCACCGAAAGCCTGACCGCCCAGTTGCCCGACGACCTGCACGCGCTCGTCACGGAGCCACAAGCCGACGATTCGGCGCCCTTGCCCGAAGCGGTCGCCGAGTGGTTGAACGTTCAATTCCCCAGACCGGTCGGTTCACGAAACGCGGAATGGTCGGCGGACGAGATCTATGTGTCAATGCCCGGCCCCGGCAGCGACGCGTGGATGGCGATCGACCGTGAACGCGGCGCGGTCGAGTTCGAATGGACCCGTCGCGGATGGGTTTCGTTTGCCAATGACTTGCACAAGGGGCGGAACACCGGCGCCGTGTGGAAAGGTTTTCTTGACCTGTTTGCCTTGGCAACGCTGGTGTTTTGTCTGACCGGATTGTTGCTGCTTTACGAGCACGCCAGACGACGGCGGATGACGTGGCCCCTGGTCGGGCTGGGCGTCGTCATTCCCTTGTTGTTGGTGTTGTTGTTGATTCACTGAGTGATTGCTCTACATCCTGCTCCCTTTCCTGCACCAAAATCAAAGTCCAACCATGCAACTCAATCGCATCGCACCACTGCTCTTGCTTGCGCTCGGCGGCATCGCGGCCGCACCGGCCGAAGACTTGCAAGTGAGCGTCGAAATCCCACGTCTAAACGTTTCCGAATACCACCGGCCTTACGTGGCAGTTTGGATTCAAGACAAAGACCGCACGTGCGTCGCCAACCTGTCCGTCTGGTACCAGATGCGTAGCTCGGCCGAAGGCGCCGGCACGAAGTGGTTGCCGGACCTGCGGCAATGGTGGCGGCGATCGGGGCGCCGGCTGAACATGCCCGTCGATGGCGTTTCCGGCGCCACTCGGCCGGCGGGAAAACACACCTTGACGTTCGCGTCCGACGACCCGCGTCTGGCCGACTTGAAACCGGGCCGGTACAGCCTGGTGGTCGAAGCGTCGCGCGAAGTGGGAGGGCGAGAGCTGGTCGAAATCCCCTTCGCTTGGCCGGCGGAATCGTCAACGACAAAACGAGCCGAGGGCAGCGAAGAACTCGGCGAAGTCACGTTCACGCTCAAGCCGTCGTCCTAAATCCATTCCACTCCCTTCACGAACCGACTCGGAGATTTCCATGAAACGTTTCATCCTGTCTGCTTGCCTGCTGGCCCTCGCACTTCCCGCAACGAGCTTCGCCCATAAAGTCTGGCTGCGACCTTCGCAGACGGTGTTTTCCGGGCCAGAGCCCTGGGTCACGGTCGATGCCGCCGTTTCGAACGACCTGTTCTACTTCAACCATTTTCCGCTTCGCCTGGACGGACTGGAAATCGTCGCGCCCGATGGCAACACGGTAGAAGCGCAGAATCAGTCGGTCGGCAAGTACCGCAGCGTGTTTGATCTGCCGTTGACCCAACAGGGCACCTACCGCATCGCCGTCGTCCATCGCGGCGCCTTCGCGAGCTTTGAATCCGAGGGCCAGCGGCGCCGCTGGCGGGGCAGTGCCGAAGCACTCCAAACCGAGATCCCCGCGGGCGCCACCAACGTGCGGGTGACCGAAAGCCTCGGTCGCGTCGAAACGTTCGTCACCAACGGGGCGCCGACGCTGGAGTCACTTGAGCCCACCGGGGAGGGAATTGAATTGATTCCGTTGACGCATCCCAACGACCTCTACTCCGGCGAAACGGCCAAGTTCCGCTTCCTGGTCAACGGCAAGCCGGTGCCAGAAATGGAAATCAGCGTCGTGCGAGGCGAAACCCGCTATCGAAATTCGCAAGACGAGCTCCACGTGGTGACCGACGGCAATGGCGAGTTTTCCGTCACCTGGCCTGAACCCGGCATGTACTGGTTGCAAACCAGCGCTGAAGACAAGCAAACGAAGATCCCCGAAGCCCAGAGCCGTCGCATGAGCTACGCCGGAACCCTCGAAGTCTTGCCGCAATAAAGGTCGGCGGAACGCTCCCAAACCCCGATGACCGATCACGAAAAACACTCGCGATTCTCCCCCCGGCTGGCCAACGCATTCGTGCTCACGGCCCTCGCCATCGTTTCGGCCCTGCTGCTCCGTTGGACAGCGGGGCCCTGGTGGATCGCGACGCCACGTCCCGGGCGTTGGTGGGCGGCGGCTCTCGTGCTGATGTCCTATGTGGGACTCTGTCGATGGTCGTTTCAGCATGGCCGACCGAAGCAGCGATCACTTCCCGACGCGCCCCAATCCGAGGCGTCGATCTTGGTGATCTACGCCAGTCAAACCGGTGTCGCCGAGGAACTCGCCGGACAAACGTCCGAGCTGTTGCGTCGGTCGGGACGATCGGTCGACGTTGCCTGTATCGATTCGCTGGATGGCAAACGTTTGCAGCAAAGCCGTTGCGCATTGTTCATCGCCAGCACCGCCGGAGAAGGCGATCCGCCCGACCATGCGATCGAATTCGCCGAGACGGTGATGAATGATCGCGTCGACTTGGCGACGCTGAAGTACGCCGTGTTGGCCCTCGGCGACAGCAGCTACGACGAGTATTGCGCGTTCGGACGACGGTTGGATCGATGGCTGGAAGCAAACGCCGCGGCCTCGCTGTTCGATCGCATCGATGTGGATGATGCGGATCCCATCGCACTCGACCGCTGGCAGTCGCAGATCCTATCCATCGACGCACCCACGTGGGGTAAGCTTCCAACTTGCCATTAGTGCGCAGTCGCAAGCTGGAAGCTTACGCCACGTTAGGCGTCGTAGCGGACCAGGTACCAGCCGCTTCCGATGGCGGTGGCGGTGCGCAGTTGGTGGGGATCGGCCAGTCCGCCGACGAAGGAGATCGGACGACTGTGCGGCGGATGCCACTCCGCCCAATCACCACCGTCGGTCCCGGTCAGCTGCAACTTGATCGCGCCATCGTCACAGCGTTCGATCGCGCTGACATACACGTGCTGACTGGCCAAGGCAGGCGATTGCAACAGAACCAGTGTGGTCGGGCGTCCGAACGGGTAGGCCATAAACGGTCCCGTCGCCGGCAACTCGCCGTCACGTTCGGGCCACTGATTCCGCAACGGTGCGACGATCGCTTCCAGCTCGTCAATCCGCCAAGCGAATCGCACCCGTTTGCCTTGCCAGGCGATCGACTCGTGGTGAATCACCAATCCGCACCAGAGCGCGATCACGGTGGTGATCGCCAGCAACCGACGGAGCGAACTCTGTCGCAATCCGACACGCCAACGCTGTGTCCGCGTCATCAGCACCGCCGCCAAACTGGTCGCCGCGATGACGACCAGCGACGCCAAGCCGCCCCAACGAATCCAACCCACCGCCTCGGCCGGTCCGGCCCAGGCATATCGCTGCACCATCGTCGGGAACAACGGATCCATCGCCGCCCAGATGATCATCGTGATCAGTGTCGAAATGTGGATCGTCCAGATTCGCTTCAGTCGCATCCGAATCACCTACTTGCAGTACGAAAGCGCCATCAAGGCAAAACTGGTTGCAAGGTTCTTGTCGTTTTCGAACCAGCGTTGATTGCTGTTGCTCCACGAGCCGTCTTCGTTTTGGCGCTGGGCCAGCTCGGAGACGAGGTCGGCTTTCCAATCGTGCCGGGTACCGTCGGCGTCGTCGATGGTTTTTAGTCCGGCGGCGTTGAGTGCGGCGGCGAAGGTGTGGTAGTAGTAGTACAGCCCCGCGGACCCCATGCCGGGGTTGCTTTCCACGCTGTAGTGATCCCGGATCCACTTGAGCGCCGCTTTCACGCGTGGGTCCTCCTGTGTCAGCCCGGCAAAGATCATGCTCTTCAGGCCGGTGTAGCCCATCGATCCGTAGCTGCGCAGACCGCCGTTGGGCGTGTAGCGTTCCTCCGACGTGCTGGGGTCAATCTTGGTCGTCGGGATTTCGTAGTAAAACCCGCCGTCATCGACCTTGGCCGCAAACGCGGTGTCGTTGTACTTGCTGTCCAGGTTTTGGCAGCGCGAGACGAACGCCAACGCGCGCTCAATCGCCGGGTCGTCCGGGCCGGCTTCGGCCGCCCGCAGCGCTTCGATCATGTAAGCGGTATTGGACAGATCGGGCCGGCCGGCGCCACCGTATCCGACGCCGCCGTACCAGGGATCCGATGGGTCACGCTGACCTTCGCCATATTGAATGCCGGTGACAAAGTCCTTGGCCCGTTTGAGGGTCTCGTTGTACTTGCCCGATGCGTTGGCTTCGGCAAAGCACACCATCGCCACACAGGTTTCGTAGTTCTTCAATCGTCCGTTGCCATAGATCCCGCCATCGGGTTTGACGTAGCTCTCCAGCGCTTTCAAACCCTCCGCGACCATCGGATCATCGATCTTTTTTCCGTTCCGCAGCGCCGACGTGATCGCCAGCGCCGTCACACCGGGGCCGACACGATCGGAGAATGTTCCCGCAGCCGATTGACCTTCCTGGGCCAAAAACGCCAGTCCCTTGTCCACGATCTCCCGGCGCTGCCTTTCCGTTTTCGTGACCGCTTTGTCTTGCGTTGTCTCGTTTTCCGACGCGAACACAGTGTCTCCCGAAAGCACAGTGCCTCCCGAAAGCACCGGCCCGCCCAACAAGGCGAGTGTCAGCAGGGGGACAAAAATCCGTCGCGGGCGGTGGAAATTCCATCGTCGATTCATTGTGGGCTCCGTTGAGTCTCGTGATTTGCAGTGTTTCAGGCCGAAGGCACTTCGGCCGGGAGATACTTTGCAAGTCCGGTGCCAGTGTCACTGGCTTGGGACACAGGAGCGCAATTCCGTCGGCATCAAATAAAGAAGTCACCCTCCCGTGTGGAGGTCGTGCAGTTTTTAAAGCAACCCTCCTGGCAGGAGGGTCGAGCGAAGCGAGGGGAGGTCGAACGGTGAATCGCGGCGTTCACTTCACTCTTGATGGGCGCCCCCAAGCAATGACGCAAACCCTCTCCTCGCCACGCTCGACTCTCCCGAGGGGAGAGCGACGAAAACCCGTTGTTAGCAGCCACTTAAAAACTGCATGACCTCTGTGCGGGAGGGGCGAGCGTTCGTCGCAGAGTTATTCCGAGCCGCCGGCCCTCTCTGGCGTTTGCTTGCTGCGCAAACGCCGTCTCTCCCAGAGGGAGAGAATCTTGTTTCCGATCTTCCTGGCACTTTTGGGAACGCGTGTTATCGGACAAAGCACGTCGCCGGCGGTGACGATCGAAGCGTTGCAAACACGCATTGCGGCGACCCCGAAAACCCACCCGCGGTTGATCGCCGATGCGGCGCAGTTTGAATCGTTGCGGGCGTCCCTGGGTGATTCGTCGTCGACGCGAGATGTGCTGGCCCAAGCCGTCATTCGTCACGCCGATCCCATCACGCCATCGAAAACCTGGCATTGGGGACCAGATCTTCCAGGTCGGCGAGCACGTGGCGCAGATGCCGCTGTCGGATTTGTTTGCCCACATTCATGATGCTATTGGTGTCGCCCAGGTGCGGGCTGGCGGCGTGCGATTCGTCATGATGGTACCCGATCGCATGCAAAAATTCGTGGGGAATCGCGTTGTGGATTCCTGTCTTGCCCGCCACGTTCATCGGCTGGTAATCCTTGATGTCGGCCGTGTCCAAGTGAATGGTCAAACTGTTCGGCATGACCTTGCTTTGATACGTAAACGACTCACTGGTCGGATGAACCTTCTTTAGCAAGACGGTCCAGTGCCGATACTTTGCCAACCCACGACCGATGCTGAAGTCCACGCCGAGTGTGGTCGTAAACCCCCGATCGGTTGCGGTCATCCGAATCCGCGTGTTGCGGAACGCCTCGGCCAACAGCAGATTGAACACGTCGTGATAGAACTTCTTTTCACGTTCCACCCACGGCGTCGTCACTCCGGGGCCGAGCAGCCAGCGGTAGTACCAGCGGCTGACCAGGATCACCTTCGGGTACACCGAAAATGCGTCCAACTCGATCCGATACCAGGGCGTTTCTTTGGCAACCTCTTGAGAAATCGTGCGACTCATCTTTCACCTCACCCGTGACGCAATTTGGACTGCCTGCTACCTCTTTCGCGCGGACGCGATTCCCCTGTTATCGTGGCTACATCTCAATCGTGACGTGAAAAAGAGAAAAATGCTCTTGAAAACACGACACCTGACCAGAAGCATCCTGCTGTCCCAGCGGGCAACGCTATGAAGCATTTCTTTCCCATGTTATGCGAGGTTTTAGCGGCAGGGCGCGAGCGGGCTGTCCGTTTCGTGAACCGTGACGCGTAAGCGGCCGGGCACTCGGGCGCCCGCCCGAGGCCTTACGGCCAGCGGCTCACCAGTGACTCAGCAGATACCGACTCAATCGGCAGGGCGCAAGCCCTCCGGTTCCACCGCACCGGAGGGCTCCCGCCCTACCGCTAACAAAAAGTAACCCGCTTGGTTTCAACGTAGGTGGCATTGGGCGTCGGGGCTTGCTTCTTTTTCGGAATCCCTTGACGATCGATTCTGGCCGACGAACGATGGAAGCGGAGCCCGCTACACTGTTCTGCGAATCCGGTTTTCTCCACAGACAATCAACACTGAAGGCATTCCATGTGCGACCAAGATCACTTTGCAGAAGATCTCAAAAAATACTCACGCCGCGACCTCGGCACCCTGGCCGCCGGCGTCGGTGCGGCGATGATGCTGCCCCGCGCGGCGAACGCGGCCGAGGTGAATGAAAGCGACGTGACGATCACGACGCCCGACGGCGAGTGCGACGCGTACTTCGTGGCTCCAACGACGGACAAGCACGCCGCCGTACTGGTCTGGCCCGACATCTTTGGACTCCGACCGGCGTTTCGCCAGATGGGAAAACGGCTCGCCGAATCGGGTTACAGCGTGTTGGTCGTCAACCCGTTCTATCGAACCAAGCATGCGCCGACCGCGGCCGACGGTGCCAACACCCCGATTCCGGACGTGCGGCCGCTCGCACAGTCCTTGAATGCAACCACACAAACGACCGACGCCAAGGCGTTCATCGCGTGGTTGGACGCGCAGCCGCAGGTGGACACGACCAAAAAGATCGGCACCACCGGGTACTGCATGGGCGGACCGATCGTGATGCGCACCGCCGCGGCGGTGCCCGACCGCGTCGGCGCCGGCGGCACCTTTCACGGCGGTGGTCTGGTCACCGACAATCCGGACAGCCCCCACTTGCTGATTCCCCAGATGAAGGCACAGTTCTTGATCGCGATCGCCGAGAACGACGACCAACGCGACCCCGAGGCCAAGAACGTCCTGAAGAAATCGTTCGCCGATGCGAACCTGGCTGCCGAGATCGAGGTGTACCCGGCCGGGCACGGCTGGTGCCCACCGGACACGCGCGTGCACAACCGCGAGCAAGCGGAAAAGGCCTGGGGACGCATGCTCGCGCTTTTCGAGCGGGCACTTGGCTAGTGCTTTGTCACGACTGACATGATCAAGACCTTCGAACAAGCGTTTCAATTTATTCTCGAACAAAAGGTATGCACGGTGTTCGGCAGCAAGGGGTCGCCTTACCCTTCGCTGTGGGACAACACGGGGCTATCCGAGAAGAAACCCGAATCCGGTGGCTGGAGCCCGAAGGTCATGGCCGTTTGGGATTGGAAGACCCGAATCCCGCAAACCTATCCCGACGCGGTGTACTACGGAAAAGTCCCCGGCGGCGATGCCGTGCTGATGGAAATGCAGCACTTCCGCAACGTGCATTACCCGCGTGCGTTTCAGCCGGTCGGCGATTTGGATTCGTTGTCACAACAGGTTTATGAGTTCATCCGCTTGGAACCCAATTACACCGGGGCACTTCGCAAACAAGCGATCGCGCGGCTGGAGTGCACGAAGAGTCAATTCGACACGGCGCTCAAGAAGCTGCAAGTGAGCTTGAATATCGTTCGCTCGAATGAACCGAAGCATAAGAATGATTTCTGGCTGCCGATGGGTGAAGTGCATTTGGACATCGTGCAAGCACAGGGGTAGAAGCGGGTGGCATGCACAGCATGCCCTACGATTGCCGGGACATCATTCTGCCCCGTCTCGTTCTGCCCACTTTTTCCGCGGCATCGTCTTGCCCGATCGCTTTCTGATTTTTTCTCGGAAACATCCCGACGGCTGCTTCGCTTGGATCGGTGTCGAGGAGCGTGGTCGGGTGTTCCGATCGACGCCAAACGTAGATTCTCGGCACACCCTTTGTTTCGGGAGAAACTTCGATGGCTCGTTCCAAAAACCAAGCAGCGAAAAAACGACGGCTCGGACTTCAAAATCTGGAAACCCGCAAGTTGATGGCCGGGGACATCTCGGTCGATGTCGATATCTCCGGCAGCCGAATGGATGTCGAACTGACCGGCGACGGCGCGGCCAACGGCGTCGAAGTGCGACAGGTCAATGACATGCTTCGGATCACCGGTTTGACCCAAGGCGGTGCGCCGACGACGATCGAAGGTAACTCGGTGCAATACATTCCGACCAAGCAGTTCATTTCGGGATCGTGGAGAACGTTGGATGACCTGACCATCAAGCTTGGCGACGGCGACGACCAAGTCGTACTGCGTGACGTCAACATGCAACATCATTCACACAGCGACTTGAAGATCGAAACGGGACGCGGCCACGACCGAATCACCATGCTCGATGTCACCGTCCTCGACGACATCCACTTGCTCGATCACTCCTCTGATGACGGCAACGATTATTGGTGGATGCGCAACGTTGATGTCGGCGACCGACTGGATGCCGACATGGGGGACGGCGCGGACACCTTTGTCGCCTCCTACACCGACGCCCGAACCCTGGACATCGATAGCGGACGGCACAACGACTACGTCAGCCTGTTCGGCATCGACGTCGACAACCTCGACGTCGCACTCCGCAGCGGAAACGACACCCTGCGAATCGACGCATCCGCGGCCGATGATGCGGATCTGGATGGCGGCAGCAACCACGACAAGTTGGACGTCAACGGCACCGGCTACTACGCCAACTCGTTTGATGCCGTGCTCGCTTCGGAAAGCTTCGAAACGATTTACGATTGAGCGTGATCGGAGAGGCTGACGGTATCCCCTGGGGGCCGGTCACAGGTTTCACCGCGACTTGCTCCCAGCCTCTGCCCTACGCCGCGAATATTATTTAGCGGCAGGGCATTGCTTGGGAACGAGTCGGGAGAATCATTCGGCCCCGAATAATTCTGCCTTCCTTCTACTTGTCCGTGGATTTCGCGGCGGCCTTTTTCTTCCTTGCCGCGGCGGCTTCTTTTGCGGCTCCCTTGGCACGGACGTGGAAACCGGCTTTGTTCAACGCGTTGACGACAGCCAGTCCATCAAACTCGCCTTCGATCACCAGTGTTTTCGATTTCGGCTTGGCGGTGTCCGCCTGGACGCCGTCGACCGTCGCCAGCGCCGCTTTGATGGCCTTGTTGCAGCCGCCGCAGCAGTTGTGGACTCCGACCAATTCCAGACGTTTCGTGACGCCTGCCTTGACCCCACTGTTGTCTTGCATTTTCAGTTTGGCGTGATCGGTCTCGCCATGAAACCCAGCCCGCCCGATCGCTCCGATCGCCTTGCGAGCCGTTTTTTGATCGGCTGCGGTGACGACGGCCGAACCGCTCTTCTGATCGGCCTTGACGGATGCACCTTCGACTTTCTCCAGGGCGCCTTCGACGGCTTTCACGCAGGCCCCGCAGCAAAGGTGCATCTTGGAGACTTTGACCGTGACTTCGGCATGCGCCAGCGGATTGGCAAGCAGCACGATGGCTGCACCGAACGCGAGTGAAATCATTCGTTTGTTCATCGGGGTTTCCGGGTGTGGGGAATCAAAGAAATCGGCGTCGCTAAAACTCAACGGGATATTCTACATCGAATCCGACCCCACGGGCGGTGCCACGTGCTTTGGCTCTGAAAGTGTGAGCCCCACGGGCGACGGCCCGGAAGGGCCATCGTACATCAGAAAAGCGATCGCCTTAAGCTGGACGGTCTCTTTAGGCTGGACACCAACGCTGATGCCCGTACCTTTCGTATCGGGCACATTCGATCAGGGCGATGCGACGTCGCCGAACTGGAATGCGTACAGATCGGCGTCTTTCATGACGAAGCGGAGGCGCACGGGGCGGCCGGCGAGGGCGGACACGTCGCTGCCGGATTTCCACGCCACGACGCGTTCGATTTCGTTGCCGATCTGCTCGCGCGATTCGGCAAGCGTGTAGCCCGGGATCGGCTTGCCGGAGGCGTCTTGGATCTCCACGCGAATGCCGCCGGCGGCGGAGGTGGCGAAGTTGAGTGCCAGTTGTGATCCGGAAAACGTCAACGGCTTGGTGACCAACGCGCCGCCATGGTAATCGGCTCGGGCCGATGCGAACCCGTCCAGTCGCATCGAATAGCGGCGCAAATGGGCCGTCGGTTGCGCGTAGTCCTGGTTCACGTACAACGACATCTCCGTCGGTCCGGTTTGCACGACGTTCAACGCCGGGTAGTTCGTCCGCGAGACCCAATTGTGTGCCCCGATCCCAGGACGCACGAAACTGCTCAGGAAGGTGCGGTCGTACACTTCGCTTCCCGGTCGCGACGTCATCAGGATCGCATCGGAGGTGTCTTTGAAGTAACGCGGATTGACGTGGATCGCCTGGGCTTGCTCGTCGCTCAAGACCTGTCGCCCCGGCATGAAACGCGCCGCGATCGAGACATACAAATGTGGGGCGCGAAAATACGGATGCGTTTGGTTTGTGTACAAGTGCTCGATCGGTGACTCACCGCCGCGATGACGATACCCCATCAGCACCGGCGCCGACCACTCGACGAAATCGTCGCTCACCGAACGCGCGATGCGACGGATCTTGTCGTGGAAGACCCGGAAATAACAGACGTATTGTTGTTCCGCCGCCGACCAAAACGCCAGGTTTTGTGAGTCGAAGAAGTGCGGATAGGGCACCCGGTCGCTGGAGATCACGGGTTGCTCGCGAAGCCGGCGCCAATGCGTGCCGTCGGCAGAAACCCAGGCGATCAGCCCGCTCTTGACGGTCCCGCCGAGTGCCTTATAACGCTGGTCGGCCGGAATGCCCTCGCGCGTGTCCAACATCGGGCAGAAGTTGTGCGTGACCGGTGCGGCGTCGGCCAGCACCACGTTGTTCTCACGCGTCCCCTTGACCTCGAACAGACCGAGGTTCGGTTTGGTCCAAACGATCCCGTCGGTCGACTCCGCATAGCAGGTCGTCTCGGAGCGGTTGCCATCCTGGCCGGCGACGCCGAGGCCACGGTAATACAGACGCAATCGATCGCCGTCGCGAATCACGGTCGCGTAAGCGCTGAATCCGCCTTCCCACGGTTTGTCAAACGCCAGCACCTGGCCTTCATCGCGCGGACGATGCATCACCAAGTCGACATCGTCGCGCGTTTCGACCAAGGCTTCGTCGACAAACAGCTCACGCCGGGATCCGATCGGCTGGGCCTCCGCTGATGGCCCGCCGGCAAAGCTGGGGTAGCGAACGGATCCGGACGCAACGACAAGCGTTGAGGCCGCGGTCGACAGCATCCAACGACGACGAGACAGCAATTTCGGGTTCATGGTAACTCCTGGTAGTGATATCGAGTGATCCGGCAGTTTACTCGCTACGGCGCTGTCGAAGTTGTTTGAATCGGTGACAGGCAACCGTTGGTGTTTTGCCTTGAGGCGATTCCCGGTCGCTGCGACGCAGCTCCACGCCGCAATCAGGCTGAAACTCCACCACGATTTGCCCAACCGCGTGGAGCTCTGACCCACATCAGTCGAACTGAACAACGACGTGCACCACCGAGCAGAGGAAGCAAATATCGACATTTGCTTCCGCTGCGTGGGCCGCGGTATGAATCGAAGGCATGAAAAAACGGGAATGTCCTTGACCGACCATGCAAACCTGCTAGTTTTACTGCACATGCAGTAAAACCAGCACATGGGGAGGCGTTATGGCAAAGCAGACACTCAATCTCAGTCGCCGTGAACGACAATTGATCGAAGCGCTCTATCGACTCGAAGAAGCCAGCGTGGCGGATGTACGAGACGCAATCGACGATCCGCCTAGCTATTCATCGGTACGAGCCATGCTCACCGAATTAGTCCGGAAGAAGAAGATCGCTTATCGACGTGACGGAAAGCGTTATTTGTACCGCCCGAAAGCCGCCAGAGAGAAAGTCGCCAAAGGCATGTTGAACAACTTGGTTGCGAACTTCTTCAGAGGACGCGCAAGTGAAGCCATTTGTGCACTGCTGGAAGATGACGCGACACAATTGTCCGCGGAAGACATTGTCCGCATCAAAGAGCAGATCAAACAAGCGGAAGCGGAGTTAACCGATGAATAAAGTACATTCGCAATGGATCGATTTCATTGTTCATCTGGCGACTGGTTCGACGATCGTCCTGGCTTTCGGATTGCTTGCGATCCTGGCTCTTCGCAGGCAATCGTCGGCAACCAAGCATTTAGTTGGTAGCCTCGCCTGCGTCACGCTACTGTTGTTGCCTTTTTGTGTGGCGGTATTGCCAAGTTGGCGTCTGGGGATTGTGAAAGGAGTGTCGGTACAGGCATCGCAAACACAAACTCCTGCTGCCAATGCGTCCACGTCTTCATCGAAAACGAGATCATCTCAAACCATCCATGGGGTACACAGCGAGCTGAACTCAAATGACGTCGCAGCAGTCGTGCCGGGACTCGAGGCCGAGTCATCTTCCATCAAGGATCCGCCGCCGTTTTCGTTCTACGTACTGGGACTCTACGTGTTGGGTGTCGCTTACGGATTTCAGCGACTGCTCACGGGGCACCTGTTGGCTCGCAGGTTAACCTGGAAATCGCGAGCCGTTGAGGATGCTTGGATGATGGCTGTCGGAATAAACGATCTTGGATGGATGGATCTCAATCGAGTGCGGGTGCGAATCTCCCAGGATATATCGGTACCCATGGTTACCGGCATCGTTCGGCCGACAATTTTGTTGCCTGAGTCAGTGACGAGTTGGTCGGACGAACAACTTCACTCGGCCATGGCCCACGAAATGGCTCACGTTGAACGCCACGATTTGGCGATGCAATTACTGGCATCGGTCGCAGCGATTCTCTACTGGCCTCAGCCACTGATGCGTTTGCTTCAATGGTGCATGCGAATCGACCGCGAGATCGCTTGTGATGACAAGGCCCTTCGCGGTTGCCCCAAACGCACGGATTACGCTCGCCATTTGCTAGACTTTGCCAGGCAACTTCGTGAGCGGAATCGAGATCTCGCCGGAGCGTTAGCGATGGCACGCGAATCGAATGTTGAGCGACGAATCATCGCAGTCCTTTCCGGCACTCGTCGGCGATCACCGCCAGCATCACGATCGGTTGCATTCATGTTGATGGCCTCGCTTTTCTGCCTGCTGGGTTCCGCCCTGGTCAGCCCCTTCTCCGACGGCGGCATTTCGAACGCGGCCGCCCAGGAAAGTCAATCGGAAGATTGGGCGGACGAATCTGTCGCCAGTGGGGACCACAAGTCTGACTCTCACGACAACATTCACGTTCTGTATGGTCGCGTACTGACTCCGGACGGCCAGCCCGCCGCTGGTGCAGTTGTTACCTACCCGCCGCGGGCGTTCCAATCTGTCGCCATTGAAACCGTGGCAGACGCTGAGGGCAAATTTGCGCTCTCGGTCCCGAAGCGGAGCTACCACTCACCGATTGTTGCCAAATTCCAAAGCGAGCGTCTGTTGGGATGTTCGGAGGCGTTCACCATTGACGAACCGGACGCGCCCAATGTTCGGCGAAACATGGGTGATCTTCTCCTGAAACCCGCCAAGCGAATTCGCGTGCAAATCTTCGATAGCAACCGATCCCCAGTTGAGAAAGCTGCGATTTTTATTCAGGGGCACGACTGTACAGTCGATCAAACAGTGAGCGATGAACACGGCCAAGCAGAACTGCTCTACCCCGACGGATTTCCGCTTCAGGCCATTGGAGCCTTAAAGGCGCAACTTGGATGCGACTACTTGAATTTTGAAGTCCCCGGCAAAGCACATCATCGGGATCTTCAGCAGGGGTATGAAGGTGACATTGAGATGCACTTCAATGGCATTCGAATGGCGACCGTCAAAGTGATTGATTCCAACGATCATCCGGTGGAGGGGATTCGGCTTGATCCTTGGTACATTCAGAAACCAGACCGCAGCGGAACCTGGAACCATCCGATGCTTGATGCGTTTTCGCGAACGACAGACAAAGAGGGCGTCGCCGTTTTTGACATGTTTCCATCCGATCAACTAAAGGGAATGCAAATCTGGCCCCGTCTGACGCGGCCAGATTGGTTTGTGATCGGCACTCAATTCCATGGAATGTCCAATGGATCTGCGTACGTCGAATGGGAGCGAGGTGATTCGGCTACCGTCCGCATCGCGCCTAAGGTGCGCGTTAGAGGCCGCGTTATTCTTCCGAATGGCAAACCAGCGGCGAACGTTCATGTCGTGGCGTCGGGCGGCATCTCCTATGGGCTGCTTTTCAACGAAACTGCATTGAGCGACGAAAAGGGCAAATGGGAGATGCTGGTCAAACCGAGCGCATACTACTTATTTGTAGTTCAGGATGAGCACTACAGCGCCGCTGCGCACGAAGGAGTCTTCGTGCCGAGCGAAGGTAAAGCGGAAGAGCTTCGATTTGAACTTGAACCAGCCCGCCGAGTGTTCGGGAAGATAGCAGGCCCCATCAACGAAAGTACGAGAGTCATGCTTCAGCAACGGTCCACTCGATTTGACAAGCGAGTCTCTCATCCAATTCAGCCTAGTGAGGTGAACCAATTTTACCACCGGCCCCCAGCAGCGATTCGGCAATTTTCAAAGAGGGTTAACGCGGACGGCACCTACGAATTCAAAGTGGGACCTGGCGATTATTCCATTTGGGGCCCTGGCCAAAACGTCAAAAGTTTTAGAATCGCGGATGAACTCGAAAAAGAGTTTAATTTCGAGCTGTAGAATCCGTTTCTCGGGATACGTAAGCAACGCTCGGTCAATAAGTGACGCATTTCGTAGTGGACGAGGTTACGAGTCCCGTGCGCCAGTGATTGATCGCTCGCTGCTAAACGTAGGGAATCAAACGCTTTCCACACGTCGTCAGGGGTGATCACCAACATGCAGATCAGGGTATAAAATGGGGCTGTCGCGTCACGGTGTGAGACGAACGTTATCGAATTCGCTCCAGCGGTCACGTGAATGGTCAACCGGCATGAACTTGGGAGAACAATCCATCGATGTCCCCCCCTTCGCTTCAGACGCCGCTTTGCGAGGTCCTCGAATGTCGCTACCCGATTTTGCAGGCGGGCATGGGAGGCGTGGCACGGGCGGAATTGGTGGCCGCGGTTTCCAATGCCGGCGCCTTCGGCTGTCTGGGGATGGTCCGCGAATCGCCGCAGCGGATCACGCAACAGATCAACGAAGTTCGATCGTTGACCGAAATGCCCTTCGGTGTCAATTTAATTCCCGCGGCAACGGATCCGGAACTGTTTCGCGTCGAACTCGATGCCTGCGTGCAGGCCGGTGTGCACACGATGGTTTTCTTTTGGGATGTCGTCGCGGATGCGATCAAGCGTGCCAAGCAGGCCGGGTGCCGAGTCGTTTATCAGGTCGGCGATGTCGAACAGGCGATCAAAGCGGAAGCGGCGGGAGCCGACGTGATCGTCGCTCAGGGAGTGGAAGCCGGTGGGCATGTTCATGGGACGGTGACGTCGCTGGTGCTGTTGCCGCGGATCGTCGACGCCGTCGCGATTCCGGTGGTCGGGTCGGGCGGTTTCGCCAGCGGGCGCAGCTTGGTCGCCGCGCTGGCTTTGGGAGCGCAGGGGATTCATTGTGGCACAGCGTTGCTGGCCACGCAGGAGTCGTTCGCCCATGACGTCCATAAGCAAACGATCGTCCAGGCTGACGCTGACGACACGCTACACACCGACGCGTTTGCGATCAATTGGCCGCCCCACTCTGCCGTCCGTGTGATCAAAAGTGAAAGCACTGCGAAGTACGAGCAGCAGCCCTTTGGACACAGCGCCGACGCGATGCCGCGAGAACAGGTCGCCGAAGAAGAAGGCCGTCCGGTGTACTTGATGAGTACAGATTCGCCGTTGAAATCGATGACCGGCGAACTGGACCGACTGGCGATGTTCGGCGGCCAGGTCGCCGGACAAGTCACCGCAATCGACTCGGCGGCAACCGTGATCCGGCGGATCGTCGACGAAGCCGAGGCGGTGATCGATGGTTTTGCCCGATCGCTACTTGACTGAGACCGTGAACCTGGCGACGCACTCCGAACGTGGCAAGAATTTCCAGGCGGGGTTTTGCTCCAGCGGCGGCAGGCTGGGAGCGGCGTGGCTGACGGAGCTCCAAGACGCCGCGATGGCCGACGATCCGTCCACCGCGCCGAGTCCACGATTTGCTTTCGCGGTCAGAGCATTCAAGCGTTCGACCCGCACGGCCAAACCGTCGGCCCGCCCCATCAAGGTGTTGCCCAAGACCTCGATGCCCGCGCCGGCCGATCCGCCGCCAATCAAACGCAGCGCCGGATCGCCCGTGGCCACGACATGGTTGCCTTCGATCCGCAGGTTGTCGGGGATCGCCCCCTGGTGCTGGCGAGAATAGATGCCGCAGCCCTTGGCGTGGGCGATGAAGTTGTTTCGCAGGATCGCATCGGCGGCGGCTTGGATTCCGTGGTCGCCGGTGTTCCAGATCACGTTGCCTTCGATCACGTTGCGCGGTTGACCATTGGTGCCGTAAACCGTGATTCCCGGATACTTGGTGTCATGGATTACGTTGGCGACGATTCGATTGCCAAAACTTCCCTGCTTGATTTCGATGCCGTCGCCTTGGCTGATGTTCGGGCCGTTCAAGTCGTGGATGTAGTTGTGCTCGATCAGCGAATCGCAAAACACGCCTTTCCCATCGTTGGCGCCCAAGTAGAACGCTTCACCGTGACCGGCGGTGTGATGAATGTGGTTTCGGCGAAGCGTGATGCGACGATAGACCGTCCTTTCGTGATTGCAGGTCACGGCGACGCCACCAATGTGGTGGAGGTGGAGATCCTGGAGAACCAGATCGCTCGACGGGGTCCCGCTGGCGTCGGGCCCGATGCGAATTCCCGCCGCGCCGCCGGTGATCTCCAGTCCGCTCACGACGAGGTGTTGGCAGCCTTCCAGATTCATCGAGTTCTGTTTCGCGTCGGGGCGACGCAACAGGACCCGTTCACCCTCGGCGGCTCGAATGAGGATCGGGTTGCCGGGGTCGCCACGGTGTCGCAGCACCAACCGTCGCGCGTCCGAGTAGACGCCGCCGCGGAAGACCAGTTCGTCACCGGGTTTCAAGGAGTCACCGGCAAGAATCGCGAACCAATCGTCACCCGGCCCGACCCGGATCACTTCGGCAGACACGGCTGCCGTTGAACCGAAGCTGAACAGCAGCGACGCGATGAAAATGAGTCGTCGGGATCTGATATTCATGATTGGCAGAGGGGTCAGGGTCGCTGGATCGAGAGTGCCTGTTCCATCTGATTGAGTTCCCGCAGCAAGGCCAGCGAGGCTTCGGTTTCTTCGGTCACCACAACGTCGGCGCCGACACGGCGCAGTTTGGCGGCGCTGGCCTGGTAACGGCAGCGGACCAGGAGTTTGCCGTCGGGGTTGACCTTGCGGATCGCACGGACCACACGGAGGGCCACTTGATCGTCCGGCACACAGACGACAACGACGCCGGCATGGGGAACACCGGCAAGCTCCAGGATACTGCTGTCGCCGGCATCCCCGGCAACCGTCCGGAATCCGAGTTGGGAAAACGGGTGCAGATTCACGGGGCTGAGATCCACCAAACAAACATCTTGCCCCGTGGTTTCCAGTTGGGACGCGATCCGAGAACCGATCGGGCCGGCACCGATGACGGTGGCCAGCCGCGTCGTGGCCGCTGCGGAATCGGACTTGCGGGGTGTTTCGACGTCGATGGTTTCGTCTTGCACCAACCGCAGTCCCGTCTTCATCAACAGGGGCGTCAGGATCAGTGACCCGACGGCGATCGCGACGACACGTTGATAATCGATCTCGCGAATCGCGCCCGACTCGACTCCCAGCAAGATCAAGACGAACGCGAATTCACCGACATGAGCCAGTCCGATCCCCATCCCGAACGCACGTTGCAGCGGCATGCCGGTCCATTGCAACGCCAACGTACCCGCCAGCGTTTTCAAGACGATGACTCCCACCAGTGCGGTCCCCATCACAAGCGGTTCTTGCCAAAACAGGACGGGGTCAAAAATCAATCCGAGTCCGACAAAGAACACGGCGGCAAACGTTTCGCGGAACGGCAGCACCAACGCATCGATCTGCTTGGTCCAGCGGTTGCCGTTGAAAATCAACCCGGCGGCGAACGCGCCCACCGCCGGCGGCAGGGCGACCGCATGGGCAGCCAACGTCACGCCGCCGAGCGAAACAATCGTGAACAAGATCACCAGCTCGGGACTTCGGTAGCCCGCCAGCAACGGGATCAACCAATTGGACAAAAAGTAACGCAGCGCGATCACGGCCAACACGAACAGCAACGAAACGGCGGCCAATGCCAGATACTGACCCAAACTCGGCGCGTCGCCCTCTCCGGTCAACAGTGGGACCAGCAACAACAACGGTATCAAGGCCGCGTCTTGGAACAGCAGAATGCCGATGGCGCTTTGACCGTGCGGCCGTTGGGATTGTCCCCACTCGGTGAGCGCTTTGAACACCAAGACCGTGGAGCTGAACGCGACGGCCGAGGCAATCAGGACGGCCGATTGCCAACGCATCCCCAATGCGACCAAGATCCCGACGACGGGGAGGGCCACCAACGACATCTGCGTCGCGCCGCCGATGAAAAGTTTTTTGCCCAAGCGTTGCAGGTCGTCGAGCGAAAACTCAAGCCCGATCGAAAACAGCAGCAGAAACACACCGGCTTCGGTGAAGTGTTCCAGTTGGTGGGATTCATCACGCACCCAACCGAGAACGCCCTGGCCGAGCAGCGCGCCAACCACCAGATAGCCGATCAACACCGACGCTTGAAGCCACCTGCAAATCAATCCGGCAAGCAGCCCCGCGGCCAAGATGAACAGCAAGTCGTGAATGAGCGTTTGCGTCATCGTGTTCCGCAGGTGATAAAGGACTCGACCCGATGCGTCGTGCCGGATCTTACCAGTGGGACAAGCGATCGCAACGTGTTTACTTTTTCGTCAGTGTCAAAATGCCGTCAAAGTCCTTCGAAGGCTCATTCAATTGGGCGCGGGCACGCTCCAGTAGATCGCGACTGGGGCGGTCTTGTGGGTAATCGATCAGCAGCGTTTCGATGCATTCGGCCGATGCCTCGAAGCGACCGCGTTCAAACCCATCAAGCGCCTGTTCGTATTCGACTTTCAGCCGCCGCCAATTCTCATCGGCGTGGAGCGTGATTTCGTACACGTTGATGTTGTCTTCGATTCCGACGACGGACAGCTTGGCCAGCCGGCGGCATTGATCGGTGCATCCGGCCGACCGCACCGTTGACTCGCCGGCCAAACAGGCCACACCAAGTTGCTTGGTCGCCGACTGCAAGCGAGAGCTGAGATTGACGGTGTTGCCCAACGGGCCGTACTGGAACTTTTGCCGCGAGCCGACGTTGCCGACCAGCGCCGGGCCGGTGTTGATCCCGACGCCGGCTCCGAATTTTTGTGGCAAGACATCGTTCCACCGCTGACGCAGCCTCTCGATCGCTCCCAACATCGACTTGGCGCAGGCGATGGCGCGGTTCGCATGGTCGCGTTGGTCGCCGGGAGCCCCCCACATCGCGAACACTTCATCGCCCATGTAGTTGACCAACACGCCGTCGGAATCGATGACGCACTGGCTGAGCTCGGTCATCACGTCGTTGATCCACTCGATCGCTTTCCGGGGTCCGAGTTTCTCCGTCACGCTGCTGAACTTGCGAATGTCACAAAACAATGCCGTCACGTCGATCTCTTTCGCTTCCATCAGTTGCGGATCGGAGACCAATTGGTCGGCCACTTTGGGCGAGAAGAACTCGGCCAAGGAGTTACGAATGCGCTCTTGATTGCGACGCGCCAATCCGCCGGCCAACGCCCCGGCCAGAATTTCGATCAGCGTCGCTTCCATGTCGCTGATGCCGGTGGTGAACGATCCGCCGGCGCAGATGGTTCGATCGCCGTAGATGACACCGATCACTTGATGTTCGGCATTCAGAATGGGCGACGCGACGGCGCACTGCACACTCTGCAGCGACGGGGCGAATCGATCGGCGTCATCATCTGCAGCGTTGGCGCCGGCAGCGTTCGCCCCGGCGGGGTTCGCGTCGGCGGAGTTCGATCCGCCCATCCATCCGGTCTTGGGCTGGTGGATGACGGTCAAACAGGTCTCGCGGACACGTTTCAGCAGCGTCGTGCTGATCGGACCGCGATCGTTGCCCGGCGATGCTTCACCGCGGCTGTAGTGCGCGACCTGGAACCAGCCGCTTTCCGGCTCTGACTCGACGGGTAACTTGTCGGATTCGGCCGCTTCGCCGCGGAGCAAGACGACGGTTCGATCCAGATCCACCATCTCGGCCGCCGCGCTGGCACACTTTTGAAAGAACGCGTTGCTGCCGACCGATTCCTGGACGACTTGCAAGGCGAGCTGGAGCATCTTGTTGACCTCCTGGCCTTCGGACTGGGCGAATTGCCCGATCGCGGCGGTGTGCTCGACGTAACCCTGCCCGCCGGGCACCAGCGGCAGACTTTCCAGGCTTCGATAGCTGGCCGATCCCATCCCCGACGCATCGACCGCTTCGATCCGCAGGGTCAGTCGTCCGCCCAATTCGACCAGTGCTTCGTCGTCAAATCGGCGCGTGTCTCCCGGCGGGATTTCTTGATCACCGACGATCACCACGGGACAGTGCTCGTGCAGATTCTTGATCTCAAAGGCAAACGCTTCGGCCGGACAGACTTCCATCCACTGTCGCGACATCTCCTTTTGCCGCACATCGGCGACAATCAAACGCGTCTCGGTTGGCGTCCGATGCAAGGCGACCGGAGGCGGATCTCCCTTGCGTGGATCGCGTCGGCCGACCACCACCGACTGGTCCACGTGCACCTCGTTGATCCGCAATCCGGCATGGAAGGTGGCAAGACGAAGGTGAGACATGGGAAAAGGTTGGTCAAAAAATGGGTGGGGCAAAAAATGGGTGGGGCACGATGGATCACGCGGGTGTGATGGTGATGCGGTGGTCTTTCATCGTTTGACCACTCCATGTTTTGACCCTGTTTCCAGCTTACTGCATCTACCGGCGACTGATCCGCAGCAGCGATCCACTGTCGCGTTGGAATTTATCGTCGACGACCCAGGCGTTTCGCAGCAGGACATACAGTGCCCCGTCAGCGGAAAAACGCAGATCCACCGGTCGCCTGAGTCCGCTGGCAAACGTCTCGGCCGGCCCTCCGTTGCGGGCGTCGATGCTGTGGATCCAGCCGTGCACAAAGTCTGCGAAGAGATAGCGGCCGGCCAGTTCGGTGCCCGCAGTATCGGGGGCGAAGTCGCCACCGGCGATCGAGGCTTCGCGGTAGTGGTGGATCGGTCCGGTGTAGCCGTGTCGGTCGGTTGGTCCGTGGTCGATGTCGGGCCAGCCGTAGTTCGATCCCGCGATCCCGGGGTTGATTTCTTCAAATTTCCCACCCACGTCGTTGATCAACATGCGACCGGTCGATCGATCGATGGCGAAGGTGTAGGGATTGCGGCAACCGAGTGCCCAGATGGCTCGGTACTTGCCTTCGGTTTGGCCGACGAAGGGGTTGTCCGGCGGGATCGATCCGTCCTCCATCAGGCACAAGATTTTGCCCTGCAAGGCCTTCATGTTTTGTGCGGGTTGCTTCGCCGTCTGTTCGCCGATGCTGACATACAGTTTTCGGTCGGGGCCGAAGTGCACCGCGCCGCCTTGATGCCCGGCCGGGACGTTGCCCCCAAATTGACTCTGGTCGTCGCCGCGGAGCAAAATGTCTTCACTGCTCCGGTCCGCGACATCGCCGCGAACGCGAAAGCGGCTGACGCGGTGATGCGTGAACGGTTGTTTGGCGACGTAGCAAACGTACAACCAATTCGTTGCGGGAAAATCGGGGTGGACCGTGACGCCGATCAAGCCGCGTTCCCAGTGATGTTCGACGTCCAGCGTGAGCATCGGTTGCTCCAGCAGCTGGCCATCCTTGACGACTCTTAGATGGCCGTCTTGTTCGCACACCAGGACACGGCCATCGTCAAGCACTTCCATCGCGGTCGCACCGGAGAGTCCGGTGACCAGCGTCTGGATCTGGTATCCGTCGGGGATTTGGATGGGCCCGCGGGTCGCGGAGCCGAATTTGTCGCCGACGCCGGTGCGAAGGGTTTCCAAATAGGCGATCAGGTCGGTGAATTGCTGCTTCGACAACTCCTTGGCCAGGTTGTCAGGCATCGTCGACGTGGAGCTTGGTTTGATCGATTCGATGTCACCGCGGGCGATCTTCCACTGTTTGCCCGCCGAATCGTTCAACAGCACAGACTGTTTGTCTTCCCGCGTGATGACACCCGAATGGATCTCCCCGGAGGTTGTCAACACGACGCTGGTCTGATAGCCCTGGACAATCTGCCGAGACGGTTCCAGCAACGATTCGATCAAGTGGATGCGATCGAACTTGCCTCCGATCTTAGACAGATCCGGGCCGACCGTGCCGCCCGATCGGCCGACTTGATGACACGCCAGGCAACGGGTGGTGCGTTCGTCGTCAAAGAGTTGTTTGCCGCGGGTCGCATCGCCCGGGTGCGTCATCGCGTGCCGGGCAAGTTCCGATGCGGAGGGTTGGTCGGCAGGGGAATCCGCCGACGCGATCGCGATGACGAGGCCGAAGCTGGCGAGCACGAGACGTTGCATCGATGATTCCGTGAAAAGTAAATTCGCCGCAGCAGCGTCGACACGCTACGGAAATGAATATACGAAATCAGACGAAGCGACGCGATCACTTTTCAGCCGTCGGAGAGGCTTGCCGGCCAATCGATTCTGACCTGACAGGCGGGAAGCCTCTCCCACGTCGCGATTGAGCCTCTACCGGCGGCCGCGGGATTGTCTCGCCGAATCGGCCAGCGACTCGGGGATCCAGGGTGTGCCGGCGCGGAAGACGCGTTGGTGGTACATCGCCAAGGAACGCAGTGCGTGGCCTTTGGGACCGATGCTCCAATCATGATCCAGATCGGAGCCCATCGAGCGGAGCAGAAAAGCGACGGCCGCGACCAGACGACGGTCTTGCAGTTGATCGTCCGGCGTGACGGTCAGCAACCATTCGACGATGTGACCGGTCGTTTGGACCTTTCGATCGACGTTTCCGTTGTCGGCTCGGCCGTCGAACCAATTGGTGCTCATCGAACCGTCGCGGTTTTGGAGCGAATACGCATAGTTGACGAAGTCATCGGTAAAGATCTCGGCGCGTTTCCACTGGCCCGTGATCGGTTTGCCTTCGGCGCGTCGTTTCCGCAGGGCGTGCGTGTACCCCATCAGCCGATGCGTGCCGCCGCAGGCGCTGCCGACGATCGGTTGCTTGAGTTCTTCTTCGATCAGTCGCTCAAAATCCCAGCGTGTTCCATCGTCGGCGACCCACCGGCTGTCGGTGTCGAGATAGTGTGATAGTCCGATCAGCGTGAACGTCAATTCTTCGCCCGCCTTGCAGGCACGCTTTTCGGATTCGATCAACGCCGTGACATCGTATTTCATCTTGCCGGCGTACAAGGGGTAGTCGGTGGGAACGTTGCACATGCCCAGCACGGCCAGAAACTGGCCCTGGTGACCTTGCAGTCCGACGCCGCTTTTGGCTTGGATTCCGTTGGCGTCGTGGGTCAGCAGACGTTGGCCACGACAATTGTTGTTGCCGGCGATCCAGGCGATCGTGCTGAAGTGTTGACGTCCGACGGCCACTTTGGTGTCCGCGCCGAAAACCATCATCGAGTGCATCATGCCCCAATTGCTGCGTCCGGTCGCGATCTCTGGCCGTTGGTAAAAATAGGTCAGGATCCGCTCGATCCCGCGGCGCATGTTCTTGACCGTTGGCGTCGGAGTGATTTCCGCGGCGGGGCGACCGCTGTAGTCGAGGACTTGAGAGTCGCCCGGTTGCAAGTCGCCGATCGATGCCGACGCACCGGGGTCGTCTGCAGATTTCCGGTCGACGCTCTGCCGGGACGGCTTCGCGGATTCTTCTTTCGCCGCTTCGTCCTTGGTCGCTTCTTTCTTCACCGCGGCCGCGGTGCTTTCGACGAGGTTGGTCAGCGGCTTTCGCTTGGGCAGCGGTTGGGCGGTGTCGTTGGCAGGTCGCCCCTGCGTCGCGTTGAGTGACGTGGCGGGCTCGTCGTCCCCGCCGTCGGCCGGAGTGTTCGCGTCCGGCGGTGGCAGCAACGGCAGCTCACTGGCCGGAACCGCGCGCGTCGAGTCGACGGCAGACTTCGCTTCTCCCAGAGACATCGATCGAGACGGTGACACGTACTGCGACTGGGGCTGCGATTGGGGCTGCGATCGGTCGCGTTTGGAAAAATCATCCCGCGACGGCTGTGTCGGCGCCAGCCGCGTCGTCGGCGCCGGCTCCGTCGTCGCTTCCACGACCGGCGGGCTCGATTTGGCAACGGGATCACGCCGATTGGCAACGGGATCACGCAGAGGCGAAACGCGATTGATCGCGTCGCGGGCGACCCAGCCGCCTTCGGTCACGGCGGCACTCGATCCGCGGGTGGGCTGCGCGGGATCCCTGTCTTGGGATGCATCCGGCTGCGTCGGCAACGCACCGCTGGCGTGCGACGATCGATGCGCGTCGGCGTTGTCCAGTTCCACGTCGCCCGGCGTCGGGATCGACGGGGCTGCGGGTTTGATCGCGGGCAGGCTGGGCAGGGCACCACGGAAACGATCCAATGGCCCCGAAGCGGGCGTCGCGGGAATTGTTTTGGACGCCGACGGAGCCACCGTGTCGTCGCCCGCAGCGGCGGCCGATTCACGCGCCGCAGCCGCCGTGGTGCTTCCGGGCCGCTTGGTCCAAGCGGTCTCGGCAGGCAACACCTCGGTCGCGGCGTCGGGCTGCACGGAATTGGATGGCGCGGCATCCGCTGCCGTGACATTGGCCGGTGCCGTCAACTGAATGGCTCCGTCGGCCGTTGCGACTCCGGCCCAGCCGAGCGCCAGTCCGGCGGTCAATCCGACAACCGCGGCGCGCAGCTGTCGCCGTTTGACGAACTTGTGGGGGGTATTCAGGTGACTTCTAGTTGGGCGGGTCGGCACAAGCGGGCTCCATCGAAAGCAGAGGGTTAGTGTCTGCTATCGGAAGCAATTCGCTTGGAATTCACCTAGAAACGCACGTCGGATGGGCGAAGAAAATCTCCGCGAGGTGGGGAATTTATGCGGGCGGGTTGACTGCCAATTGCGGGAAAATCTCCATTCCGACTCAAGGCCTTGTGCGTCGTCAACTTTTAAGCTGAGGGTGCCGCGGAAAAGGGGTCAGGTACCAAAAATGCGAAGCACCCTGCGGGCCATTTGTTTTTTGGTACCTGACCCCTTTTCCGCTCGACTAGTTTCGTCGCAGCGTGGCAGCGGGATGCTGTTGCTGGAACCGCTGCTGCCCCTGTGCCGTGACGGTGTCGGCGTTGACATAAACGTTTTTCAGATGTTTCAAATCATCCAATTCGGCCAACCCGTCATCGCTGATGGGGGTTCCGTACAGCCACAACCATTCGAGTTGTTTGAGCTTTCCGATCGCCGGCATGGCGGCATCGTCCAGATTCGATTTCGCCACCCCCAGTTGCTTGAGATCGGGGCAGGCCTCGGCGAGTGCGGCCATGGCGCCGTCGGCGATTCGTGCATTGCTCAGGTGCAATCGTTCCAGTTTTAGTGTGCTCAGGTGTTCGAGGTCCGCCGCCTGGACCACGTTGCCTTCGAGACGGAGTTCGGTCAGCCCGGGCAGCTCGCGTACGAACCGTAAAACCCCGCTATCGAGTTGGGGATTGTCGCGTAGCGTCAGGTGCGTCAGTGACTTGAGTTTGGCGATGCCGTCGAGCGCCTGGTTGGTGATCTGGGGGCAGTTGCCGAAGCTCAGCGTGTCGAGTTGCTGCTTGTTGCACATTCCCGTGATCAACGCTTGCACGCCGGCGTCGGTCAATGGGGCTTTTTGAATCCAAAGTTTGGAAAGCGACGGGATGGCAAGGATCGCGTCTTTGCAACCGTCGGTGAGTTGGTCGGAAGTGACGGTCAATGATTGCAGGTGCCGATGCGCTTTGAGCGCGGCAAGTCCTTGATCGGTGACGGCATCGGAATCGATAACCAGACCTTTGATCGGCAACGTGGCGATCATCTGGACCTGTTGATCGTTGCTGTTGATGCGGGTCATGTAGACGGTGTGGACGTCCTTCTCCTGTCGCAACTGTTTGAGCGTGGCGTCGGTCAGTGCGGTTCGCAGGTGGACATTCTTTTTGTCGATCGCCGTCGTGACGCTGTAGGCTTTGGCGGGCGTGAATCCCGGCGAATCGATTTTCACGGTGCGTAGATTGGGAAGCAACTCTTTGAGCCGATCGGCGCCGGGCTGGGTGACATTGGTTGCGCGAAGACGAAGGTATCGCAGGTTGTTGAGTTTTTTCAGATGCAACAGCCCTTCGTCACTGATCGGCGAATCGGAAAGGGTCAAGTACTTCAGTTCCGTCGCCGAACCGAGACATTTCATCCCGGCGTCGGTGACTGGCGTTTGATAGGTCGACAACGAATGCAGGTCCATTCGCCCGAGATGTTGCCAGCCGGCGAGTGTCAATTCGGGCGACTGCATCAGGGACAGATACGTGGCGGTTTTGATTCGGGCCAGATGCTCGCACTGCGAGTCCGTCACGCCGGTCGCGGACAGGTGCAGTTTTGTCAGTTGAGCTAAGCGGTTGACGACGTCGACCAAGTGCTCGGTCACTTGCTTTGTCGAGAGCGTAAAGGAAGTGAGGCGTTGCAGTTCACCCATCGCTTGCAAACGCTCGGCGTCGATCGGAGAGAGCCAGGAGAGTGACGTGAGACCTTTGACGGCTTTGAGTCCTCGGATACCGTCTGCGGTGATCTGGTTGTCGAGCAGGTGCAGTCCGGTGAGCGAGGGAAGATGCTGGAGCTGTGCCAGTCCCGCATCGGTCACCGCGGTTCCGCCGAAGGACACGTCCGTCAGCTGTTTACAATCAAACAGATGCTTCAGGCCACCGTCGGTGATGCCGTTGCCGGACAGGCTGACTCGGCGCAGTCGGGGAAGAAACTTGAGCCAGAACAGGTCCTCGTCTCGACTGATTCGGAGGTAGTAAACTTCTCCGCGGGTGGATCGCTGGACGCGGACCCCGGCGGCGACCAGCGCTTCCACGGCCAGCTCTTCTTTCGTCATCCTCAATCGTTTGGATTCCGACGCGGCCAGTTTGGCGACTCGCTTGGTGTCGTCCGCCGCGAGCCGGTCGAGCGCCAGCAGGGCCGCTTCGGTGCATGCACTATCTCGGGTGATTTCCGCGAGCGCGCGGACGCATCGTTCGGCGACGTTGAAATCGTCCACCCCGGCGGCATGTTCCAAACCTGCGATCGCGTCTTTGCCGCATCCGATCAAGTACAGATAGGCCGCTTGCCGGCGCGAGAATTTGGTGTCGGACAGTCGCTCAATGGCCGCTTCGATCGACTGTTCATCGGCGCCGCGTGACTCCGACGACACGATCGGCCGCTCCGAACGTTGATCTTGCCGGGGCAGGACCTCTTGCTGGGGCAGGGCATCTTGCTGGGCCCGGGCCGTCGAGGCGGCGACCCCGCTGACCAAAAATGCTGCGATCACCGTGACAGAGCGAAGCCTACGAGTCATCGAACCAACCCTAGAAAAGATTTCTGCAAAACCAGACGCTCACGCGCTCATGCCAGACTCCATCCATTACACCGACCAGTTTAACCGATCGGCGGGATGGTTTGCCCGTCGTGGCCATGCTTCGCTGGATTTCTACGCCTCGGACCACCAGGCCTTGGCAGATGTTCAGACGACCGTGCCGCCGGGGAGCGTTCCGACGCAGGGAGAGCGGCCATTGAGACTTGCTGCAGTTTTTTCGATTTTCAATGTCGTGCAGGTGCACGCTAACGCGCCTGCATGGCCGCGATTTCGCCATCGTTTGGATCCGTGTTGCATCGGACGACGCGTGCGCCACACTGTCACTGGTCTCGACGCACGTCCTGCATGAATGGATTGGGTTCACCATGGCTGATCTACCACGCCCCTTTCGGCACACCAAGATTATCGCGACGATCGGTCCGGCAACCGAGACACTTGAGAAGCTGGAGGCCCTGATCGAGGCCGGTGTCGACATCATCCGGCTGAACATGGCCCACGGCAGCGTGGAGTGGGTGGGGGAGATCATCGCCCGGATTCGCCAGGCCTCGCACCACGTGGGGCGTCAGGTCGCCATCATGATGGACGTCAAAGGCCCCGAGGTTCGCACCGGGCCGGTCGATGCCCCGATCACTCTCAAGTCCGGGGACCGGTTGGAATTGCACACGCAGCCGTTTCAGGTCGTCGACGATGGCGTGCATCGCGTCTCGGTCAACTACCCCGACCTGCCGGCCGATGTCGAAGTCGGCGCGACCGTCTTGATCGACAGCGGACTGCTACGAACCAAGGTGCTGGAGAAGACCGACGATTCGGTGGTCTTGGAAGTGATCACGCCCGGGTCACTCGGGTCACGTCGTCACATCAACTTGCCGGGCACGCGGATCAATTTGCCCGCCCTGACCAACAAAGACGAAACGGATCTGCGCGCCGGGGTGGCCGCCGGGTTGGACTTCGTCGCACTTTCGTTCGTACGCCAGGCCGCCGACATCGTCACCTTGCAAACGTTTCTCGATGAACTCGATAGCTGCGCCAAAATCATCGCCAAAATCGAAGACCAGGCGGGCGTGGAAAACATGGAGGAAATCATTCGAGAATCCGATGGCGTGATGGTCGCACGCGGTGACCTGGGAATCGAGATCGAGTACCACAAATTACCCCTGGTCCAAACCCAACTGGTCAACGCCTGCCAGGTCCAGGGTAAACCGGTGATCATCGCGACGCATCTGCTGGAATCGATGATCCAGTCTCCGATCCCCACCCGCGCCGAAATCTCCGATGTTTCCAATGCCATCCGAGAACAAGCCGACGCGATCATGCTGTCCGGTGAAACAACCGTCGGGGCTTACCCCCTCGAAGCGGTCGAGGTGCTCAAGAACATCGTGGAGAGCATTGAGCCTTCGGTCGATGGCCAAATCAACCGACGCATTCAGCTTCACACGCCCAAGGCCAAGATGCTCCGTTCGGCAGTGGTGTTGGCCAAGGAACTCGGTCGCGCCGGCGTCGTCGTGTTCACCCGGAGCGGATTCCTGGCCTATGTGCTCGGCGCGATGCGCGCCCAAGAGGTTCCGATCTACGCGTTCACGGACATTCCGTCGACGTTCCATCAATTGATGTTACCCTGGGGCGTCGAGCCTTTTCTGATGGACTTCTCCGATGACCCCGAACAAACCATTCAAAATGCGTTGGCACAACTGAAAGCAAAGGGTTGGGCGACTCGCGGCGAATGGCTGGTCGTGATCACCAACGCGTTGGCCGACGACAAGATCATCGACACGCTTCAATTGCGGCAGGTCAACGGAGAGGCGTGAGGTCAGCGTCGAAGCATCGCTTCCAACTCCGCCAACGCGTTCTTGGCTCGATTCAATCCGCCCACGGATTTGACAAATTGCATCGCCAGGGTCATGTGATCCGCGGTCGTGTCCGCCGCTGCATCCTGTTCACGCTCCGATGGCAACTGTGCCGCCATCGAGACACCCAGACTGGGGCTGAACTGATCGCCGGCCCCGGCAGCCTGATCGGCGACCGCGTCGGCGGCGTTGACCAAATCATGATGGACTTGTTCAACCGTTGCCGCCGACGTCTTGATGCGAAAACGTTTTTCAACCGCGTCGACGACGTCGACGTAATCCATCGCCCCGCCTTCGGCGATCACTCGCTTGATCGCTTCGATTTCCGATAACTCACTCGATTGCGCCATCTGCCCGTTCCTCCGCTTGAGTTCAGTGAAACCTGCACAGTTGGCGAGCGCCCTCCGTTGGGGGTGCAGGCAGTGGGGGTGCACACACACTGTTGGGGTGCGCACAGTTGAGCCGCACACAGGGGCAAACTCCGTGCCGGAACGGGCCAGATCGAACGCCACGTCGCACAGACCACTCCCAACGATCGCACGACCGTCGCGGAGCCACGCGAAAACGCGCCCTATCGCACACCGGGTGTGCTAGACACGCCCACATGCGGTCAATGCGGCAGCTTGGGTTTCAGGGCCGCATAGCCGAACATGCCCAACAGCGCGCCGACCAGCGTGAACAGCGCCATCCACTGACCGCCTCCGATTTGCGCATAGATCGGCCCCGGGCAGGCGCCCGTGATCGCCCAACCGGCGCCAAACAACATGCCACCGATGACGACGCCGGTGTGATACGGTTTGGGCGAGTACCGGATCGGCCTTCCTTCGATCGACGTGATCTGGAATCGTTTGATGATCAGCATCGAAACCATCGCGACCACGATGGCCGTCACGATGATCAAGTACATGTGGGCTTCACGAAACAGAAACATGTCGTGAATGCGTTGCCAGTGGGCCACTTCGCTCTTGCTGAACAGGATGCCCAAGTAGACGCCCATCAGCAGCACCATCAGGTAGGCGGCCGGCGACGTCGCTTGTTTGGTTTGCTCGCGCGGTGGTGGATCGCTTGTTTGAGTCGTTGTTTCCATCATGATCTCCGAATTAAAACAGCAGCCCGCCGAGTCCCCAGGTCACGGCCAACCCGCCGGCAAAGAAACAGACCGTCGCCAGCAGGCTGGGCCAATTCAAATTGGAAATGCCGGTGATCGAATGGCCCGACGTGCAACCGCCCGCGTAGCGCGTTCCGAACCCGATCAGGAATCCGCCGACGAGTAACTTGATCGCCCCCGAAACGCTTTCCATCGACGCCGGCAGAAAGGGTTTCGGATCCGCGGACAGAAACTCCGTGGCGAGGAAGGCCCCGATCGCGATCCCGAGAGCGAACACGATCGTCCACAGATTGGCTTTGCGGTCAAACTTGGCCAGGTACTCCAGTTTGCTGTGGGGGGAACACAGCGCACCGATCTCCTGCAGACTGGTCGAAATGCCGAACGCCTTACCGGCCAGCAGGTACAACAGCGGAACCGTCAAACCGATCAAGATTCCCGAGAGCCACCAGGGCCAGGGTTGCATCAGCCATTGCATGTCAAAGTTCCTCGGCGGTGGTTGAAGCGGAAGGTGTTTCGCCGCGATAGATCAGCCAGTATGCGGCAGGGATCACGATCAGGGTGAAAAACGTGGACGTCAGGAT
Organism: Stieleria neptunia; assembly: GCF_007754155.1. Lineage (NCBI taxonomy): Bacteria > Pseudomonadati > Planctomycetota > Planctomycetia > Pirellulales > Pirellulaceae > Stieleria > Stieleria neptunia. The sequence continues at coordinate 2,174,472 of NZ_CP037423.1, read as the reverse complement.
TCCGAAGATGATGGCCCAGGCCAATCCGGAAAACACCGGGTCCAGCGTGATCACCCAGTTGGCCAACAGCGTGGTGCCGGCGGTCAACAGGATCGGTCGTGTGCGGACGGCGACGCTGCGGATGATCGACTCTTCCAACGCAAAGCCTTCGGCCTGTGCCAGGTGAATGAAGTCGATCAGGACGACGGAGTTTCGCACCACGATCCCGGCCAGCGCGATCATCCCGATCATCGCCGTGGCGGTGATGAAGACGGGATTGGGGTGGCCGCCGACGGGTTGATTCATGATCAGGTTCAGTCCCCAAAAACCGGGCATGATGCCGATCATCGACAACGGAATCGCCGACATGATCAACAACGGCAGCGTCCGCGAACCGGTTTGAAACATCAGCACGACAAAGATGCCGACCAAGGCGGCGCCGAAGGCCAAGCCCAGGTCGCGAAACACATCCAGCGTGATGTCCCACTCGCCTTCGCCGGCCCACTGGACTTGGTAGCCGTCGGGAACGGACCAGGGGACGCCACCGCCGAGCGACATCCAGGAACGCCGGCCGATGGGGCGTGGTTGGGCAGGCTCGGCATCGGTCGCCGCGGCATCGTCTGCCGAAACCGGGCGTCGATCCCACTCGACGTCCATGATCGCGTCGGCCGGCGGTCGGCCCGCAACTTCCGCATAGACGTAAACCACACGGCGGAGATTCTTGTGATAGATCGACTTGTCTTCGAGCGTTTCTCGAAACCGTCCGAGCGCACCGAGTTGGACGATTTGTCCCGCCTCGCCCTGGACATAGATCTCTTCCAGATCATCCAGCGCCGATCGGCTCGCCCGGGGCAGTTTCAGTTCGATCCACAGCGGTTCCACTTCCTGGGGCAGATGCAAGACCGTCGCCTGGTTGCCACTGAGCGCGGTTGCCACGGTCTGGGCGATCGCTTCGGTGGAGATCCCCGACAAGGCCGCTTTCGGTTTATCGGTTTCGAACACGAAACGGATTTGATCGTCTTCGGCACTGACATCCAGGTCGACCACGCCCGGTTCCTGTGTCAACCGGCCCATCACGTTGCGTGCGACGTCGATCTGTTGAGCGTAGGTTCCGTGGGGCGGCCCGTAGACCTCGGCCGTGATCGTGGACAACACCGGTGGTCCCGGCGGAACTTCCACCAGTTTGATGTTCGCCCCCATCGATTCAGCCAACTCGGTGACTTCATCCCGGATCCGCAGCAGGATCTCGTGGGATTGTTGAACCCGTTGTTCTTTGGCCAACAGGTTCACTCGGATGTCGGCGACGTGTGGGCCCTGACGCAGAAAATAATGACGGACCAACCCGTTAAAATCCATCGGCGATGCCGTGCCGACGAACAGTTCATAATCGCTGACTTCGGCCAAGCCGCCGAGGAATCGACCGATCCGCCGCGCGACCACATCGGTCCGTTCCAGCGTGGTCCCTTCGGGCATGTCGATGACGACTTGGAATTCGTTCTTGTTGTCATACGGCAGCATCTTGACGGGCACCCATCGAAACACGGGCGGAATCAGCGCAAGGACAAACAGCAACGCGATGCCCAGCAAAACGCCCCAGGCGTAAAGGGCGCGTGAGAGGATCGGCGCGAGCACGAAACGGGACAGGCGATACAGCGGCCGCGTCGTCAAATCATACGCGTCGTCTGGATCGCCCGACTGGTTGAGTTGCTTGAGTGAAACCATCGCCAACCAGGGCGTGATCACAAACGCGACGATCGTCGACACGGTGACCGTCAGCGGAACGTTGAGCGCCATCGGCGCCATGTACGGCCCCATCATGCCGGTGATGAATGCCAGGGGTAGAAAGCTGACGATGATGGCCAGCGTCGACAAGATCAACGCCGGGCGAACCTCTTGAACCGCACGCAGGACCGACTTGCGGGGCGGAAAGATCTTCATCGTGAAGTAGCGGGCAATGTTCTCCACGTCGGTGATCGGGTCGTCGACCAACAACCCCAACGCCAAGATCAAGGCGAACATGGTGACGCGGTTGATCGAATAGCCGACCATCAGATTGACGAACAGGGTCAGGCTGTAGCAAACCGGGATCGCCAGCGCGATCACCAGCGCCGGACGCCACCCCATCGTCAAACCGATCAAGCCGACCACGGTCAGCACGGCCACCACCAGCCCTTCGATCAGTTCATTGACTTTTTCGTTGGCGGTTTCGCCATAATCACGCGTGACGCGGAAATGTGTTCCGGTGGGCAAGTGCGACGCTTCGAGTGCCTCGAGTTTGGCTTCGACCGCGCCGGCCACTCGGACGGCATTGGAACCCTTGCGTTTGGCGACCGAAATGTGCACGGCGGGATACAGTTCGGTACGATCCCCGTACGTTTCGTCCGCCGCGCCGAACCCGATCCAGCTATAACTGTCCGCTTCGGCCGGCCCATCGACGACCGTGGCGACGTTCTTCAGATAGACCGGTCGTCCGCCGGCCACGTTGACGACGATCTCTTCCAACTCCGCGACGTTGCGGATGAAGGTTCCGGTTTCGACATTGAACTGCGTGTTCTGCTGTTCAAAGCTGCCATTGCGCGCCGTGACGTTGCTGACCTGCAGCGCCCGGGCGACCTGCAGCGGCGACGTCTTGTGGGCGGCCAACCGTTGGGCATCCAAGTTGACATAGATGCGGCGGGGCCGTCCGCCGACCACTTCGACGCGGTTCGTGTTGGGGATCGACTGCAATTCGCGTTGGACTTCTTCGGCGATTCGACGCAGCTCGTGATCCCCATAACGCTGGGTCTGATCCGACCAGAGGGACGCGATCACGATCGGCACGTCATCGACTTCGATCGGTTTGACCACCCAGGACTGCACGACGGGCGGGATCTTGTCGGTCGACGAGTTGATTTTGTTGTAGATCTTGACCAACGAGTCTTCGCGATCTTCGCCGACGTAGAACCGCACCGTGACGACGCACTGTCCCGGCTGGGATGTGGAGTAGACGAATTCGACGCCGTCGATTTGGTACAACAGCTTTTCCAGCCGATCGGTCACCTGGCGTTCCACTTCTTCGGCCGACAAGCCCGGAGCGGACGCAAACACGTCGGCCATCGGCACGACGATTTGCGGTTCCTCCTCGCGGGGTGTCAAAAACAAAGCGGCCGCGCCCAGTAGCAGAGAGACCGCGATCAACAGGAACGCGACATCACCGCGTAAAAAGACTTCGACGATCCGAGTCATCAACGGTGTGTCGGGGGCGTTTGCATCGTCACCATTTGTCATCGGTCGGTGCCTCCTGCGTCCGCAGCGCCGGCTTGCAACACCACCCGCTCGCCGGCTTCGATCCCGCTGAGCACTTCCTGACGCCCGGGCATGCCGAGTTGCCCGATCTTGACCAGTCGGCGTTCGATGTTTCCGTCCGGGAGCACGACGTCGACAAAATCGAGTTGTCCGACCTGGATCAAGGCGTCGGTGTTCAAACACAAATGCCTGCGCTCGCCCGCGGAAATGCGCAGGCGTCCGAACATGCCCTCGTAAAGCTCATCGGATTTGGGCAGACTGGCTTTGACCAGAAAGGACCGACTGGGCGCGTCGGCTTGGGGAACGATTTCGTCGATCGTGGCGTCGAATTCGCGATCGAGTGCGTCGACATAGACGCCCAAGCGATCGCCGACGTTGAGCTTCACGGCCAGGTGCTCCATCACCGGCGCTTCCAGCCGCAGCGAGGTCGCATCGTAGAGCGTCAGAATCGGCTCGCCGGGGCGGGCGATGTCACCGGGTTCGGCCGCGCGGTCCACGATGCGCCCGTTTTTGGCGGCGTTGATGACCGTGTAAGAAAGCAACGCCTCGGCTTCCTGGATCGCTTTGATGGCTTGCAATTCATTCGCGGTGGCCACCTGCAGATCACGTTGGGCGAGATCGAATTCGGATCCCGACAACGCGTTTTGTTGTTGCAGGGTCCTCGCGCGCTGGAACGCTTTTTCGGCTTGCTCGCGATTGGCCGTGGTGGCTTCGAGTGCCCGTTTGGCCTGGTCGAGCCGGGCTTCGTATTCCTTGCTGTCCAGACGGATCAGCTCCTGCCCCTGCTGGACCTGATCGCCCGCCGTGACGCGGATCTCGGCGATCGTCGCCAGCAGCTTGGACGAGACGACGGTGCGGCTGGACGCCTTGAGCGTCCCGATCGCCTCTTCGATGTACGGCTTTTCGATCTCATGCACGATGTCGGTGGGCTGGTCGGTGTGCTTGGGGATGCCGCGGCCCGTCCAGCCCGGCTGGACCTTGTCTTCGAACATGCCGGAAAGCCAAGCGATGATCGCCACCAACAGCAACAAGCCGCCGCCGATCATGCCGATTCGACCGAAGGCGGTGAACCATTTACGCAATTTTATCTGCACGACAGGGGCTCCTCTGAAAGATCGTCCGTGGTTTGTGTGTTTGATCTGCCATGAAAATCGGAATGGAACTGGTACTCGCGGACAAAGCGTTTGTCGATCCACGTCTTCAGTCGCCAGCACCAGCGCGCGTGCGCGGTGAACCAGCCGTATTGCAGCATGGCTTTCCCATCACCGGTATTGAGCAGCTTTAGAAAGTCACGCTGTGGCTCGAATCGATGCAGCGCGTCCTGGTTCAGCAACGCGTTGACGTTGTGCCACAAAACCGGACATTGCCGGACGGCATACACGCCCGCTTTGGGAGACGGCGATTCGATCACCGTTCCCGAATCGCCGACCGCAAAGATCCGCTCGTCCGAAAGCGATTGCAAGGTCTTGGAGGTCGCGATGAATCCACGCTCGTCCGTTTGAAGCCCGAGGCGGCCGAGCACCGCAGGCGCCGCGGCCCCGGTCGCCCAAATGACGCAATCCGATCGATGACTTCGCCCGTCGTCGGTGTGGAGCGTCGTGTCGGTCAACGCGTCGACGCGCTGGCCACGATGGACGGTGATCCCGCGTTGCCCCAGCAGTTTCTCGATGGAACGCACGCTCCGCATCGGCATCCCGTCGGCCACATGCCGACTGCTGGTGAAGATCTCAATCGCAATCTCACGCTCGTTGCGGCGCTTTTGCCACTGCTGCTGCAAACAGAATGCGATTTCGACGCTGGCGACTCCGCCGCCGACCACGGCGACCCGGATCGGATCGCGTTCGTCTGGCGATTGGTTCACCGCCTGGTCTCGCAAGTGCGACTCCAGTCGCTGCAGAAACGTTTGCATCGGCTTGATCGGGACCAACAACTTCGAATGGGAATGCTGCTCCCAACCGGCGGGCATCGACCCGACTCCGATCGACAGGACATCAAACGAGATCGGATCGTGATCGCAAAAGTGAAGCTGTCCGGCATCCAAATCGATGCCCTGGGTATCGGCGATGACCAAGTCCGCACCGGCGTGATGGGCCAAGGCCGCCAAGTCGATTCGCATCTCGTCGTCGCTGAATTGCTGCCCCAACGTGCCGGGCAGCATCCCCGAGTAAGTCGCCGTGGGGAACTTGCTGATACAAATCAATCGACAACCGGCGATCGGTTCGCTGATCCACTGCTTGACCAGGTGGGCATTGGTGTGGCCGATGCCCAGCAGGACGATGTTTTTCAGCGGGCCGTTGGCCGGTGCGGGGTTCACTGGGTGACCTGTTCGTACTTCGAAGGAATCTTATAGCGATCGCTGTAGGTGTGCACGCGGTTGGTCGGCTTTCCATCGAGCGTGACCAACGGCAGTTCGGCGTCGATCCATTTCAAGATGCTGCCCTTGTAGTTTTTGACGGTGACACCCTTGGCGACGAGTTGCTTGGCGTAGGCACCACTGCGGCCGCCGACGGTGCAATAGGGAATCACCGTGCGGCCTTGATAGTCCTGGCGGTTGGCTTCGTACTGCTTCTTGGTGATCGCTCCGGGAATGATCGACACGTTGACTTCGGCGTCCGAACGGACGTCCACCAAGACAAAATTCGCTGGTGGTGCCTCGCCGCCGGAGGCTTTCGCGCTGGCGACGGCTTGCTGCTGCTTTTTCAGCAACGCCTGCAATTGATCGGTGCTGATCGTTTCGATCTTGGGACCGCCAAAGAATCCGCCGAACTGAGCCGGGGCGGCGGGGGATGCCAAGCCACAAAACGCCAGTGCCACAAGTCCAAGCCAACCGTTTCGAATCATCTGTTTCCTCGGTTTCATGATGCGTCGGGGAATCCGTCGTCTGTGCTCTCGCCACAACCATTCAATATATCGCTAGGTGACGAGGTGTCAACCAGTCTTTTTTGGCGTGAAGTGGCGAAAAAGGCTGACTTCTCGGTCCCGGGCTCTGCCAACGCCGTGCCGCTACCAATCGGACGGGTTAGCGGAACGGCGCGAGCCGTCCGGTTACGTTTCAAAAACACCGTGAAAGACCGGAGGGCTCGCGCCCTGCCGCGAACAAAAAACACGCCGCTTGGCGTTACGGTAGATGGTATCGGGCGAGCGGCCGGCCGCTCGCATCGAGCTAACGGCTTGCGCAGCAGCCTTGCCCCGTGATCGCCGAATCTGCTACAGGCGGACCGAATCGACCTTCCGCGACGCCAATGCTGTGAAACCAGAACGCCCCGACCCGACCGAAAACGCTCCCGCCGATGTCCGGGTCGTCCGTGAACTTGGAAAAGGACGGGCGGCGACGGCGCGGCTGGTCGACGCGACGTTTCGGGACGGTTCGACGGTGCGTTGCGTCGAAAAGGTGTTTTGCCCGGGGCGATTGACCCGGGCGATCTATCGGATTTTCTTTTTCGCCCCGTTTGCCTATCAGTTCAACCGCGACGCGATCTTGGCGTGCTTTTATCGCCGCCGGGTGGCCGCGGAGCGTTTGCGACGGGCGGGCGTGGACGTCGACGTCGCCGCTCCGCTGTACGTCCGCTTTGACGCGACTGCGCCCGGTTGGGTGCTGGCGGCCGAGCACATCGACGGCCGGGGAGTCCGCCCGACCGCCCCGGACCAGGCGGCGGGTGAGATCGATCAATTGATCGGTGTGATGCATGACGCGAAAGATGCCCTGATTCGGACCGGGCTGAACGGCAGCGGCTGGCAAGTCGACCCGCGGGCGCTGGTTTCCACGGCGAATTTGTTGCGTCGGGGGCAACGTTACACGATCATCGATTTGGAATCCGGCATCCCAGCGATCTTGGTCCCCAAGTATTGGCTGCTCGCCGCCGGCCAACGAACCTGGCCGCCATTTGATGACTTGGACGCGGACACGCTGCGATCACAGGCGTCGGATGATGGCGCCGACGTCGAAGCGTTGATCGATCACACCGCTCGTTGGAAAGCGAGCGAACCGGCTCCGTTGCGACTGGACACGTGGCGTCGATGGGCGGCCAAGACGCTGCGTCATGTCAGCCGCTCGGCACGAGCGACGTGGCATCTGCTGACCCGGCGTCGCTATCAGACCTATGTGGGATTGCGGTACATCCGCCGTTCGATCCGGCGCTGGGAGGGCGAGCAACGGATCGGTCCGCTCGAGGCGTCCGATCTGAGCCGTCAGGTGGATGCGAACGAGGTCGCGACCTACGCGCGAGGGATGGCGCTGCATCTGGCGATCAAGGCCTGTTCGCCTTGGGTGGTACCGGCGAAATACGGCGGTGTGATTGCCGCGGTGTTGACCGGCAACGCCTGGTTCTTATTGCCGTGGTTGCTGTTGCCGTTGGCGCGTGCCGTGGTGACGTTGTCGAGCTGGTTGGCGTGCGGCCGTAGCGTTCGCCACACCGAAGCCTTGCTCTGGGGCTGTCTGCCCACCGTCGGGTCCCTGGCGTTTCCCGTCCAGATTTTCATCCGGCGTCCCGCGTTGGCGCATTTTCTGATTCGCGACTTTGCCTCGCGCATCGGCCGACGTCTGCCGATTTATGGCGGCAAGGATTCGCGGACGGAGATGATGCTGATTCGCTGGAGCGACCGCATCGTGGTTGCAATCGCTTGGGTGTTCAAAACCGATATGTCGCAGCAGCGCGTTGCGGATCATGGTGCCACGGTCGGTCCGTCGCAGCTGGAGCATGACGCGTTGAAACACGACGCGTTGGAGCACACGACCAACCGAGCCGCTTGATCAATGTCAACGTCAACGGCTTGGCCGTTCGCGCTGGTGCGAACCGGCTGATGCCAAACGATGATCAGCGGTTTACCGCCAGCCCAATGCCATCTCCTTTGGCACTAGTGCTTTGTCAGCTTTCAATTTTCGAGCCTGCGTTTGTCGAGCGGAAAAGGGGTCAGGTACCAAAAACCAAATGGCCCGCAGGGTGCTTCGCATTTTTGGTACCTGACCCCTTTTCCGCGGTACCCTAAGTATAAAAGTTGACGAAGCACTAGAGGTGTTAGCGGAACGGCGCGAGCCGTCCGGTTGCGCTTCAAAAACACCGTGAAAGACCGGAGGGCTCGCGCCCTACCGCTAACAAAAACACCCCGCTTGGCGTCAAAGTAGATGGCATTGGGCGCGAGCCTACGGGCCCGCCCCTGGACAAGCCCCTCACGAAAACAGGCCGCCCGATTGAGGCGGCCTGTTGCGTTGATGCTTGGGGTCGCCCATCAAGAGTGAAGTGAACGCCGCCATTGACCGTTCGACCTCCCCTCGCTTCGCTCGACCCTCCTGCCAGGAGGGTGACCTCAAAACTGCACGACCCGCACACGGGGATGGGGTTCTGCGACGCCTGCTTAGAACGGTTGCTGAGCTTGTCGGCCGGCCATGGCGGCGGCGCCGATCGATCGGATCAGCCCTTCCCCGATGGTCAGTTTGATGGAGGAACCGTTGGGGATGGACTTGGTCGTGAGGTTGACTTCGCCCTTGTCTTGCGAATTGGTCAGCGCGTTGATCATGGCGGCCATGTTGTCGTTGGATTCGACCGACTGGGCCAGTTCCAGGAACGGCAACAGTTTGAACTTAAACTGGCCCAGCGGGCGATCGCCACCGGTGTCGCTGCTGCCGGCGGTGATGAACTGCTTGAGCAATTCGTCGCTGCCGCGGCCGGCGGCGATGTAGATCGCTTTGGGTGCCGTGCCGATGTGGACTTGGATCTTCTCGCCGAACACCTTTCGCACTTCGTCTTCGCTGGCCGGCACATCGGCTTCGATCACGTGCAGGGTGACGCCGCCGAAGTTACCGACATCAAATTTAAACGTGGGCGCGTCGGGGCTGTCGGGAACCTTGGTTGCCAGGTCTTTTGCCAGCGCGGCGACTTTCGTTCCATCGGCGACGAACGTGCCGATCACGGCTTGGAATTCATCGCGTCCGGCCATCACCAGGACCCCCATGTCCGATTTGCCTTCGGACAAGGATTCGGTGACGATGTCGCTGAGCCGAGTGATGTATTGATCGATTTCGTTGATCTGGTCGTCGCTCAAGTTGCCATCGGTTTCCAGGGCACCCTTGATCATGCCAAGCGAGGACTCAATGCCGTCCTTGGCTTGGGTGATCGCTTCGGGGCCGATCGAGGTGGCGCTGTGCAGGTAAGCGGCGGCGTCGTCTCGGATGACCGAAGCGAAACGGGACGGGATCGATTGCTGACCGCCGTAGACGGCAGCCAATTGGGTTCCGCCGACGGCGGTGAAGGACACGTCCAAGGCGACCTGTTGGTTGGCCTTGTCGATGTTCAATCCGAGATTCAACTCGTCGGCTTCTTGGACCAACCGCTCCAGTTGTGCGATCGAGTTTTCGCCCATTTCACGGGCCGATTCGGCGTCGGCTTGTTGAGCCATGGTTTGCTCGAAACCTTGACGCAGTTGATCGATCAGGATGTTGCGGATTTCGACGGGAACCTGTTGGATTTGCAACCGGACCGCCACGTTGTAGGCATTGCCCATGCCCTTAAACAGACCGCTGGCATCGGCCGGGGCAAGCTTCAGTGCGGCTTGATTTTGTGCCGCGACCGCGTTGTTGGCGTTCTGCTTGATGTACAGGGTGTTTTGGTTGACGGTCAAAACCAGGGTGCCGTCGTCGAGTTCGTCGACCGGTCCGGTCTGAGCTTCCAGCCGTTTCAGGATCGGGCGAATGTCCTTGGTCGGCAACACCACAATCGGCTGCGGTGCTCCACCGACCAGCGGTACCAGGACCCCGATCGGCTGGTCCATGTCCATGCCTTGGGTGAACGTGGCGGCCAACATCGGGAACATCGCCAACTGCGGTTGGCTGGTGATTTCAGCCATGTAGCTGACGTCATCCATCAACTTCCTGACCGAGCCGAGCGTGACGACGACGACCGGTTGGGTGCCGTCGGTGAGTGTCGCGCTGGACGAACCGGCCGCGGGCGCAAGACCGTCTTGAGCCATGGCGGGTGCGGCGATGAACGTGGTTGCCAGAACCGCAGCGGCCGCGATGGCTCGGGCGGCATGCCGGGGGCGGAGGCAATTTGTCATGAAACCCATAATCGTTTGTTGTCCTTGTGACAGATGGGGGTGCAAGATTCGAGCGTAGTGTCTACCAATTCGGCGAGGACCTGACAACTTTGGGACGCCGCATCGGAGAGATCTCTCAAGAATCCTGTGCTGAATCGCCCCCCGTGTGAAGGGGTCCCCTTACTGCAATCTACCCGGTGACCGCGGTCCAGGTTTCAGCGGAACGGAAAAAAAGAAAGGCTGCCACCCCGGAAAGGATGACAGCCTTTGAATTGCTAGCTGGAACTCGTCGGCTCAGAGAGCCTGAGATCAGTTGCCCAATCCGCCGCCCAAACCACCGGCCGCTCCGCCGGTCGCCCCGCCGGTCGCCCCGCCGGTCGCTCCACCGGCACCGCCGGTGTTGCCATCGACGAAGTTAAACGTGCTCACGTCGCCGACTTGTGAAAAGAACGGCGCGGGTGAAATCCGCACGTAGCGTCGATCGGCGGAGATGATCGCCAGCGTCGACAGCGACGCCCCTTCGGGCAACTGGGTGATTTGGGGCTGGAACCCGACGGCGTTGTTACGGCCGAAGAACGGATTCGCCCCGACGCCACCGGTCAAGCGTTGGGTGTCGCGGTACAGGTCACGCAGCACTTGGGCCGAGTCGTTTCCGGGATCGGCAAATTGACCGAGCAATTGACCGTTGAGATCGCGTTGGACGTCTCGCAAGTGGGCCAACTGTGCTTCACCGAGCTTCTCTTGGCGTTTTCCGTCTTTGACTTCAAACACGAACAGCGCGTTTTTCTCCGTCAGCGGGACCTCTTTGCGGATGAATCGCTGGCTGGGCCGTTTGGCATCGGTGACGATTTCGACCGTCACCTGCCCGGTCGAGACTTCGCCCCAGACCTTTCGAACCAGCAGACGATATTGGCCGCTGAACCCGCGTGGGCAAATGTAGGTTTCCGAGACCGTTCCCGTGTTGTCTTCGCCCTGTCCCGGATAGGAGTCACCGAGCAGCGTGCCGCCGCTGGCACTGGATCGATTTTCCAGTGAGCAAACGGTTCCGCCGGGCTCTTCGATCGCCAGATCGATGTCGGCATCGCCGGTCCAGGACACGCGAACGATGACATCGTGTGCGGCAGCCTGATCAAGCGTTCTGGCAAACTTCGCCGCTTCGTCTTGCATGCCCTGTTCTTTCAGCTCGGCGTAGGCGCTGCGGGCCAACAGGGTGGCTTTGTCGACGACCGGCGCGAACTCCGCCGGCCAGGCTTGGGCCAGAACACCGCTGCAAGCCCAAGCGATGGCGTTGGGATCGTCAAGCTGTTCGGCCAGACGCAGACCCATCACGTAGGTTTCGCGTCGATTCGGGTCCAATTCGGCGACCCGCTGGCACAGTCGCAAGGCAGCAGCCGCGCTGCCCAGGTCTTCCAAACGGGCGGCAACGTTCAAGATATCGGCGGGGGTCTCCGCGAAATCGACCGCGGACAACAACGCCCGCTCGACTTCCGATTGGGGAGCCCCGGTCGCCGTCAGCGTGATCGCATAGGCTTGGTACATCCACGGTTGAACATGGCCGGCGCGGATCGCTTCGCTGATCATGTCTCGCGATTGACCAAAGTACTCGACGGCCGCTGCGCGATCGCCACGCTCGTCGGCCGCTGCGGCCTTGAGCGAGAACTGGCGGGCGGTCGCGCGAATTTGCTGATCCAAAATCGTGATTTGGCGCACATCGCCGAGGGTCAATCCGGCAAAGAATGCTTCCCACGCTTGACCACGTGTTTGACCTTCTTTGGGAGTCACTTTCAGGGGTTGGATCAACTGCTCTTCGGCAGCGGAAAGCGTTGCCGCCGGGGCGCTGTCTTGGGCCACACTGTCCTGGGAAACATCGGCGTCGGTCGCGGTCGGGGCGGATTCCGATTTGGAATCCAGGCTGACATTGTCGGGCACGACAAACATGCCGCCGCCCATGCCGCCACCGCCCATGCCGCCGCCCATGCCGCCCATGCCGCCGCCCATGCCGCCGCCCATGCCGCCACCCATGCCGCCGCCCATGCCGCCGCCCATGCCGCCGCCCATGCCGCCGCCGCCGAGCGAGACGATCGGCACGACGAGGTCACCGACGGGATAGACTTTGGTCACCAGGTTGTCTTCGGCAGCTTCCACGGTGGTGATCTGCATCACCTCGTCTTTGATCAGGTACGTCAGTTCCAGGTCACGCAGCATCAATCGCAGGAACGACCGCAGGGTGACGTTCTTGAGGTCGATGTTGACCCCGGCATCGGCGTCGAGACCGATTTCTTCCAGGGCTCGGTTGTCGATCACGATCGGGATTTCGTGCGTGTCGCTGATCGTCTGAATGGCTTCGCGGAGCGGGGTTTCGATAAACGTTTGCGTCGTTTCGTCGGACAGCGACGCTTCGATCTTGCGTTCGGTTTCGTTGTCACCGACCAATTCGATCGAACCGTAGCGTTCCAGGCGACGTCGGCTGAGCGCCTGCCAGACATCGGCATCGGGGTACAAGATTGGGGGCTCGTCGACGAACGGGATGTTGCTCTTGAGCACCAGGGAGAACGCGTCGACGAAGTTCCGCTCACGCATTTCCTTGTAGCGACGGTCACGGTCGTAGGTCTGCAATGCCAGCGGCTGGTCGGTGAAATGACGACCGGCGATGGAATCTTCGGTGATCGAGTCACCGGCGATCTCGGCAAATTTCAACGACACGTCGCCGTCGGCTTCGGTGTAACGGCCTTCGTCGATCAGGGCGTTCATTTGCTGGGACAGCGTCTTCAGGGTCGCTTCGCGGCGGAACGTCTCTTGCAACAACCGTGCGGTCGCACGCGACGCTTCGTCTTGAGCGACGATGTTGGCCTGTTGGGCGGCAAAGCGTGCATAGGCACTGCTGGCCGCTTGGATAGACGATTGCAATTGGCTTTCCAAATCTTGACGCAGTTTGGGATCGATGTCCGGCAGCGTTTGAACGCGGGCGAGGACCGATTTCAGCTGGCCGGCGACGCCGGTCGGGTCGGTCCGCAGGGCTCGTTCGGCCGCCCGCAATGCCGCTTTGACTTCCGCGCGAAGGCGTCCGTTGGCGGCACTGCGTTGGGCTTCGATGCGGTCCAGCAAATCGCCGCCACGCTCCAAAATTTCGTCGTCGCCGACGATGCTGCGTCCCGGCGGGACCATCGGCAGACGTCCACCGCTGGGGGCTGCCGGGGGCGGCGTGGCAACCGGAGGTGCCGCGGCGGCCGGTGCCGGTGCCGGTGCCGCGGGAGCAGCCGGTGCGGGTGCAGCCGGAGCCGGCTCGGGGGTTCCGAACAGGTCGTCGGTCGCATCGGCCGCCGGAGCTGCCGGTTCGGGAGTGCCGAACGGGTCATCGGCCGCCGGAGCCGCCGGTTGGGCATCGTCTTCGCCGAACAAACCATCAAACGGCGAATCGTTTTGGATGATCAGCGTCGTGCCGCTGACTTTCACCAACGCTTTGGCGTCTTCGTTGTTCGGGTCAGCTTCCAAGGCCATCTCGGCGACCGCTTTGGCGCCTTTCTTGTTGCCCTGTTTCAGTGCCAGTTTCCCGGCCCGCACCAGTTCGTCCGACTTGGCGGTCAGGATGCGAGCGGTTTCGCGGAGCATGACGCTGCTGGCGGTGGGCAAGGTGAGCCCTGAATTTTTCTTTGCCCCGTCCACCAAACCGGGCAGGAAGGCGAAGTCGGGGTTGTCGCGTTCGACGCTCGCGTCGGTGGTGATGCGAATGTTGGCGGTCGGCGTGGTGCCTTGCAGCACAAACGTGACCGAATCCAGGTCGCCGGCGATTTGACCGATCAAGATCGAATCGCGGTCGACTCGCAATGGTGGGACCCGTTTGCCGTGAGCGATCGTCACCGCCGCGGGCAATTCCGCCTGATCGATCCAAATCGGTGAACGCACGGCCGACTCGGTCACCCGGTCGGCGATCGCGGTGGCCGTGTTGCCCTCGGCTTCGTTGACAACGCCCAGCACGCCGCCGGTGTGATTGGCCAAGATGGCCATCAACTCGATGTTCTTGGAAGGACCGATCGCGACGCTGTGCACGGAGATATGGTCTGCCCGCAAGGCATCGATCAGTGCCGCAAAGCGTGTTTCGCTGCCGGTGGCGTCGATCGACGCGCCGTCACCGATGTAAACGATCGATCGGGTGTGGTAGCGGGGAGCGGCCAGCAACGTGCCGCGGACCGCATCGATCACCGACACCATGTTCGTGTTGCCCAGCGGCAAACGCCGCTGCAGACTTTCCAGGGCGGTGTTCACGCTCGGCTGGTTGGCCGCGACCAAGGCGTCGTTCATGGCGACCGCGGCCACATCGGCGGCGAACACTTGCACGCGGTCACCGGGCCGCAGGGAGGCGACGACCTTGTTGACCGCCGCCAGGGACTCGCGACGAAATTCGCCCGCTTGGCTGGCCGAGGTGTCCATCACGATGACGACGTCGGCGGCCGGTTTCTGGACCTCCCGCAACAACGCATCATCGGCCGACGGCAAAATCGACGCGGCGAAATAGGCCGGGCTGTCCTTCGCCGCCCCGTCCGCCTGGAAACTGACGATGCGGGCCTGGGCGCCGCTGTCATTGCCGTCGGCGGCGTGGCTGAATCCAGGGGCCATCGGAATCGTCAAAGCCACAAGGCCGACAATCGGGCGAATCCACCGCCCTGGCGTAATCAAAGTCTTTAGTTGACGTGCGACGTCTCGCATCTGAATTTTCTCCGCGGTGCTTGAAAACGGCGATCTGCCTGTCTTCATCGGAACAACCGTTCTGTGTGCTAAGTTCCAAACCGCTCGAAATCCACGCATTGGCGGGTTTCTTACGATCTTGGGATAAGGGATGAGTCAATCGAGAGAAATCTCTACTGGCAGAGTCTATTCCCGCTCAATTCAACTCGCTACGAAAAAAAACGCCTTTCGCCCACTCCATTTGATCGCCATTCCGGTTGTGAGTGTTGCATTTTGCAACACCTGTATCGCAATTGATCAGCTGGAATGGGCGAAAGACAAGTCAAACCCCGGTAGGAAGTAGAGGGATGCGATTGGTGTGCCAATCGGAGAAAAATTGGGCGCACGCATGGGGTGCCCAACGAAGTTGTAGCCACCCTCCCTGGAAGGGAGGGTCGAGCAGAGCGAGGGGAGGGTCGAACGATGAATGGTGAGTTTTATTTCGGCTATCAGATTCGCGTCCCAAACAGTAAAGAGCCCCCTCCTCGATACGCTCGGCTCTCCCGGGGGGAGTCCATGGTATACGTGACGGAATTGATCGTAGCGGCAGGCACCTCGACTGTTACAGCGTGGGCCCTCTCTGGCGTTTGCTTGCTGCGCAAACGCCGTCTCTCCCAGAGGGAGAGAAACTAAATGGGTTGCCAACAGCTGCCGTTACGCAATCGATATCCAGAGGGCGGGAGCCCCCCTTTTTGTTTTCAACGAATAAAAACGCCACAACGTCATCGGACCGAGGGGCTTTCGAAGAAAAACTTCGACACCCCCCTCGACTTGCTGGGCAGTTGCCCCCGAACCATCACCTCGGTGACCACCCGCGTCTCGGGATCGAAGCGGCGGTTGCTGCGTTTGTCGGTGAAGATCGCTTGGGGAAGCGTGAGACTTTCCCCCGGCTGAAGGGGGCTGGCCTGGGTGATCTCATACTGCCCGTTGAGAATGATCGACAGATGCCGAATCGGCTGGTCCAGCTCGCTGGTGACCGTGACCACCGGGGTCAACACGGCCACTTGGCCGCCGGTCGTCGGCAGCGGCGCTTCGTCCAGCGTCACCACCACCGGCAAGGGCGGGCCGCCGATGCTCTCGGGGAACAACGCGTAAACGCCCAGCCCGACCCCAATCATCACACAAAACGCGGCGAACAACCCGCGCGACGAAAGCTGAAAGGTGGGGGCGACGCGCGGGATCTCGTTGGCGTCACTGGATTCGGCAGGAGCAGACGACGTCATGGGAGATGGCCGCGTCGATGGAGCGACCCACCGATAGTGGCGGGCAATGGATGGTCGGAGGCAAGAGAAACGAAAAAAGCCGGCCGACAGATCGGTTGATCTGTCAGCCGGCAGTTGCTTCGACCCGTCGGCGGCAAAATGGAGCCGCTGGGAGAAACGCGTAAGTCTGAGCGTGCTACTGCACAAGCCGTTAAGTGACTTAGGCGAACCCTAAAAATGATCCCTCTGCCGAATTAAGAGGATCGAAGCGGGCGAGGTCATTTTCAGACATCGCCGCGTAAGTGTAGGCCGCTGGTTCCTGACAGCAAGCTCAGGAACGCCCCGACAAGAAAGGGATCGGCGTGCTCGGGTCGATGGCGTGAACCCATTTTGCACGGTTCCCCCCGATTTTTTCGCACTGAAATGTTTTGCCAGCATTCCGAAACCGCTTTCTGATTTTTTCGCGTCGTTGTTTTAATTCATGGACTTTGACGATGTACGACAGTTTTTCGTTCACATTTCGCGATGCGTTTCGCTTGGTGATGCAGACCAACGCCGACCCTGTAACGCCGAGTGACCGATCGATGAACAATCCCCCACGGAATCCTGCCGCTCGGTTTGCCGCCCGATGGTTTGCCGCTCGGTTTGCCGGCCGATTAACCGTCAGCGGCCTCGGGTTTCCTCGCCTGCCGATCGCGGTTGCCGCGACGCTGATCGCACTGGCAACGCTGCCGCCGCTGTCGGTTCGGGCGGGATCGCCGCTGGATGCGGAGTTGTTCAGCGAAATCTCGATGTCCGAAACGGTGGTCGAGGCGTCCCAGCCAGTCGCGACGCCGTCGAAATCACCGGCCGCGGTCTTGGGGGCCGCGTCGTTGTCCAAGTTGCTTTCGGCAGCAGGCATTGAATGCGCCGTGGAGTCCCTGGCGGTGCGTGTTGACTTGGCAGAATTATTGCCGACCGCCGACGACGCATCCCAACAGGGAACGTTGCAGTTCCGCGTCGATGCCGACGCCGATCGCATCGATGCCGTGTTGCCGATGGACCGTCTGCCGATCGATGCATCCGGCAATGGCGTCTCGGGCAACGACGTTTCAGTCAATGGCGAAAAACTGATGGCGTTGCTCGTCGCGCTGCAACGCCACGACCATGTGCAGTTGATCGCGTCGGGTAAAACGCTCGCGCTGCACACGTCGCTCAGCAATCAGGGCGTCACCGCGGACCGATTGCGAACCGCGGCCGAACGATTGACGCTGGCGGCGACGAAGACGGCAAGCATCACGACGACGGTGTTGACCAAGGCATCCGTTGCCGAGGCGAGCACCGACAACGACACGCCGCCGGCCCAACCCGCAACGACGCCGGCCGCCGAGCCGTTGGACGGAACCTGGTCGGCGAAAACCTCGGCCAACGATGCCTGGGCCGTTCGCTTCGATGCCGACGGCAAGTTCGTGATGGTTCACACCAAGAGCGGAAAGAACTCGGTGTCGCGGGGCACGTATCAGACGACCGGCGATCGATTGGTTCTGAGCGAATCGGCCGGCGTGACGTTAACCGGCACGCTTGAGCGTCCTTCGTCCAACGCGTTTCGATGGCGATTACAAAACGCCGGCGGCGACGTGGTCGCGACGCTTGCGTTTTCCAAACAGTAACGCTCAATCAAATTCCGGAAACCGGATGAACGAATCGGGCGGTTGAAAGAGTTCCTCCCACGTGGCGTCTCCGCGGTCGTCGCTGTCGTCTGATTCCATCACAGGCGCATCGGGTTCGACAAACTCGTCGTCGACGATCAAGTCCGCCAGCGAGCGGGCGACTTCCACGGCGGTCTTCACTTCGTCGATCAATTCGTCCATCGCGGCATCGCCGACGATGGTCCCCAAGTGCGGGTCAAGCTCGTGGCCGACCTCCCAGGTGATGCGGAACCGGGTCGCCAACTGCGCAAAGAGCTGCACCGCGGCGGTCGCGATTCGAATCGGCTCGGCACCCGCGCCGGCGTCGCTGAGATCGACAACGATTGCGATCACCAATTGGTCGGCGTCACTGATTTCGATCTGCGGGGTGGCAGCATCGATCTGCTGCGTTTCGCATTCGGCGGGCAGCGCGGCCAAGATCGCATCGATCCGCACGGGATCGTCCACGGGGCTGCTGGTGTAAACGAAACGAATTTGCATGCCGGGAAGAAACGAGCGGTGGATCCTGTCGGGGGCGATGGCTGATAGACTAATCGTCTGCCACATCTCTAACTGAAAACGGAGCTGCGGTAAACTACTTGCTGCCTGTCGATTGAATCGATGTTCCCGAATCAACGCAATGATGCCAGGGCGACGCGTTAGCGAGGGGCGTCGCGTGGCCCTTTGCTAACGCATGCGGGCTTACATCGACAGGCCGCTTGTGCGTCTCGGCTGGAATCCACACACCTTTTTGGAATCATTTCGGTGAAACCTTTTTACGCATCCATCACCCTTGCAGGATTACTGTGCTTGACCCTCGGTTGTCCGTCCAAGTCGTCAGTAAAACCCGCATCGGAAGCAGCGATCGATTCCGCCCCGGCCGACTCGGTCGCCTCGGCAGCGGACATCGCGGCCGCCGTTGAAGCGGTGGCGAAGACGCGTCGCGATGGGAACAACGCGGTGATCGAGGTCGATCTGCGCGACGCGGACGTCACCGGTGTGTTGGAAAAACTTGCTGCCCTGCCGAAACTGCGCAGCGTGTTGCTGGCGGGATCCAACGTCGACGACGCCGGTTTGATCCCTGTGGCGAAGATTGACTCGTTGCAAAATCTGGATCTGCGTGGTTGTGCGGTCGGCGACGCGGGGATCTCGCATTTGGCCGGGCTGAACCATCTCAAGGCGATCAGGCTGTCGGGAAAAGACGATGCAACCCAGGTGACCGACACCGCGATGAAAACATTGGGCGGGATCGAGACGCTGGAAGTGATCGCACTGGACTTTCTGCCGATCACCGACCGAGGCGTCGCGGCGCTGGGCGGGCTGTCGAAGCTGAGTGAATTGTACCTGGCCGGGACGCAAGTGACCGACGAATCGGCCCAGACGCTGGCATCGCTGCCGGCGCTGAAAAAACTGCGGATCGCGGCGACACCATTTGGCAACGACGGGTTGGCCGAACTGGCCGGGCTGTCGCAGTTGGTCGAATTGGATCTCAGCGAGTGTGCGGGAATCGACGATGCGTCGCTGGAAACACTCGGCGGATTCACAAAACTTTCCAAGCTCAATCTGTATGCCACGTCGGTCGGCGATGCGGACTGGGGCCAACTTTCCGGGGCGACCGGGCTACAGTGGCTGAACGTCGACAAGACCAACGTCGGTGATCCATCGCTCGATGCCCTGGGCAAGCTGACCGGTTTGACGTTCCTGCATTTGGGCAGCACGCAGATCACCGACGCGGGGCTGCCGCAGTTGGCGGGATTGTCGAAGCTTGAAAAATTAATCGTGACCCGCACGGCTGTCACGCAAGCCGGCGTCGATCAGTTGCGACCGCTGTTGCCCGAGACCGAAATTCAACTCGAGTATGTGCCGGGGAAGTGAACCTTGTCCGCGGGGGCGTCATCGGTCATGTTAGGCAGTTCGAATGATCAGAGGGCGGGGCGATCGCTCGTCGGTTTTTGGACCGGCGGGAGGAAAGTCCGGGCTCCGCAGGACAGGATGGTCGATAACGTCGACCGGCCGTGAGGCCAGGGAAAGTGCAACAGAGAGTAGACCGCCGAACGGTCCGCGAGGGTTCGTCCCTGGCGGATGCGTGGTGAGGGTGAAACGGTGCGGTAAGAGCGCACCAGCGATCGGGGTGACTCGATCGGCTCGGTAAACCCCATCCGGAGCTAGACCAAACAGGGTGCAGAAGCGGTCCGCTTCGCGATCGACATCCGGGTAGGTCGCAATGGAGGCGACGAGCAATCGTCGTGCACAGATAAATGGTCGCCACCATCGGCGCCGCCGGGCTCTGGTCCGGCAAGGCGTTCGATCGGTACAGAACCCGGCTTACAAGCCCTCTGGTCGTTCGCGTTCTTGCGCTTCTCGGCTTGCGTTGGCGGCGACCGATCGCCTAGACATTCCAGGGCACTCTCTGAGAATGAAATGGAATTCCGCAACTATCTGACCTGTTTTTGGCCGGGGCTCAGCGAGCTTTGGTGGCGCGGTCGGTTGTCAGCGCTGCCGTTGGCGATCGGGTTCGGTATCGGCTTGAATTCACTGTTGATTCTCAAACACTTCTATCCGACCTGGTTGGACCCGTTGCTGGTCCGATCGGCCTGGTGGGTCGGCGTCTGCGTCTGGATCTGTTGGACGGTCAAAAGCATCCGCGAATTGCCAGCATTGATCAATCCGCGAGCGGTGACCGAAGCACCCGATCGTTTTGTCGAAGCCCAGGCGGCCTACCTGCGCGGCGACTGGGAGGCGACCGAACCGCTGTTGTTGGGGATTTTGGCGATCGAACCGCGTGACCCCCCGGCGTTGTTGATGTTGTCAAGTCTGTATCGTCATACAGGCAGAGTCACCAGTGCGGCGGTGCTGTTGGATGAGATGCGGCGGCTGGAGATTGCCGATCGATGGCAGATTGAGATGGATGCCGAGGCGGCTCGGATTGCTCGAGACGCCGAATCCGCAGGGGAAGCGGACGAGGAGGCAGAGGACGAGTCGGCCTCGGAGTTGCAGGGAGATGGCAATGCTGCCGATTTGACAGCGGCTTGAGTGGGATCAAGGGGGGGCACCTGCCGCGTGAAACGGTGCGATTGCATCCTTTCCCCGTGAAACCGACTACGTGACGACGGATGGTGGCCGGAGAAACGTAAAAATTTAAACCGCCTTTTTGCTTCAAATTCATGTTGGAAGGCGGTTGTTTCGCTGGGACTCCTATCCCCCAAAATTTACAAAACCGATAGAATCGAAGTGAGCCGGTTGATTGCCGGCGATCCCTTCCGCCGCTGTGTCCTCAAGCGGTCGTTGTGACTCGATCTCGCTTGGAATGGCGTACGGTTTGCTGATAAGGGACTGACGAGGAATCGAGACGAACGAATCGCCAAGTTGACAGTTCAGCTGTCAATCTGAGTTTTGAACAATGCAAGGCTGACGTGGTTACAAAAAGCGGGATTTGCATCCCCTTTGGACGCTTCGTCTGATTTGAATGGACCAACCCAGGTGTGTTCCCCCCACAGGGCGCAGACCTGGCAAAACCCGCCGGGTAACGAGACAAACAAATGTACGAACGATTTACCGACCGCGCTCGCAAAGTGATGCAACTGGCTAACCAGGAAGCACAGCGTTTCAACCACGAATACATCGGGACCGAGCATATTTTGCTCGGCCTGGTCAAAGAAGGCAGTGGGGTGGCCGCCAATGTGCTGAAAAACCTGGACGTCGATCTCCGCAAGATCCGTTTGGAGGTCGAGAAATTGGTCCAGAGCGGCCCCGAGATGGTGACCGTCGGAAAGTTGCCACAAACGCCGCGGGCGAAGAAGGTGATCGAGTATTCCATGGAGGAGGCTCGGAATCTGAATCACAGCTACGTCGGCACCGAGCACATCTTGCTCGGTCTGCTGCGAGAACAAGAAGGCGTCGCCGCACAAGTCCTGATGAACCTGGGGCTGAAGCTGGAAGACGTCCGCGAAGAAGTGCTCAATTTGCTCGGCCATGGACTCGAGGGTGCGGAAGTCGGCGAACGCGGCGGACGCGGCAGCGAAGAAGGCAGTTCCGGCAGTGCGTCGGGCAAGAGCGGCAAGAGCAAGACGCCCGCACTGGACAGCTTCGGCCGCGACCTGACCGAATTGGCTCGCAAGGGCGAACTGGATCCGGTCATCGGGCGGGAACGCGAAATCGAACGCGCCATCCAAATCCTCTGCCGCCGGACCAAGAACAATCCCGTGCTGCTCGGCGAGGCCGGCGTCGGCAAGACGGCGATCGTCGAAGGATTCGCCCAAAAGGTGATCGAGGGCGAAGTCCCCGAGATCCTGGCCGAAAAACGAATCGTGGTCCTCGACCTGGCGATGATGGTTGCCGGCACCAAGTATCGCGGGCAATTCGAAGAACGCATCAAAGCGGTCATGACCGAAGTCCGCCGCGTCAAGAACACGATCTTGTTCATCGACGAACTCCACACCCTGGTCGGTGCCGGTGGAGCCGAAGGCGCCATCGACGCCGCCAACGTGCTCAAGCCAGCCCTCGCCCGCGGCGAGATCCAGTGCATCGGTGCGACCACGCTGGACGAGTACCGAAAGTACATCGAAAAAGACAACGCGCTGGCGCGACGGTTCCAAGAGATCATCGTCGAACCGACCGGCAAGCAAGAAACCGTCGCGATCCTGAAAGGGCTGCGTGAACGCTACGAAGAACACCACCGCGTGCAAATCACCGACGACGCCGTGGTCTCGGCCGTCGAGATGAGCGAGCGCTACATCACCGCCCGATGCCTGCCCGACAAGGCGATCGACGTGATCGACGAAGCCGGTGCACGCGTTCGGTTGCGCACGATGACCCGTCCGCCGGATCTGAAAGAAATCGACGAAGAAGTCGAACAGCTGAACAAGGAAAAGGAAGACGCGGTCGCCAACCAGGATTTCGAGAAAGCGGCCAACCTCCGCGATCAGGCCGAAAAGCTTCGCAAGAAGAAAGACCAGATCACCCAGGACTGGCGTGAGAAGAGCCAGCAAACCGACGGCGTCGTCGACGAAGAAGTGATCGCCGAAGTGGTCAGCAAGATGACCGGCATCCCGTTGACCCGACTGTCGACCGAAGACAGCTTGCGACTGATGCGGATGGAAGAAGAACTGCACAAGCGAGTCGTCAGCCAAGACCTGGCGGTTTCGGCCGTTGCCAAAGCCGTTCGCCGAAGCCGCAGTGGTTTGAAGGATCCGCGACGCCCGACCGGCTCGTTCATCTTCGCCGGACCCACCGGGGTCGGGAAAACCCTGCTCGCCAAAGCGCTCGCCGAATACATGTTCGGTGACAGCGACGCGCTCGTGCACATCGACATGAGCGAGTACATGGAGAAACACAACGTCAGCCGTTTGATCGGGGCACCTCCCGGATTCGTCGGGTACGAAGAAGGCGGTCAGTTGACCGAGAAAATTCGACGCCGCCCCTACGCCGTGGTGCTGTTCGACGAAATCGAAAAGGCGCATCCCGATGTGTTCAACATGATGCTGCAGGTCATGGAAGAAGGCCGTTTGACCGACTCGTTCGGACGCAACGTCGACTTCCGCAACACGATCCTGATCATGACCACCAACGCCGGTGCCGAAGCGATCAAGAACGAGTCTGCGTTCGGATTCCAAAAGTCCGACAACGACGCCAGCTACGAATCCATGAAGACGCGTGTGATGGAACAGATCGAACGCGTGTTCCGGCCCGAGTTCTTGAACCGCCTGGATGACACGATCATCTTCCGCCACCTGACGCGAGTCGACTTGAAGCTGGTCATCGATTTCGAACTGTCCAAGGTTCGCGAACGCTTGCTCGACCGCGGATTGGCGCTGGAACTGCAAGACGAAGCGAAGGAGTTCTTGATCCGTCGCGGAACCGATTTGAATTACGGTGCACGTCCGCTGCGTCGTGCGATCGAACAACGAATCGAAGACCCGCTCAGCGAAGAACTGCTCCGCGGTGCATTCGAAGGCAAGGACACGATCGTGGTCAAAGGGATCCTGGAAAACTCCGACGGTGATTCCGTCGCCCCGGGCGACATGACCGTGACCGACGAGGGAAAGATGATCGACCCCGATGGCAAGAAGGTCAAAGTGGTTCGGCTCGAATTCCACGGCGAAACCCGCGGCCTGGCCGAGGAAAAAGAACAGCCCGTCAGCGCCTCCGTCGGCGAGTCCGAAGAAAACAAAGACGACTCGGGCAACTGATTCGTCGGCCAATTCGTCGGCCAACGCCTAAACGAAAAACGAAAAACGAAACCCCGCCGGCCATCGACCGGCGGGGTTTTTTCATTGCGCGATCGTTATTTCAACTTAGGATGCGCAACCCGAATGGCACGGGCATGCGTGCTGGTGTACAGGCTTCAGGGACCGTCCAGCTTAGGACGACTGGTTCTTGGAGTACGATGGCCCTTCCGGGCCGTCGTCCGGAGGGCTCGCCCCGACGACTTAGAAAGGACATCGTACAACGATTCGCCGACCGCATCACACTCAATCGACGAGACCATCAGGATCCGTTGCGTTCGCGTCGTCCCTAAACTGGACGGTCCCTTCAGGCAATTCTCCGTCGCTGCGGCGCAGCGACAAGGAATCGCCTAAAGGCTAGACACCAACGGTTGGTGAATCCCTGGATACCGATGCCCGTTTCCGATCAAATCCGCCACCCTGAGATGAGGTTGCAACGCAGCACTCCGGCACGCCGTGCAGGCCAACGTGCTGCTGGCACAGCCGGACCTACGCCGCATCCCGGTGGAGTTGCGTCTCGGCCGCAGGCAGGTTGATCACGTGGGCCGTGTCGTCGGCCGCTGGGACGCTGTCGGGGTCGATCGCGCGGCGGACCGCCGAAAGACTGTTTCGATAACGCATCATCCCGATCATCTCGCCCACGGAACTTGAACCCAGAAGCGCCTCGCGGAGCATCGCGCCCCTTCCGGGAGCAGGCTCGCCTGGCAGCACCCGATGGCGGATCGCACCCAGGCATTGGCCGCGGGCCATGTCCGAGTGATCGGGCGATTCGAGCGCGTCTTCCGCCTCAACGCGACAACCGTCTGCCGAGGCGAGTTTCCATCCGGCACGCTTCATCAAGCACCCCATCGCGTAGCTGACCGCGATCGGATCACTCATCGCCGGTGCGACGGCGTCAAGCAGATTGCCGAGCAGGTGGCGGCGGGCGAAAAACGCGTTCACAAAAAAACCACTGAGCGGCCCCGTGGGAACAAGCCCCGAGCGGCTCTGGCAGAATCGCCCGCCGGAATCCGCCCAATGGGCGCCTTCAACGGGACGGCCGGCCGGGTCGATCAAGGTCGGGGCGACGGCGCCGACCCGCGCGTTGTCAAATGGCTCCAAGGCGCGATCCAGCCAATCGGCCTGGGCTCGCATGCCGGTCCCCAGGACGTGCACAACCGGGGCCGACGTGACGCCAAATGCATCGCGCACCAAGTCGGTCAGGTTGGACGATCGGGCGGTGACAAAGCTGACTTCGTCGTTCAGCTCAAAGGGATCAGCATACGTCCCGTTGTGGACCGCAATGATCTGGCAATCATCCGTCTGATTTTCCAAAACACTGAGCAGCGTTTCCTCGAAAAGTTTCTCGTCACGCTGCAGCGGAATCACAATCGAGACGCGGGCGGGCCGCGGAAATTTCGGCACTGGAAGACTCCAGTAATGCGTAGGTGAACAGGGTCTGGAAAGAAAATCGGAGTTCTGAGCCGGCAATATTCAGTCGATCAGCCGGCTTGGGGAGCGGTTTCGGTGGCAAGAAGATGCCAACAGACGATTCGAAGCCTACAACCGGAAAGGTTTGACAATCAGTCCCCGTGCTTTTCGCGCAGACGCCCTGACAATCGCAGCATCAACTGGATGCGTTCGAATTCGGCCAGCCATTCGGCGGTGACGGCTTGGAGCAGGTCGACGTTGATGGCACCGATGCCCGTCGGGCAACTGGGGCCGAGCTGGGTGGCCGCCATGTGTCGATAGGTCGCCAGGGTGCGGTCGCCGTACCGCCCGCAGATGAAGTTGTCCTCGCTGAGAAACAAGACCGACGGGACGCGATGGCCGCCACAGGTCGAAATCGATTCGGCCAACTCGCTGTGTTCGTCTCGGTCGAAAAAACGCACGCGAATTTTTTCATTCGCGGCCGCGAAGTGATCGAACACCGGGCATTGATTGACGCAGTCGCCACACCAGGCACCGGCCGAGACGAGGACTTTCATCTCGCGGACGAATCCCGCCAGCAGATCGCGCTGGGGCTCGCTGAGGCGAACTTCCGCATGCACCGCACTCCAGCGGTTGCGCTGGGCCTCGTTGCCGTGCTTGGCCAAGAACGCATCATACGAGAGCCCTTGGTCGAACAGGGCGGCAAGGTCGAGTGGCATCGATTAGCGATTTTCGATCGGGACGACGGTGCGTTCGTTTTGCCCGGTGTAGATCTGCCGGGGACGATAGATGCGTTTTCCGGGCGTGGCGTGAAGCTCTTTCCAATGGGCGATCCAGCCGGGGAGCCGCCCGAGGGAGAACAGCACGGTAAACATCTGGACGGGGATCCCCATCGCCCGATAGATCACGCCGGAATAAAAGTCGACGTTCGGATAGAGCTTTCGTTCGACGAAGTACTCATCTTCCAGCGCCACGTCTTGCAATTCTTGGGCGACATGGAACAAGGGGTCGTCGATATTCAGTTTGGCGAGCAGTTTGTCGCAGCACGCCCGAATGATTTGGGCGCGGGGGTCAAAGTTCTTGTAGACGCGGTGGCCGAATCCCATCAGACGGAAGCTGCTGTTTTTGTCCTTGGCCATATCGACGTACTTTTTGACGTTCCCGCCATCGGCCGCGATTTTCTCCAGCATATTCACGCAAGCTTCATTGGCCCCCCCGTGCAGCGGCCCCCACAAGGCTCCGATGCCGGCGGAGATGGATGCGAACAGGTTGGCATTGCTGCTGCCGACCATCCGCACCGTCGACGTGCTGCAGTTTTGTTCGTGGTCGGCGTGAACGATCAACAGCAGGTTCAGGGCTTCGGCAAAGTCGGGGTCGACCAAGTGATCGTGGGCGGGCGTCGCGAACATCATGTGCAAGAAGTTTTCGCAGTAATCCAAATCATTGTTCGGATACATGAACGGCTGGCCGATCGACTTCTTGTACGCATAGGCAGCGATGGTCGGCAGTTTCGCGAGCAGTCGATAGATCGAGATTTCCACTTGATCCGGATCATCGACCTGCATCGAATCTTGATAAAACGTCGACAGCGCGCCGACGACGCTGCTGAGGATGGCCATCGGGTGGGCGTCACGCGGGAATCCGTTGTAGAACGACCGCATGTCCTCGTGGATCATCGTGTGGTGGCGAATCCCGCTGCGGAAATTGGCGGCTTCGGCCGGGCTCGGCAATTCGCCATGAATCAGCAGGTAGGCGACTTCGACGAAGTCACAGTGCTTGGCCAGGTCCTCGATCGGATAACCGCGATATCGCAGGATGCCTTTTTCGCCGTCGAGAAAGGTGACCGCGCTGCGGGTGCTGCCGGTGTTGACAAAACCTTCGTCCAGGGTGACCAGCCCGGTGGTACCGCGGAGCACGGAGATATCGATTCCGCGTTCCCCCTCGGAGCCTTCGACGACCGGAAGCTCGATCTCCTGGTCACCGTAAGTCAGACGAACCGTGCCGGCGTCTTGGGTTTCCAAATTAACGCTTGAACTCATCTCGTGATCCAGGAAATCTCGATGGGGCGAGGGCAGTGCAGTACGGGGGGCTTCGCAATGCGATTGGCGGGGTCCAGAATCGATCCGCGGCAGTCGCTGTGTCTACCGCAGGAGTGTACCCCGGTGTCACGCGATCGACAATTAGACTGTCAGTTAGACTGTCAGTGGTTCGGCAGAAGACTCGTTTTGATCGGCTCACAGCCTTTGCAGTAGGGGTGCCGATTCCGCAGTCGGTCGATCTCGCGGTGCAAGGCGTCGTCCGCGGTCACGTCGGGCAGACGTGCTTCCCAGGGCCGGCACTCGCGATTGAGCGGGCCGTTGAACAAATGGTTTTCCGTCCGCTCCCACTCGATTTGCTTTCGCATCGGATCGTCGTCGCTGTAGTGACCGCCTTGACACGGATCGATGATGTGGGGAATCAAGGCCACGATGATCTCGGTCCGCGCCCGCGAGGTCTCGCGGCGTTGAAAGAACTTTCCGACGTGCCGGACGTCACCGAGCCACGGCAGCTTTTTGATGACCACGCGGTCTTCTTCCTGGATCAATCCCCCCACGATCATGCCTTGGTGATTGTCCAGCATGACCGAGGTTTCCACTTCCCGCGTCGTTTCTTCGGGCAGCAAGGTGTCGGGATTGATTTCACCACTGCTGACTTTAGGTTTGACCTGGAGCAGGATTCGGTGATCGCGGCTGATCGTCGGCGTGACATTGAGCACGACGCCGGTGTCCAGATAGCGAACGTCCTGGATCGTTGACGTTTGCGTGACGGTGGCGACGGCGAAACCGAGCTGTTGGCCGACTTGGATCTTCGCGTTCTGGCCGTTGACCACCATCACCCGCGGCGTGGCCAATGTTTTGGCGTCGGTCGTCGTTTCCAGCACGGTCAGCAAGGCCTTCAAGTCGCTGCCGCTGATCTCACCAAAGTAAAACGGGTTGGTCGACGTGGCGATGTTATCGGTCAGCCGAAATCCACCGACACGAAAATCACCGCCGAAGATCGCTTCAAAATTGACGCCGTGCTCCATGTTGTCCTTTAGTTCGATCTCCATCACCCGCGCTTCGATCATCACCTGCAGCGGGGCCTGGTCGGCCTGCATCAAATACCGCTCCACCTGTTCCAGCACGTCGGGCGTGTCGACGACCACGATCGATTCGCGGCCTTTGCGATTATCCAGATCGTCCGCTTTGGAACTGTAGGCGCTGCCGATCGGTGACAGCAGCCCCGTGATCGTCGGCTCGACCACTTCCGCTCGAGCAAAGTCCAGCGGGAACACACGCAGTTCGCGCGATTCCCGGGGCAGATTGTCTTTCGGGTAAATCAGGATCACGTTGTCGTCACGCTGGATCGCCAGACCACACATCCGGGCGACGCTGGTGAGCGTTTGTTCGGGCGTCAGTCCACTGACATTGGCGGTCACCGAGCCGACGACATCGGGAGCGACCAGAATGTTCATGCCGTAACCTTTTGCCAGCATCTCCAACACCGTGCGGACATCGACATCGTCAACGCTGAGCGTGACGTCGTCCGTGTTTTGTGGCGTCGGCAGGGTTTCACGCCCGCCCATCGCGAAGGGCCATTGCGCCGCAACTTCCGCATCGGCCGCGGCGGCCGCAGGCGGCGCTGCCGCCACCGACGACCGAACGGGAGCAGGCTCGGTCGGAACAGGCTCGGTCGGAACTGCGGTCGCGACTGCGGCCGGAGCTGCGGGCGCGACTGCGGTCGGGGCTGCGGGCGCGAAAACGGGATCCGGGGGAATGGAATCCGGTCGAACCGGCGCCGGGATCGAATCATCCGGTTCGGGATTTGGATCGATCGGGGCCGAAACCACCATCGGTGCGGCCGCAGGCAGCGTCGCCGCAGGCAGCGTCGCCGCAGGCAGCGTCGCCGCAGGCAGCGTCGCCGCAAGCGGCGTACGCTGTGACCGCGGAGACGCCAACGCGACCGGAGGCGTGTCCGAGAGAAACGCGGAAAAACTTGCTTCCTCTGGGCTGTCGGTCGACCGTGCCGTTTCCGACTCGCGCCTGCCCAGCCGCTCCGTGTCGCGGGCCTGGCCGGATGGGTCGGCCGACGTTGCGAACGTCTGTTGGCTTGCCAGAGACTCGTCGACCACCACCGATTCCAGTGCCGGGCTGGCGGATCGCCCATCCGGCGTCAAGGCATGCGGGAGCGTGACAACCAGTGGGGCGTATCGGTTCGGACGCAACAAGGTCGCGATCTGGGCCGTGCCGCCGGCTTGGTGCGGGCCGTCCTCTCGAAAAGCCGTCACTCGAATCCGCCCGCCGGAGGCATCGTCACCGGCCGTCAACGGATCGATCACCGGCGATGCGTGACGCGGTGAATTGGCGTCGCGTCGCGCGATGGATTGACGCAACTTGATGCGGGCTTGCTCGGTTTCGATCATGGCCGTGTAAAGCGATTCCAACCGAGACGCTTTATCGATCCGGCCGAGCGCGTCCAGGTTTCCCAATGCGATCGCCGCGTCGACTTGCGATCGCGTCATGCGTTCCCGATACGAGGCGTCGCTGCCCCGGTCGATCGGTTCAGCCGACGCCAACCCCGACACCCCCATCGACGCCAACCCGATGATCAATCGCGCCAGCAGGGACCGGCATGCCGCCGACGGTCCTGCACGTTGCCCATCATCGCTCGCCGGCGAGGGGACAGGGTTGGCAGAACGTGCGGGAGATGAGTTTAATTTCAGCATCGGGTGGCTCGTTGACCGGGACCGTCAGGCTTGTCGCGACCACCGGTGTGAATCCGGCAGGGCCTCTTGTACCGTTCGCATCGGTCGATCCGGCTGTTGGGGTTGATCGGCACGTTCGGGAAGACGCGAAAGTGCGGGTGGTCCGGTCATTTGTCCCGCAGGATCAAAACGAACCGCAGCACCCGCAAACTCGCCGCAATCCATATAGCGTCCCCTCGCCGGCCATGTTCCACCGTTTGTGGTCCGATGGATTCGGTGGCCAATCAGTGCCCCAAGCATTCAAACAGCGTCTGCAACGTCACCCGCACCGGTTGAATCACGCCCGAGCCGCGGCGTTGGACCAGCAAACGGGTCTGCCGCGACGGGGCAGAATCCACGGCTTGGTCCAGGCGGATCAGTCGATCCCCCAGCCAGCCCACTTGTTGGCCGCCGACGGTCAGGATCCGGTCGCCCGCGACAAGCCCGCAACGCTGGGCAGCGCTGCCGGGCAGGACGTCGCTGACCACGCATCCGGCCGCCGTCGGCGTGGAACGAACGCCCAAGATCCAATGGCGCGACGCGTCGTCTCGGCCGTTTGAACCGCGCACCGGAGAGGTGGATTGACGGTTCGCCGGGGTGTGAAACTTTGCCGCACTGGATGGGTTCGCCGCGAGAGGATCGCCCCGATGGGTTTTTACCGTGCTCGCGACGGCGCTGGTTTTTGGATGCACCGCAGACAATTTCTCCATTCCCTGGTGGCCCGCTCCCTGGCCGAAAACGGTTGCCGAAAGCATGCCGACGACCAGGGCGACGGCAATCACCACGTAGCCCAACACCGGGTTTTCAAGCTGATCTTCGTTCATGGCACGGCCTCGCGTGGTTCTCGGGGTGGATTCAGGGTCGCAAAAAACGCGGTTCACCCAACCAAGCGGGCTGCCAGCAGCGATGTTACCGATTCACCTGGGGTCACCAAAAAGAAACACAATCGGTACCATTCCGCAGATTGGCGTCGGCGGCCATCCGGCAGAAAAGCCATCGCAGTCCACCCCTCCTATCCAAACCAGAGATTCGCACGGTCCATGTCCGGGCACGAAACTTCAAAGGGCGGCGTGATCCGCTTCCTGATCGACAATTCTCTCCTGCTGGTGATCGGGGCCGTTGCGGCTTTGATCTGGGCCAACCTGGCCGACCGAAGCGGCAGCTCCAGCTACCACGATTTCATTCATTACGACGTCCGAAATCTGTGGGGAGGTGGCGAACACCACTCCCCCACCCCCGTTTCGATCGACGCCAACGCCGCGTTGCCGCAGGCGGTGGAATCGGGGCAAGCCGCGTCGGCAGATGGCGCGACGACCGAGTCAACCGAGCACGGTGAAGGCGAACACGGTGATGAGAGCCATGCTGACAGCGGCCACCATTGGTATTCGCTCAGCTTTTTGATCAACGATGTGTTGATGGCACTGTTCTTTGCCATCGCGGCCAAAGAGGTTTGGGAATCGTTGTTGCCCGGCGGGGCGCTGTCCAATCCGCGAAAAGCGGCGACGCCGTTGCTGGCGACCTTTGGCGGCATTGTCGGTCCGGCGCTGTTTTATCTGGCCGGTGCCTACGCGACGGGAACCCAGGCCGAACTGGGACAGGGATGGGCGGTGCCGTGTGCGACCGATATCGCATTCAGTTACCTGGTGGCCCGATTGATTTTTGGCCCCGGGCACCCGGCGATCGCTTTCTTGCTGTTGCTGGCCATCGCCGACGATGCCGCCGGTTTGATGATTTTGGCGATCTTTTATCCGTCGGCGCCGATCGAACCGATTTGGTTGTTGTTGACCGCTGCGGCAATGGCGTTGGCCTGGCTGCTGCGAAAACTGAAGATTCATTCTCACTGGTTCTACATGTTGGGGCCCGGCGTGCTGTCGTGGTTTTCGTTCTACCTGGCGCACATTCACCCCGCGTTGGGTTTGGTGCCGATCATCCCGTTGCTTCCCAGCGCGGTGTCGGACCTGGGGATTTTCGCCAAGGAGGAGCTAAAGCGTGACGACACGCTGAATGAATTCGAGCACTTCTGGAAAACCCCCGTCGAATGTATTTTGGGGCTGTTCGGACTGGCCAATGCCGGCGTCGTGCTCAGCAGCGTCGGGACGGGGACTTGGCTGGTGTTGGCCGGACTGCTGGTCGGCAAGCCCGTCGGGATCACGGCGATGACGTTGCTGGCCGAAAAAGGGTTTCGGTTGCAGAAACCGGCCGGAATGGATTATCGCCATGTCGTCACACTCGGTATGGTTGCCGGCATCGGGTTCACGGTCGCGCTGTTCGTTTCGGTGGCCGCATTCAAGATTCCCGGGGCGACACAGGACTCGGTCAAGATGGGCGCGTTGCTCAGTTTCGGCGCCGCGCCACTGGCGATCCTGATCGCCAAACTGCTTTCGATTCGCCCTGACAGCGACGATGACGAAGAAGAAGAGACAGAAAGCAGCGCGGCCGCGTGAGCCGGCTACTGAGCCCCCCTGTTTGACGGACAAACGCAGATGCAACCCACTCCAACGGATCCGGAACGCTTGCCGCCCGAGGCGATCGGTGAATGCGAACTCGAACGGCCGCAACCGGCCGATGAACCGATCTCGTCGGTCCCCGAGGTCGAAAGCTCGGATCTGTTTGACGAGATGCGTTCGACGATTGCCAGACTGGAGAAAGACCGGACGTCCCGCGGTGATCTGAAAATCCTGTCCCGGACGCTGCTGGAACTGCGTTATGCCTTCAAGGTCTTTCGTCCCTACCGCCGCCGCCGCAAGGTGACGATTTTCGGCTCGGCCCGCACCCAACCCGATCACCCCGATTATCAGTCAGCGGTCCAACTGGGGCGGCGGATGGCCGAGCACGGCTGGATGGTGATCACCGGCGCCGGGGGCGGCATCATGGAAGCCGGCCACGTCGGTGCCGGCAAAGACGCGTCGATGGGGCTGAACATCATGCTGCCCTTTGAACAGGGCGCCAACGACGTGATCGAAGGCGACCCGAAACTGGTCACGATGAAGTATTTCTTCACGCGAAAATTGATGTTCGTCAAAGAATGCAGCTCCGTCGTCTGCTGCGCCGGTGGGTTCGGCACGCTGGACGAAGCCTTAGAAACGTTGACGCTGATGCAAACCGGAAAGCAAACGATGCTTCCGCTGGTGCTGCTGGATCATCCCCAAGGAAGTTACTGGAGCGATCTGGGCAAATTCATCGACAAACAATTGCTCGGCGGCGGCATGATCAGCCCCGACGACGTCGCGCTCTACCGGATCACCAATGATGTCGACGTGGCGATTGAAGAGATCCTCGGATTCTATCGCCGCTACCACAGCATGCGTTACGTCCGCGACCGCCTGGTTTTCCGGCTCAAGGAAAGCCTGTCGGAAGAGAAGATGGAAAAGATCCAGACCGAATATTCCGGCATCCTGGTCGACGGCTGCTTCAAACAATGCAAGGCCCTGGCCGAAGAAGCCGGCGAACCGGACCTGGCAGGTCTGCCGCGGTTGGTGTTCCACTTCAACCGCCGCAGCCTCGGCAAGCTGCGCAAGTTGATCAACGAAATCAACGCCGATTGAACGCCAGACAACTGCAATCGTCGTGTCGCAGGGCATGCAACGCCCAAGGCAAGTGCCCCCAACGGTCCGCTTCGGACTCGGCCTCCTTTGCACCTTCTTCTTCGCCTATCGCACGACCAGTCGTACCAATCGAAAAACCTTCACCCATCGCGGCGTCCGAGCTATCCCGGAGGGATTGCAGCGAGTAGCCGGAGGTCAGCGCAGCGCCACCTCCGGACCACGCCCCAATTCCGCCCCTCGACCCCGAACGGGGTCGCAGCAAATCCCGGCACCCCGCCGTGTCCAGCCTCTCGCTCAATGGCCCCCCAAAGACCGACCGGAAAATCGGTAGCGATCACTGTCGGCAAGCCGTTTTTCCGACCCACAGAACGCAGCAGGAAGGTAGGAAGATTTCGGGTAGGAAAATGCGAAAGGGATCGAGCCTAACTGAACGGCAGCCATGGTGTAGAATGAGGTGGTTCAAGTTCCCTGGGAGCAACAAATGTCTACGATCAGTGTCAATCTACCCGCCCCTGTAATGTCAGCAATCGCGGAACGCGCGAAGATCGGCGGCTATGAAGACGTCAACGAATTCGTATCGGAATTCATCCTGCGAATATCTGAGCGCCAGACCGAAGTAGAAAAGCTCGCGATCGAAGGATTGGAGAGTGGCCCAAGTGAGCCATGGAATGGAAATGAAATCGAAGCGATCCGTGCAGAGTTAAAATCAAAACACGGAACTTGAATGCCTGAACGCAAAGTGCCACACCGTAGGCGGCTTGCCATTGACGACATCGCCGGACACTCAAGATACATTGCCGAGTCAAATCTCGATTCAGCCCTGCGTATTCTGGATGCGATCGAAGCGACTGTCGAGATGTTGTGTCAGTATCCGGAAGCTGGCGGTGTGGTGCCAATTACACGTCCAGAAGCCAAAGGCCTTCGTGCCAAATTAGTGAACGGATTCGGCGACTATGTCGTTCTCTATTTCGTGACGGCGGAAACAATCGACATCACGCGAGTCATCCGAGGTGGGCAGGAGATCGACCAGATTGCGCTGCAAAGTAGATAACGCCTCGATCTTCCGTCGACGAACGAATTGCGATCGCCCCGCGCATGCGGAGGAACGGGGATCCATCGTGTGCCAGAGCGTTGTCGCCCCTCAGGTGGGCCGGCCAGAAAAGCGGATTAGAACGGATCCTGTCAGACGTCGCCAGTTTCTCAGCCCCAGGCGAACTCAAGCTCGATGCCGGGCAGTGGGGCCGACTCCGGTTCCTTTGCACTTTCTCGCTCACGTTTCGCACGACCAGTCGTACCAAGTGCGAAAACCCTCCACCCATTGCCGCGCCCAAGCTATCCCGGAGGGATTGCAGCGAGTAGCCGGAGGTCAGCGCAGCGCCACCTCCGGACCACGCCCTCGATCCTCCCCTCGACCCCGAACGGGGTCGCAGCAAATCCCGACACCCCGCCGTGTTCAGCCTCCCGCTCAATGGAACCCCAAAGACCGACCGGAAAATCGGTAGCGATCACTGCCGGCAAGTCGTTTTTCCGACCCACAGAACGCAGCAGGAAGGTAGGAAAATGCGAGACAGATCGAGCGAGTGGGATAGGCTTCCAGCCTGTCATTCCAGCGTCGACAGGCTGGAAGCCTATCCCACTTGTTTCCCGTGCGGTGCAAACCGCGTCTTGATCTCAGTGGTGCACTTCAAACATCCCAAGACGCTCGACTCCCAAGCAACGGCGTGAGCGTGTGCAGCGTCGGATTCGTCTTTGGATTCCTCAGGAAACCATTCGACCTCGTTGCCATAGGTGATGGAGTCTGGATGGAAAATGGCACAACAAACTCATCGAGGACCTCCGATTGGCTGGAATGGCCGATCGAACGGTCTACGGTTACGTTCGAGACGATGATCAATCTGCATTTGACCGAGACGGCCGAAGCGGATTCGCGAAAGATCATCAACGAGTTGTTTGCCGGTAGTAAGAAGTCTGGCCGGTCGATGCTCACGATGGCTGAGGCGACGGATTTCACCGTCGCCGATGCACTGCGAACGTTTGCCCCCGGTTACATCGCCAAGTACCACCAACGCATGCCGCCCCATCACCGCACGGTGCTGGGGCTGATCACGCGTTGCAAAACAGGGAACAGAGAGAGACACCGCTCGTCATTCACGCGATGTCAAATTCTTATTGGTTATTCGCCGTCATCATGTTCCACCGGCAGAGATCGCGGACCAGGGAACCTGACCGAATAACTACCATCGGAGTGGAACGTCACCTTGCTGCAACTCGCCATAAAGTAGGTTGGCCGACCAAAGCGGTCTCTCGCAATCAACCTAAGATCGATTTCCGGCACCTTTTTTGTCTCCAAGTCGACGGCGACCGTCAGACGCACTCCTTCATCAATTAGGTAAAGGTGTCTGCCATACAAAGGTTCCGAGCGTGATTGTCGCGGCATATACCCTACTGCCTGATCTTCTTCAACGCGTTTTGCACCGACGCTCTTCAATACCGATTTAGCCGTATCAAACTCCATTCCAATGCGAAGCCCCTTCTCTGCTACAGGCGTGGGTGGCTCTCCCTTTGCGATTGAGCTTAAAATCAGAGCAACGTTGGCGGCGGCAATCCAAGTAAAAGCCTGACGCACGATGCAGTCTCCGTTCTTCAATGCAAATAACGGCGGTGGTCACCACGTCGGCGCGATCGACCAGAACTCAAAAATCAACTCAACTCGGCGACTGCGGTGCACACATGATGCGCGCGTCCGGCCATGACGACAGCCCGAGCCGACGTCGCTGGTTGCCAATGTACTCGATCGGAATGGCCTGGGAAAATTTCACTCCCCTTGCTGTACCGACTTTTTTCTGGAGTCGGGATGAAGCCTGGAGGGCTGGCACAATGCTTGCCGGTGGTGTCAGCCACCGGTATCGGAAGATACAGATTTGCTGAGGCCTGGAAGGCCGGCACAATGGGTCTCCCGGGCCACTCGAAGCCCGGGCATTGTGTCGGCCCGCTGGGCCTTGGGTATTCCTTTGAATCCACCCCCGGTGGCTGATGCCACCGGCAAACACTCTACCGGCCCTCCGGGCCTAAGACACATCGCCCCGCCAGCCAAATCCGCTCCATGGATCCCTTTGGATTCGGCAAACACGGAGCAGTCTCCATTTCGGGTGTCGGTTTGTTTTCGTCGGTCGAGTCGACCGCGCACCTATCCAACCGAGACATTAAATGCGAATCCCAGGAAACAGAGCTCTGACAAAATCCGGTGGGTGTCCTTCCGGTCACGGTCCAACGACGGCGAATCAATTGCCACAAAAAACGCGAGAAGACACAAAAGAAAAAGTGGACGCTGTCGTCAGGCGTCGGTCCGCAGCGCGAACGGTTGAATTCACCGAGGATGCGCGGTGGACAATGATTTGGAGAAAAACGGCGCCGCGTCCTTTGGTGCAATTCTTGGTTCTGGCTTCCGGCCTTCATCGTACTTGTACTCGTACTCAGCATCGCGGTACTCGTACTCGACTCCAGCATTGTACTCCGCCGGTAGTTCGGCGACGGTCGCCGAACGCGCTATCAGCCGAGTCAACATGGAGACGATCCGATGGAGCAATCGTTTCAAGTCTGCGTGGGATCCAGCGTTTAGTCCGTCCGTTGCAGCGAGAACATTCTGAATCGCAACACATTCGAGCGCCGACCCACGAGCGATGTCCAGAAAACGACTCCGATCCTTCAGGCTGCGTTTTCCGTTCCCTTCGGCGATGTTGAGCGGAATCGATTGAGCGGCACGAAGCCACTGATCCCGAGCGTGTCGATGGCAACCGTTGAGATCCTTGGCAAGCGAGAACGATGATGCGACATAATCGATCGAGAGGCGATAAACGTCGAGTCGATCGTGGTCGAAGATTGGTTCGGTCATTGGTGACCCGATTCGAGTAGGAGTACAAGTACCGGCTGGCGCCTGAGCACGAGTACGATGTCA
Organism: Stieleria neptunia; assembly: GCF_007754155.1. NCBI lineage: Bacteria > Pseudomonadati > Planctomycetota > Planctomycetia > Pirellulales > Pirellulaceae > Stieleria > Stieleria neptunia. The sequence goes on along the minus strand of NZ_CP037423.1, from coordinate 2,136,692 downwards.
CTTCGTGCCAGAACTTGTTTATCACCTGGTCTCGCAGGCCGGGTGGACAAGAATGGGGCGGCATGATCCCCGGCTCGGCGATAAGTGTTCTTCGAATTATCCTGGTTTCTCAAAGGACCGCAACCACACAGGGGGCGACCAAGCAGCTCCACAGAGGCCGTCTCTATTGCAGGAGCATGCGAGCAAGGATTCGTTGGGGGGAGGTGCGTCGGCTGGGGACACGCATTGGCGGTGGGGTGCGGCGGGCGAGAAAACCGGAGGGGCGCTGTTTTTGCACCAACCGCTGGCATGGTTTTGTGGTGCCGGTGGCGAATGGAATTGATTTACGGGGTCGATGCATTCGGTTTCAGCCGATCTCCGGGAAACCCCGGTCGATTTATCGGCACGGGCTGCCAGCGACCGGGCCGCAGCGGTTATCATATCGCGACGACGATCCGCCCCTGATCACCGTCGTTGCCCCGCCGCACGACCGTGACTCCTCCTCTTGAATTTTGCAGAGTGAACTCCAGATGACCAGACTAACCCGCCGCCAGTTTGTCGGTTCGACCGCGTCCGCCGCCGCCGCAGTTGCGGTGACGTCCTCGCTTCCCGGCCGCAGCTTGCGGGCCGCCAACGCCAACGACGAAATCAACCTCGGATTCATCAGCTGCGGCGGACGTGCCGGCGGGCTGATGGGGCAATTCGGGAAAGTCGAGGGCGTCAACATCGCCGGGCTGTGCGACGTCGACGAAAATCGATTGGGGGCGGCCAAACAACGGTTCCCCAAAGCCCAGGGCTGGGCGGATCTGCGCGAGCTGATCGATTCCCCCTCGATCGATGCCGTGGTCATCGCGACGTGCAACCACTGGCACTGTTTGGCTGCGATCTGGGCGATGGAAGCCGGCAAGGACGTGTACGTCGAAAAACCGCTGTCGCACAGCCAGTGGGAAGGCCGTCAGACGGTCGCGGCGGCACGCAAGTACAACAAGATTTGCCAAATCGGAACGCAGCAGCGCAGCGACCCGATGCAGGCCGAAATCAAGCGGTTCTTGCACGAAGAAAAGGCGCTCGGGGAAATTCAAGCCGCGCGGGTCAATCGCTACGGCGTCCGCCCCTCGATCGGCAAACGTGACACGCCGCTGGAAATCGAAAAGAACGTCGCCTACGACCTGTGGCTGGGACCGGCCGCCGATGAGCCCCTCTACCGCGAAAAACTGCACTACGATTGGCACTGGGATTGGAACACCGGCAGCGGCGAAATGGGCAACTGGGGCGTCCACGTTCTGGACGATTGTCGCAACAACATTTTCCAAGACAGCGTGGCGCTGCCCCGACGAGTCCTGGGCGGCGGCGGTCGAGTCGTCTTTAACGACGCGGGTGAAACGCCCAACGTGCACTTCGCCTATTTCGATACCGGATCGATCCCGGTGGTGATCGGGCTGAGCAACTTGCCGTCCCAGCCCGGCGGCAGAAAAAGCCCCTCGCATCCGGGCCCTGCCAGCGGCTACATGGCGTTCTGCGAAGGCGGCCGTTTCGAGGGCCAGCGCGGTCGCGCCGCAGCGTACGACAATGACGGGAAAAAGATCAAAGAATTCAAAGGGAATGGTGACGTTCTGCATCAACAGAACTTTATCGATGCCGTCCGTGCCCGAGACCGCAGCCTGCTGAACGCCGAAGTCGCCGTCGGCAACGACAGCACCGGGTGGTGCAATTTGGCCAACGTCGCGTTCCAGGCGGGCGAGAGCTTTAGCCGTGAACTGGCCGGCGAGGTCAAGCTGGACCAGTGGGACGCGTTGCTGGGCGAAATGGATGAACATCTCGCCGCGCATGACCTGAAACTCGACAGCCGCGAGATCAAACTCAGCCCGCTGTTGTCGCTGGATCCGCAGACGGAACAGTTTGTCGGCTCCGACGCCGACGTCGCCAACGGGTTGCTCCGTCGCCAGTATCGCAAGGGCTACGAAGTTCCCGAGATCGTTTAACCGGGACTTGCCTGCCATGCCGTCCGCACCGATGGATCGACCCGTTTTGTTCGGCACCTTGACGGTGACGTGTCTGGCGATGGCGATTTTCGCCGCCGAGCAGGGACTGGCCGCCGAGCAGGGACTGGCCGCCGAGCAGGGACTGGCCGCCGAGCAGGGACTGGCCGCCGAGCAGGGACTGGCCGCCGAGCAGGGACTGGCCGCCGAGCAGGGACTGGCCGCCGAGCAGGGGCTGGCCGCCGCGCAGGGCCTGGTCGCCGCGCAGGATCGTGTCGGCGGCCAGATCGACGATTCATCCGGCGACGTCATCGGCAGCCTGTTGGATTTAAAACGGCACTATGGGCGAACGGACGTCGAAACGGTTCCGGTCGATTTTGAGGTCTGGGTCAACTACTGGGACGTGCGTGACCGAGCCGTGTTTGTGCGGGATCAACACAGCGCGATCTACCTGTCCGTTCCGTTCGTCCATTTCGAGCGTCACAGTCGACTGCGGCCCGGCACTCGCATCCGTGTGGTGGGGCGGTTGGTCGTGGACGGCCATTTTGTGCAGGTCGAAACGATCGAAGTCTCCGAGGTCGTCGAGCCTGTCGAAGCGCAATCGTTTCGCATCGAAGACCTGACCCTCGGCAGTCGCTGGTCGCATCGGGTCAAGACAACCGGCACGGTGCAGGAGGTCGCACGTTTCGGTGACCTCTGGATCGCTTCCTGCTCGTCGGGTGACACCTCGTTTCTGGTTCACCGCTTCGAAGAGAACGCCGTCTTTGAATGGACCCGGTGGATCGGTAGCGAAGTGGCGATCGAAGGGACGTTGATCTGCGAGATGGATGCTGACAAACAGCCGAGTCGTTATGTCGTGGAGATGAACGAATTCGATCCCCCGCTGCAGCCCCTTCGGCAAGTGGGTGAGACCGATCCGGTCGCCGGCACCGAGGTCAGGACGATCGAGCAGCTTCGCACCGCCGGCTCGCTCGTCGGGGGGCTGTATCGGACCAGCGGTCAAATCACATCGGTGGCGGTGGGCGAAGGCTACTTGATTGAATCCGAGGGCACGGGGATTTTTATCGACACCGCGATGGCCCGCGGAGATGCGGTGGGGCACTTGGTGGATGTGACACTGCGCCGCCGGGGGGCGAACGCCTTCCAAGCCATCTCGCTTCACTCCAGGGCCTTTCAGACCGTTCCGCCGCCGCAGCGTGACGAGGCTCAATCCGTTGAACTGTCGCTGCTTCCCTACCGTGCGACGATCGAAGCCGATTTCATCTTTTCACTCAGCCAGGACGACGAGCGAATCATCATGCTCCGTGACGGCGAGACGGAATTCGCGGCGACCCTGAAGGTTGACGATGCGACCTGGCAGGATCTGTCGTTGGAGAACGTGCGTCGTGTCGCGGTCACGGGAATGGTTTCCGCGGCGCCGCCCGGGATCACCGAGCTGGAGCAAGATTTTTCCCCCGAGTTCATCGTCGAACTCGAGGGGACCGGTGGAGTGCAGGTCCTTTCGCGTTGGTGGCAATTGTCACGTTCGGCAGGGATCTCGGCACTGGCGTTGATCGCGGTCGTGGGGATGGTGGGCATGCTCTGCTTTGCCACGCTGTGGCTGAGGTTGCAGCGGACGGTGCGAACCAACCGACGGCTGGAGTCTCAGTTGATGGAGAGTCAGAAAATGGACGCGCTCGGTCGACTCGCCGGCGGCGTCGCACACGATTTCAACAACCTGCTCGCCGCGATCGCATCGAACTTGGAATTGATCGACATCGGGGGATCCCGTGACGAAGACCAGCCCGGACACTGTCTGGCGTCCGCCCGCCGCTGCACCGCACAGGCGACCAAGCTGGTCCGCTCGCTGCTCGGCTTCACCCGCCAGACCAATCTTGACTTGCAAGTCGGTCATCTCAATGAGGTCGTCGAAGAGGCGGTGTTGCTGGCCAAGACGTCGCTGTCACCCGACGTGGTCGTGACCATGCAATTGAGCCCGCGGCTGCCACCGTGTCGGTTTGACCATGCTCAATTGGAGCAGGTGTTGCTGAATCTTTTGTTCAATGCGCACGACGCCTTGGGCCGGCAAACCGGAACGATCGTCTTGCAGACCGATCGCTTCGTCGACGCCGAGGGGGCGGAGTATGCACGTGCCCGAGTGCGCGATGATGGCCACGGTATGGACCACGAAACCCGGGCCCGTGTCTTCGAGCCGTTCTTCACCACCAAGAAAGTCGGTGAAGGCACCGGATTGGGGCTGGCACTTTCTTATGGCGTGATCAACCAACACGGCGGATCGATTGATTGCCAAAGCGAGCGGGGCCAGGGGAGTGTCTTCACGATCCTGTTGCCGGCTGCGGCGGAGGCGCCGGCTGCGGCTGCTGCTGCGCCGGCTGCTGCGGCTGCGGCGGCTGCGGCGGCGGTCGAGACACAGCGTGACGCCACCACGCCCCTGAATCCAACCGCGACCCGTTTTCCCACACCCACCGAAGAGCCTGTCGAACGTGTCGCGTTGCTCCGCATCGACGATGTCGAGCGGGCGATCTTGCTGGTTGACGATGACGACGAGGTGCGTCGCGTGGCCAAGTTGAGTCTCGAAGCGATCGGCCACCGCGTGACGGATGTTTCCAGAGGCCGCGAGGCGATCGCGAGGGTCCAGCGGGGGGAGGCCTTTGACGTGGTCATCTTGGACTTGATGATGCCCGATCTCTCCGGGGCGGAAACCTTTCGACAACTCAAGTCGATTTGCCCGGACCTGCCGATCATCGTTTGCAGCGGCCTGTTGATCGAGATCGAAAAACTCAAACAGGTCTCCGGCAGGAAGCCCGATGCGAGTTTGTCCAAGCCGTTTCAATTGGCCGATCTGCAACACAGCTTGCGGCAAGTCTGCCCGGCGCCGCGCTGCAGGCCAGACGCATTGCAAGCCGACCCCGTTAGCGGCGGCTGAGCTCTTCCTGAACCCGCTGTGGCGTGGCGATGCGGCGTGGACGCGTCGTCTGCCATGCGGCAAAAAACGAAAGCAACGACAGGCAAACGGCGGCGCCGACGATCTGCCCGACAACGCCCGGCGGTAGCCTTCGCTCCACCGCCGTCGCCATCGTGAATGCCCAATTGGTGACCTGCCAGGTCGAATCGTAGGTAAGCGGTTGATAGTCGTTGTAGTGCAGTTGCAACGAATACGGGACCAGCGCGGCCATCACGGCAACGACAATCAAGGCGGCCAAGCCGATTTCGACGCGGGGATTGTTGCGCAATCGGACCGCGAACATGACCACTCGAACGGCAACCAGAAAACTGATCAGATACGCCGGGTACAGAATCGCCGGCACCCCCAACAGCAGTCGCAACTGACGCCGCATCGAACCGCCGACGTTGGCCGTTCGAAGCACCCAGTCCAACGACACATATTGGATCGACGCCAGAATCGAGATTCCGATGATGGCGAAGACCAGTCCGGTCGTCGGCCCCGGTGTCAGCCAGGTCAAACACAATCGCCCCAGAAAACTGCTCGGCAATTCTCGTCGGATACGCGGTGTGATGGTCGAACGCTCACCCACCATCAACGCACCGCAGAAGGTCCACAGTCCGGCGATCACGAACAATCCGCCGATGTAGACCGGCAGTCCGTCATCGCCCAGCACGAGCATGGCCGCGGCAATCGTGGCGACGCAGATCGTCGTCAGCACGAGCAGCGACAGACGCAGCGACGTGGAACGGTTCTCCGTTTCCGGTGTCAATTGAGCCGCCGTGGCGGTCAACAACAAATGCCCCAACGATCCCGACAGCGCAAACGTCGCCAGCACCGTGAACAACAACGCCGGCGCCGAGAGCGGATTGCCGTACAGGATCATCCCGACGACCATCGAGCTGATGCCGTATTCGGCAAGCACGAGGATAAAGATCAGGACCAACATCGTCGCCACGCGTCCGGACCGACCGCGCGCCAACGGCGCAAAGAACAATCCGACCACCGTCAGCAGCAATCCGGTCACCGCCAACGATGCGACGATCAGCAGCGTCGTCGGCAAATCCACGCCACGCAAGGAATACGCGTAGGCCAGACAGGGAAACAAGGTGACAAAATACAGCACCATCTGCAGCGAAGCACTTGCCAATTTCCCCATCACGATCTGCCAGGGAGACAGGGCGGTGATCGACAACAACTCCAGCGTCCCGTCGTCGATCTCGCTCTCCAAGGAACGATACGCCGCCAACGGCACGACCATCATCATCGGCAGCGCCAACACCGCGTAATAGCCGATCATCATCCGTGGCGCCGACGGCGTCGTGTAGATCCGTGGCATCAACGACAGGCTGCCCGCAATGGTCCACGCCAACGCCGCAAACAGGATCATGGAAAACGTCACGACGAACTGCCGACTCTTGAGCGACTGTCGCGTCTCCTTGACCAAGATCGGATTGATCGCATCACCCACGCGCTCGCACCACCGATCCAGCCGGCCAAGCCAATCCGCCCCCGAGTCGGCAGGCGTGCTCTCGATCGTGTGCTCTATCGTCGCCATCGGAAAATTCAGGGAGGAGGAGTGGGAAATGGCAGAAAAATGGGGGGCAGAAAAATCAGGAAGCAAATCTCAAATCTCAAATCTCAAATCTCAAATCTCAAATCTCAAATCTCAAATCTCAAATCTCAAATCTCAAATCTCAAGACTCAAGACTCAAGACTCAAGACTCAAGACTCAAGACTCAAGACTCAAACCTCACTGAACCAACCCCTCGGTGACTTGCAAGAACAGGTCTTCCAAACTTTTCTTATGGGCGGTGACTTCGGCGACTTGAAATCCTTGCGTGACAAAGTGCGTCACGATGGCGGCCTGGTCCTCCGGTTTTCCGCTAAAGCCGAAGCGAACGAATTGGCCGTCCAGGATCACGTTGTCGATCGCGATGTGGTCATCCAGACGCGACAACGACTCGGTGATTTCGCCGTGGCGATTCAGGATTCGGAGCGTCAGCTCGGATTGGTTTTGCGTCTCGCTTTGGATCTGGTCGACGCTGCCGGTCGCCAGCAGTTTGCCCTGTTCGATGATCCCCACCGCGTCGCACATTTCGGCCAGTTCGGTCAGGATGTGGCTGCTGATCAGGATCGTTTTGCCGCGGTCGGCCAGTTCACGAATCATCCGCCGCAGCTCGATGCGGGCCCGCGGGTCCAGCCCCGCGGCGGGCTCGTCCAGAATCATCACGGCGGGGTCATGCACGAGTGCGCGGCCGAGGCACAGACGCTGTTTCATCCCCTTGCTCAAGCCGCGAATCGGTTTGGTGGCCATGCCGCCGGTGCCGGTAAAATCCAGCACCCACTGCAGCCGCTGGGTCCGCTGACGCCCCACCAAACCGTAAGCCCGGGCGAAAAAATCCAGATACTCGCGGCAGTTCACATCGCGATAGGTGCCGAAGGCGTCGGGCATGAACCCCAATCGCTTGCGCACCAGTTCGGGATCGTTGACGACGGAGAATCCGTCGACGAAGGCGTCGCCGTAGCTGGGCAAATCCAGCGTCGCCAGGATCCGCATCGAGGTCGTTTTGCCGGCGCCGTTGGGGCCGATGAAGCCGAACACCTGGCCGCGACCGACGCTAAAGGTGACGTCGTTGACCGCCCGGGTGTCGCCGAAGAAACGATGCAGTCGACGCAGCTCGATGCACTCGGCCCCATCCGTGTGAACACCGACGCGTTGGCCGACGGTCGTCTCGGCACCCCCGCGCGGTGTCCCCGATTCGCCGACTGTCGGTTCGCCGACTGTCGATTCGCCGGCCGGGCCGGCTGCGGCGCCGCGGTCGTCGGGCCCCTGGTCGGTGAAACTCATGGCAACGTCCCCAGCACATAGCGGACGCTGGCGACCTGCTCGGCATCCGCGATGGCAACGACGTCCGGGCTGGGCGATGCGATGCCGACGAACATCCCCGGCGGCAATTCCCCACGCACGAAGAGGGTGTCGTTGAGCCAGTGTTCGAACACGCCGTCGGTCACGACCAGCCCGTTGCGGCTGACCTCTTTGTTGACAAAGAGCACCAGATCGCGGATCCGCCGGGTGCCTTGCGACCGTCCCGACTGGGAGACCGCGCCGATCGGCCGATGCCGGGTGTAGAGGCTTCCCAACAACTTCGACGCGTCTTGGGTCTTGGGGATCCAGTCGGCCGAAGCGGTTTCGCCGGCGCCGATTCTGGCGGCGGACCAATAGCGACCGTCGGGCGAACAAACGACCAGATCGCGGAGTTCAAACGGCAGCGAGCTGGACAGTTCAATCGATTGGGCATTGGGGACTTGGCCGGAGGAGTCGAACGGCCGGAGTCCATTGATCGAGAGAGTCCCCACGCCGCGGCGGATTTGATGGGTGACGAACTGGGTCTGGGTGCGCGACGGCAAAAACGCGGCGTCCAGCCGCTGGTCAGCGGCGCCGACGTCGGTGTGCAAACGCACCTCGCCGACTTCGCTGCGCAGATCCCGCCACATCTGCCGGCCGCCATTGGGATAGGCCATCACTTCGGCGTCGTCGGCGAATCGCAATCCCGCGCGGGGACTGATCCCCGAAAACAGGGTCGACCGGGTCCGTTCGATCGCATCGCCGCTGGCCCCGTCGATCCAAGTCAATTGCCGCACACGAACGGTGGTTCCGAACCCGTCGGACACGATGCTGTAAGCGAACATCGCGGCAGTCGTGACCAACGCCAGCGCCGGCGCGATCAGAAACATCAGATGGGACCGATGGCCTCGCGTCGTCCAGCGATAGGCGACCGGCCCGACCAGCAACACGAACAGGGTCAAAATTCCCATGAACGTGTAGACCGGTGGTTCGGCGACGCCCGGAATCAACCACCGCCGGCTACGAAAGTCGCCCATCATCGGATCGACGCCGCGAGCGAGCATCGGCGAACACCGATACCCGACCAACGTTTCCAGCAGATCGAAGGCCAGCAGCGAATCGATCGACTCGGCCGGGACCCCCACCACCTGACCACCGCCGACGGACCGTCGATAGCCTTGCTTCCAATCCGAATCAAACGCTCCGATCCGCGCTTCCATCGCTTCGATCCATTTCTCGGTCGCGGCAAGCTGTGTCTCGGAAAAGCGTTCACGCGTGCTCGGTCCCAAGACCACCATCACATCGCTTCCGACGATCGAATCACTTTCGCCCATCAAATTGCTATCGCCCATCAAATTGCTATCGCCCACGGGAAGGGAAAGCACACGTGGAGCGACCGGCAGCGGAGTGTTCTGCGATCGCCCGGACACCGGGGACAGCGCCTCTCGAAATCGCTTCAACGAATCGTCCATCGTCGAGACGGTCGAAGTGATCAGCGCGGCGAACCCTTCGTCCTCTGCCTTTTGCTGCAGCAGCTTCAGCCGCAGCGACCGAGCCAATTGGGTCGCATCGGGGGCTTGCAGCACGACTAACGTCCCACCCATCAAGACCCAGTCGCGGATCGCTTCGATCGCTTGACGCTCCGCCGTCGCCGTTGCACCGGCTTGCCCCGCCGTCGGCGCGTCGAGTCGGTCAACCTGTCGAAGTCGGTCACCCTGAATCACGATGCAATCGATGTCACGCAACCGACGCCAATCCGACGGCAGCCGCTGCAGCGACACGGTTTGCATCGACGGACTTCGCCCGGAAATCACCGACCGCCCCGGCGGATCGAACGGGATCGCGTCGGCCGGTTTGGCGATCGGCTTGGCAACCGTGTCGACCAAGACAAAATTGCAAATCAGTTCGTTGGACAGCACGGTCTCGGGGGACTGGACCGCGTAGCCGGGAAAGGGGCTGCCGACTTCGGCGGTGTAGGGTTTCAGCGGCGCCCCGTCCTCGATGATTTCGATGCGATAGGAGTTGCCGATCGTCCACTTCGGGCACGATCGTGACAGCACGACCTGGGTTTGCCCCTGCGGAAAGGTCAGCGGAAACTCCGTCGCGATCGCACGGTCGGCAGGCAGATGGCGATCGATCGGTGTCAACCGGATCGTCAACTCTCGATTCGCCGTCAGCGGCCCCAGCGTCGACGTCAGCGTGGCGTCCACACCGAGATAACCGACGCCCATCAGATTGCTCACTTCAATCGTCGCTGTGAACCCGCTGCCGCCGGCGAACCCACTGCCGCCGGCGGTCGGGTTGGCCGCGTAGGGGAGCACCACTTGATGCGTGGACAGGGGGCCTGGAACGCTGAACTGGGCCGTGGCGGAGGTCGCCAACGCGGCGGCGAGGCCCAGGGCCAGCACTACAGCCCGCACCACGGCGACGAACGCTGTGAAGCAATTTCCCCCTGTGTTGCGAGAGGTTTTAGCGGCAGGGCGCGAGCCCTCCGGTTCTTCCTCTCTGCCAACACACCGGAGGGCTTGCGCCCTGCCGCTAAAAAATGCTTCACAGCGTCGACCGGCGACCGGCTGGCACCGGGGGTGCGGCACGTGCATTCGCCGAACGCCTGTCAGCAGCGGAACGGACGGGGCCTGGATCAGAACGATTCGGGAGGGCCTCGCGGGGGTCAATTCGATGGCTCCCGCGGTGCGAAAATCTGCGGCGGCAGCTGATCGTCGGCAAACGGGCTGGCGGCGTCGGCATCGTCGGGGGTTCCGAACGGATAGAGCAGCAAGAACCAGCCGATGATTTGAAAATTGATCAACCAGATCGTTTCCTGCAACAAGGACAACACGCCCAGCGGGATTCCCAGCAATCGGGACAGGGCCAGCGCGATGCCGACGGCCAGGGCCGTGCCCCCCGCCACTCGCGGCAGAAACGAGACCGCCCAAGAGAGCAGGAAGATCAACGCCGAACAAACGAACATGCAGAGGGCAAAGAACAGGCCGACGGCCGCCGCCGTGGCGTAGGGGCCTCCCTGGTCGGCGGCGTACACGACGGCAATCGCGACCGCCGAAAGCGCGGTCAGCACCAACAACGACTGAAACGAAATTCGCGGCAGTAAGCGACTGCGAAGCACCGGCTCGGTAGCCGAAACACGTCCGCGGAGTAATTGCTGGTCCATCGCAACCGGTATGAAGAGAAGACGAGGGCGGCTCATGAGCCCCTAATGGCATCATTCTAGCAAATTCAAGGCCACTGTAGACCGCCACGTGGCAGGAAATCGCCACCGGAATTCGGGCCCGGGGGGCCAAATCGCTGGAAAACGGCCCGCCCTTTGCCCGCGGCGATCCTTTGCCCTCGACGAACCGCACTGCCGATCGCTAAACTCTCCCGCTTCGTTCCCCTTTCCCGGCCCGATCTCCCGATTTTCATTCGAAGCCATTCACCGTGATTCTGATTCTCAAGGGCGGAGTGACCGACGAACAAGTCGACCACGTCATCGAGCGTGTCGAAGCGATGGGTTTGAAAGCGCACCTGTCGCGGGGCACGTTTCGGACGATCATCGGCATCATCGGCGATGAATCCAAGATCGTGGTGGAATCGGTACGTTCCATCCCGGGGGTCGCACAAGTCGTCCCGGTGCTCCCGCCTTATAAATTGGCGTCCCGGGAGGCCCACCCCGAATCCAGCGTGATCGATGTCAGTGGCGTCAAGATCGGCGGCGGAAACATCGGCATGATCGCCGGCCCGTGCAGCGTCGAAGAAGAAGACCGCATGCACCGGATCGCCGAACAGGTCGCCAAGGCCGGTGCAAACATTTTCCGCGGCGGCGCCTACAAGCCGCGGACCAGCCCCTACGCGTTTCAGGGACTCGGCGAAGCCGGACTGAAACGACTCCGCGACGTCGGCGACGCCCATGGGATGCCGGTCGTGACCGAAGTGACCGATCCGCGGTTGGTCGAATTGGTGTCCGAATACGCCGACATGCTGCAGGTCGGGGCCCGAAACATGCAGAATTTCGCGCTGCTCAATGAAGTCGGCGCGTCGCAGCGACCGGTGTTGCTCAAACGCGGCATGTCCGCCACCGTGACCGACTTGCTGATGTGTGCCGAATACATTTTGTCCAAAGGCAATCCCAACGTGGTGCTGTGCGAGCGCGGCGTGAAAGGATTTGACCCGGCGACGCGGAACCTGTTCGACGTCGCCGCCGTTCCGCTGGTCCAGCAACTCAGCCACCTGCCGATCATCGTCGACCCCTCGCACGCCACGGGGAAACCGGAATTGATCCCCGCCTGTGCCATGGCCGGTTTGGCCGCCGGTGCCGACGGGGTCCACATCGAAGTGCACGATTGCCCGGAAGTCGCCAAGAGTGACGGCCCGCAAGCGTTGCTGCCCGAACAATATGCCGAATTAGCGAGCCAACTGAAGTCGCTCGCCGCCCTCCTTGGAAAGACCCTTTCACCCTTGCCGGAGAAGACAGCGTGAGCCGCCGAACGATTATCGCCGGAAACTGGAAAATGAACACACGCGCCGCAGGCGGCGCGCAACTGGCCCAAGGCATCGCCGATGCCGTCGGGGAAAACCCGACGGTCGAAGTCGTTGTCTGCCCGCCGTCGGTCTACCTGAGCCGAGTCGGTGACGTGCTGGCCGGATCCGCCGTCAGCCTGGGGGCACAGAACCTGTATCCCGCCCAAGACGGTGCCTTCACGGGCGAAGTCAACGCCGCCATGTTGTGCGATAGCGGCTGCCGCTACGTCATCCTGGGACACAGCGAACGGCGCGCCATTCTGGGCGAGACCGATGCCCAGATCAGCGAAAAGCTGGCCGCCGCGCTGGCAGGCAACCTGGTCCCGATCGTCTGCGTCGGCGAAACGCTCGAAGACCGCGAAAGCGGCAACACCGAAGCAGTCGTCGAAACGCAACTCCGCGGCTCGCTGGAAGGGCTCGATGAAGCCCGCGCCTCGGGCGTCGTGATCGCCTACGAACCCGTCTGGGCCATCGGCACCGGCAAAACGGCATCGCCCGAACAAGCCGAAGAAGTGCATGCGTTCATCCGCAAGCTGCTCGGCGAACTGTTCACCGAGGACGTCGCACAACAGATGAGAATTCAGTACGGCGGCAGCGTCAAACCGGATAATGCCAAGGAATTGCTCGGCCAACCGAATATTGACGGCGCCCTCGTCGGCGGTGCCAGTCTAAAAGTGGATGACTTCGTCGCCATCATCAATGCCGGCTGATCCAAGCAGCCCCCCTACCGTCCAGAGACAGACAACGGATTCGCAATGACCACGCTTACCAATCAGACCTTGATCCTGGGTTCACTCGGCAGCGCCGCACTGGGCTGGCTGATGTTCATCCTCTCGGTGTTTTTAATCCTGCTGATCCTTGTCCAGCGCGGCAAGGGTGGCGGATTGACCGGCGCCCTGGGCGGCCCCGGCGGTCAAAGTGCCTTCGGCAGCAAAGCCGGCGACACGTTCACCCTGATCACCGCCGTTTCGGCGGTCATCTGGGGCTTGGTCTGTGCCATCGCGATGTACTCCCTGGGCGTCCCGCCGCTGACCGCCGACGACGCCGACTACACGGTCGACGACACCCCCGCACTGAAATCATCCGCCGATGAAACCACCGGAACCACCGGCAGTAGTGGTCTGAGCGGTCTGAGCGGATTGCTGTCCGACGAGCCGGCGGAATCCGATGAAGATGCCGCAGCGGATGGAGATGCCGCAGCGGACAGCGAAAGCGAACCGGCGACCGGAACGCCCACGATGGAATTGACACCGGCCGAAACCGCCACCGCAGAAGAGAGCACCGAAGAGACGCCGGACGAAACACCAGCGGACGAAACCCCAGCGGAGACGTCTGAGGCAACGCCCGAGTAGTCGCCGCGCCGACACAGCGATCGGGCAACACCTGCGTCCCTGTCCCGCAAAGGCCCGTCCCGCCCAGGCCGTCCCGCAAGGGCGGCGCGACGCAACGAGGGCGGCCGCCTTGCAGGTTTCTTGCGAACGCGGAAGGCCTCCATTTCTTCTCCCCCGGCATCGAATTACATGCCACTGATCCACATTGACGCCGCATGACACAAGCCACCTCGACCCTCGCGCCCGCCTGCGGCATCCGCAGCATGACCGGCCAGGGAAGGGCCGCGGGAAAGACGGACATCGGGACCGTCACGGTCGAGTTGCGGACGGTCAACAACCGTGGATTCAAGTGTTCGGTGCGGACCCCGGATTCACTCTCGGGCAGCGAAGCGCTGATCGAATCGGTGGTCCGAGAACACTTGCACCGCGGCTCGATCAACCTGTCGATCAACCTGGAGCACCAGCAAGGCCAAACGCCGGTGCAGATCAACGACACCGTGCTGGCCGGCTACATTCGCCAGTGCAAATCGGCGATGGAGCAGTCCGGGGTGGACGCCGATGCGAATGTTTCGCTCGACGTCGCCGCCTTGATGAACCTGCCCGGGGTCCAGACCGGAGCGCGGCCGAAGGGCGATGATGCCGAAAAAGTATTCCAGCAAGCCCGGCGGGTCGTCATCGCGGCGCTGGAAAACCTGATCGAGATGCGCGAGCAAGAAGGCGCGCACATGGCCGAAACACTACTCGGCGATTGCGAGACGATCGCGGCGCACGTGCGAGCGATCGAGACGCTGGCCCCCCAGGCGGCGGAAAGTTATCGGGTCCGGCTGGAAGCGAAAGTCCAGCGGGTGTTGGCCCAATACGATGCCGAGGTCAATCCGGTCGATCTGCTTCGCGAAGTCCAGGTGTATGCCGACAAGGCGGACGTCAGCGAGGAAATCACCCGCCTGGACAGTCATTTGAAACTTTTCCAGGCCGTGTTACGGGGGGAGAGCCCCGACGGCGACAAGCAATCCGGGCGCGACGAACCGGTGGGCCGAAAACTGGATTTCATCATCCAGGAGATGTTCCGCGAAACCAACACGATCGGTTCTAAATCCGCCCACGCCGAGGTTTCGGCGATCGTGGTCGAAATCAAATGTGCGATCGAGCGGATGCGCGAACTGGTCCAAAACCTGGAGTAGCCCTGTGGGCGGAGCATGAACGATGGCTGAACCAACCTCTCCACGTCTGATCATCATTTCCGGGCCCAGCGGCGCCGGAAAGTCGACGGTGACGCGACGATTGCTGTCCGATTGCGACCTGCCCTTGCGTTTGAGCGTCTCGGCGACCACCCGGGCTCCGCGCCCTGGCGAACGAGACGGAACCGAATATCATTTCCTGTCACAGCAACGTTTCCGAGAACTTCGCGATCAAGACGCCTTTCTTGAATGCAAAGAGGTGTTCGGCAAGGGACACTGGTACGGGACGCTACGCAGTGAAGTCGCCGACGGGCTCGCCGCGGGAAATTGGATCATCCTGGAAATCGACGTTCAGGGCGCGATTGAGGTGATGGAGCATCTGGAGACCGATCCCATTTCGTTGTTCATCCACCCCGGCGGCATGGACGAATTGGAACGTCGTCTCCGCGACCGGGGGACCGAAACCGAAGCCGCGATTCAGAGCCGTTTGGAGACGGCCGCGGGTGAGATGCGGTTCGTGCATCGCTACCAATACGAAATCATTAACGGCTCGGTCGACGCGGCCGTCGCCCAAGTCTGCCAAATCCTCAGAGACCATCAGGAGAAACACACATGCTCGAAGAACTAAAAGACGAAGAGACCGTCAACAAGGTCGGCGGTCGATTCAAGTTGAGCACTTTGATTCAAAAGCGGCTCGTCCAGTTGAACCAGGGCAGCCGCGCGCTGGTCAACGTCGACACGCATGACAAAATGTCGATCGTGCTGCAGGAAATCATGCAGGACAAGATCGTACTGAACATGGAAAACGAAGTCGAGCAAGTCCAAGAGATGGACTTGGATGCGACGATCGCCGCCGCCGAGTCCCCCGACCTGGACGCCGCGGACCTGTAGCACGTGGATCGGCGCCGATCCAGGTTCCGAAGGTGTTAGCGGAACGGCGCGATCGGGCTGTCGATTGAGTCGGGATCTGCTGCGTTAATGGTGAGCCGCTGGCCGTCAGGCCTCGGGCGGGCGTCGCAGTGCCCGGCCGCTTACGCGTCGCGGCTCACAAAACCGACAGCCCGCGAGCCGTCCGGTCGCGATTCAAAAACAAGTACCGCGGAAAAGGGGTCAGGTACAAAAATGCGAAGCACCCTGCGGGCCATTTGGTTTTTGGTACCTGACCCCTTTTCCGCTCGACGATTCAAAAACACCGTGAAAGACCGGAGGGCTTGCGCCCTACCGCTGACAAATGTTTTGCAGGACAAGCCTCGACGATCGAGAAACGACGTCGCACAACCCCATCCGCTGACCGCCCCCACTGGATCAACGGGCCGTCAAGCATTTCGTCCGGTACGTGTCTCTCGCCTTTATTAAATCTGTGCCATGCCGGACCCCGTTGATTCCAAGCGAATTCTGCTGGCCGTCGGTGGCGGGATCGCCGCCTATAAAGCCGCCATGCTGTGCAGCCGGCTGGCCCAAGCCGGCCACCGGGTACAGACGGCGATGACCCGTTCGGCGACCGAGTTTCTGGGGCCACCCACCTTGGCGGCCCTGTCCGGTCGGCCGGTCGGCCTGGACAGCTTTCACGTCAACCATCCGCTCGGGTCACACATCGAACTGGCCCTCGACGTGGACCTGATGATCGTGGCGCCGGCGACCGCCAATTTGATCGCAAAATTTTCCAACGGCATTGCCGACGATCTGGTCAGCACGCTGTACCTGCAAAACACCGCTCCGGTCCTGGTTGCGCCGGCGATGAGCGATCCGATGTGGAACAAACCGTCGGTCGCCCGCAACGTGGCCCAATTGGCTGCCGACGGCTGCCTGCTGATCGGCCCCGACTCGGGATGGCTATCGTGTCGCGTCAAAGGGGTCGGTCGGATGAGCGACCCCGAGGCGATTTTCCGGCGAGCGGCGGAAATCTTGGCCGCATAGGATCGACGTTGAAAGCGATTGCGATGACAATGCCTGCCGGTCCCGATCACCGTTCTCTTCCAATCGCGTCTCATGCCTTTATTCGTTTTTGGTCATCGTAACCCCGACACCGATGCGATCTGTGCGGCAATCGCCTACGCGGATTTCTTGCGACGAACGACGCGTCCCGACGCGATCGCGGCAAGCTGCGGACCGCCCAACCAGCGGACCGAATATGCGTTAAAGATCGCCAAGCTTTCGGCGCCGCGGATCATGATGGACGTGCACGCCTTGGTCGAGGACGTCTGCCAGACCGATGTCACGCTGGCCCATCGCGACGAAGTGTTTTATGACGTCTATCGCCGGATGGACGAGCGCGGATTGCGGAGCATTCCGGTGGTCGAACCGGACGGCAAACTGTCGGGAATCGTCTCGCTGTTGGATATCTTGGAACTGGTGCTCAACAGCGGCGTCGATCCGCTCAAGGCGCGTCAGGTGCGCACCAACCTCAGCAAGATCGCTTCGGTGCTCGGCGGGACGTTCCTGCACGCGGTCAACCCGGACGTCGACGAAGATTTGATCGTCAGCGTGGGGGCGATGAGCGCCGGCGGGTTCACCGACCACATCAAGCAATTCCCCGCCGAAAAATTGCTGGTCGTCAGCGGCGATCGCCCGACCGTGCAGTTGCCGGCCCTCGAACTCGGCGTCCGCGCGTTGATCGTGACGGGAGGCTATCAATTGTCCGATGGGCTGATGCAACTGGCCAAGGCGCGGGGGATCACCGTCTTGGTCAGCCCGTTCGATACCGCCACGACAACGATGCGAATCAAGTCGGCACAGTTGATCGGCGATGTGGTCGAAGAGGAGTTCGTCTCGCTCCCCGCACGGATGCCCGTCACCGAGGCCCGCGAAAAGATCTTTCGTTCGCCGCAGGCCGTGTTCCCCGTCTTGGAGGACGGGCAATTGGTCGGCGTGCTCAGCAAGAGCGACTTGGTCAACCCGCCCAAAACCGAACTGGTGCTGGTCGACCACAACGAACTGGGCCAAGCCGTCCCCGGCGCCGACGAGGCGAGAATCATCGAGGTGCTGGACCATCACCGCTTGGGCGGATCGCTTAAATCGACCGAGCCGATTCGATTGACGATGGAGCCGGTCGGATCGACCTGCACCCTGGTTGCGAAAATGTATCGCCAGGCCCACATGGATCCCGAGTCGGGCATTGCGATTTGCATGGCGTCCGGGATGATCAGTGACACGCTTTACTTGCGTTCGCCGACGACCACCAACACCGACCGCGAGATGTTGCAATGGCTGCAGCAGTTTTGCCCGATGCCGTTGGAATCGTTCGCCGAAGAATTTTTCCAAGTCGGCTCGGCCCTCCGCACCTGCTCGCCCGGCCAAGTCGTCCGAGAGGACTGCAAGCACTTCGAAGAGTCCGGGCACGCGTTCTCCATTTCGCAAATCGAAGAGATCGGTTTCGATTTGTTCTGGGAACGCAAAGACGAATTGTTCGGCGCGCTGGAGAGCATGGCCCAGGAGCAAAAGCTCGACTTCAGCGCCCTGTTGGTCACCGACATCGTCAGCAACGGCAGCCTGTTGATGATGAGCAGTGAACCGAAAGGTTGGGAGGACATCAACTATCCCGAACTCGAAGACCGCCTCTACCAACTCGACGGCGTCGTCAGCCGCAAAAAACAATTGCTGCCCCTGATCAGCAGTCTGATGGAATCGATGTGATGGAGCCTCAGAAGTTCAATTCACCGCCCAGATGCAGACCGTGGGCCAGATAGTCCGATTGGACCCACAACACGCGTGGCCGCAGCGCACCGGCCAGCGGATCCGTTCCCGGCGGTACCAGCCCAGGGTTCAAGTCCCGGTCGATTTGCTCGGACGCACGAATCACGTTGGGCAGATAGAGCACCGAGTAGCCGATGTTTGCATGCAGCCGATCGGTCAAACGGATTCCCAATCGGACGCCTAACTCGGGGACCAGTGCGAACTCATCGCGAGACCGCGTGCCACTGTTGGTGTGCTGCGCCAACAGTCCGGCGTCGTAAGTTGCACTCGTCCCCTGATCTTCGATGGTGGTGCTGCCGGCAACCCGCAGCGTTTGTTCGGTGTTGCCGAGGGCGACGCGCATGGACGTTTCCAACCAGGCTCGTTGAAGCAGCATACGATGCACGATGCCCAGTTGAAGTCCGTTGAATTGATTGGTCGTTTGAAATTGATCCGATGAGGCAAACATTCGCGGGTCATTACTGAGTTCGCGACGTCGGTTTTCAACGATCGACAGCGAATCGCGAAGACGAATGTTGCGGTAACCGATGATCCAATCGGTACGGTCACGCAGTCCACATTGCTGGCAACAGGCGCCGTGCGTGGGGCAAAGCGAGACGCGTCCGTCGATCAAGAACGATCGCAGGTTGGACTCGGTCCTGACGCCAACGTCGCCGCTGACCAACCCCGGATAGGCGATCAGCTCAGCGGCCTCGCCACCTTGGGTGACGTCGAAGTACGGCCGTCCCAGGATCACCGCGCCGTCACTGGATCCGTTGTAGCCGTCATCGAATTCAGACAATTGGAAGTACTCGGTTTCGATCGCGAAGTTTCGTTCCGGTGAAATCCAAAGGCCGCCGCCGATCAAGAATCCGCCGGTCGAACCGTCGTTGAGCGTCTTGCCGCCGAATGCAACCGAGGTGCCGGCTTGACCGAGCGTGGCGGCGATGTCTTGGCCGGTGCCGTCGGGACTGGTCGTGACCAGGGGCGGGGCGTCCATTCCCGACACATCCCAAAGCAGAGACTCGGCGCGAAGGAAAAGCCGCGAGTCGATGCGGTTTTGAAAGCCTGGCAGCAGCGGATCCCATTGACGCAGGCTGTTGTCAATCGGTCCGCCCTGGAAGAGCGGCCCGTTCAGCAGTGGCCCGTTCAGCAGCGGCGCATTCAACTGGGCGGCGGCCGGAGACACCGCCTGGGCAACGGTCGTCGGGCCGATGGCATACGGATCGGAGCCGCCAGGCGACCGACTGTCCACCGCCGGACGACCGGCAAAAAGACCACCGGCGGCCGGTAAAACCGCCGAAGAGGGGCTTCCCACGGCGGGTGCGACCATTTGGTACGGATCGGATGAAGGGGCCCCGATCAGGCTGCCGCCCAGGTTCGGATCGAACGTCGTCCCCGATGGCTGGGCGTGACTAAAATCAGCAAAAAACAGGGCTCCGGCCAGCACGCACAGCTGGAAAAGTCGCCCTGCGGTCCCTTCACCGCCGGCTAGACTGGTTTGCCGCCGACCGGAAATGGCTCTCGACACGTGAAGCAACGGGCTGGTCTCCGAGCGAAAAAGGGTAGAAAATCGCCTGCGTCGCAGGATTTCAATCAAGTTCTCGGTGGCGGATGCCGACCGCGAATGGAAATTGCGATAATTGACCGATTCACGTCAAGATGAAACGATAAAGGCGTTGGCCCAGCTTCGGTTCATCCTGCCCTCCAGCGCATGCTCCCTCCCATTGAAAAGGACCCTTCCCATGCGATCTCTCGCTTACGGCGCCGCGATTCTAGCCGCTGCCGGAATCATGTACTTGATCACCATGTCGCCGACCGAGCCCGCGGCCGACGCGGTCCCATCGCCGGCGACCCCGGAGGCGGTCACGATCGCGCCCGATACGGAAGTCAAAACGGCATCCCTGACGATGACCGTCCCGGAAATGCATTGCCCGTTCGCGTGTTACCCCAGCGTCAAAAAGAACCTGGAGAAACGGTCGGACGTGCTGACCGTGGAACTCGCTCCGCAAAAGGAAGAAGGCATCATCGATAACCCCCAAGTCATCGTGACCTACAAAGACGGATTTGACGCCGACCAAGCGATCGCCCAACTGGAAGCCGCCGGGTTCACGGGTTCCACCGTCGCCACGAACTAGTGGGCGGCAAAACCGCGGCAACGCCGCTTCGCGACGCAGACTTGCCGAGCGACGCGGTTCTATTGGTCGGCCACGGGACCCGCGACCCCGCGGGGACCGAGGAGTTCTTTCAACTCGCGTCGATCTTGGCCGAGCGGCTCGCACCGCTGCCGGTGGAAGGTTGCCTGTTGGAGTTTCAACAGCCCACGATCCCCGCAGCCTGGCGAGCGTTGGTCCGACGCGGCGCGAAACAGATTCGCGTCGCACCGCTGTTGTTGTTTGCCGCCGGGCACGCCCGGAGCGACATTCCCGATGCGGTCGCCGCGTGCGCCGCAGAGACTCCGGGCGTCCGCTACAGCCAGTCCGGTCCCCTGTCACGCGCCCCGACCATCATCGCCTTGCTGTCCAGCCGGATCGAGCAAGCGGCGGATCGGGAAGCGATCCAGATCGACGAATCGGTCGCGCTGCTGATGGTCGGGCGGGGCAGTTACGACCCCTGTGCGAAAGCCGACATGCGGGTGCTGGGCGAAATCGTCGCCCGGCGCTGCGGGATGCCCCACCACGCGGTCGGTTTTTACGCGATGGCCGAGCCCAAGCTTCCCGACGTCCTGGACGAGGTTGCAGGCCGTGCCGGGATCCGAACCGTGATCGTTCAGCCGCATTTACTGTTCCAGGGCCGTTTGTACGACGCGATCGGCAATCAAGTCGCCGAGGCCTCGACGCGTCACCCACAGGTCCGATTCATCGTGGCCGACTACTTGGGTCCGACGGCGGAAGTCGCCGAGGCGTTGGTCCGCCGCGGGTTTGCCCAGACGCCTCAATCGGTGACGTGAGGGGATTTGAGCAGCGTTCTCCTGGCAGGCATTGGTGTCGACACAAGTCGCAGGAGTTGAAGTCACCCTCCCTCTGGGAGGGTCGCGGAGGAGTTTACGACGACGCGGGGAGGGTCTTTGTGGCTCGGAATCGCTCAGCGACGACCGCTCAACCCTCCCCTCGCTGCGCTCGACCCTCCCTGCCAGGGAGGGTGACTCTTGAGCGGCTTGTTGACTGAGTGAGCCGACGGCGCTAGCCGCGGGCCCAGTGGTGACAACATTGCCCTTCGAGGTCCGTGGCTAGCGCCATCGGCTCACTATTGTTTCAGTTGCGACTACATCAGCAAGCCGTGAGGCAGGGTCGGCCGCGTGGCACCAGCGGCGGGGATTTCAACATCTCCACACTCGCGGACATTTGCCCCGCCGTTTATCATCGTGGCCCTCCGTCAGGACCATTTCTTCTTCCATTCCTTTGATCACCGCTATGTCATCTGCCACCGAACCTGAAGTCAAAGATCCGTATTTCCAGTCGTTGTTTGCCGATCGCATTGGCGGGGCGAACTATGGAAAGAGCACCGAGATCTACAAGTTCGAAAAGATCAAACGGGCCAAGCGGAACGCCTTGGCGGCCCATCCCGATCGCCAGTTGCTGGATTTCGGAATCGGCGAAAATGACGCGATGGCCGATGAAGCGGTGCGGCAGGTCATGGCGACGGAAATCAATCAGCCCGAGAACCGCGGCTATGCCGATAACGGCGTGATCGAATACAAACAGGCCGCCGCGCGGTTCATGAAGCGACACTTCGACGTCGATCTGGACCCGGCCACGCAGATCAATCATTGCATCGGCAGCAAACCCGCCTACGCGATGTTGCCGGCGTGTTTCATCAATCCCGGTGACGTGACCCTGATGACCGTGCCGGGCTACCCGGTCGCGGGCACACACACGCGTTATTACGGCGGCGACGTGTTCCGGTTGCCGCTGTTGAAAGAGAACCAATTTCTGCCCGATTTGGATTCGGTTCCCGATGACATCTATCGTCGCGCCAAATTGCTGGTGTTGAACTATCCGAATTCGCCGACGGGGCGGTTGGCGACGCCGGAATTTTTCGAGAAGGTCGTCGCGTTGGCCAAGGAGAAAGAGTTTGTCGTCGTGCATGACGCGGCGCACATCCTGCTGACGTTTGACGGCAAGCCGACCAGTTTCTTGGAAACCCCCGGCGCGATGGACGTCGGCGTCGAAGTCCACTCGATGAGCAAGGGATACGACATGATCGGATGGCGAATGGGATTCGTCGCCGGTCACCCGCGAATCGTCTCGGCGTTTTCGGACGTCAAGGACAACAGTGACAGCGGACAATTCATCGCGACCCAAAAGGCCGCCGCGGCGGCGCTGGACGACGATTCGATTCCGGCGCGGATCAAGGCCAAGTATCAACGGCGGATGGAAAAACTGGTCGCAGTGCTGAAGGAGTGCGGCTTCGATTGCGAAATGCCCGGCGGCACATACTTTCTCTACACGCCCGCCCCCAAGGGAACCGAAAGCGGTGAAACGTTTGACAAGGCCGAAGACGCGACGCGATTCTTGATCGAACAACTCGGTGTCGTCACCGTGCCCTGGGACGACGCCGGATCGTACCTGCGTTTCAGCGTCACCTACGTGGCCGACAGCGAAGCCGACGAAGACGCCTTGATGGCCGAAACCAAACGGCGGCTCAGCGAAGCCAAGTTCACACGCTAACGAGGGTCGCGAGCCCTGTCGCTAACAAGCATCACTCCGTTTGGTGTAAAAGGAGAGCGGCAGCGAACCGAGTATCCCGGAGGGATGCCAGCGAGTAGCCGGAGGTCAGCGCAGCGCCACCTCCGGGAATCACGTCCCACAATCCCCTCGACCCCGGACGGGGTCGCAGCGAATCAATCTGCCGGCGGTGCGGCAGTCTGCGTTCGTAAAGGAGTGGATGGGTGAGCTTGAGCGTGCGAGCTGGCCGGGTCCGAGGGCGCCGACGTCATTTGCTTCGACACCCTTCGGGGTCGCGTCTGACGGGGGACTGGGCGTCCGGAGGTGTCGCTTCGCTCACCTCCGGCTACTGGCTTTGACCCCGTCGGGGTCATGCCGCACACTTTGGCGTCGAAAGTAGTAGCGGTATTGCGCTCGTGCCGCACCGCTAACCCCTTCTGCGCCAATAGTTCGGCCGCAGCAGCGCGGCCAAGAACAGCACCGCGCACACCCGCGCCGGCCAGTCTCCGAGCGTCATCACCAGACTGGTCCGGCTGTCCAGACTCGGCGTGGCAATCACCCATCCGTTGCTGCCTTGCGGTAGCGAGTCGACGACACGGCCGTTGCTGTCGATCCAGACCGTCGGCCCGTTGTTGGCGGCCGACAGGATCGGCCGGCGACAGGCGACGGCGACGAATTGCGCGCATCGTTTGTGATGCTCGATGACGCTGGAATCATCAAACCAGGCGTCATTGGTGACGGTGACAATCGCGTCCGGCAATCCACCTTCGTCAGCGGCGAGTTCACGCAGGTGATTGATCGCGACGCGTTCGACCGCGGTCTCGATACAGATATTGGGGCACAGCGTCGTTTGACCGACCCGAAAGCGTTTGGCGTGCTCGCCGGGCGTTAAACCGAGATTCTTCGGCACCCAGTCGCGAACGATCGGCAGGTGTTTGACCAGCGGAATGTACTCGCCGAACATGACCAAGTGCATCTTTCCGTACCAGTCGCGGACCTGACCGTCCGGCCCGACGTGGACGATCCCGCTATACATCTTCGTCGTCGGCCCGTCGTCGATCACGCCACAACCACCGATGATGTCGGGCTTGATCGCTTGGGGGCCGTTGCCGGCCGCCAACATTGCCTGCAACGATCCCGCGCGAAATTGGAATCGTTTGCGATGCTCGGCGGTCATCGCCTGCTCTTCTTCGCGGCTCAGCCCCAATTCGCGAGCCATCGCACCGTTGCCGTCGCCGGCCATCCAGGGAATCATGCCGGTGAACATCGATTCGGGCCAAACGACCGCATCGATCGTCTCCTCGGTCGATTGGAATGCGCGAATCGACTCCTCCGCGTAAGCATCAAACAACTCCAACTCACGCGATCGGTCTTGATCGTATTCCACCGGTTCGTTGCGGCCGACCAGCGCGATCGTAGTCGTTGCGGGTTGCGTGGCTTGTCGAAGGCGATAGCGGCCATAGAGAAACGTCGCCGAGAGCAGCACGATGGCGGCGACGCAGCATGACAGGACGCTGCCGACCGATGGCGTGAAAGGATTGGCGGCGTCGGACGATCCCGTCGAGCGCCAACGCCATCGCCATGCCGACACGACGGCCACGTTGACGACCACGATCACCAGCGAGACCGCGTAACTGCCACCCAAGTCGGCGATTTGAATCAGGGAGGGGACGTCGGCCAAACTGTGCCCGAGCATGGCCGCTGAAATTCCTGTCAGCATGTAATTGCGAATGCATTCCATGCCGACCCATGCGAGCGGCGCGGCGAAAATCATCGCCAGCCCGAATCGCATCATCCGCCGCAGCACCACCACAAAGGCGACCGGATAGATCGCCAGATAGGCGGCCAACGCGATCCAGCAGGGATAGATCAACGGGTTGGCGAACCGCAGTCCTTGCAAGGTCAGGGCCCAGTAGCCGACCGCGGCCAGGTACAAGACCCCATACTGTCGTCGCGAGATCGTCGTCTGCGCCGCGGCCAGCAGCAGGGGTGCGACGGCGATCGCCGCCAGCGGCCACCACCCCAAGGGAGGCTGGCTCAACCAGGGCACGACCAGCGACGCCATCGAGAGCAACCACCAGGTTCGTCCGACAGGCGGCTTCGCGGGCGACGCGTTCGCGGGCGACTCGGTTTCAGGAGGGGGGGCCGATTGGTTCATGCGCCAGATCCTAGAGAAATGC
Organism: Stieleria neptunia; assembly: GCF_007754155.1. NCBI lineage: Bacteria > Pseudomonadati > Planctomycetota > Planctomycetia > Pirellulales > Pirellulaceae > Stieleria > Stieleria neptunia. Next base: position 2,111,399 of record NZ_CP037423.1, on the reverse strand, counting down.
GCCGGTCAACGGAATTCAGATCTCATGATCGGCGGGCGTCAGACGCCGAAAAAGTGTTAGATTAGAAGGACATGGTCTCTTTGTCCTCGCCCCTTCTCTTTTCCTCGACGCGTCCCTTCAACATGAAGCCACCCGAATACCTCGGCCCCTACCGGATCGGTGAGACCCTTGGCACGGGCGGGATGGGGTCGGTGTTCAAGGCCAAGCACGCCAAATCCGGCCAGGACGTCGCGGTCAAGTTGATCGCCTCGCAAATGTCCGATGAAATGCGTTTTCGGCGTCGGTTTGACACCGAGGTCAAAACGCTCAAGCTGCTCAGCCACCCGAACATCGTCAAACTGATCGGTTTCGGAGAAGAGCACGGCATGCTGTTCTATTCGATGGAGTATGTCGAAGGCGAAACGCTGCAGGAGATGATCCGTCAACAGAAGAAGCTGCCTTGGATGACCGCGTTGGACATCTCCATCCAGGTCTGTGCCGCGCTCAAGCACGCCCACGACTTCGGCGTCACGCACCGGGATCTGAAACCGGCCAACCTGGTGGTGCAGCGCGACGGCACCGTCAAGCTGCTGGACTTCGGGATCAGCAAGATTTTCGGCGAGAACCAGACCGCTGTCGGTTCGATCATGGGCACCGCCGACTACATGGCGCCCGAACAAGCCGACGGAACCGGTGTGACGTCGCGGACGGACCTGTTCGCACTCGGCTGTGTGATGTACGCGATGTTATGTGGCAAGCCGCCGTTTCGCGGCAAGAACATCACCGAAGTCATTTCGGCGTTGCAGCACAAGGATCCGGTGCCGCTGGATTTGATCGATCCCGACTTGCCGGACGACGTCGTCCAAATCGTCGGCGAACTGCTGGAAAAACAGCCCGAGAAACGGCCGCCGACCGCCTTGGCGGTGATGAATCGATTGAAAGCCATGCGTGCCGGCTTGCATCGGATGCAGACCTTGTCCGATCGAACCGGCGACAAGCCAGAACCCCCCTCCGGCGCAGGCACCAAGCACCAATCCGCCGACGAACCTGCATCGGACAAACCGGACGCGGGGCGACCGACTTCGAATCGCTCGGGGCCGGAATTTGACACCACCGGGCCGGAGAAACCCAACGGCGGCAAGCAGACCCGAGTCCAGTCCGGCAAGACGCGTCCGGAAGACACCGTGCCCTTTTGGGACATCGGTGACGGCAACCAGACCTCGGTCGCCAACGTGGATCCCTCGGCGCGGACGGTCCACACCGATGGCCACAGTGGCAAACGCGGAACCGTGCTCAGCACCGCCGTCACCGCGCCGCTGGGCGACGATCGATCGGCGGACGATTCGACGTCCGATCCGGATGCCCCGAGCAACCTCGACACGTCCGTCGGCTTGAGCGGAAAGACTCACTTCCAAACCGTTTCTGACGGCGAGGTCCGCGAAGGATTTTTCGTCACCCCCAAAACCAAGACGGAGCACCCGGCGCTGCGGATCGTTTCGATCGCCGCGCTTTCGTTGATCCTGCTCTCAGGCGTCGTCTTCCTGGTCGTGTCCACCCGCGGACCGACGGCCGAGGAATTGCTCGCCAAGATCGAGACCCCGGACGATTCCGTGCAATCGTTCCAGATCCAAGACGAGATGGAACGATTCCTCAAACTGTTTCCGGATCATCCCAAAGCGGACGAAATTCGGCAGCGAGAGAAGATCTATCGCGTCGAAGCGGCCGTGCGACGATTGAAGCTGAAAGCCAAGTTGCGAACCAGCGAAGGACCGCTGTACGAAACAACGTTTCTCGAAGCGATGGCACTCCGGCAAAGCAATCCGCTCGCGGCGCGGGAAAAACTGCGGCAATGGATCGCGGTCTTCGGTGATGCCGACGACGATGAAGGCGAGCCCGCGCGGTTGGCCCGGCTCGCCGAATTCGAAATCGCCCGACTTACCGACGTGCAGTCCGAAACGGATGGCACACCGGGTGACCCGAAGTTGGTGGAACTGATGCAGCGGATCGACAACGCCGAGCAGTTGCCGGCCGAGCAACGCAGGGCATTGCTCGAAGGCATCGTGACGCTTTACGAAGGTCAACCCTGGGCAAGTCAGGCACGCCAACGGGCGATGGACCTGCTGCATGACCCTCCGCAGGACGACCCGTCGCAGTGAGCGCTGGTGGCATGCACCGCGCGGTTTGCAATCGTGACACCCCAGCGGGAAGCGTAAGCGAGCGGCGCCGCGATTGAACGATTTGAACACGCCGCTCGCTTACCGGCCCGTTGATTCAAGTGGGACGTGCTGAATCAATGGTGAGCCGCTGGCCGTCAGGCCTCGGGCGGGCGCCAGGATGCCCGGCCGCTTACGCGCCCGCGGCTCACAAACTCAACACGCCGTGACGCTTCACTTCGCCTGCACGTTCTTCCCGTCCTCCGACAACTTGCCCGCACGGCCGGCGGCCCAGTTCCGCAAACCTTCCAATCGTTGCTTGCCGCGGGCGAAATAGGTTTCATCGAGTGATGCGAGATGCTGCGTCGCGCGTTCCCGATAGGACGCGTCGGCTGATGCAGTCGGCTGGATCTGAAACCGCTGCATCAAGGAATCGGAGACGGCCAACGCGATGTCTTGATGCCCGGCAATCGTCGGATGAACGTGATCGACGAAACGCTGCGGATCTTCGATCCCATCGGGAATCGGTCTCAACTGAGAATCGGTTCGATCGAACAATTGATCACACCGAATCGGACGAAGCCGATGACGCTCGGCCAGCTGCAGGATCGTTTGCAGAATCGGTGTCGTCGCCCGCAGCGGACAGACGTCATGGTCGCGCGCGGCGTACAGGTGCTCCCTGGCTTGCCTGGCACGACCGTGCTTCCAATGCAGCATGCCGGCCAAGTAGTGGATTCCGGCATGCTCGGGATCGATTTCCAAGCACGCCTTGCAGGCCGCGAGGCGGCGATCGACGGCCAGGCGGTTGTCCTCTGCGATCGCCATGTGCCGCTGAAAGTCGTCCATCGCCGCTTGATCCAGATCCGCCACTTGCACCTTCAACGGCGGCGTGTTGACCACGTCGCTCGTCGGCACGCAAACCAACAGCGGGACGGCGGCGGCGTCGCACATGCCGATCATACGTTCCAGCGTGACGCGAAAGTGGTTCACCACGCCACGCCGCCATGGTTCATCGCGGACGTAGCGGGCCATCCCGTCGACAAAGTCCAAACGTGTTTGGAGTTCCGCCGACAAGTCCTGGCGATGGCCGGCTGGGGGACGCAAGCGCCGGCGGATCGATCGGACCAAACGGGAGTGCTGCGCCAGCCGTTGCAGCGGGTTGCTTTCCCATTGGATCGTGCGGTAGCTGCGTTCTTCCAGATATTCGTTGTGCCCGGTGTACAGCACGATCGCGTCGGGCTGGTAGCGGAGGACTTCTTCCAACAGGATCGCGATTCGATAGCTGGCGTAGGAGACGCCGCCGCAGTTGACGACTTCGTAGACATGGGAGGGATCCTGGGCTTCCAATCGCAACTGCATCCATTTCGCGAATGCCGTTTCGGTTTCGTAGGGACGGCCCTGGACGGTGGACCCGCCGAGCACGAAGATGCGTCGAGCGTTTTCCTGTTTGTCGGCGGCAAACGAGGCCGGACGAAAAAAGTTGAGCCTCGATTCCGGGATCTCCAGACGGGTGGAATCCGGCGACAGGACGAACAACGGCGACTGGCCGGCGGCGTCAAAAATCGGATCGCTGGCAAGGTCCCGTGGATCGACGCGGTCCGTCGCCCGCAGGTAGAGTTCGGCGGCGATGAAGGGCAACAGGGCGATCGCCAAACAGGCCAATCGGAACGCCCACACGCGTCGCGTCGGTAGCTTCGGCGACGGTGCATCGGGGCGGCGGCGAGACACGGATCGACCAAACAAACCAAGTCCGGTGGAACAAACGAAGGTGACGATGACTACGGATCGAATTTACTTGACCGGCTACCGCGGCACCGGAAAAACCACGGTGGGGAAATTAATTTCTGCCGAACTGGCGACCGAGTGTGTCGATTTGGATCACGTCATCGAGCAGGCGGCCGGAAAAACGATTCGCGAGATCTTTGCCGCTGGAGGCGAGGACTTGTTCCGCGATTGGGAATCGCGCTGCCTCGCTCAGGTGGCCGCCGATCGATCGCAGGGACGCGTCATTTCGCTCGGCGGGGGAGCCATCTTGCGTGAGCAGAATCGTGACGTCATTCGGCAAACCGGGGTCTGCATCTGGTTGACGGCCAGCCCCGACGTGATCGCACGGCGTCTTGCGGACGACCAGACGACCGGGCAACGTCGCCCGGCGCTGACGGAATTGTCGCCGGTGGAAGAGATCCGTGAATTGCTTGCACGCCGCGAACCGCTGTATCGCCAGTCGGCCGATTTGATCCTGGCCAGCGACGCCAAGTCCCCCCAGCAATTGGCCCGCGACGCGGTGCACTGGTTGGACCAGCATGGGGGACAGAGTTCCATGTAGCGGGACGAAAGTGCGATTCGACGCATTAGCCGGTAAACCGGTCTTTTGCCCAGATCCCCAAACTCGGTACGCTTACCTAAAACCATTCGTGGCGGCAGCTTGCACTCGATCGCCCGCCGTCATGCGACCAGAATTCTAGACGTTGAATTGAAAGGATACTCCCGTGTTGATCGCCGCTTCTACTGAATGCTTTCCCGGTCTCGAATTGCTCGCCGCGATCGAACTTGCTTCCGACTTGGACTTCACCGCCATCGAGATTGCGTTGCACGAAACGGGGAACGTCAAACCGAGTGAATTGCTGGAGGACATGGATCGCTCCATCCAAATGCTCCGCCACACGCACCGACTGGACATCTCGGGCTACAGCGTGCAATTGGCGTCCACCGGCGCCGAACACTACCAACAGTTCGCCAAACTGTGTTGGTTGGCCAAGACGACCAAGGTGGTCACGATCACCATTCCATCGGCCGAACAGGGCACCCCCTTCAACGAGGAGGTCGAACACCTGCAGAAACTGGTCGAGATCGGCGAGGCCGAAGGGGTTCGGGTCAGCGTCAAAAGCCAACTCGGCTGCTTGAGCGAAGACCCGGACACGTTGATGGTGCTGTGCAACAACGTCGACGGATTGGGAATCACCTTGGACCCGAGCGTTTACATCACCGGTTCGGCCAAGGGAAAGAGCCTGGACCACATTTTAAAGTTTGTGTGCAACGTGCATCTTCGCGACACACGCCCCGACGCGTTCCAGGTCAGCGTCGGCCAGGGGGAAGTCGACTACGGAAAACTGATCACCCAGCTTGAACGCGAGAAATACGATCGCGCGTTGACGGTCAACATGACACCGATGGAAGGCTTGGATCATCGGGTGGAATTGCGAAAGCTGCGTCGATTACTTGAGACCCTGGTTTAGGGGCTTGTGGTGTCCGCCAAGGATCGTGCCGCCAGAGATCGTGCCGCCGGGCAGCTGTTTGCCGCCGAATCCATCCAGACGTTTGGCCGGGCGGTCGCTGATGTGCTGGCCGAGCGGGACGGCCGCGACGTCGGCAGGCTGGCAAGACGCCGACTCCTGAAGGGTTCGTTCGACGTCTCGCATGCGCGTGGCGGTTCGCCGCTGGCGCCGCGTTTGTCGTACGGTCGCCATCGGGGGCCCGCCCGAATGGGGTCACGCCAGGCGGCGGTCGTGATTGTGGTTTACCCCCATCGGCAAACCGGACGGTTGTGCGTGACGCTGACCCGCCGCCCCAAGGCGCTCTCGCACCACGGCGGCCAAGTCTGTCTGCCGGGCGGGCAAATCGAGTCCGGCGAATCATCCCTGCAGGCGGCGCTGCGGGAATACCACGAGGAACTCGGTCTGCCGGCAGAGGTGATCGAGGTGGTGGGGTGCTTGTCACCGATATACGTGTTTGCCAGCGACAATCTGGTCGAAACACAGATTGTCACCGCCCAAAGCCCCACCGCGGATTGGCGTCCCGATCCGATCGAGGTCGACGAAGTGATCGAGATGCCAGTGGATTGCCTGTTGCACCTGGGGGAATCCGACGCACCACGTTCGGCCCCCCACTGCACACTGATCGATCAAAAAAAGCAGCGGATCGGTAAGACACAGGGCACCGGCGAGGTATTCCAGTACAGTTTCGGACACCGCGCGATCGAATTTGACGATTGCCAGGGGCGTCGACGCGACGTCTGGGGCGCAACCGCGATGTTGCTGGGCGAATTTGCCGACATCGTCTCGCGTGCCGCCGCGCAATCGATGCGCGGGGGCGGTCGAGCCATGACGGCCGACGCCAAAACGAAGAGTTGAACGAAACATAGGTGGCCGCCTGAGCGCCACATCGGTCGGGCGAAGCGAAATTCTCGCTTTGGCTAACTTGGCCGACCACCACCAGCTTCCTACAATTCGCACTCGAGCATCGGCGGATCACCGCCGGCCTCTACGTTTCCCTGTTGCTATCCCGAGGACCACAGCCATGGCTTCAGACGCCGTGAAAGAATTTACCGACGACAACTTTGATGCCGAAGTCCTTCAAGCCGATGGCGCGGTGCTCGTTGATTTTTGGGCACCGTGGTGTGGCCCCTGCCGTGCGATCGCTCCGATGATCGACCAGCTGGCCGAGGAAAACGGCAAGGCAAAGATCGGCAAACTGAACATCGACGATGCCCCCGGTGTCGCGCAAAAGTTCGGCATCACCGGAATCCCGACCTTGTTGCTGTTCAAAAACGGCGAAGTCGAGCACAGTTTCCGAGGCGGCAACACGACCAAAGCCGCGCTTCAGGAAGCGATCGACGCGTCGGTCTAAAACGAGATGCTCCAGTACCTCCGCCTGCTCGAAGACATCCTGGAATCCGGCTCCGATCGGGGCGACCGGACCGGCGTCGGCACCCGCAGCCTGTTCGGCCGCCAGCTGCGATTCGACTTGTCCGACGGATTCCCGTTGTTGACCACCAAGAAACTGCACCTTCGCTCGATCATTTACGAGTTGTTGTGGTTTCTGCGTGGGGACACCAACATCGCCTGGCTGAACGAGAACGGCGTGAAGATCTGGGACGAGTGGGCCGACGAGAACGGCGACTTGGGGCCTGTCTACGGCCACCAGTGGCGATCCTGGCCGACCCCGGACGGGCAAACGATCGACCAGATCGCCTGGGTCGAAAAGGAAATTCGCACCAACCCGCTTTCGCGCCGGCTGATCGTCTCGGCCTGGAACGTCAGCGAGGTCGGCGCGATGGCCTTGCCCCCCTGCCACACGCTGTTTCAGTTCTACGTTTCCGATGGCCGGCTTTCCTGCCAGCTTTATCAACGCAGTGCCGACGTGTTCCTGGGCGTCCCCTTCAACATCGCCAGCTACGCGCTGTTGACGATGATGATGGCCAGCGTGACCGGACTGAAACCCGGCGCGTTCGTGCACACCTTCGGCGACGTACACCTGTACCAAAATCACTTCGAGCAAGCCCGCCAGCAGCTTTCCAGGGAACCCAAGCCGTTGCCGGAGCTGGTGATCGGCCGCGTGCCCGAATCGATCGATGGGTTTGTGTTCGAAGATTTCGAGATCGTCAATTACCAGCCCCACCCGCACATCAAGGCCCCCGTTGCGGTCTGATCGCAGTGTCGAATCGCAGTGTCGAATCGCAGTGTCTGATCGCAGTGCAGCAGCAGAAAGTGGTGCCGTACCTCTACTTGCACGGGCCAGAGTGTTGGTGTGCAGGCTTTAGCCGCCTAGCTTAGGACGACCGGTTTTTCGAGTACGACGGCCCTTCCGGGCCGTCGTCCGCTGGACTCCCGACGACGACCTGGAAAGCACGTCGTACAACGGTACCTGCCCCCCTTTCCGCTCGACCGACGCCAACCGAGAAAACAAAGTTGCCCCATCACCATGCCCGAAACCAGCACGCCCGCAACCAGTGACCCCGTCATCACCGCCGTTGTGGCGATGACCCCCAGCGGGGTGATCGGACGGGACGGGACGATGCCGTGGCGGCTGCGTCAGGACTTGCAGCGGTTCAAGAAGATGACGATGGGCGGCGTGTTGGTGATGGGGCGCAAGACCTTTGATTCGATCGGGCGGGCACTGCCTGGCCGTCGAACGATCGTGGTTTCCCGCCAACCGGGCCTGTCGTATGACGGTGTCGAGGTCGCGTCGTCGCCCGATGCCGCCCTGCAGATGGGTGGCCAGTCAGCGATCTATGTGGTCGGCGGGGCAGAAATCTATCGCCAACTGATCGACCGCTGCGACCAGATTTATTTAACACGCGTGCTCTCCGGCGTTCGCGGCGACACCGAATTGGAGCTGGACGTGTCAGAATTCCGCACGATGGAGCAGTTTCGGGTCCCGGCAGGGCCGGCCGACGCGGTGCCGACGGAGTTTTTTCGGATGGTCCGTCATCGCCGGAGCGAAAATTCCTGAAAAGGCTCGAAAGTGGCCATTGAGCAAAAAGGGGACCAGTCGCTATAGTCCGGGATTCTTGGCCAGCACTTTTTCTGACTTTCTGCGGTCGCGTCCCCTCACCGGGGCGTCTCCAACCGCAAGGTGCTGTGTCTTCATAGTTTTAGCACGATGATTTTGTAGGAGCCTCGCCATGCCCCGTTTGTTGGGCGTCGACATCCCGAACGACAAACAGATCCAGTATTCGTTGACCTATCTCTACGGCGTTGGCCTCCACACGGCCCGCGAAGCCTGTGAGAAGCTCGGCGTGGACCCGACGCGCGCCGCGAGCGAGCTCGGGGAAGATGAACTGGGTCAAATCGCAGCCTTGCTGGAACGTGAATACACGGTCGAAGGTCCCCTGCGTCGCCAAACGACTCAGAACATCAGCCGGCTGCGCGAGATCAAGTCGTACCGTGGAATGCGGCACCGAATGGGATTGCCGGTTCGCGGACAACGCACCAAAACCAACTCGCGGACCCGCAAAGGGCCCAAGAAGACGGTCGCCGGCAAGAAAGGCGTCAAGGATCTTCGCTAAACGTCTGGTGGTTCGCTCGGCGGTTTGTAAGCCGAGCGTCCCCGACGTCCCAAGACATATTTTCGTATGGTCCAAAACAGCTTCGGCGTCATCGACGCGTCGCGCTTTGGCCTCCCACCAGTTCGACATTAACCGTTTGAAGTTTTAGGACTTTGCAGTGGCAAAGAGCAACAAAAAGAAACGAGTACGGCGGAACGTGACCAACGGCATCGCCCATGTTCACGCGACGTTCAACAACACGACGGTGACCATCACCGACGTCAAAGGCGACACGCTGTGCTGGGCAAGTGCCGGAACCAGCGGTTTCAAAGGCAGCCGAAAGAGCACCCCGTTCGCCGGCCAGTGTGCCGCCCAACAAGCCGCCGAAAAGGCGTCGAAGTTCGGCATGCGAGACGTCGAAGTTCGCGTCAAGGGCCCCGGATCGGGACGTGAAAGTGCAATCACCGCACTGCAGGCCGCCGGACTGAAGGTCAAATTGATCGAAGACGTCACGCCGATCCCGCACAACGGATGCCGACCGCGGAAAAAGCGTCGCGTCTAAGTAGATCGGACTCTCGTCTACTCTTTACCCCGCATTTGCACACCCAAGCGACAGGATCACAACCATGCATATCCGTTGGCGTGGAATGGAACTTCCCAGCAATCTGGAAGTCGACCGCGATTCCCTCTCCCAAACGTACGGCAAGTTCATCGCCGAACCGTTCGAACGTGGCTTCGGCACCAGCGTCGGCAACAGCCTGCGACGCGTCCTGCTGAGCAGCCTGATGGGGAGCGCCGTCACGCAGATCAAAATCCGTGGCGCCCAGCATGAGTTCACCAACATCCCCGGCGTCTTGGAAGACGTGACCGAAATCGTCCTGAACGTCAAAAGCTTGGTGGTCCGCAACCACAGCGAAGCGACGCGGGTGATCACGATCGAAAGCGACAAAGCCGGTGAACTGCGTGCCGGTGACATCGAAACCGATTCCGATGTCGAAATCATCAACAAAGACCTGGTGCTGGCCACGCTGACCGAAGACACGCCGTTCATGATGGAAATGGTCGTCGAAAACGGTCGCGGTTATGTGCCCGCCACCGAGCACAGCAGCGCCGATCACGAAATCGGGATCATCCCCGTCGACGCCGTGTACAGCCCCATCACCCGTGTTCGATACGAAGTCGAAGAAACACGCGTCGGGCAAAAAACCAACTACGACAAGCTGAACCTGGAAATCTGGACCGACGGCAGCGTCAACCCCGAACTGGCACTCGTCGAGTCGGCAAAGATCCTTCGCAAGCACCTCAACCCGTTCGTCCAATATCGCGAACTCGGACCGAGCATCTTCTCGGCCGCCCGCGGTGGCGCCGGATCGCCCGAAGCGCAACTGGAAGCCAAGCTGAACATGACGCTCGCCGATCTGCGTCTGTCCGTGCGGGCCAACAACTGCCTGGAAAGTGAAAACATTCAAACGGTCCGCGATCTCGTTCAACGCAACGAAGACCAACTGTTGGAAGTCCGGAACTTCGGTGACACCACACTGAACGAAGTCCGCGAAAAATTAGCCCAGTACGGATTGCACCTCGGCATGCGAGTGCCGGCGCAACCCATGTTCTAGCGGACGCCTCACCGCAGATCCGCCAGAAACCCCCTTCGCACAAATACACCCCCAACCCGATCCGAATACGTCATGCGACACCGACGACGTGGCCGCACGCTGGGACGCAGTCCCAGCCACCGAAAGGCCCTGCTGAAAAACCTTGCCAGCGCTCTGTTTCTGACCGAGCGTGATGCCGAACTCGACGACAACGCTCCCAAAGTTGCCGGTCGAATCACCACCACGCTGCCCAAAGCCAAAGAAGTGCGGTCGCTGGTCGAAAAGTGCATCACCATCGCCAAGAAATCGCTCCCGCACGCCGAAGAAGCGGCCAAGTACGCTTGCGACGCCGACCGCGGCAGTGACGAGTACAAGACATGGCGGAAAAGCGAAGACTGGCAGAAATGGGCCGCGGCCCGCGCCCCTGTCGTCGCCGCACAGCGACGCGTCGTTCAGTTGATCGGCGACAAGCAAGCCACGGCCATCCTGTTTGACACCATCGCCGAACGCTACGTCGATCGCGATGGCGGCTACACCCGTGTCGTGCGTCTGGCCATCCCGCGGCTGGGCGATGCCGGCACCCGGGCCATCCTGGAACTGGTCGGTAAGAACGATCGCGTCTCGCGAAAAGCCGAACGGCCGTCGTTCGCCGATGACAGCGATAGCGGTGAAAACGATGCCGAAACATCGCCGGAACCCGTCGCCGCAGCCGCTGATTCAGACGACGAACAGTCCTGAGCCCCGCGGTAGTGGGCTGTCGGTTTAGTCGATTTCCCAATCAACGCGTCGGCACCAGGGCGACGCGTTAGCGAGGGGCGACACGCGGCCCCTTGCTCACACACGCGGGCTTAGAACGACAGCCCGCGAGCCGTGGGCTTCACCGTGAAAGACCGGAGGGCTCGCGCCCTGCCGCTAACAAAAACTTTCTGGTTGGCATTACCTATGCCCCGCACGCCGCGGCATCGACGAACCAACGCGTCGGCTTGACACGCTGCGACGGATAGCGATTCGTATCGGTGTCACCTGAGAGGACCTGCTGCAGGGCCTGCTGTTTCGCTTTGCCGGCGGTCATCATCCAAATGTTTCGCGCCGATTCAATCGCCGGGAACGACAGCGTGTACCGAAACGCGTCAAACTTCGGCACCCAGTTCTCGACGAACCAGCGGTTCTGTTCGCCCAGCGCCAGGGTCTCGGGGAACAGCGACGCGGTGTGGGCATCGTCGCCCATGCCCAACAGCATCAGATCCCAAGCCGGAAACGGCTCGTCGAAGTGATCACGAAGCGTCTGCTCATACCGCGCCGCTGCTTTGGCCGGCGAATCAACATCCACCGGCACGGCATGAATGTTTGCCGCCGGGATGTCAACTTTGCTGAGCAGTGCGGTCTGGACCATACGGAAATTGCTGTCGGCATGATCGTGGGGCACATTGCGTTCGTCGCCCCAAAACCAATGGATTTGATCCCAGGGAAGCTGGCGTTCGCTCAGCATTTCATAGACGCGGCGCGGGGTGGAGCCGCCCGAGAGAGAAACACGAAAAACGCCATTCTGCTCGACCGTTTGCGCGGCCAAATCACAAAAGGAATCGGTCACGGCCTGTTGCAACGAGGCGACATCGCTGAAGGGATCAAAGGGATAATTCATGGTCAGCAGGGGTAATCGTAATCGGGCTTCTGGTGCCTGCTGATTCTATCAACCGATGAGCGCAAGCCCACGGGCCCTGGTGCGTTTTCATGGACGTTGGCCGCTTCAGCCGAACAGAACGTCACGCTGCGGCGGCCGCCCTGGATCTTGATGACGATGCATCAGACCAAGCTTTTGCAGGGCGAGTCGCACCAGGAACGCCGGGTTGGTCGTCAGATAGCGTTTGAACAATCGTTTCGGCTCGTGTGCCAATCGAAACAGCCACTCCAATCCGTGGCGCTGCATCCACGGGGGCGCCTGGGCGAGCATGCCGGCATGGAAGGCGAACGCGGCACCGACGGCGATCAGCGGCATGTCCAGGCGATCGCGCATTTCGTAGGCGAACACTTCTTGCCTGGGGCAGCCGAGTCCCACGAAACAGATCCCGGCACCGCTGGAATGGATCTCCTCGGCCAGCTCGTCGCGTTCGCGTTGCGACAGCGTCCGAAAACGACTGCTCCGCGTGCCGGCGATCCGCAGCGATGGAAACCGCCGGCACAGCGTGTCGGAAAACCGCGACAAGACCTCCTCGGTCGACCCGAACAGAAACACCGGAACGGACTGTTGCGCGGCCGCCCGGCAAATCTCCAGCGTCAAATCGGGGCCGTACACCCGGTCGGCCAGTTGGCAGCCGTGCAGCAGGTTCAGCGCCCAACGAACCGGTTGGCCGTCGGGACAGACCAGATCAAATTGATTGAGCCGATATTGATGTTCGGGATCGGTGACCCCCGTCATCACACCGTGCACGGCCAGCGCCGTAACCGACATCGGTTGTCGGCCAATGGCCGCATCGATCACCCTGGCAACGGCCGATTCATAATCGATCGCGTTGACGCCGATGCCGAGAACGTTTCGTTTTCCGAGGTCGATCAATTTGATTCAGGGGTTCGAAAAAGGTGTCCGACACCTTTTAGTGAGGATAGGGGCTTTGGAGGGCTTGCGTCGCGTGTGGCTGGGATACCTTGGCTTGGGTGTCGAGTGATCGCACTTGCTGGATCATGGTTTGCACGTGGAAGGTTTGAGCGTAGCGTCGCAGCGCCCAGCGGACGAGCTTTAGTTTTTCTGCCCGCGGCATCTTCATTCCGGGGAAATAGGCCATGTCGGGATCGTCTTCGCATCCCAGAACATCGGGTGGATGCAGCAGCAAGGAAGGCGTCGTGCCGGTCCATCGACACAGCCGCAGCGCGTTGCTCAGGTAGGTTTTGGCTGCCAGCGTCGAAACGCCGGCCAGGAACAGGAAGTAACTGAAGTGAATGGGCGTGCGGGTCAACGGCATCACCGTCACCGGAATCTCCCACAACCGGCCTCCTTCGACAGGTCGACGGAACGGGCGATTCGGATTCCGCATCGCGGCGAATCCGCCATAAAGTTGCTTGGCCTTTTCTTTTTGCTCCCCCTTGAGCTTGGTTCGGGCCAGGAAGACGGCTCGGGCGATCGGTGCGACCGACGTCGGAAAGACGGACGCATCGTAGGCATAGTCCAGCTGCGCCAACACGCCGAGGACTTCAGCGGGACACGAAAACCCCGGCCCACGAAACCCCCGTGGCTGCACGCCGAGCGCGGATGCGATGGCCTGATGCGTCCCCGCGATTTCCGCGAAAATTTCCTCGCGATCCATGGTGTGCATCCACGGCAAATGATTCATCGAGTGATTGGCGAACTCGACGGATTGCAACGCTTTGAAGGAATCGATCGCTGCGGTGTCACGCGGGCAGCGCAGGTCGCGGCCGACGACAAACACGGTCAACGGCAAATCGAGTTCACCGAGCAGCTCCACCATCCGCTCGGCGGCAATCGGCAAGTAGCTGGATGCCGATTCCCAGTCTTGGCGACCGGCCGCGCGAAGGTACGCCCACTTGTTGTCGAAGTCGACCGACAGGCTGGCCGGGGCGCGTTCGTTCTTTTCAACGGATGCGTTCATGCGTGTCCTCGGTCCGGACGCACCATCGCGCCGCGTTACCGAACGTGCTACTCACCCCCGCGTCCGGTCAATGGCACCAGAGCGGTGCGAGCGATCAGCCGCAGGTCGCGCCACAGATCGTTGCGGTCGACGTACTGCAAGTCCATCCGCATCCAGTCGTCGAACGTTTCCGCCGCGGCCTTGTTGACTTGCCAGTAACACGTCATGCCGGGCGGCACGTCCAAACGGCGGCGTTGCCAGTGATTGCAGGCGCGACTTTCATGCCAGGGCAAGGGCCGCGGTCCGACCAGCGACATGTCGCCACGCAGCACGTTGATGAACTGGGGCAACTCGTCGATACAAGTCTTTCTCAACAGGTGCCCGATCGGCGTGACGCGGGGATCATGCTTGATCTTGAACGCCGGCCCGTCACGGTGGCTTTTCTGACGCAGCGCCGACTGTTTGCTTTCGGCGTCCACCACCATCGTTCGCATTTTGTAGATCGTGAAAGGCTTTCCCCCCATCCCCTCGCGGGTCTGCTTGAAGAACGCCGGTCCGGGGCTGGTCAGTTTGACGGCCACGGCCGCAGCGACCAACACCGGGCTGACCAGGACCAGACCGATCGAAGCCCCGGCGAGATCGATGGCACGCTTGGTCAAACGTTTCGCCAGCGGCCGATCGCTGAGCAGGGCTTCGCGGGTCACAGAGACACTGCTCGCTACCTTGTGCGCCGCACCGGGCGTCGCCGCGTCCTCGTCCCGAGAGCTGATCTCAGCGGATCGTCCCCGCTCGGGCGAGAAGGTAGATTCAGGCGAGAAGGCCGGACGCTGCTGGACGGCCAGACCGAGTGCGTCGCCTGAGCTGCGATCGACGCGCAGCCAGCTGGATTCCGGGGCATCATCACGGCGTCGTTTGCCGCCGCCGGTGGGCAGGTCGACATCGCGATCGGGGTCAAAGCCTTCGGGATCATGCACGCGTAATGAAAGCGTCGCATCGATCTTCCGCGTCTCGCACAAGCCGGCAAGTCGATCCAAGACGCTTCGTCCGCCCATTTCGGGTGTGTCGACCAGCAACACGGCGAAGCGATTGTTCCCCAGATCCGCCTTTTGGTCGGTCAGGCGAACGTTGCGATGCAAGGTCCGAATCAATGCACGCCGACGTGATTGCAGTTGCCGCCCGCCCGCCACGTCGATCGTGACAATGCAAAACGGAATCGACCGTCGCGTCGCACGGATGCGTTCGCGCGACACCTCCCGGTTGAATTCCGTTCGTGTCAGCAGCAGCGAATCACCATCCCGAAGGACGGAGTTTCGTGACTGCAAGCGGTTGATCAGCGCGGCTAGCACAGCAGGGTCCAAGCTCGTGTCACAACGCCCTCCTCCATGAGCGGCGATGTTGTCGAAAACGTGTTATCGGCGACGCTCATCCCGGGGCGTCTTGGTCCAGGTTGTCTACTCTTGGTTGATTCAGTCGATCGAGCGAACGAGGCGCAATCCCCTTCGTCGGCCTAGGCTAGTTATCCCGTGAAATCGGTCTAGGCGGTTTTCCGCCAACGATCGTTGTAGTCCATGAACCAGCGAAAATGGTGACTGTTACACGGATTTTTACGGCAGGGTAATTTCTGTAACCTTATGCAACGCGTAAAGTCACGTAGGTTTACACTCAAAACGCAATTTTTCCGCGCGAGGAGACAAGTTGTACACCCCCCAGCAGCCCGGCCAGTCGCCCCTGCCCCGAACGCTCGAACCGGAGCCCATGGATGACGAATCGGAGGTTCAGGAATACCAGCAAATGGATCACGACGGCGTCAACGGTGCCTTTGTCGACGACCTGATCGCCGGGGGCTCGGTCGGCCCCAAAGTCGTGGATCTGGGCTGTGGGACGGCTGCCATCCCCGTTTTGCTGTGCCAGCGACTCGGTGAAATCGAAGTCCTGGGAGTGGATTGTTCCGTCGAAATGTTGGAAGCCGCCCGAATCGAGATCGAACTCGGCTCGGTGACCGGACGGGTGTTCTTGGAACACGCCGATTGCAAGCTGCTGGACGGATTTCAAGACGCTGCAGCCGACACCGTGATTTCCAACACGATGCTGCACCACGTCGCTGAACCGGAGCGGGTGATGGCCCAGGCGATCCGCATCCTGACGCCAGGTGGACGTTTGTTTCTACGTGACCTGGCCCGACCAGCCAGCGAAGCCGATGTCGAGGGGTTGGTCGACCGGCACGCCGCCGGGGAGTCGGACTACGGCCGGCAATTGCTGCGACAATCCCTGCACGCGGCGTTGACCGTCGACGAAGTGGTGGACATCCTGGCTGCTCTCAGTGTCCCCCCCGAAGCGATCCGCATGACCAGCGATCGACATTGGACGCTCGATTGGATCAAGCCGAACTGATGCCTGGGCCGCTGCCGGACCGCAGGTAGCGGAACTCGCCACTGGCCGATCGCTTGAATCGATGCTCCCCTCGCCGCGCTCGACCCTCCTGCACAGAGGTCGTGCAGTTTTTAAGTCGTTGAAACTAATGGGTTTTCGTCACTCTCCCCCTGGGAGAGTCGAGCGTAGCGAGGAGAGGGTTTGCGCTGTTGCTGGGGGTCGCCCATCAAGAGTGGAGTGAACGCCGCGATTCACCGTTCGACCTCCCCTCGCTTCGCTCGACCCTCCTGCCAGGAGGGTGACTTTCAAACTGCACGACCTCCACACGAGAGGATTGCTTAATCTGCCGGTCCGATGTCGGCGTGTCCCAGCCGCACATCGAATCCCTGTTGGTGGTCGCCCGGATCCACTAGGATCTAACGCGTGAACGTTACTCTCGCTTCTTTGTCGCAAGACCCCGGCGCATGAAACAAATTCGGAACTTCTGCATCATCGCCCATATCGATCATGGAAAGTCGACCTTGGCCGACCGCCTGATTCAGGCTTGTGGCGGCGTCACCCAGCGTGAGTTCCACGACCAGATGCTGGACTCGATGGAGATCGAGCGGGAACGTGGCATCACGATCAAGAGCAACACGATCACGCTTGCCTACACCGCGCCGGACGGTCAGGCGTACCAGCTGAACCTGATCGACACCCCCGGCCACGTGGATTTCTCCCATGAGGTGCGGCGATCGCTGATGGCCTGCGAGGGGGCATTGATGGTCGTCGATGCGTCACAGGGCGTGGAGGCGCAAACGGTCGCCAACCTCTACCTGGCCATGGAATACGATCTGGAACTGCTGCCGGTGATCAACAAGATCGATCTGCCGGCGGCGGACGTCGACCGCGTCCGCGAGGAGATCGACGCCGACCTGGGACTCGATCCGTTTGCCGCGATCCCGGTGTCGGCCAAGACCGGCCAAGGCATCGAGGACGTCTTGGCGGGCATCGTCGAGCATCTGCCGCCGCCCCAGGGTGACCCCGACGCGGCGCTCAAAGCGTTGGTCTTTGACGCCCATTTTGACAAGTACCGCGGCGTCATCTTGCAAGCCCGCGTGATGGACGGGACGTTGAAATCGGGGCAGACGATTCACTTCATGCACGGCGGTCGCGATTACAAAGTCGATGAACTGGGCTACAACCAGTTCAAACTGAATCCCCGCAAACAACTTTCCGCCGGCGAAGTCGGCTACATCGTCGCCGGCGTGAAAAGTGTTCAAGACATCGAGATCGGCGACACCATCACCCTGCTCGATCAACCCGCGAGCGAACCCATTCCGGGATACCAACCCGCCAAACCCGTCGTCTTTTCATCGGTCTATCCGATGAGCACCGACGAGTACCAGGATTTGACCAAAGCGCTCGACAAACTGGCCATCAACGATGCCGCGCTGACCTTCGAGAAAGACTCCTCAGCCGCACTCGGGTTCGGATTCCGATGCGGCTTTCTCGGGCTGCTTCATCTGGATGTGATCCAAGAGCGTTTGCAGCGTGAATTCGACATCGGTCTGGTCATCTCGGCGCCTTCGGTCAAGTACAACCTGACGTTGAAAGACGGATCGACCATCGACGTCGACAATCCGTCCTATTGGCCCGACCCGACCCACATCGACTCGGCAACCGAACCGTACATCAAGGCCTCGATCTTGACGCCCGAAGAGTTCGTGGGGCCGGTGATGGAACTGTGCCGAGAACATCGCTCGGAAAGCCAGACGATGAACTATCTGTCGGCGGGCCGAATCGAAGTGTCCAGCGAGATGCCCCTCGGTGAGGTCTTGTTCGATTTCTACGGCAAACTCAAGATGATCACGCGGGGCTACGGATCGTTTGACTACGAACAGATCGAGTATCGAAAGACCGATGTCGTGAAAGTCGATATCCTGGTCAACAAAGAACCGATCGACGCGCTGGCGTACCTGGTGCACCGCGACAAGGCGCGGGCGCGTGCCCTGCATTATTGCGAGCAGCTTGCCGAAGCGATCCCACGCCACCAATTCAAAATCCCCATCCAAGGCGCGATCGGCGGCACCATCATCGCCCGAGCGACGATCCAGCCCTATCGAAAAGACGTGACCGCCAAACTGTACGGCGGCGACGTGACTCGCAAAAAGAAACTGCTCGAAAAGCAAAAGAAGGGCAAGGCGAAGATGAAGCAATTCGGCAGCGTCAACATCCCCCAAAAAGCCTTCGTCTCGGTGCTTCGAGCGGACAAGGATTGAATCGTACCCAGGACTCGAGCTGCCGTGATCGCCAATCGAATTCAACAAGTTCAAGACCCCGTCATTCCGATCGTGGGACGTTGGACGAGCGAACATCCCGGAACCATTTCGCTGGGCCAGGGGGTCGTGCACTACGCGCCGCCGCAGGAAGTGTTTCAGGCCGTGGCCGAATCCGCCCATCCCGGCCGTGGATTGGATCGCTATGGCCCGGTCGCCGGCAATGACGCGCTGATCGAAGCGATCGAAAAGAAACTGATCGCCGAAAACGAAATCGATCCGATCGCCGATCAATCGTCGGTCGTCTGCACGGCCGGTTCCAACATGGGATTCCTTAACGCCGTCCTGGCGATCGCCGAGATCGGTGATGAGATCATCTTGTTGAGTCCCTACTACTTCAATCATCACATGGCGATCGAGATCGCCGGTTGCCGCGCCGTCGTCGTCGCGACCGATCACGAGAACCAACCCGACATCGACGCCATCGCCCAGGCGATCACGCCACGCACCAAAGCCGTCGTCACCGTTTCACCCAACAATCCCACCGGAGCGGTTTATTCGAAAGAGGATCTGGCAGAGATCAACCTGATGTGTGCCGCCCGCGGGCTGTACCATCTTTCCGACGAAGCCTACGAGTACTTCACTCACGACGGTGTCCAACACTACTCGCCCGGTTCCGCGATCGGCGCGAGCGAGCACACGATTTCGTTGTTCTCGCTTTCCAAGGCCTATGGGATGGCGGGCTGGCGGATCGGCTACTCGGTGGTCCCCAATCATTTGCTGGTGGGAATCAAAAAGATTCAAGACACCAATTTGATCTGTCCCCCGATCATCTGCCAGGTGGCCGCCGCCGCGGCGCTGCAAGTCGGCTCGGCGTGGTGCCGAGGGCAAATCGCCGGATTGACCGCCGTGCGTGATGCGACGCTGCAAACGTTGTCCGAGCTGGGCGACCGAGTTCAGTTCGCGGTTCCCCAAGGCGCGTTCTATGTCTTGTTCCAATTGCAAACCGACCAGTCCGACATGGCGCTGGTGGAAACTCTGATTCGACGATTCGGGGTCGCCGTGTTGCCGGGCAGCGCGTTTGGTGAATCGAAAGGCTGCACGCTGCGTCTTTCCTACGGGGCGCTCGATCCGCAATCGGTCAGCGAAGGCGTGGGGCGCCTCCGCGACGGTCTCGCCACACTTCTTTCATGAACCGGTTACCAACGATGCAGATTGCCGCCGTCCAATTGAATATGGCTTGGGAAGACAAAGCCGCCAATCACCAGCGTCTCCGCGACCTGTTGTCGGCCGCCACGATTCAGCCCGGCGCGCTGGTGATCGTTCCGGAGATGTTTGAAACGGGTTTCAGCATGAACGTGGAGGTGACCGCCCAGACCGAAGCGCGCGAAGGCGAAGCGTTGCTGCGAGACCTGGCGCGGCAGTACGATGTCGCCATGATGGGCGGTGTGGCAAGCCCTGTCAGCGAAGGACGTTCGAGCAATCAGTGCGTGGTGTTTGCCCCCGACGGGACGCAGTTGGCACGCTATCAGAAAATGCATCCGTTTTCGTTCACCGGTGAAGCCAACCATTACAACGCCGGCACGTCCCAGGTCGTGTTTCAATGGCAGGGCGTCAAGATCACTCCGTTCATCTGCTACGATCTCCGGTTCCCCGAAACCTTTCGGCCGGCGATCCTCCGCGGCGCGGAACTGATCACCGTGATCGCCTGCTGGCCGGCCGTGCGCAGCGAACACTGGGTGCGTCTGCTGCAAGCCCGGGCGATCGAGAATCTGGCGCCCGTCGTGGGGGTCAATCGCTGTGGCGAAGAACCGAAGCTGAAGTTCGACGGCCGAAGCTGCGCCTTCGATCACATGGGGACCCCGCTCTTTGAAGCCGCGGACCAAGAGCAAGTCATCACCACCGAAATCGATCTCGAAGCGGCCCGGCGGTGGCGGTCAAAATTTCCCGCCCTGCAAGACATCACGGGTGTCGACGATTCGACGGTTCTCGCCCCCTCGACGCCGAACGGAAAATAAGTATCGGAGCTAGCGAGTGGGATAGGCTTCCAGCCTGTCATTCCAGCGTCGACAGGCTGGAAGCCGATCCCACTTGTTTTCCGTGCGTTGCTCAAGTCACCCTCTTGGCAGGGCACTACAATCAAGCCGTTTCTACCCGTTTTTCATCAAGGAAACCCAAATGAGTTCTTCTGTCGTTGATGCGTTGCGTCAGGTCGTTGCCGATTCGTACGCGTTGATCGGTCAAACGCACCTTTGTCATTGGAATGTCCGCGGTCCCGGCTTCTTTTCACTGCACAACGCGTTCGAACTCCAGTACACCGAATTGTTTGCCGCGGTGGATGAGATCGCCGAGCGGATTCGCGCCAAGGGCGCGTTGGCTCCCGGTGGCTTGACCAATCTGGCGAACATGGCGGGCATTCCCGAGATCGCCGAAGACGCGTCGGCCGATCAGATGGTCAAGCATCTGATCGAGGCCAACGAAAAACTGCTCGGCGACCTGAAGCAGGCCCGCGACATCGCCGGCGAAGCAAGTGATTCTGAATCCGAAGACTTGATGATCGCTCGGATTCAAGTCCACGAAAAAACCGTCTGGATGCTGAAGAGTTACCTCGGGTAACCCGAGTGGCCTCTCGCGCCGGGGGCGTTTCAATCGTGTTAAACTTGGGCCATGAACGATCGCCCCCATCGCGAGCGGAAACGACATTGCCTAGCGACCCCACCAGCATCGATCGAGAGAACCGGGACGATTCCGATGCGTTGTTGCGTGGTCAAATGGTCGATCGGCAACTTGCCGGCCGCGGGATCAACAATGAACGGGTGCTCGATGCGATTCGACGCGCCCCCCGCCACCAATTCGTCCCGAAGCGATTGCAAGACCGGACCTACGATGATTCGCCGCTACCGATCGGTAACGGACAGACCATTTCCCAGCCCTACATCGTCGGCTTGATGACCGAATTGGTTGATCTGCAAGCGGACGATCGCGTGTTGGATGTCGGGACCGGGTCGGGGTATCAAGCCGCCGTGTTGGCGGAACTGGTCGACCAGGTTGACAGCATCGAGATCGTGGAGACGTTGGCCAAGGATGCGGACCAGCGATTGAAATCGCTAGGGTACAAAAACGTCCGTGTCCACCACGGTGACGGCTATGCCGGTTGGCCGAGTGGAGCTCCGTTCGACGCGATTGTGGTCGCCGCGGCACCCGATCACGTTCCACCGGCGTTGATCGACCAACTCGCCCCCGGCGGCAAACTGGTGATCCCGGTCGGCGACCGGCTTCAATCGCTGATGCTGATTGAAAAGCGCAGCGATGGAGAGGTGGTTCGGCGCAAGGTGGCCCCCGTGATGTTTGTCCCGATGACGGGCGAAGCGGAAAAATAATGGGATGGCGGCCGGGGGTGGCGCGATCGGATTCATCCGTGCGGTTTTGGGTATACTGCCGGGAATTCACCACTTGCCGCGAGGAGCGTTGCGATGAAACCGCTGGGATTAAAATACGTAGGGTTGACCACTGTCCTTCTGGCCGGAGGTTTGATGGCTTGTTTTGACGGGCATGCCGTTGAAGCGGTCGATTTGGAAGCCGCCAATCCGCTGTTGCCGATTCCCGATCCTCCGCTGGGGATCGGCGGTGAAAAGAATCCTCCCGCGACGCTGTTGGACTTGGAAAACCCGCCGACTCCACAGACCGTTCGACTCGGGCGTTGGTTGTTTTTCGACAAACGACTTTCGGCCGACAACACGGTCGCGTGCGCTTCGTGCCACAAACCGGAAAACGCGTTCTCCGAAACGACTCCGGTTTCGACGGGCATCGGCGGCCAGAAAGGTGGACGCAAGGCGCCCTCGTTCACCAACCAGGCCTGGGCCACGCTTCCCCATTTCTTCTGGGACGGGCGGGCGGCGTCACTGGATGAACAGGCCGGCGGTCCGATGACCAATCCGATCGAGATGGGCCAGAAAGATCACAGCGTCGTTGTCGCCAAGATCGCGGCCATCCCGGGCTATGCAAAGTACTTTGAAGAATCGTTCGGAACCCCGGAGGTGACGATTGAAAGAATCACCAAGGCGATTGCGGACTACGAGCGGACTCGGATGAGTGGCAACTCCGCCTGGGATCGCTACGTGGCCGGTGACAAGTCGGCGCTTTCTGATGACGCCAAGAAGGGACGCACGCTGTTTTTCGGCAACGGGTTCTGCAACAACTGTCACAAGGGGCCGAATTTGACCGACAGTGATTTTCACAATCTGGGCGTGGGCTGGGACGAAAAGACTCAGACCTTTGCCGATGAAGGTCGTTACGCGGTGACCCAAGAAGAGAAAGATAAAGGCGCCTTCAAAACACCTTCGATCCGAGACGTCAGCAAGCGCGCCCCCTACATGCACGACGGCTCCATGAAAACGCTTGAGGAGGTCGTCAGGTTCTACAGCAAGGGCGGAACCCCCAATCCCTACTTGGATCGGAAAATCGACCGCCGGTTTGCCGAGCAATTGGACTTTACCGATGCCCAAGTCAACCAATTGGTCAGGTTCATGGAATCGCTCGACGGCGAAGGCTATCGGGACACCGAGCCGGCGGCATTTCCGCAGTAACGCGGCGTCCCCCCGGCCCGGTCGCGGCAAACCCAGCAAACAGGGTCGCGTTGAGGATCAGAACATCGATTCCATCAACGGGCCCATTCGGAATCACATCGCAAGGTTGATGGAATCACCTGCGACGGGAGCGGCAAATTCGGATAAACTGCGGTGGCGGTTTTGATCGACAAGAAAGGCCACACCTACCCCGTCCCGGAGGACACCATCGATGCCGAAGAAGCGTCTATCGGTTGCGTTGGTCGTGGTCGCTGGTGTTTTCGCCGTCTTAGCAATCGAAACGCTGGAGAATTGGAGCGGGAAACCCGAAACGGAAACGCCTTTGTTATTGGGGACGAATTTGTGGCTGGGCTACGAACCCCTTTTTCTAGCGAGTGATCTGGGTCATTTTGATGAGAACTCGGTTCGATTGGTCGAGTGCGCGTCCTCGAGTCAAGTGATTCGCCAATTTCGTGACAATACGATCCAGGCTGCGGCATTGACGATGGATGAAGTGTTGTTGTTGAGAGAGCGCGGTCTGGACCTGCGGGTGGTGCTGGTGCTGGACATCTCACAAGGCGGCGACGCCATTGTTGCCCGTGCCGACGTGCAGGATTTGGCGGATCTTCGAGGACGCAGGGTCGGAGTGGAAAACTCCGCCTTGGGCGCGTTCGTGCTGACGCGGGCCCTGAAAAAGGTTGACCTGACCGTCAAGGACGTGACCATTGTTTCGGTGGAAGCAGACGAACACGAACGCGCCTTTCTCTTGGACCAGATTGACGCGGTCGTGACGTTCGAACCTGTCCGCAGCCGACTGCTGGCGGCCGGAGCAATCGAGTTGTTTGACAGCACGGAAATGCCCAATGAGATCGTCGATGTCCTGGTCGTCCGTGCCGACGCACTGGAGGAACATCAATCCCATCTCATCACGGTCCTGCGCGGTTGGTTCCAGGCACTTCAATACCTTGAACAACATCCCGACGACGCACGTCGCCGCCTGTCCGTCAGGATCAAGCTGACCCCCGAGCAGATCGAACAAGGCCAAAGGGGTTTGCGTGCGCCGAACTTGCAGGAAAACCTGGCGCTGCTCGGCGGGCAGCCGTCCGCATTGGAAGAAACGGCGAGTCGTTTATCGACCGTGATGGTTGACAACGCGTTGCTAGGAAAGCAGGTCGTTCTTTCCGATTGCATTTCGGCCGAGCCGTTGATGGAGTTGTCAGCGCGATGAACGATCGATCGTCCCACACACCGCTGCAATCGCCCCTCGTTTCGACGATTCAATACCCATTGCGGATTCTGTTGCCGCTGAGTTTGATGGTGATGGTCCTGGCGCACACCGGTTGGTCCCTGTTCTCCAATCGCGCCCAGATCATCAGCAGCACCAATCGCGAAGCGGTGATTGTATTGCGGCGGACGATGTCACAACTGGCGGGGTCATTGGAGCGGGCCGCTCGCCGCAATGAACTGTCCACGATGCAGTACTCGCTCGCCTCGCTGGGTGCGGATCCCGAAGTGAAGTTTGCCGTGCTGATCGATGAAAGCAACGACGTGATCGTCTCGATGCGACGCGCCGATGTCGGCGATCCGTTTCTGGATGCGGTGCCGCAACCCTATCGAGAGTCAGCGATTTTGGATCCAGGTGCCCTCGCACGTGTCCGCATGTCGCAGATCAGCAGCACCCTACCGCTGGGCGACGGGC
This sequence comes from Stieleria neptunia, assembly GCF_007754155.1. Lineage (NCBI taxonomy): Bacteria > Pseudomonadati > Planctomycetota > Planctomycetia > Pirellulales > Pirellulaceae > Stieleria > Stieleria neptunia. The sequence continues at coordinate 2,086,433 of NZ_CP037423.1, read as the reverse complement.
ACTCCATCGTCGGCATCCACCCGGTCGCGTTGGGTGCCAAGGCGGATCGGATCCGCCCCGATCACTTGGGGCTGTTCGTCGTGCTTCGTGACATCAGTCCGACCATCCAACGGGCGACCACCGCGGTGTCCCGCCAGGCACTCGGAACACTGGCGATGAGTTGCGTCATCGCCATCGGGCTGGGGCTCTTCTTTCACTTCCGGATTGCCAAGCGTTTGGAAAGACTGGAAGAAATGACGCAAATGGTCGGCGCGGGAGACCTGACGGTGCGGACGGGCATCACCGGCGACGATGAAGTCGCTGCGCTGGCCCGTTCGCTGGATCGCATGGTGTTTGATCGCGACGTTGCCGAGCAAACACTGGGTTTACAGGCGATGATTCTTGCCCACATCCATGACGCGGTGATCTCGACGGATATGGAGGGCAACGTCGAAACCTGGAACAGTGCCGCAACACGACTGTTCGGGTATTCGGCCGAAGAAGCCGTCGGCTGTTCCGTCGATTTCCTGTGTTTTCCTGACCATCGGGTCGACTGGAAAGAACAGGTCCTCCCGCCGAACGGGGAACCATCCGCCGATGATCTGCAGATTCGATTGCGCCGCAAGGATGCCAGCACGGTCCTCGTCGCGCTGCGTCTGTCGCTGATGAATGCCGATGACGGTCAACCGATCGGCATCATCGGTTGCTGCAACGATATCACCGAGCAGAAGGAGATCGAAGCAAAACTGAGCGAAAGTGAAACGCTCGTACGGGAGAAACTGTCCGAACTGGAACATCTGTATCGAACCACGCCGATCGGATTGTGCATGATGGATACTCAGTTGCGGTACCGTCGAATCAACGATGAACTGGCCAGGATCAATGGATTGCCGGTGGAAGCTCATCTCGGCCGGCCACTACGCGAGGTCTTGCCCGATCTCGCGGACAGCATCGAACCGCTCTATCATGACGTGATCCAGAGCGGACGGGCCAAACGCAACATCGAAGTCGAACGGCCTCCGGCTGACGGCGAAAGCCAGTCGTCGTTCTTTCTCGCCAGCTACCACCCACTCAAGGACGATGCCGGCCGCGTCAGGGGCGTCAGCACCGTCGTCAAAGATGTCAGTGAACGACGCTGGGCCGAAGAGCGACTTCGCAGCAACGAAACGCAATTGGCACACGTCTCACGGCTTTCCACCATGGGAGAAATGGTGGCCGGGATCGCACATGAAATCAATCAACCCCTCTACGCGATCGCAAACTATGCGACCGCCTGCGAACACCTGGCGGGAAAACGTGAGGCCGGTTGGGAAGACAAAATCCAGTCCGTCATGGGGCAGATCGCCGAACAGGCCGTCCGTGCCGGGGAAATCATCAAGCGGTTGCGAGGTTTTGTCGCCAACACGGAATCGGAATATTGTCCGATCGATCTGAACGAATTGATTCACGACACGATCAAACTGCTGTCCTTCGAAGCCAGACGACTGGGCGCCACCGTGACGTTGGAACTCGACGATGCCCTGCCACCGGTGATGGGCGACAGCATTCAAATTCAACAAGTGTTCGTCAATCTGATCCGCAACGCGTTTGAAGCGATGGACGGGCAAGCCAACGGCGAAAATCGAGTTCAGATTCGTAGCGAGGCATTCGGCGACGAAGTTTCCGTGTCGGTGAAAGACTCCGGGCCCGGCATTTCCGCCGAGATGGTCGATCAACTCAAAGAACCGTTTTACACGACCAAAGAACAAGGACTGGGGATGGGGTTGGCGATCAGCCAGACGATCGTCGCGGCACACGAAGGCCGCTTGCGGATCGAATCGGACGCGTCCGGGGCGGAGTTCTGTATCACATTTCCCGCACTTCACGAGATTTGCTGAAATGGCCGTTCCACCCACCGTTTTCGTGATCGATGACGATCCGTCGGCACTCAGCTCGGTTTGTGCCTTGCTGACCGCGTTCGGGATGACGGTCAAACCCTTCGACTCCGCCGAAGACTTCTTGGCCGACTACAACGAATTGCAGCCCGGTTGCCTGCTCCTGGACGTGCAGCTGCAGGGCATCGGCGGGCTGGACCTGTTGCGACAACTGAAAAGGAACCATCTCGATTTGTCCGTGATCGTGATCAGCGGGAACGCGGACAAACAGGTCGTCAAAACCGCTACCGAACTCGGCGTGACTGAGGTTCTTCACAAACCCGTCCAACCGCACGATTTGGTGGACGTCGTCCAGAGGGCGTTGGAATGACCTGGATTCGAATCTTTCGTTTCTTCATCCACGCAGCCCGCCGGGTTTCCGATCTCGGTCCGTCACGGAGTGATCTCCAACTCCGTTGATGGCTAATTTCCCTTGCGGGCGTTCTTTGATTAGGGAGGGTGGGGCAAAACGATGGGGGCAAGACGATGTTTGGAAGGAAGGGGATGGCAGAATGATGGGGAAGGGGATGGCAGAATGATTCGGGGCAGAATGATGGCTGGACCGATTCGGCGATGGCGTTGCCGCCCTTCACGAATCATTCTGCCCCCATCGTTCTGCCCCCATCGTTCTGCCATCTTTCCCCTCACCGGCTGCCCCGTTGCGACGTCACTTCAAACGGCATCGCGGGCAGGAACCCGTATTCGGTACGTCGGGTTTTGGGTGCGGGGTCGTCTTCGGTCGGTTCGGGCGTGAACTCTTTGTAGACACTCAACAACAGATTCCCCCGCACCCCCGGCTGGATCTTTTCGGCAGACACTTCGAACTTGATCGCGGCACCGCCGACCGCATCGGGAATGATCGAAGCGGTGATTCCGTCGGGGGCTTCCACCAGTTCGACGTGCAACTGATCGACCGGTGTCCGTTGGGAATGGATCAGGGCCCGTAACAAGAAGGCGCCGTCACGCGGCAGCTCAATTCCGTCTTCGGGCATGGCGATCTTCAGCGGCATGCCGGCCCCGGGGCGTCCGCTCACCATCACGTTCCAGTGTTCCACCGGAACCAAGTGATACCAGATGAACGCTTGCATCATGTTCTCCGCGGGGATCGCCGGCCGCACGATTTTCGCTCGGCTCCGCAATCGCCTCGGCGCGGACCCTTCCATCTGCAAGGTGACCGCTGTCTCGCCCGGCGTCTGTGGGACGGTCAGCGTCATGCGGATTTGATCGGATGTTCCCGGGATCACGCCGCCATCGAGACGAAATCCCGGTGGCGGATCGACGAGTGACAGTTCGATGTCCTGGTCGAAGCCGTCTTTGCGTAACGCGAACACGCTGATCGGGACGACCTGTCCGGCGCGGGCGATGATGGTGGACGGAACGACGCGCAGCTGATAGTCGGCTTGCGGTGGTCGGAGATGAAGTCGATACCCGAAATCGGGACCGCCGTTGCCTTGCGCATCGGTGACGGTCAGGTAGTAGTCGGATCGCGAACCGACCGCAGCCTCCAGGTGCGAATCGGCGTGGTGGGTCAGCATCGCTTGCGACAGGTCTTTGTAGTCATCGTTGAACGCGACCTCGTTCCCTTGGGCGTCGGTCAACGTCAACATCGAATCGAGCGGCGATCCCAGGCGACGGGCGTGGATTTCGGCGATGATTCGACCGGTGGCGTTGATTCGATAGACGTCTTTGTCACCCGGCTCATCGATTCGGCCGTTGACCGTCATCCGTGTGGAAATCTCCTGTGCCGTTTCTCGATCGTCGTTGGTGGCTTCTTCCATCACCTCCGGCCAATGGTCAATCTGCAACGGGAAACGCACCGCGTGATCGCCTTGGATCGAGGAGTACCAGCGTTGGGGACGATACTGCTGGCGCGACATGGTTCGAATCGTCTGCTCCGTCCGGGTCAGATTCCAGCCTCGCAATTGGATCTTTGATTCCGATTCCACCCGTGCTCCCAGCGGAAAGACGCTGGTGACAAACGGGATCTCACCGACCGTGATTCGGTACACAAAATCCTCGCGGCCACGATACAGCGCGTCACGGATTTCCAGCGTGTAGCGTCCGTCACGCGGAACCTCAAAGTACAGCAAGGGATCTTGGCGGTAGTAAAACGAGTCGGCAAAACTCACTTCGTCACCGGATTCGTCCATCATCCGCACCACCGCTTGGAACCATCCGGGGACGGCATCGGCGAGGTAGGGAATCACATCCCGCGCGGCGACCTGAACCACCAGCTTCATGCCTTGATCGGCTTCCATTCGAAACCGATCGACATCGCCCGGCATGATCTGTCCGTTGATCACCAGCGGAAAACGTCCCGTGACCTCGGTGGCGACCCGATCGTTCGGTTCGGATTCACGCATCTCGATCCAACGATCCACGTGGAACCAGATCGGGTTGGAGATCGTGTTGTCGCTCAGGAACCGCAGCTCCCGCTTGCCCACCGCGGCCTCCAGCGAGGCGGTGATCCGCAGCGTCACTTGTTCTTCCAGTTGGTCATTGGGTTGACGCTTGGGATCGCGGTCACGACTGCGATAGATTTCCATCTCGCGGAGTTGCGCTTCGGTGATCCCGGCGGCCTCGGCGATCTCCTCGTCGGTCGGATTGCTGTTGCGGCCCCGCAGAACCGCCTGCCCCATCAGACGTTCGCGCGTCTCGCGAAACTTCATGTTCAAGTTGTTGTACTCGCCCGCGGTCAGTGGCCGGTACCAGCGTACGATCTCCGCCTTGACGCCTTTGCCTGACACGTAGACCTCGCCGACATCCTTCAGGAATTGGCCACCGACGACGACTTCACAGGTCATGCCCCGTTCGCATCCGGCCGGGAACACGTACGCCAGATGCGGGGCGCTGCCGCGGTTTTGCGCGTCCGCCGGGGGACAGGACATCGCGAACATCAACAGCAGCGCGTAAAACGCAGATTGGGGAATCGGGTGTGGATTCATCGTTGCCTCTCGCTATCCGAGTGATGTAAGCATCGTGCCGGCCGGTGAACCGGAATCGCAAGCTGGAAGCTTGTGCCACGGATCGCAAGCTGGAAGCTTGTGCCGCGGAATCGCAAGCTGGAAGCTTGTGCCACGGATCGCAAGCTGGAAGCTTACGCCACTGGTTTGTCAGGTGATTTCGTTGAGTCGTCCGCCGCTTTTCATGCCCTCGTCGGCTCCGGGGGTGGCCCGGACAAATTCGCCCATCGGATGCGGCAGACTGGCCTCGGGGTCGATGCCCAGTAATTCGTACATCGTTCCGATCAGATCGCCGGGATAGACCGGGCGGTCCTGGACCGTTTCGCCGCGTGCATCCGAAGTCCCGACGACATGGCCGCCTTGGAATCCGCCCCCGGCAACCAGCGAGGAAAACACCGAACCGAAGTGATGGCGACCACCATTCCAAGGTGATTCGGCAGCGACCTTTGGCGTGCGTCCGAACTCGCCGATGCACCACACGATGGTGCTGTCCAGCATCCCGCGGTCGTCCAGGTCGGCGATCAGCGTGCCCAGTCCGCGATCGAGTTCAGGCAGCTTGCGGCGCATCGAGGGGAAATGATCTTTGTGGGTGTCCCAGCCGCCGTGATTGATTGTCACGAATTTGCAACCGCTTTCGATCAATCGCCGCGCGGCCAGACACGACTGGCCGAACTTGGTGCGGCCGTAGCGCGTCCGCATGTCATCCGATTCGGTGTTCAAATCGAAGACCTTTCCGGCATCGCCGACGATCAAATCGTAGGCGTGTTGGCGGGCTTGGGCCGCCATCGACAGATTGGGGCGGCCGGGGATCGCGCTGCCGAGCGAGTTCATTTCGCCGAGCAATCGCCGTCGATCCAGCTGTTGTGCTTTGGACAGATTGGGCGAGATGATGCCTTCCACGGCGAACCGCGCGGCGTTCGGGTCGCCACCGGTGGCAAACGGTTTGTACTTGATCCCCATGAACCCGGCCTCGGAGAACCGACCTTGCGGACTGGTCAGGACGATGTACGGCGGGATCAAATTCTCTTCCTCGCCCGGTTTGAGTTCGGGGAATCCTTTGAAGGCGGTGACGACGGCGCCCGCGGCGGGATAAACCAGCCGGCCCGGCATCCGTCCGGTTTGAGTCAGGTAGGACGCGGTTTCGTGTCCATTGACGCCGTGGGTCATGCTGCGAATCAACGCGTACTTGTCCGCCACCTTGCTCAGCTCGGTCAACAGCTCGCCGATGTGGATGCCGGCGACGTTGGTGGCGCTGGTGCCGCTGAGCGGGCCGGTGTAGTCGCTGCCCGATTCCGGTTTCGGATCGAACGTATCGGTGTGCGGCGGGCCGCCGGCCAACCAGATTTGGATCACCGCCTTGGCCTTGGCCGATTCCAGCCGCGCGGCCGAGTTTGCGTCGGCCGAGGAGGGCGTTGCGCCGGCCGCCGCCGTGTCGGCGGCGACTCGGTGTGCGGAGATCAATTGCGAGGCCATCATCAAACCGGCCGCATTGATCGCGCCACCCTGCACGACATGTCGGCGGCTCAGTCGTCCGCGATCGTTTCGTCGTCTCGATTTCATCGTCATTCCAAAGGGTTCCAAGTGGCCTAGTGCTTTGTCAGCTTTCAATTTTCGAGCCGGCGTTTGTCGAGCGGAAAAGGGGTCAGGTACCAAAAACCAAATGGCCCGCAGGGTGCTTCGCATTTTTGGTACCTGACCCCTTTTCCGCGGTACCCTAAGTATAAAAGTTGACGAAGCACTAAGCTTCCAGCTTGCGATTCAAGTCTCCCCGCAAGCCGGATGCTGCCGCCACATTCAATGTCGAAACAAAAACTCATCACTATTGATCAGGACCCAAGCCAGCTCGCGTGCTCCCCGCGGATCGTCACAGAGCGCCGCTGCCGTGTTGAGTTCATTTTCGGTCGGTCGTCGAGACAGAATGGCCAAATAAATCCTCTCGGCGGTGTCCCAGGAATCGCGGCCCTGCTGGATCAACGATCGGATCCCCGGTCCGCGCTCGATCTTATTGCGGATGTGATTGGAATTGAGCAGATGCAGCGCCTGCGAAGCTGTCAGGCGGTTGTTGCGTTCGGACAACAGACCGGTGTCACGCGCGGGGCGGCCGAACATTTCCAGGAAACTGCTGGTGATGCTGCCGTCGGGCAGCAGGATCGCGCGATGCGACTCGGGCAGGAACGTAAACGGTTCCGGAATGATGCTCATGTAGGTTTCGGTCGTGCCGGTGATTTGGCAAATCGCATCGATCAAGACCTCGGCGTCCAGTCGCTGCGTGGGGTAATAGGCAAAGTGCTCGGCCGCGCGGTCGTCCTCCGATTCGGCGATGCAAGAGAGTTGGTAGGCACTGGAGTTGAGGATCAAGCGATAAACGTGCTTGATGTCATAGTCCGACGCGACCAGTTCACGGGCGAGCGTGTTGAGCAGTGGCAGGTTGGCCGGCGGGTTGTCATGCCGCACATCGTCGGGCGGATCAACGATGCCGCGACCGAGCAACCAGTACCAGATGCGATTGGTGACCGCGCGGGCGAACCAGGGGTTGCGGCGGTCGGTCAGCCAATCGGCAAAAACTTGACGTGGATCCTGATCCGGCGGAATGCGGACCGACACGCCGCTGGGGTAGACGGCGTCGACGGCTTGATTGGGATCGGCTCCGTTGCGCCGTCGATCAAAGAACACGATCTCTTCTTTCCATTCGCCGGTCGGTTTATACCCGACCTTGCTAAAGAATTGCGCCACGCCGGCGCGACGCGTCTCTGGCCAACCGTCGGTGCGTTCGCCGAGAAACGTCAACGCGACCACGTGCGAGATCGCCTCGGGTTCCTTGCTTTGAAGCGCCCGATAGAAATTGACTTGGGGGGTTCGAAAGTTGCTTCCGGACGCCGTCAACAGTTCGCGTGCAAATTCGTCGTAGGGCAGATTGCGTTTGATCGCCGAATGGATCCAGCGGTGGTAGGCCTGTGCCGCCCCGGGCCATAGATTGACCGGGAACTCCGCTTTGACCCGCAAGACGTCGCACCATTTCATCGCCCAATAGTCGGCGAATTCACGTCGCTTGAGCAACTCATCGATCAGCCTTTGGCGTTTGTGCTCCCGGTGGTTATCCAGGAACGATTTCGCCTCCTGAACCGTGGGCAGGGTTCCCAACACATCGACATAGACGCGGCGCAGGAAGACTTCGTCGGAGCAGAGTTTGGCGGGTTTGATGCCCAGCGCGATCAATTGTCGAAAGACATCGTCGTCGACGGCGTTGCGGCCATGAATCGGATTGGAACTTTCATAGATTTCGCGGACATCGGGAACGGCGCTTGGGGCGGATCGGCCGAGCCCGGAGGCGGTGACCATCGTCGCCGGGTTTGCGATCGAGTGGGGCGGCGAGGATCCCGAGTCGACGTTGGCCAACAAACGTCCCGTCGCGTTGGGCGACGCCAGATGGCTTGGGGTTGGGTCCGGCGTCGGTTCAGCCGGCAACGCGGCGGCCGAACGTCCCGAGCCGTCGGCGGGGCGTTGATTTGCCAGCCGCGATGGATCGTCGCCGGTATCGGGAATGGTCAACCACCAGACCAAACCGCACAACAAGGTGATCGAAAGTGACGCCGCACAGGCCAGGATCCACATCGGGCTCCAGGGTTCTCGGTGTCTTCGAAAACGGTGGTTCCGTATTCGAAGGACGCCAAAGTCCTGGGGGGCGAAGGGACGACTCGACATCACATGCCTGTGGAAAACAAATTAGGACGCGGGGGAAACATCGGAAAACGCGACGCCTTCGATTTCGACCAGCAGTTCGGGCCGACACACATCCGCCACGGCGTAGATGGCCGGCACGGATCCGAACCGGGCTTCGCAAATCGACCGACACGTCTCATAGTCCTCCGGACGTTTGACATACACACGGACTTTGGCCAGATCCGTCAACTCGGCGGCCAGCCCCGGCAGCCCATGACGCTCAAAGTTCTTGCCGCTGATCAGGTTTTCGATGTTGTCGATCGTCTGTTCGGTCTGTTTTGCGACGTCGCCCAGGTGGACGCTTTCCGAATCCAGAATACTGGCGGTCCCGGAGATCCAGGTGGTCACGTGGTCGCCGATTTTGACGGCCATGGCGCGCGAAAAGAGCGGGCTTTGGGGCGAAAACTTTCTCGCGTAGTCAAACGCCGATGTCTGCTGAGGGTTTTCCAGGGGATGCAACGAAACATCGTCACGATCGGTTTGCAGACCGAGGCAACTGACGGTCAGACCGGGGCCGGCCATTCCGATCCCCGTGCTGGCCGGGTAAAACGAGTGCCCGTCGCGCGTCGTGTTGATCTGCCCGGCCGCTTCGAGCCGTTGAAAAAATTCCGCGCGCGCCCGGTTGAGTTCTCGATAACGCTCGATCGGCTCACCCGACGGGCGCGATTCCAGCTCGGTGATGCCGCCTTGGTACAACCAGATCCGGCAAACGTCGTTGAAACTGGCATCGACATGCTGCAATCGTTCGGCCAGTCGACGAAACGAGTCTTCGGATTCGTCAGACGCACAGCTGGCTTGCGGTGGCGAGGTGATGCCCGCGACGTAGATCCAGCGGAGTCCGTCGTAGGAAACCGTGACCAGATCGGGTAACGGGAAATCGACCCGGATCCCCTCGCCGCCCAGTGCCCAGGCTTCGATCGCCAACGCTTGACCGCCACAGGGCGGTTGGATCACGAAACTGGTCGCCGGCACCCGGTCTCGGTAAATCGCCTTGAACAGGTTTTGGAATGTCGGGATGTCGTCGGCCGAGCGGACAAAGACGGTCTGTTTCGTCAACGTCATCAGAACCGATTGTCGCCCCAGAATCGATCGGATCGCCGAAATCGCCTCCCGAGCCTGGTCGATCGGATCACCGAAGTCGGTCGGCGTGATCATCAGCGCAAGACGTGTGACGTCATCGAGTTGGACGAGTCGGTGTTGCTGTTGGCTCATTAACATGATTGCTTCATTGCCATCGATGGGGAGACACGATCGGACCGCCGGCTTCCTGCAGCCTCGTCAGGTTTGAAACACGACACAGGAAACGTTGTCGCGAGCGTTGCGGTCCAAAGCCGCGCGAATCAACTGATCGACGCACTCTTGCGGATCAAAACAGGAGGCCATGATTTGTCGGATTTCGTCATCGGCCAGCTCGTCGGTCAGCCCGTCGGACGTCAGCATCACGCGGTCGCCCATGTCGATCTGGGCCGAACGCAAACGTGAGGGTTGCTGTAACCCTTGGGGGCTGACGCTGTTGGTGACGATGTGACGCCAGCGGTGGACACGAGCCTGGTGTGCATCGATGGCGCCCGCATCGATCAAGCCTTGGACCAGTGTTTCGTCTTTGGTCAGCCGTGTCAGTTTGTTGCGATGGAGCAGATAAATGCGGCAATCGCCGACGTGGCCGAAGTACATCCGGCCGCAGTACACGAACGCGACCGCCAGCGTGCAGCCCATGCGGTCGTATTCCGGATGATCACTCACCGCCGCGGACATTTCCCGCGTCGCGCTGGAGAGGGCGTCCCCATAGGCGGAACGGATCCCCGAGTAGGACAGTGTGTTTTGACGAATCCTGCTTTGCCAAACCATCGGAATGGTTTCCATCGCAATCTGACTCGCCATCGCTCCGCCCAAGTGGCCGCCCATGCCATCGGCGACCAAGTAAAACTGGGCCCGATCCGATCGGTAAAATCGGTCTTCGTTGTAATCGCGTCCCCCACGAACCGACGCACCCGCCGAACGGATCGCCAGCTCGAAGCTGCAGTCGTCAACACCGGCGTTCTTGTCCGCAGATTTCGTAGCGAGATGGCGCTGAAAAATGGATGTGGGCATTGCAAAGGGTCCTTCAGACGGGGGGAAGGACACTCAATGGTGCACTAATGGTGCCAGCCGAATCGATTGTGTCAAAGTAAATGATGCGAGCGTGAAATCAGCCGAGTTTCACGGCCAGTCAGAAGCGTTCTGTGACATTTTGTCCGAATCGTGATTCGGCCGCGAGGAAGCGGGATGCGAAACCGACGCCCCGCCGTTGCGATGGCACGCTCACGGCCGTGCGTCCGCGGCACAACAAGGGTGCGGATCGGCGCGCGTCGAGCGCCCGGTCCGCACCCGATGCCTCAAGGTGTTTGCGGAACGGCGCGAGCGGGCTGTCGGTTTTGTGAGCCGCGACGCGTAAGCGGCCGGGCACTGCGACGTTGCCCGAGGCCTTACGACCGGCGGCTCACCATTAACTCAGCAGAACCTGACTAAATCGACAGCCCGCGAGCCGTCCGGTCGCGTCTCAAAAACAACCGGAAAGACCGGAGGGCTCGCGCCCTACCGCTAACCAAAACACGCCGCTTGGCGGTCAAGTCGATGGCATGGGGGCCGCCCCGTGATCGGCATCGATTCAATCGAGCAGGACGGCAACGGCGCGTCGCCGTCCGATCCGCTGAATCTCGCTCAACGGAATCGACCGGACGTGCTTGGACGGGGGCACGATCACATACAGACGGTCCGCGTCGACGACAAACTGCCACGGGTCTGCGATGACGATCGTTTCGCCACCGACCAGCTGGACCGCGATCGCGGCGAACGGCGTTTTCCGTTGCAGCTGCCGGAGCATCCGGACATGTTGCTGTTTTTTCTCGCAGTTTGGCTGATTCATCGATCCAATCGGCAAAGATTCGATACGCATCGGGCGAACCACCATTGTATCGTCAAGGGACGGCCGAAATTCAAAACAATGACACCGGTGCGCCCGATTTCCATCCCAATCTGGGCCTCGGTTTTGTCTCGACGGATCCGGGCGTTAAGATGAATCGTGGCGTGACCCACCCCTGATGAAGGATACCCATGCGAAGTTTCCCCCCCTGTTTGACGCTTGCAGCAATCTTGACGGTTTGCTGTGGTTGCGAAAAAAATCCGTTCAGCGGCACGTTCGGATCCGACACCTCGACCGACAGCCAGGACGAGGCCGGTGACGGGAGTGCCGCCGACGGGGACTCCGCCATCGCCATCGTCTCGGAAACGATCGGTGACGGCCGGCTGCGTCAACGCCTGGGCGATCTGTTCGAAGGCGTCCTGCCGACCTTGGAAGAAACACGTCAATTGGTCGATCGACATGCCGAGCTGCCCGACAGCTCGGTGATCCCCTTCAAGCTGGACAAACAATCCAACTCTGCCCAGATCAACGAACTGCTCGACCAGGCGATCGTGGCGCTCAGCGTTTCAGAGGTCAGCGATTACCGCCGGCGGATTCGCGAGGCCAACGAGGCCATCGCACAGTCCCAGACCAACATTGCCGACTATCGCCGCCAGCGGGTCTCCGCATCTTGGGCCAAGGATCAAAGTCAGCTCGACAAGGTCAACCCGTTTGAGCTTTCCAAAGAAGCCCTCGACGAGAGCATCGCCTCGGAGGAGGAGGAGATCGAACGTCAACAAGCAATCCTCGTCAAACTGAAAAAGACATTCGCCGAAGAACTTTCCAAGATCGGCGTCGAAGTCGATCAAGACGGCGTGGAGTCGTTGTTGTCCTCGGTCTCCGGCGATGACATCGTCACGATGGCCGTCGTTTTCGACAACATCAAACATGTCACGGCTCAGTTGCAGGAACTGACCGAAGAGAGCGGCGAGGCATTGGATGTGTCGAAGCGGTACTACGGGATCTACGTCGTCATGATCCACGTGATGGATCGAATCCAAAAGACGTTCGTCCGTGACGTCCACGAAAAACACATCCCGAAACTCAAGGAGTTCGCGGCCCAGGCCGAACAGAACATCAAACAGGCGCAAACGCTGATCAAGGTCAACGGCGGGGACCGGCAGGTGCTCGAGTCGAACATCGCCTCCAACGAACTGACGCGCGAGACCGCCGACTTGTACGTCGAATACCTCAAACGCAACGCCGCACTGATCGAAAAGGAAAACAAACTGGCCCAGAAGAAACTGGCCACCGCCATGAACACCTATGACACCGTCAAACTTTCCAGCGACGTCGCGGCGCTGATGAACACCGGACGTCGTGATTTTGAAACGCTGATGAAACTCAAGGTCCCCTCGCTCCGCGAATTCAACAACGCAGCGATTCGGAAAGAGTTTCAACGGATGACGAGCGAGCTGCGAGCCGGACGCTAGTGACCTCCGGACAGCCCGTCGCATGTCTCAGCGTGCAAGCGCGCGATAGGTCGTCGTGACGCTGCGAAACAAACCGATCGACGGAAACAGCGGCTCGGCGATCATGTCCAAGCGGTCGTATCCTTTCTTGATCGGAGCATCTCCGGTATCGAGGCGTTCGATCACGATCTCTTCGATGTCTCTTGCCAGACCTCGCGTGTCACAGTTGGTGCTGGAATTGGTCATCACCGCGACAGCCAACCCGCGATTGGGATACAGCGACAGATGACAACGCGCCTTGGTTTGGGCTCCGCCATGTTCCACTTTGAAATCCAGGTCCTTGGCGGTCCCCTGGCGAATTCTCCATCCGAGCGCCCAGTTCGTCAGGTCTCCGTTGCGGAGCGACTGCGGTGACCACATGTCGAATTTCTCCGCGGGGCTCAAAATCTCGTCGCCCAACAGTGCGGCCGCGTAACGCCCCATGTCCTCGACGGTCGAGATGAACCCTCCGCCGGCCAGCTTCCATGACACGTCGTCGTCTCGGTTGTCGCGCGTTGCGTCGCCACCGTCGAGCAGATATCCGACCGCCCGTCGGGGAGCCGGATTCCAGAGCGTGTCGGGGCGAAGCGTTGTCATGCCGGCAGGCTGGGCGATCAGCATCTGTGTCAACTGATCGAACGAGCCTCCCATTTTTTGTTCCAGTACAACGCCTGCCAAGTTGTACGCCGGCGTCGAGTAAGACCAGCGATTCCCCGGCAGATCGATCAGAGGATTGTACTTCCAGTACTTCAGTGCCCACTCCATTCCGGTGTTGAGACTGGGATTGGCAGCCGACGAAGCAGGAGGCTCCGGTCGGTTCAGGCCGTTGCTGTAGTGTTGAATACCCGAGGTATGGCTGAGCAGTTGTCGCATCGTGATCAATCGACGGTACCAGGGCACGCTCTGGCCGTTGTTCAGATTTCCGCCAACGTAATACTTGTTGGGAACCATGTAACTCGGATAGTAATAGGGGACATTCCTGTCCAGGTCGACGATGCCGTCGTTGTCGGCCATCACCGCCAGAACGCCTGTCAAGGTTTTTGAGATGGACGCCCAACGGAAACGCGTCGCTTTCGGATCGACGTAGACATTGGCTTCACGGTCTTCTTTGCCGTAGCCCCGCAGGTAAACAATCTCACCGTCATGAACGACGACCAACCCCATCCCGACCACTCCCTTGTCCTTTCGATAATCATCGACTTTCTCTTCGATGTCCGGATCACCGAAATAGATTGTTGCGAAATCCTGTGACCAACCGACCGTCCCGGTGCACAGCATCAAACCGACAAGAAAGACTCTCAGAACCAACATCGCATTCTCCCGCATAAGATTTTTGAAACGTGTTCCGCTGATCTGCGAACGTTCGCAAGACAGAGACCCGTTCCAAGCGGGGACGGCCAGCTGATGTGACAGGCTAAACGAAAACCTTCGATACAAGATCCCGGCCCAAATCATCGGGCGCAGTGTGACGCCGCATGCCATCTACCGATAGACGCTTCGCTACGCGGCTCGCCTTTCCGCGGGGGTCAGATAGGGGAACAGGTGCAAACGCTTGGTGGCAGCATCTTCCAGGTCTCGACAAAACGCCGCCGGGCTGAGGTGTGATTCGTAGTAGTCGATCACACCGCGGCGGAGTTTGACGATTTGATGTTCATCCATGGTTTCGATTCGCGCCGCGGCGCGACGCAGACCGTCGATGCCTTGGTAGGTGATGCAATTCTCGCCATCGCTCAGCGGCGGCGTGAACAGCGAGCCGTACTCCAACACGGGGATGGTGCCGACGGCGATGGCTTCGATCGCGTTGTGCGACAGCGGATAGTCACAACCGGGGGCGGCAAGAAAAAAATCGGACTGGGCCAGCAAGCCCAGCCAGCGACTCGCATCGGGACGATAGGTCGCATTGTCGATCATGACGAACGACTCGTGGCGTTGTCGCTGCGCCGATTCGAGCTGTTCATCGCAGTCGATCCAGAGCGTGGAGTCGGCGAAGTACCGATTGACCTCGCCGACCACGCGGTGCCGATCGACGGGTTGCAGCCGCGTGTACTTTTTGATCCGCCGATACGACGCTTCGGAACAGTGGCCTCCGAAGAAAAATCGCCAGACGCGTTGGCGTCGCCGGTAGTCTTCGAAATGTTGATCTTCGCCGTGATCCCAGACAGCCGGAAAAAAACTGTAGGGCATCGCCAGGTCACCCGGCTGCAACGGTTTTTGAGTGCCCGTCAGGACCGAAAGCGTTCGTCGCGCGTGGCGATGCGCCGTGGTGCCATCGGACAGACAGAGGTCAAAGGGACAAAAATCCGCAGGCAGTCGGTCTTCAAAGAACGGGCGGGTTTCGGCCAACGCGTTCGCTTTGAACATCCGATGGCCGGTTTGCAAAAAGGCCAGACGGGGGACCATCGACAACTCATAGCCGCCGCGGCGCAACAGCATCACCAAGGCGTGAAATCGCCGCCCCTGCTCGCCGTCACTGGCGATCCGTCGTAAGTCCAGCAGACAGCGCCGGCCCGCTTCAGACCGCGCTGCAACAGGCCGCGATGTCGCCGCAGCGTCACCGCCGACTCGTGCGTTCCAACTGTCAAACACCCGTTTGCAATGGGCATGGCGCCACAGCCAACGGTGCTGCTTGAAAGACCGTTCGAGCGCGAGACCGAAATGACGCAGATTGAACAAAGGTCTGGGATGGTGGGTGGGGGGCGAAAACGTGTTAAGATCTGCCGCGGTCGTTGCCGCACGGCCGGATCGGCCGAAAGTTGCCGCGACGCCGCGATCCTACCGACCCGAAGCGATCGATCGCTAGATCAGGTCCGCTTGAGACACCCAATGGAGCCAGCCGGGATTCACTGTGAAGACAATTGTCACGAAAACGCCGTCCGACATGGGACGCTACACGGCCGAACATGCCGCCCAGGACCTTCGCGATGCCATCGAAAAAAATGGAGCGGCCTATCTGATTGTGGCCACCGGAGCGTCACAGTTTCAGGTCCTCGCCCACCTGGTCGCCCAGGATGACATTGATTGGAGTCGCGTGCACGGATTTCACTTGGACGAGTACATCGGGATCGGCCGCGACCATCCGGCATCGTTTTGCGGTTACTTGCAAGAGCGCTTTGTCGACAAGGTTCCGCTGGCGTCGTTCCATTACTTGGCCGGCGACACCGATGCGACCGAGACGGTCCATCGGGCAGCTACGAAAATCTCTTCCGTCACCGTCGACGTGGCCCTGGTGGGAATCGGTGAAAACGGCCACCTGGCGTTCAACGATCCACCGGCAGACTTTGAAACCGATTCGCCGTATTTGATCGTCGAATTGGATCATGAGTGTCGCATGCAACAGGTCGGCGAAGGCTGGTTCGGTTCCTTGGACGAGGTCCCGACCCACGCGATCAGCATGTCGGTCCGACAGATCTTGAAAACCAAAAATATCTATTGCAGCGTACCCGACGAGCGCAAGGCCGCGGCGGTCCGCGACACGTTGTGCGGTCCGATCACCCCCGATGTCCCCGCCAGCATCCTGAGAAACCACTCGGGGACGACGTTGATCATCGACGACGCCGCGGCGAGCAAGATTCCCGAGGACGTTCACGCAACGCTGGAGCGATTCGAATGAGCGGTTTTGTCGATTTGCAGGTCAACGGCTATTACGGCGTCGACTTCAACAGCGATGACTTGACCGACGAGGCCATTTTGACCGCTTGCCGACAGATGCGCAACGACGGCGTCACCGCCTGCCTGCCGACGATCATCACCGACCAGATCGATGCCATGGTCCGCCGTATCCGGCGTGTGGCCGATGCCGCCGAGTCACATGCCGAAATCGCCGAGATCGTCGCGGGCATCCACGTCGAAGGCCCGTTCATCAGTCCCGAACCCGGATTTGTCGGAGCGCATCCGGCGGACTGTGTTCGTGATGCGACGATCGAATTGGCCGAACGGTTGGTCGAGGCGGGTCGCGGTCGCGTGCGGTTGGTCACCCTGGCCCCGGAAGTGCATGGCAGCGTCGAAGTCACCCGCTGGCTGTGCGATCGGTCGATCGTCGTTGCCGCCGGGCACTCGGACGCATCGATCGCCCAGTTGCGCCAGGCGATCGACGCCGGACTGTCGATGTTCACGCACCTGGGCAATGGATGCCCGGGACAAATGCATCGCCATGACAACATCGTCCAACGCGTGCTATCGCTCTCCGAACACCTCAAAATCTCCTTCATCGCCGATGGGCATCATGTGCCCTGGTTCGCCTTGGGGAACTATTTGAAGTGCGTTCCGGAACAAAACATCGTGATCGTGACCGACGCGATCGGCGCCGCCGGACTGGGACCGGGCTTCTATCGCCTAGCCGGCCAGATGGTCGAAGTCGACCAGCACTTGGCCGCCTGGGCCGAAGGCCACCAGCATTTTGCCGGCTGCGCGACCACGATGCCGCAGATGGCCGAAATGCTCGCCAGCCGATTAGAAATCGACGCCGAACGGATCGATCGCTGGACCCGGATCAATCCGATGCAGGTGCTGGAGGGGGCGTAACCGATGCCAGTGGGAAGCGTCAGCGAGCGGCGCGTGTTGATCTCCCACTTGTTCCCAGGTTCTGCCTGGGGACACATTGCCCCGGAGGCTCCTGCCTCCTGACCGCGAGCCGCGTGCGGCAACAGCGACACCGCCAGTGCGTTCCAAGGAACGGATCACTCGGCTCGGTTCGCCAAAGGCGATCAACAACATAGCCTGGGGGTGAGCCCGGATGAGCCCCAGCGAATCCGGGCGTAACCCCAGGCTATGTTGTGGATGCCCTTTGGGCAAACGCCGCGGAACGGTTTCCGCCTGAGATTCGGACCGGCCGCAACAATCAATTTTTCGCAGTCCGGTCTCTGCCTGGGGACACACTGCCCCGGAGGCTCCTGCCTCCTGACCGCGAACCGCGTGTGGCGAGAGCCACACCGCCAGAAGCGTTCCAAGGCGGAGCCTTGGAACGAGGAAACGAGGAAACGAGGAAACGAGGAAACGAGGAAACGAGGAAACGAGGAAACGAGGAACTGCGTTCCGCGACGATCCATCTGCCGCGAAAGTGTCTCCCCACTCAGTTGCGGACCAGTTTTTCTCGGCGGAGTCCTTCGATGTAGTCACCGGCGATGTTGATGACTTCGCGGTTGTAGAAGGTATCTCGGAAGACTTGTTTGTCCGTCTCCTGTTCGAGTTCTTCTTTTTCCTCTTCCTTCTGGGCATCGAGTTCATCGCGACGCTGCATGAACGCGGTTTCTTCCAGCGGAACGGTTTGCTCTTCCTTCTGCTTGACGAACAGTTCGATGCGTCGCATCAGATCGACGAATTCTTTGTCGGCTTTGACACGTTGCTCGGAGTTTTGTCGCAGCTCGGTCAGCAGGTCGCTGGGCACCAGGTTATAGATGTCGTGACGGGCACCGTTGATGCGGTCTTCTTCGAGGGCGTACTTGAGATCACCTTCGGCGACATCCATTTTTTGGGTCAGGCTGGGCAACACGATGTCGGCCGCGACGCCGCCGCGTTGGGTGCTTTCGCCGTCGGGCAAATAGAACTGTTGCAGGGTGACTTTCAACGCCCCGTAGTTTTGGCGTTGGGTCAGGAACAGGCGTTCGCCGAGATCCATCAGCGTTTGCACGGTGCCTTTGCCGTGGGTGGCGGGGTCACCGACGATGATGCCTCGATTGTAGTCCTTGATCGCCCCGGCGAAGATCTCGCTGGCGCTGGCGCTGAACTTGCTGGTTTGAACGACCAACGGTCCGCTCCAAACCGTGCCGACTTCTTCGTCGTTGTACTGTTGGATTTGTCCGCGTGAATCTTTGACCTGGACGACGGGTCCACGATTGATGAACAACCCGGTCAGATTGATCGCTTCGGTCAACGACCCGCCACCGTTGCGGCTCAGGTCGATCACGACGCCTTCGACACCCTTGCTTTTGAATTCCATCAGGATGTTTCGGACATCGCGGGTGCTGCTGCGGAAATCGCTTCGATTTTCGCGTGCCGCTTGCATGTCCATGTAGAAGCTGGGCAAGTTGATGAAGCCGATCTTGCGAACGCTGCCATCGGGCATTGTGTGATCGAGAATCTTGCCCCGTGCGGCGGATTCTTCCAGCTCAACTTTGGCGCGGGTGATTTGATAGGTTTCGACCTTGCCCTTGCCGCCGACTTTGACGCCCAGGCGGACGACGGTTCCTGCGTTGCCACGAATCAGGCTGACGACGTCTTTCAACGGCATTTCAACGATGTCCACCATCGGGCCTTCTGTGCCTTGGCCGACCGAAACGATCACATCGTCGGGCTGAAGCCGTTCGTCTTGATCAGCCGCACCGCCGGGAATGATTTGCATGACCACGGTGTTGCCATCTTTTTCACGCAGGGCGGCACCGATCCCTTGCAGCTTCAATCCCATCGAGATGTTGAAATCGTCCAGCGTCGACGGCGACATGTAGGTCGAGTGGGGGTCAAAGGCGCTGGTCACCGACGTCAGATACGCTTCCAGCAGATCATCGTTGCTGTAGGACTTGAATCGTCGAGCGTAACGCAGGTAGCGGCGTCGGAGCAGATCGCGTGCTTCGTCGCCGACGGTGTCGTCGTCACGCAGATCCAGCAGGGCGTACTTGATTTGCCGCCGCCATCGTTGGTTCGCTTCCTCGGCGGACTTGGCGTAGCTGGCCGCGTCGGCGTCCACGATGATGTATTCGTCTTTGCTGAAGTCGAAATCCGAATCGAGGATCTGCAGTGCCATCGCGACGCGTTCGTCGACGCGTTGGGTGAATCGGTTGAAGATCGTGTAGGCCAGGCTCAGGTCACCCTGTTTGACCATGTCATCGATCTGGTTGCGTTGTTTGGCGAACTCGTCGATATCGGACTGATAGAAGTACAGCTTCAGGGGGTCGAATCGATCGAGATACAGATCGAGCGCCCGCTGGCTGATGGTGTCGTCCAGTTCAGCCGAGGAGATGTGGAATTTGGGAATCAGGGACGCAATCAGCTTCGCAATCCGTCGATCCTGTGCCGTCGCCTGGGGAGGCGTCGTGGCGGTGGCATTCTCGGCACCCGGCAGCACGGGGGCGGCGGGTTGGGCCAGGATCCTCTGGGAGGAACCGGCGTGCGCCAAACAAACAAGCACCGCGGCGGTGATGATCGTACGCATTGTGAAACGGCGATCCATATGATTGGTCCGGATTTCGGGTGGGGAGTTTCGGGAGTCGAACGAGGCGAAATTTCCTGGCGGAACACGCTCTATCATAGGCCCTCGCAAGCTGGGCCGTCGTGGAATGGTAGGAAAGAGGCGAAACGCAGACAATGTTGGTTTTTCATTCTTGTCCGGTCGGATCGTCGACCGTCGCCAATTCGACGGTCAATTCGACGCGTTTTCCCTTGCGTCGGACGACGATTGGCTGTTTTGAACCAATCGGTTTGCGTTCGATGGCCTCTTGAAGCCCAATGGAATCCCGCACCTGTTCGCCGGCGAATTCCACGATCACGTCCTGGGGCTCGATGCCCGCCTGTTCGGCGACCGACCCTTTGATGATCTGATAGACCAAGATACCAGAATACGGCTGCAAATTAAATTGTTTTGCGATTCGCGGCTTCAGTTCCACCAGGGTGGTCCCGATCGCGGCGCGGCGGACTTTGCCGTGCTGGTCGAGCTCATCGGCGATCCAACGGGCCTGGGTGATCGGGATCGCGAACCCCACACCCTGGTAAAACCCGCTCCGCGTGGCGATCGCGGTGCTGATTCCGACGACTTTGCCATCCAGATCGATCAGCGCGCCGCCGGAGTTTCCGGGATTGATCGCGGCATCGGTCTGCAGCATGCTGCTGCGTCGAATCCGATCCAAACGACGGTTCTTGCCGCTGATGATCCCCGCGCTGACCGTCGCTTCCAATTTGAAGGGGCTGCCGATCGCCAGCACCCAGTCGCCGATTTCCAGCTTGTCGCTGTCGCCGATCGAGATCGGATCGAGTGGTTCGGAAAACTCCACACGGACCATTGCGACGTCGCTGTCCGGGTCGCCGCGGACCACTTTGGCATCCACGCGGGTTTCATCGGGCAATTGCACGACGACCCGCGTCGCACCGGTGATCACGTGGTTGTTGGTGATGATCAGCCCGTCGGCCGAGACGATCACTCCGGACCCCAGCCCGGTCAGCTTCTCTTCGGCCGGCGGCGGCGTGGGGATTTCCGCCCGCTCCAACAGCGGCAACTCGTCTTCCGAAGTCTCCTCTTTGTTCGGGTCGCGGGGGTCCCCGTCCTGGCCGTAGGCATACAACACGACGACCGAGGGCGTCGCGCGTTTGGCGGCCATGCGAAACGCCAGGGACAGCGCGCGGGGGCCCGCTTGCAGCGCCGCAAGTACCTCGGGGCTGGCCTCGCCCGCATCCGCCGGCTCGGTGTTCGCCGACTCGGCATCAGCCGGATCGGTGT
The DNA here is from genome assembly GCF_007754155.1 of Stieleria neptunia. Taxonomy (NCBI): domain Bacteria; kingdom Pseudomonadati; phylum Planctomycetota; class Planctomycetia; order Pirellulales; family Pirellulaceae; genus Stieleria; species Stieleria neptunia. Next base: position 2,065,044 of record NZ_CP037423.1, on the reverse strand, counting down.
TCGCCGGATCGGTGCCCGGAGGATCGTCGGCCGTCTCGTCCGCCGCTGCGGGTTCGGCCGGTTGCCGGTCCGATTTTCCGGCAGCCGCCTGGTCGGATTCCGGCGCGGTGACGTTGGGTTCGGTTTCGGCCGCCAGACACTGGGTGACCATCATCGTGGTGATGACGGAGAAAACCAATGCGATCAAGGAACGGGAGCACAACATCACTTTTCCTGGAGGTCGACAGAAAGGGGAACACGTGGCACGATCTTCGTTGACGCAATCCACTATAACGACCTTGCATACCACGGTCATCGGCATGCTGACGGCTAACCTGCTGGCAAAAAAACGCGACGGAAACGCGCTCCGGGATGACGAGATCCGGTTCTTGATCGAGGGATTCTGTGACGGCCGTGTCGCCGACTATCAAATGTCGGCCTTCGCCATGGCGGTCTGCGTGAACGGGATGAGCGAGCGTGAGACCGCGACGTTGACCCGTGCGATGCTGCAAAGCGGCGACCTGCTGCCACGCGAGGTGTCCGGCCAGACGCCGCGGGTGGACAAACACAGCACGGGGGGACTGGGGGATAAAGTCTCCCTGATCCTGGCACCGTTGCTGGCCGCCTGTGACGTTCATGTGCCGATGGTCAGCGGACGCGGATTGGGACTGACCGGCGGCACGCTCGACAAATTGGAAGCGATTCCCGGTTTCCGCACCGATCTGTCCGAACAAGCATCCGCTGCGGTGTTGCGCCAGGTCGGTGCGTTTATCATCAGTGCCAGCGAACGCATCGCACCGGCCGACCGCCGACTGTACGCGCTGCGTGATGTGACCGGGACCGTCGAGTCGATTCCGTTGATCACCTCCAGCATTCTCAGCAAAAAGCTTGCCGCCAACTTGGACGCTTTGGTGATGGATGTCAAAGTCGGCGGCGCGGCATTCATGAAGACGCTCGATGACGCCCGGGCCCTGGCGCGATCGATCGAAAACGTGGGCCGGGCGGCGGGACTGCCGACGCGAGTGTTGATCTCGGACATGGACCAACCGCTGGGCAAGGCGATCGGAAACGCGATCGAAGTCAACGAAGCGGTGGCGATTTTGGAAAGCCAACCGTCGGATCCCGCACTCCAAGGCGTCCGCGAATTGACCGTCCGGCTGTGCGCCTCATTGCTGACCCGCGTCGGTGTCGCGACGGATCTGGACGATGCAACGCAGCGGCTGGGCCGGGCCCTGGACGACGGGTCTGCGATGGAACGCTTTCAGGCCATGGTCGCCGCCCAGGGCGGTCGTTGGACGGGGGAGCTTGACGTCGCCCCCGGTCGGGCCGTGCAGGCCGAGCAGGACGGTTATGTCCGCCACCTCGATTGCCAGCGGATTGGATCGACCCTGGTTTCACTCGGTGGCGGACGCCGCAAGCTGGGTGACAGCATCGACCCGGCCGTCGGGATCCGCATGCAAGTGCGAATCGGCGACCGCGTCGAGCGCGGCCAACCGGTACTCGAGTTACACTGCCACGCCAGCCGTCAAAATGAGTATCTTGAAGGTCTCCGCAAAGCCGTGGAGATCACCGAAGACCCCGTCCCACCACGCCCCCTTTTCCCCTAGCTCCGTGTCTCCGTGTCTCCTTGTCTCCTTGTCCCCTCACTTCTCCCACGCGCTTACACCACCCAAAACGCCACCCAAATGATTGAGTTGAAAACCCGAGAGATCGACCAGCTGGTGCGTGCGGCCGTCGAGGCACGCGATCAAGCGTACGCGCCCCACAGTCATTTCTATGTCGGGGCGGCGCTGTGGATTCCCAGCGGAACGATTGTCAGCGGCTGCAACGTCGAAAACGCCAGTTATTCGTTGTCGATCTGTGCCGAGCGTGTGGCGACGTCCACGGCGGTTTCTCAAGGTCACCGCGCGTTTCAAGCGATCGCGATCGCCAGCGTGGGTGGGGTCAGCCCGTGCGGAGCCTGTCGACAATTCCTGTCCGAATTCGCCGGCGACATGCAAGTCATCATGGCCGACGTGCTGACCGGGGCGCGGCAGATCCGCCGGCTTTCGCAGTTGTTGCCCGACGCGTTTGACGCGTCAAACTTGCCGGTGACGTAGAGGCTTGTTGATTGAGTCCGCCGGCCCGCGCGAACGTCTCGCATGCAACGCCACTCTCTTGGCAATCACTCTCCCCCTGGGGGTTCTTCCGCGAATTTAGTGGCTGCTCTCGGATACTCGGGGAAGGTTTTTTGAGGGATGACTGCGATGTCCGATGGTTCTGTTCGGTCTGATGGCGAAGCCAGCTGTAGCGGAGGCGGGCTCTGCGGAGGAGCAACCCGCCAAGGAATCACCTGGTCTGCGATGCGGCGAAGGTGCTTCTTGCCCTCCACCGGCCCGCGTCGCCGGAGGGGCGTTTGAACCGAGCATTTGTCGTCCAACACCCATTCGGACATCGCAGCAATGCCTCAAAAAACCTGGGTCCTGAGTGATTAGCCACTAAAATCCACGAAGCCCCCCCTGGGAGAGTCAAGCGCAGCGAGGAGAGGGTGTTGGGTTGCTGCCTGCATCGCGCCTCTCAATATTGAAATCAGCGCCGCGATTCACCGATCGACCTCCCCTCGCTGCGCTCGACCCTCCTGCCAGGAGGGTGCCTTTAAACTACGCGGCCGCTTTGGCGCCGGCCTGATAGTATCCGCCGATACAGTCGACGACTTGCTGCTGTTCGGCTTCGGTCAACGAGGGGAAGATCGGCAGGTTCAAGATCTCCGCGCTGGCACGTTCGGTTTCCGGTAACGTGCTGCCGTCCACGTTCAAGTACTCAAAGCATTGCTGCTTGTGCATCGGAACCGGGTAATAGATTTCGCTGCCCACGCCGCGCTCGGCCAAGTAGGCTCGCAACGCGTCGCGCCGCCCACCGCCGATGCGGATGCCGAACTGATTCCAGACATGAAACGCATTGGGGTCGACCGTCGGCAAGACGATTTGATCGGGACCGACAAGACCGCCGTCACCGAGCAGTTGCATGTAACGTGATGCGATCTTGCTACGCGACGTGATGGCGTCACCGAGGTGCCGCAGTTTGACCCGCAGCACGGCGGCCTGAAACGTATCGATCCGGCTGTTGATCCCGACCGCTTGATGGTAGTAACGGGGACGCATGCCGTGGCCGGCCAACAAACGCAAGCGATCGGCCATCACCGCGTCACCGCTGGTCAGCATGCCCGCATCGCCCATCGCGCCAAGATTCTTGGTCGGATAAAAACTGAAGCACCCCGCCAGACCCCAACTGCCCGCGGGGCGGGAGTGATACGCCGCGCCGATGGCTTGTGCGGCGTCTTCAATGACGGGGATGTCGTGCTCGCTGGCGATCTGGCAGATGCGATCGATTTGGGCACACTGGCCGAACAGGTGAACCGGGATGATCGCTTTGGTGTTTTCCGTGATCGCCTCGGCGACGCACTGCGGGTCGATGTTGAACGTGTCCGGACAGATGTCGACGAACACCGGTGTCGCGCCCAACCGCGTGATGCAGCTGACCGACGCAAAAAAGGTGAAACTCGGCACAATGACTTCGTCGCCGGCTTTGATGTCCAACGCCATCAACGCCAGCAACAACGCATCGCTGCCGGAAGCACATCCGACGGCGTGTTCGACTTGGCTGTACTGGGCGATCTCGGTTTCCAGCTCCTTGACATCGGGGCCGAACAGAAATCGACCGCTGTCGACAACTGCGGCGAGGGCTTCGACGAATTCGTCGCGGTGGGGCTTGTTGTCGCGGTTCACGTCCAGCAACGGGACGGTTGTGTTTGGGCCAGCCATGGTCGAACCTTCCTTGTTCGTATTGTTATGCGGAATTTCGCGAGTGGCAGGCGGTCCCGTTTGCCGGTCGGACCACACCGATCGCGATGGAATTTTGAGCGGGGAACTCCGCGGTGGGTGATAACCGCGGACAATCGATCAGGTCAATAGAAAACAGCTTCACAAAAACGACAGAAAAATCGACCGGTCGGCCTAACAAAGTCGACGCCCGCTCGTGTTGTCGTCTGTACCGCGTCCAAGTTTTGCCCCTGAAAGCCATGCCAGACCACTCCGCAGCCGAAATGTTGGCCGACGACCCCGGATCCGGGACGAACGCCGGCACCGACCCGACGGCGGATTTGCTGTCCCAGGAAAGCCAAAACTGGTCCCAGGATGAATTGTCGCAGCTGATCAGCCAATACGAGGGGCAATTGCTTGCATATGCCCGACGGATGCTCAGCGGTGATTGGCAGGGAGCCCAAGACGCGGTGCAAGAAACCTTTTTACGGCTGTGTCGCGAGGAGCGTGGAAAGATCGTCGCTCGCGTCCAGCCCTGGTTATTTGCCGTTTGCCGCAGCCGAGTGATTGACATGCAACGTACCCGACATGCTCATCCGATCGATGCCGCCGAGATCACCGTCCAAGACCCCCATCCCGATGCCCCTTCGGCTGCCCTGGCGGCCGAACAGACCGATGCGACCGAGAGCCGATTGGCGGTGCTGGTCGAACGGTTGTCCGGCCGGCAACAGGAGGTGCTTCGATTGCGGATGCAGGCCGGACTGAGCTACCGCGAGATCGCCGAGGTCACGGGGCTGACCGTCAGCAACGTCGGTTTTCATCTGCACGCCGCCGTCCGCGCCCTCAAAGACGCCGTCGCCACCGCCTGAGTCGATCTCACCCCCTTCGCCGCGCACACACACCAGCCACCATGCCGGGAGGCAACCTCCATGTCTGATTCCATCCAACCCAACGATGCCGCCGGCGACTTGTCGGTCTGGGATGACGCCCGGATCACCGCCTACGTGATGGGAGAACTCTCCCCGCAGGACGCGGCCGAATTCGAACAGTCCATGATCGAGAACGACCAGCTCCGCGCAGCCGTCGACCAAGCCGGCCGGGTCACCGAGCAGTTGCAGACGTTGTTCGCCGAGGAACCACCCAAGTCGCTCGACGGTCAGCGACGCGAACAGATCCTGGCGGCCTCGGCAAGTCGCCCCGAAGGCGAGGGAACGATCGAGCCGAGCCTGCTGGAAAACTCAAGGTCGAACAAACGATGGGTCACTTTGCTGTTGGCCGCTGCCGCAGCGGTGTTGTTGATGATCGGTATCGTCCCATTGCTGAAACCATCACAAGTCGCACAGCACCAACTCAGTGCGCCCGAGCCAGACGCTGAGCCCGAGCCCGAGTTGGGTGCGGCGTACGAGGAAGTGTTGGACGAGTCGGCTGCGATCGCTACGGTGGAAGAGGGCGAACGCCTGGAGCGGTCCGCTGTCGGCGAGTCGATGATCCGCGAGTCGGTGAGCCTTCAGCTTCAAGCGGAACCATCTCGCGTCCCAGCGAACACTGCTGAGGGAAACGCTGCCGAGGTGAAATCGCTTCGGCAATCGGAGATCGTCCTTGCAGACCCCCAAGCGGAGACGAAGCCTGTTGCGGATTTGAGTCGTCTGTCGGCCGAGGGCGCGAACGCGGAACGGGGCAAGTCCCTCGACGCCATGTCGAGACGATCTCTCGGCATTGTGCCCGCTCGCGCCGCTGAACCAGCCCCGACACCCGAACCAGCCCCAACACCAACACCGGTACCGGCACCCGCCTTGGCTGCTGCCTCCGCCGAGCAACCTGCACCCGCCAATCAACCCGCACCCGCCGAGCAACCCGCACCCGCCGGTGAGCCGCATCCGTTCGGGATGTCGGCACCGGGCGATTCGACGCATCCTGCCGGCATTCCTGCTCCGACCGCTGCCCCACAGGCTCCGGCGTTCTCGGCTCCGATTCTGTCGAAGTCGATTCGCGGCGGAAAAGCAAAACGTGTCCCAGCGTCGCCTGTGGAAGGCGTGCCCAGGCTCGTTGAAGAGGAAGCGGAGGCCGTCCATGACCGACGAATCGTTGGAGATTTTGCCGTCAAACAGCCTTTAGAGAGGCTGGACGCTCTGGCATTGGCCAAACGTCGCGTCTTGTTGTCCCGCACCGACGGAGACCGCTTTGATCCGATCGTCGAAAATGAATTCAAGCAAGTTCGTGAGCATCCGCTCAGCACCTTTTCGATTGACGTCGACACCGCCAGCTACAGCAAGGCCCGACGCACGCTGGTCGAGGGCCGATTGCCACGGCCGGATGCCGTCCGAATCGAAGAGCTGGTCAATTACTTTGACTATCAATACGAAGCGCCCAAGCCTGATTCGGAGCATCCCTTCGCGACCGACGTGACGATCGCCAGTTGTCCTTGGAACGGCGACCATCGCTTGGCGCGGATCGCGATCCAGGGCAAACGACTCACGCCTGATTCACGCCCACCGTGCAATCTGGTGTTCCTGTTGGACACCAGCGGATCGATGAATCGGCCGAACAAATTGCCGCTGGTGATCGAGGGCATGAAGATGCTGACCAAGCAACTCGGCAAACAAGACCGCGTGGCGATCGTCGTCTACGCCGGTTCGGCCGGCATGGTGCTCGACAGCACGCCCGCCGGGAAGCGAAAGAAGATCACCAAGGCACTTTCGCAACTGTCCGCCGGTGGCAGCACCAACGGTGGTGCCGGTATCCAATTGGCCTATGCGACCGCACGGGACCACTTCATCAAGGACGGCGTCAATCGCGTGATCCTGTGCACCGACGGCGACTTCAATGTCGGACTCAGTGGGACCGATGAACTGGTTCGGTTGATCAAGGAACAGGCGTCGGGAGGGATTTTCTTGACGGCCCTCGGGTTCGGCATGGGAAATCACAACGACGCGATGCTGGAACAAATCAGCGGCAAGGGCAATGGCAACTATGCGTTCATCGACACTGCCAATGAAGCGCACAAGGTTCTCGTCCGTCAAACCGATGCGACGCTGGTGACGATTGCCAAAGACGTCAAAATTCAAATCGAGTTCAATCGCCGCGTCGTGTCCAAGTACCGCTTGATCGGCTACGAGAATCGCGTGATGGCGAAAGAAGATTTCAATGATGACAAGAAAGACGCCGGTGAAATCGGTGCCGGGCACCAAGTCACGGCGCTGTACGAATTGGTGATGGCCGGCGAACAAGACGACGTCGCGCCACAAGTCGATCCGCTGAAGTATCAGAGTTCACCCGAGCTGACCGAAGCCGCTTCGTCGAACGAAGTCATGACGGTCAAGCTGCGTTACAAACAGCCCGACGGCGACACCAGCGCGCTGATCGAACGGAGTGTCAAGGACAACGACCAAGCCTTTGCCAAGGCGGATGCGGATTTCCGATTCGCCGCCGCCGTCGCGGCCTTCGGCATGCAACTGCGTCAAAGCGAGTTCGCCGGCGATTGGACGCTCCGCAACGTTCTCGAAGTCGCCCAGGCGAACGTCGGCCCCGATGAGTTTCAGCTGCGAAGCGAGTTCGTCCAATTGGTCACCGCGGCGCTGCGGCTCAAGGGTGAGTAGCGAAACTCTCCGAACGCTTCGGCTCCGTCGGCCAAAAGTCAAAAATAAACCCACCGATGGCAGCGCGAACCCACGGATTTTTGGCACTCTCTCTCATCCGTGGGTTCGCGCTGCCATCCGTGGGCCTAACTACGTTGCGAAGAGACCCTACCGATTGAGCCCCTACCGAACCAAGAACAGAATGTTGGCCATCGGGTCGGGGCCGGTCTCGCTGGCCGGCTGCGAGCTGATCAACTGAGCTTCCTGCTCGCCCTGGACGGGGATGAAGGGACGATCGGCGAGTTGGTTGACCCAGGCATCAAAGACATCGTCGGCATCGCTGACGATCGGAACGATTTGACCCTGGTGACGAATCTTGGTCGGGTCGACCGTTCGCACCGACTCGATCGACCGCAGCAACGGGGCGTCCAGCTGGACACTGATGGCGGAGAACCCGATCGCTTCGATGCCGTCGCGGTCGCTGACCAATCGCGTCACCAAACGATCCAGTTTCTTGGCCGGCGACTCGAGCAACATTGCCCGTGGCGAGTCATCGGCCGCTGCATCGGCGTCGGCTTCGGGAGCCACCGCTCGGGCGAGTGCTTCGTCGACCTGTCGTTCGTCGCTCGCCGCAATCTGAATCTCCGCAAGCGCTTGATCAAACGCACCGGTTTGTCGGCCCGCTTCGGTCTGTCGGATCTCCACGACCATCAACATTTTGAGCGGTCGCAGGGCAACCAACGGCGCCGCTGCATCGTCCACGTCTGGCGTTCGCGACGCGGGACTCGCATCGGCCAACAACGGCCCGGTCGATTCCGGTTGCATCACGGGCGAGGGTTGCGGACGCGGGTCATCAAGCAGATCCACCGCGGGCTCGGCCGTCGGGTCCTCCAGCGAGTCCCGGCTGGCGGCGATCGCATCGCCTGCCGGCGCTACCATCGGATCGACCATCGGGCCTTCCGGATTCATCGATTCGCGTGGGTCCACGTCGGGTTGGGGCAACGTGACCAGCAAAGGGTCAGGGGGTTGCGTCGCCGGAGAGCCGGAGAACTCTTTGACCGCCAAACCGATGAACAACACCGACGCCGCCAGCCCCGCGACCATCGCGACCAGCCGGGGCTTGGAAAACGGTTGGGCGGATCGGGGGGCGACGAACGAACCGCTCGCGGCCAACCGCAGCGGGTGGTCGCCTCGAAGCTCTTCGGCCTCGGCCCGGGCGATCGCGGCTTCGACGACTTGATCGGCAAACCCGTCGGGCAACTTCGGCGTCGCCAACAGGGACTGGCGAAATGCGTCACGCTGTCGCTTTAACCCCTCCAGCCGCTGGCTGATCGCGGGGTCATCGCGTAGCATCTGCTCGACCCGGGCGCGCTCGTCACCGCTGAGCGCACCATCCAGGTGCCCTGAAAGCAGCTCGTCGAGTAAATCTTCTGGTAAAGCCATTTTTGAATCCGTCGCCGACAGTTTCCGAGTCATATCGGATCTACCGGGCTCAATGATACAGTGGACAGCGGTCGCCAAGTGGGGACAGAAACAGCGTCGCGCCGGTGGATGGGTCGGCTGACTGCCCCGAGCAATTCAGCGTTCACAACAATCGGATGAGCACAAGGTGGTGAAAGTTCCAGGAATTCCCGCATTTGACTTTCGTTTTCACCCCAGATGTTGGGTTTTTCGTCAAAACAGCCACGCCACGGGATTTTTTTTGGGTCCATCCCCGGACAAATTGCGCCGCATCGCACGTCCCGCCTGTGGTTGTGGTCACCCTCGTCAAGTCACCTGAATCCCCCACGTACCCGAGAGTGTTGTGTGAATCACGACGCGACCCTGGAAAACAATCGCCGCGTTTACGACCGAATGGCCGACGCCGGCAATCCGTTGTGCCGACCGGCCACCGAAGAGGAGTTATCGCGTCCGTTGTCGGTCGTCGACCAGGCCGGCTGGTTGGGCGGATCGATCGCGGGCCAGCGTGTCCTCTGCCTGGCCGCCGGGGGGGGCCGGCAAAGTTCTCTGTACGCGGCCGCCGGCGCGGACGTGACGGTCGTCGATCTGAGCGGCGCGATGTTGGAACTGGACCGCCGCGTGGCGGCCCAGCGCGGCTACCGCATGCGGGTGCTGCAAACAACGATGGAAGATCTGTCCGGCTTGGCCGACGCCGCGTTTGACATCGTGATCCATCCGGTCAGCACGTGCTACGTCCCGTCGGTCGCACCGGTGTTTGCCGAAGTCGCTCGGGTCACTCGTCCCGGCGGTCTGTACATCAGCCAGCACAAGCAACCGATCAGTTTGCAAGCCGGCTATCAACGCTCGGCCGACGGCTACCCGATCCGTCACACCTATTACCGCGACGCTCCGGTTCCACCGCCCGCGGCGATGTCGCCGAGTGCAAGTCGATTGCGCGAACAGGGCGCGGTCGAATTCCTGCACCGCTGGGAAGACCTGATCGGCGGTCTGTGTCGCAGCGGGTTTGTGATCGAAGACTTGATCGAACCCCTGCACGCCAAAGCCGATGCCGCGGCCAACAGCTTCGCCGATCGGGCAACTTATATCCCGCCTTATGTCCGCATCAAAGCAAGGCGGATCGGCGATGCCGCAACAAAGAGCCCTGCGATTGTCATCGCATGAGCACTGAGCACTGAGTGCTGAGCACTGAGCCCCCCTAACCGCCGAATCCGAGCGTCCGTTTCCAGGCGACGGCTTGTTGGTCTCGGCCGAGTTCGTCGGTGATCGTATCCCACTGCGCGGCGGCATCGGCCAGCGCCTCGGCTGCGGATTGTTCTCCGGCCAAACAGCGCAGGACTTGCCGGTCCAGCGCGCCGTAATAGCGATCGGCCCCGGGTAACATCAGTCCGCGCGTGACCTGCAGCGTTTGCAACCGCTCGGCGAGCCAACGCGAATAGGGACTGCCGGACGGCGACGCGTCGTTTCCCGGCGCGGTTCGCGTTTGCGAGAACAGTCCGATTTGTTGCCGCACCGTCGAGATCCGCTCACCGCCGGAGAGCCAACCGATGAATTGCTTCGACGCGCTGGTTTGTCGGCACCCGCTGCTGAGACAGGCGAGCGGCGTTTGCGGCCCCAGCCACAACTGATCCGTTTCCGTTTCCCGCGGACAGTCGAACACACTGACTTCGAATTCTTCGCGACCGTCCTCTGATCGCTGATCGGATTCCGCACCGTTGACTGCATCGGGGACTTCATAGCCGATCCCGCCGGCCAGTTCACCGCGACGGATGGCATGCCAGATCTGGCCGGGCGTCATCGCGGCGGCGGGGTACAGTTTTGCGGTCGCGGCGAGTTGTTCCAGCGCGGCGACGTAGTCATCCGAGTCGATCTCGGGCTTCATCGTCGCGCGGTTGAACAACCAGCGGCGGGTGAACGAGGACGCACAGCGATTGAGAAACGAAGACCCGGCCCAGCCACGGGCCAACGGTTCGGCGGCTTTCCCGTCGAGCTGCTCGACCCAGGCGTGATAGGCGGCCCAGGAATCACATTCGACTTGCGAATCGAGTGCCAACAGGGCCGGCAGTTTGGCCCCGACGGCGATGCCCCAGGTGTTTCCGCCGTAATCGCCCAGTCCGTTGGCCACGGCGGGGAACGGTTTTCCGTACCGCGTTTGGTAGTCCTTCAGCAGCTCCTGATTGAATCGAACCGCCGCGTCCTGCGCCCTGATCTCGCCGAGATAGCTTTGCGGTGCGATCGCGACATCGGCAAGCAACATCTCCGTCGCGAAATCGCTCGCATGACTTTCCCCCGCCGACTCGTCAGACACCGATCCGGCTGAAACAGGGCCGTCAAACACGTCGATCTTGAGCGGCTGTTCCTGCGTCATCGACCAGGCCACTCGGATCGACTCGGCAACGGATTGGCCGTCGGCGGATCGGCCGCCGGAGAGCAAACTGCCCGCGATCAGGATGCGGAGCGGCACGTCCGAGCGAGCTGGTTGGGCCGAAGACGCTGCGTCATCGGTCCCCGTGCCGGTGGATTTGATGCCGGAGTCACCGCAACCGGCCACCATCGAGGCGGCGAGAATCGAGACTGCCGTGCGACGATCGATTGGACGGGAGCGGAAGTCACGAGACATGGCGGTGGGCCGCGATCGAAGCGGCATTTCTCGGTAATCGGGCATGCGAGCGAGACATTTTGACAAAACCATTCCCGTCAGAAGACGATGGAAATTACAGTTTGCCGGCGGCGCGATAACATACGCATCGCCCGGGGATCGGGTTCGGTAGGAAAGTTTCATTTCTAGCAGGCGCATCATGAGTCATTATTTGGGAATCGACGTCGGCACCAGCGGCACCAAGACGCTGCTGATCGACGAGAGCGGAACAGTCATTGCAGAAGCCGATGCGACGTACCCGATGGAGCAACCGAAACCGGGCTGGACGCAGCAGAACCCGGAGGACTGGTGGAAAGCGACGGTCAAAACGGTGCGGGCGGTGATGCGGTCCTCCGGTTGCAAACCGGACGACGTCAAAGCGATCGGGTTGAGCGGCCAGATGCACGGCAGCGTCTTTTTGGACCGAGACGACAACGTCATCCGCCCGGCGCTGCTGTGGAATGACCAGCGAACCGCGGCCGAGTGTGACGAGATCACGTCCGCAGCCGGCGGACGCAAACGCCTGATCAAACTGGTCGCCAATCCCGCCCTGACGGGATTCCAAGCTCCCAAGGTGTTGTGGCTGCGGAACAACGAGAAACGACACTTTGATGCCTTGGCCAAAGTCCTGTTGCCCAAAGACGACATCCGGCGACGCATGATCGGGGACTACGTGACCGAGGTCAGCGATGCCAGCGGCACGTTGTTCCTGGACGTCGTCCATCGAAAATGGTCCGCTCCGCTGCTTTCCAAACTCGGGCTCGATGCCGATCTGCTGCCGCGGGTGGTGGAGAGCCACGAAGTGACCGGAACGTTGACCAAGGCGGCCGCCAAGGCGCTGGGGCTGACCACCGCTTGCAAGGTGGTCGGCGGAGCGGGCGACTGTGCCGCCGGCGCGGTCGGCAACGGCGTCGTCAAAAAAGGTGTGCTCAGCACGTCGATCGGAACCAGCGGCGTGATGTTTGTCCACAGCGACCAACCGCAATACGACGCGGCCGGACGCCTGCACACGTTTTGTCACGCCGTCGACGGCGCCTGGCACATGATGGGCGTCAACTTGACCAGCGGCGGATCGCTGCAGTGGTGGGTCGAATCGGTGCTGCAAGGGCTTGCCGGGATCGGCGGCAAGGACGTTTATCAGGCCGCGACCGCCGAAGCCCAGGCCTGCCCCGCCGGCAGCAACGGGCTGTTGTTCCTGCCCTACCTGAACGGAGAACGCACGCCGCACGCCGACCCGCATGCGCGCGGCGCGTTCGTCGGATTGAATTTGACGCACACCCGCGGTTCGATGACCCGCAGCGTGATGGAGGGCATCACGTTTGCGCTGCGGGATAGCCTGGAAATCATCACCGCGTTGGATGTCCCCGTCCGTGAAATCCGCGCCTCCGGTGGCGGCAGCAAGAACCCGTTCTGGCGGCAAATGCAAGCCGACGTGTTTGGCAAGAAGATCACGACACTAAAAGTCGAACAGGGACCGGCCTACGGCGTCGCACTGTTGGCCGCCGTCGGCGACGGGGCCTACAAGAACATTCAATCGGCCTGCAAAGCGACCATCGAAATCGCCGAGCAAACGCCTGCGGATCGGAAATCCGTCAAGGCCTACAATGACTTGTTCCCCGTCTACCGAAAACTCTACAACGACCTGAAGGACTCGATGCAGACACTGGCGGGACTTCAACAGTGACGTCCGGCTATTGTTAGCGGCAGGGCGCAAGCCCTCCGGTACGTCACAGGAAAACCGGACGGCTCGCGGGCTGTCGATTTTGTGAGCCGCGATCCGCGTTAGCGGCCGGGCATTCCGGCGCCCGCCCGAGGCCTTACGGCCAGCGGCTCACCATTGACTCAGCAATTCCGCTCATCCATACAGTCAACCGACGGGAATCCGACTCTCCCATCGCCTTCAAACCAGACATCATGCAACACGTCGAACTGACCATCACCGACCACGTCGCCACGCTGGCACTCAATCGGCCAGCGGTGTGCAATGCACTCGATTCGGCATTGATCGCCGATCTCAGTCTGGCGCTCTCGGATGTGCACCAGGAACGCCGCGTGGGCGCCGTGTTGATCACCGGCAAAGGCGACCATTTTTGCAGCGGCGTCGATCTGAAAGCGTTCGCCAAAGTCGCCGAGATGGAACCGATCGACGCTCAAGTCAAATGGTTCGAACTCTGGCGTGAGTTGACCGAATTGTGCGAGACGATCCTGCGTTTTCCAAAACCCGTGATCGCCGCGGTCGATGGTCAAGCCATCGGGGCTGGGCTGGCGATCGCCCTGGCCGCGGACATGATCGTGATGTCCGACCGCGCGGAATTGACGGCCAACGCCGCCGAACGCGGATTGATCGGCGGACTGACCGCACCGCTGCTGTCCTTCCGTTTCGGCGCCGCCATCGCCGCAAGGATGTTGTTGACCGGCGCGCCGCTCGATGCCGCCGAAGCGTATCGATTGGGAATGTGCTGCGAAACCGTCCCGGCGAGCCAAATCTGGATCGCGGCGACCGCCTGGGCCAAACGCTGCGGCGCGGCGCCACGGGAATCGCTGCAAGCGACCAAGCGGATGCTCAATGAAAGTATCGGCGAGACCTTGCTGACCCATTTGACCAACGGCGCCGCGACCGGGGCGACGGTGTGCAACACCGAATCGGCGGCCGAGGGCATTCGAGCGTTCGTTGAAAAACGGATTCCCCAGTGGCCCTGAGCGTCGACGAAATTGCCACCCACGCGATCAGCCTGGACAACCCGGTCGAACGGGAAGTCTATCTGGCCGCGGCGTGCGGGGCGGATCAATCGCTGCGAAAACGGGTCGACGCGTTGCTGGCCGCATTGGAGTCCGCCGACGACGCCAGCTTTCTCGCCACGGGGCTGTTCGGCCGCGATCGATCGGCGGACCAGCCGGAAGACTTGGCCGAAGACGGCAGCGCGGAAACCGGCAACACCTCGAACGATTCCGGTGACCGGTTCGAATTGCGGAGCAAGCACGCCGTCGGCGGCTTGGGCGAAGTCTGGGTGGCCTGGGACCGACAACTCGGACGCGAAGTGGCGCTCAAACAAATGCGCCCCGAATGGGCCGGAAACTTCAATGCCGCGGCGAGGTTTCGGCGCGAGGCTGAAATCACGGGCTTTTTGGAACACCCCGGCGTCGTCCCGATCTACGCCTTGGGCCAGCAAGCCGATCGGCGACCGTTTTACGCGATGCAATTCATCCGCGGGCGAACCCTGCAACAGGTCGTCGAAGAACAACTGCGTCGCCCCGCCACTCCGTCAGCGCTCGCCTCCCAAGATCGATCACCGCGTTGGTACGACACCGCATCGCTACGCAAGATCCTCGATCACTTTGTCGATGTCTGCCAGACGATCGATTACGCCCACTCCCGGCAAGTCGTCCATCGCGATTTGAAACCCGCCAACATCATGTTGGGGACGTATGGGCGAACGCTGGTCGTCGATTGGGGGCTGGCCAAATGGTTGGACCCCTCGCTGCGTCCCAGCGATTCACCGGGGACCGAAAAAGAAATCGACCAACAGATCGATGCCACGCTTTCGCTGGCCAACCAAAATGATTCCTCCGTTGATGAAACCTGCCAGGGCACCACGCTGGGCACGCCCCGGTACATGAGCCCGGAGCAGGCGGCGGGGATGATCGACCAGATCGGACCGGCCGCGGACATTTATTGCTTGGGAGCGACACTGTATTTCATCCTGACCGGCCAGGCGCCCCATGCCGGTGAAGCGGATCTGCAGTCCACGTTCAATCGCATCATCGAAGGCCGATTTGATCCGCCAATGAAAGTGCGTCACGAGATCCCCGGCGCCCTGCAAGCCATCATCATGAAATCGATGGCCACGCGGATGTCCGATCGCTACGCCTCCGCCGGCGACTTGGCCGAAGACGTACAAAAGTACCTGACCGATCAACCGATCAGCGTGTTCACCGATCCGCCGATCGAACGGACGTTGCGTTGGGCACGCAATCATCGCGCCTGGACCGCGGCACTGGCGGTCGGTTTGCTGCTGACGTTTTTCGGCACGATCGCCGGTTTGATGGTGCGGGGCGAGATGAATCGCCGCGCGATGGAAGCGGCACGCATTGAAACCGAAAACGAACGCGAGATCCGCTTTCAAGAAGAGACACGTCGGCTGGAGGCGGTGGCGGC
This sequence comes from Stieleria neptunia, assembly GCF_007754155.1. NCBI lineage: Bacteria > Pseudomonadati > Planctomycetota > Planctomycetia > Pirellulales > Pirellulaceae > Stieleria > Stieleria neptunia. The sequence continues at coordinate 2,049,441 of NZ_CP037423.1, read as the reverse complement.
GTCTGGCGCCGCGATCCAACGCAGTGAAGCGGCGCTGGCGGAAAGCCGTTATGCGGACGCCGCCGCACTGATCGGTGTCGCCATCGATCGAATGGAAAACCAGGACTCGTTGGCCGGGCAACGCGAATCCTTGATCATGCGGCGTGATCGGCTGCGGCGTCTGGGTCAGTTTCACGCGTTGGAACGCGAAGGCGAAGATCTGAAACACCTGTCGCGTTCCACCGAAGCGGCGGTCTTGCTGCAAGCGTCCTTGGATGAATTAGGGTTTTGGCAAAGCGATACCTGGTGGGACGACATGCCGGATGATGATCTGTCCGCACTGCAACGGGATCGCCTGCGTTGGAAGGTCTATCGTGTCCTGACCACGCTCAACGCATTGTACGTCACCAAAATGGTTGTCGCGATGGGCAGCGATCCCGATGGCGGATCGCCGAGTACGTTGAAGATGATCCGCAGCTATCTGTCGTCGAGCATCGGCAAACGGGAAGCGCGGGCGGCGCTGGAACTGAGCAAACGGATCGAAACGTTTCGCGGCTGTGAAGCGGCACGTTGGTTGGGCAGCATCGCCTCGTTCCGGATCAGCGGCGGTAAACGCGTGGAGCCGGCCGAACTGGGGCCGCCCCGAAATCCAGCCGATGGTCTGTCGTTGGCCATTTTCAGCCTGATCGCGAGCGTCGATCCCAACTACCGCTCTTGGTTCAAAAACTACGGCGACACGTTCATGGAACCGACCGACGATGATCCCGCCGACCGCGCGATCGACGTCGCGTTGGAGTCGCTGCGCCGGGTCAGCGACAGGGCACCGGACGACAGCCGGATTCACCTGACCATTGCCCAGGCGTACTACTTGAAGGCCCAGCGGGCCGAGTCGAACGACGAGTTTGACACGGCGCTGGAGTACTATGAACTCTCACGCGGCGAATACGGACGCTGCATCGCGATCCGCCCGGGCGCCGCGTTCGTTGTCGCCGATCGCTCCACCGTCGCGCTCCGCCAAGCCGTCTTGATGCGCGATCATCCGAGATCCAACCCCAACCACCGGCGCCGCTCCAAAGAACTTCTACGGACCAGCTTTCGCGACGCCAGCCAGGCCAAGCGACTCGCGCCGGACGCGTATTGGGTTTATTGGCACGTCGGCGCGACGGCCGCCGAACTCGGGCAAACCGACACGGCGATCGAAGCCTTTTTCCGAGCCGTCGAAACCGGACTGGATCTGCAAGACACGTTGGATGGTCCGCTGGTGCGACTGGACGATCTCCGCGGACGCGCCCAAGCGATCGAATTCGCCTACCAAGGTTCCGACCGCATCTCCAACTTGACCGGCCCGGATCGCGCCGCCAGTCGCCGCGCGTCCCTGATCGCATCGCTGGAATATTCGCGCGGCAATCGAAAACCCGCGCGGATCTGGTCGGCCCAAGCGATCGAGTTAGACGGTGACAATTCACGCGCCCACCAGATCGCCGGTTGGTGCGCGCTGCATGACCAGGCTTGGGAAACGGCGCAGCGACATTTTGAAAACGCGATTCGTCTGTCACCCGACGACGCCGTTTCACTGATCGGTGCCGCACGCGTCGCCGAACAAATCGACGCTCAGGAATCGATCACGCAGCCGAGTCAGAGCGGACGTCTTGAACAATCCGACACGTGGTACCGTGCCGCCATCGACGCCGCCGTTTCCCAGCGGCATCGGTCGACCGCTTGGTTCGGGCTGGCCAAACAGGCGCTGCAACGGGGAACACTCGACGAAGCGATCGCGGCGATCGAATCGGCCCGAACGCTCGACCCGGCTTGTGACGTTTCCCAGTTCCTGGATTTGACACGTACCGAAGCCAGACGCTTGTTGTTGCGCGCCAGGGCGGCGTCCGACGAGAGCGAGAAACAGCAAGCACTCGGTCAGATCCAGGCACTCAAGACCTTCCTCGACAAAATCACGTCGCTGCCGATTGCGTCGGTCAACCAAATCGTCGACTCATCCAGTGACCGCCCGCCGGCCACGTTGCCGCTGCTCGGGGGAGATTTCGAGTTGCCGCTGGAAACCTATTGGCAACTCGAATCCGCCAGCCCGTCCGGCAACTCCGACGAACCGATGCTCGGCGGCAGCCCTCCCTTGGCCGTCGTGGCGGACGATGCAAGATCGGACGATGCGTCATCGAACAATTCGTGTTTGGCGATTCGCCGCACCGAGCGCGAGCGGCCCGCCGGCAGTTGGTCATTGTCCCAAACCATCCCCGCAACAACGGGTCAGGATTATCGCGTCGCGGCACGGGTTCAATCCCAAGACGCGGCACAACAAACCGCGCAACTCGTGGTGCGTCACGCCGGCGATGAGTTGCTGCGTCTGGATCTGGCGGGCGAGCGAAACACCTGGACCCGACGGGCGGGCGAGTTTTCGATTCCGCGCACAGACGCGTCGATCGTTTCGTTGCAAATCCGCATCGAAATCACCGACCCAAAATTTGGAAGTGTCCTGTTGGATGAAATTAAAGTGACGCGAATCGAGTGATTCACCTCGTGGGTCTCGACATAGCCGAAGGCACGCTCGCTGGCAGCATTGGTGTCCACTCAAGTCGCAAGAGTCGAAGTCACCCTCCCTCTGGACGTCGATTCATTCGCTGCAGCTTTTGGCAACCCATTTCGTCTCTCTCCCTCTGGGAGAGACGGCGTTTGCGCAGCAAGCAAACGCCAGAGAGGGCTCGCGCTGTAAAAGTCTTGGCGTTTACCGCTACGAGCAAATCCGTCACTTATACAATCGACGTCCCTCGGGGAGGGTCGCGAAGGAGTTGATGCGCGGAGCGGGGAGGGGCGATGTGACAGGGAATCGCTCAGTGACGACCGCTCGCCCCTCCCCTCGCCGCACTCGACCCTCCCTGCCAGGGAGGGTGACCGCAGATGTGTCGCGATCAATGCCTAAAATAGAGGATGACTCGAACTCGACTTCCCCAGGGAGACTTTTGCGATGGATGCCTCTCAATCGACGATGTCAAAATCTGTTGCCACCGGATCACCTCGACGTGTGACTGCGAATGTTTCGATCGCGCAGTACTTGATCCAGCGTTTGCAAGACTACGGGATCGGGCACATGTTCGGCATCCCCGGCGACTATGTGTTGTCGCTGTACAGCGAACTGGAAAAGAGTCCGATCGAAATGATCGGCTGCACACGTGAGGACTGCGCGGGGTTCGCAGCCGACGCCTACTCACGGCTCAACGGCATGGGGGCGGTGTGCGTCACCTACTGCGTCGGCGGGCTCAGCGTCTGCAACTCGATCGCCGGCGCGTTCGCGGAAAAATCGCCGGTCGTGGTCGTCACCGGATCACCGGGGCTAAAGGAACGATCCAGCGGGGCGTTGTTGCATCACATGGTGCGTGACTTTCGGACCCAATACGAAGTGTTCGAAAAGTTCACGATCGCCGGCGCGGAGCTTTCCGATCCGCTGACGGCATTCGCCGAGATCGATCGCGTGCTGGACGCCTGTGATCGTTTCAAACGTCCGGTGTACTTGGAATTGCCGCGTGACATGGTGCACGTCGTGCCGCCGATCGTCCACGGCTATCGCGGATCCAGTCACGTCAACGACCAACAGGCGACGACGGAAGCCATTCGTGAAACCAGCCGCTTGATCGAATCGGCAAACTGTCCGGTCATCCTGGCCGGTGTGGAAGTGCATCGTTTCGGGTTGCAAGACGAATTACTGCAGTTGGCCGAAGCAGCCAACATTCCGATCGCCACCACGATGCTGGGCAAGAGTGTGATCAGTGAACGTCATCCGATGTTCATCGGGCTGTACGAAGGCGCCTTGGGGGATCAAGCCGTCACACAGTTTGTCGAGAACAGCGACCTGGTCCTGCTGTTGGGCGCGTTCATGAGCGACATCAATTTGGGGATTTTTTCCGCCAACCTCAATCCCGCACGCTGCGTGTACGCGACCAGTGAAACACTGCGTATCTCTCACCACCACTATCACAACGTCGGTTTAAAAGAGTTCATTGTCGGGCTCGTGGAATCCGGCCTGGTTCCGCAACCGCGTTCGATTCCCGAACAGCTCTCATCGACCAAACGCTCCTCGTCAAAGCACGGCGAACCCGGCGAGGGTGGCTTGCGGACGAGCTGGATGATGAGCCGGCTGAATCGCTTGATCGACGCCGACACGATCGTGATCGCGGATGTGGGCGACTCCTTGTTTGCGGCGACGGAACTGACGATTCACGAGCGGGGTGAATTCTTGAGCCCGGCCTATTACACGTCGATGGGTTTCAGCGTTCCCGCCGCGTTGGGTGCGGCAACCGCTCGACCCGATCACCGTGTCGTCGTGCTCGTCGGTGACGGCGCATTCCAGATGACCGGCCAGGAACTCAGCACCTTGATTCGCTGCGGCCACTGCCCGATCGTGATCCTGCTCGATAACCACGGCTATGGCACCGAGCGTTACTTACACGCCGGCGATTGGAAATACAACGAAATCCATCATTGGAACTACGGCAAGTTGCTCGACGTCTACGGTTGCGGAAAGAGCCACTATGCGGAAACGGAACTGGAGTTTGAAAAGGCACTCCAAGATGCCTGGGACACACTCGACCAGCCGCACTTGATTCATGCAAAACTGGTCGAGGGTGATGGCAGTGATACGCTCAAAAATCTTGCCGATCGGATGAGCAAGACGGTCGGCTAGGCTCTGTCCCTAAACCACGTTCACCGCCAGTAAGCCGCGAAAACGGGGTCAGGAGTCAATAGCCGGAACGGCCCTACGGGTGCTTCGCACTATTGACTCCTGACCCCCTTTTCGCTCGCAGGACTTTAGGGACAGAGCCTAGCTGGGCTTGTGCTTGCTGTGACAGGCTTTGCAGTTGGCCGCTTTTTTCAGCATCGCGCCGGCGTCGGCGTCACCTTCGACCGCGGCCTTGCCGGCTTTGACCAAGGCACCGGTCAGTTCTTTCCAACTTTTTTCCTCGCCACGCGGCGGCTCGTTCTTGGAAAGGGCGACCAGCATCGCGTGCAACTTCTTGGCGTCTTCGGCCGATCCGTCGCCACCGGCAACCTTTTTCAGCAGCGGACCCTTGAAGGCCTCTTTCATCACCTGCTTCGTTTTGAACTTGGGCTTGTCACTGTCATCGTCTGCGGCAATCGCAGGCAGGCCGACCAAGGCCACGGCGACCAAACAAACTAGGCCACCGAAAATCTTCGCTCGCATCGTTGTCAACTCTCTTAATGGTACCATGAAGAAAAACCGGCCCGGGCGCTCCTCCGGATAGCGATAGATATAGGTGATCGGTCGCTCGTGTGCCACAAAATCAGTGCCAGTGGATGCCAATTGGCAAAAATAAAAATCAACGCTGAACCAAATCAAACAAAAGTTTCATGAAACCACTCAGCCAAGCACAGCGTGATCAGATTCAGTCCGCACTCAAACGGCAGGGCAAGATCGCAGCGGTCAAGTTGTACAAGGACTGGATGGAATGTTCACTACTTGAAGCCAAAAACGCGGTCGAAGCCATCCAGAGTGACCCCGACGATCGCGGCCCCGCGGGGACGTCCTCGGCGGAAAGGGACGAGGTGATGCAACAGATCGACCAAGCGCTCGCAGAGGGCAAAAGACTGCACGCGGTCAAGCATTATCGGAAGCTGACCGGAAAATCGCTGCGGGAATGTCGCGCGTTTGTCGATTCGCGGATCAACCAACTCAAGGCGAACCCGGACGCGCCGAACTCCGGCCCATCGGCTGTCGAATCCCGACGCTCGGGTTGTGTTTCCGTGACACTCGTGTTGGCCAGCCTGACCATCAGTTTTACATGGGCGATCGTGTCGCAATTATAATCCGCGAATGAAAAAGACACGGAATCGCACGAACAGAGTCAATCGGTTGGATCGCCGACAGGTGGATCTTTCGCTTGCGACCGAAATCCAAAACGGCAAGACCGTCGCCACGTTGACGTTCTTGCCCGGCCCCGCCGTGGTCACCCACGCGACCGGCCTCCATTCGCTTCAAGACGGCAACTACGAACTGACCGTGATCGCTGCGGAGTTCATGTCCGGCGGGCTGACCATGGACGACGACGTCTCTTTCGGCGATCAAGCGCCCGACGCGTTCTTCCGACATTTCGGCGACACCGATGGCGACCGCGATGTGGACGGCCAAGATTACGGCCGCTTCGGCCAACGGTTCCTCAAACGACTCGACTTCTAGTGCTCCGTCAACGTTGAACTTGGCATGCACAGCATGCCCTACGTTCCGGCCGCCCCATCATTCTGCCACCCCATCATTCTGCCACCCCATCGTTTTGCCCCCATCGTTTTGCCCTCCACCACCATGCACCGAACTGCGATCACCTGTCTCCTGTTCACCCTCAACATCGGCATCGCATCGCCCCGCTTCGCCCAATCCGTCACCCCCGCGCGGCAAGCCCACGCCCACAACGATTACTTGCACGACCGTCCCTTGCTGGACGCCTTGGACAACGGGTTTTGTAGCGTTGAAGCGGACATCTATCTCATCGACGGCGAACTCTTGGTCGCGCATGATCGAGACAAAACGTCGCCCGAGCGGACGTTGAAGAGCCTCTACCTCGATCCGCTCCGCAAACACATTCACCAGTCCGGTGGCAGCGTCTACGGCGACGGACAAACGTTGACGTTGTTGATCGACATCAAATCCGAAGGGGAATCAACCTATCGAGCCTTGGACACTGTATTGTCCGACTATCAAGACATCTTGACCCACGTCGACGAACAGGGCGTCCACCCCGGCGCCGTCACCGCGATCATCAGCGGCAATCGTGCAGTCAAAGAGATTCAGGCCGACCCGACGCGTTACGCGGGAATCGACGGCCGGCTTTCAGACCTGGACAGCGACCTCTCACCAGACCTCTTGCCGTTGATCAGCGATCACTGGGGACGCAATTTCCAATGGCGCGGTGTCGGCGAAATGCCGCAGGCGGATCGCGAAAAATTGACACGTGTCCTGCAGCAAGCTCATGCCGACCGACGGCGGGTGCGATTTTGGGCGACGCCAGACAAGCCAACCGTATGGGCGGCCCTGGCCGACGCGGGCGTGGACCTGATCAACACCGACGACCTGGTCGGGCTGGCCGAATTCTTGCGGTCCCGATGACGCATTGAGCACCGCACGTGATCGCGGCAGATCGGATAAACTGCAGCCCCCGTTTCCCCGTGTCTCCCCGCGCACTTGACTGCTCCCCATGCGAACCACGCTGGCCTTGTTTTTGCTCGCTCTCGGATCGATCGTTCACGCACAAGACGCTCCGCCACCCAAGCATCACGTTGCCGATCCGGCCGATGCCTCGATCACCATCTCCACGGCCCGGGATCCGATCCGGTTGACCCATGGGCCGATGCTGGGCCAGCCCACGGCGACATCGATGCGGGTCTGGGCACGGACGTCGGATCCGGGACAATTCGAAGTCCATTACGGCACCGCGGCGGACAACATGGATTTGGTCAGTGAGCCCGGCCAGACGACGATCGGTCACGACAACACCGGCGTCGTTGATTTGGTCGGGTTATCAAGCGACACCCGGTATCACTATCAGGTCTGGGTCAACGCGCGGCCCCACGGCTTGCCGGGCAGCTTCCGGACGCTGCCCAGTGCGGATCAGTCGCGGAACGAAACCTACAATCCCGACGGGCTGTTCAATTTCCGTTTCCAGATCGGATCGTGCGCCAACCAAAACCCGCTGCACGGCGGCGGACATCGGGCAACGACCTACGAGCACCTGGGTCGCGACTGGGCCGACAAGGTCCACTTCCACGTGATGAACGGCGATTGGCTGTACGAAGAACAGCGGCGGTATCCGCCGGACGCCTGGCAGCTCGTCCAAGGGGCCAGCGCCAAACCGCGAGTCGCCCAAATCGCGCCCACGATCATCGGCGTCTGGGAGAACTACAAATTGTACCTGGACCGCGGTGAATCGCTGTCGCATTGGCATCGCCATGTGCCCAGCTACTTCACCTTCGATGATCACGAACTGGTCAACGACATTTGGGGCTCGGCGGAAACCGGCAAACGTCACCGCCGCACGGTTTTTCGCGACATCGGAACACAAGCCTGGTACGACTACCTGGGCTGGGCCAATCCGACCGAATACCACCATCCGATTCATTTCGGTAAAGCGACGATGCGCCGGGACAGCGATCTGCTGTACGATCAAAACGCCGACTTCACCAAGATGCCGCTTTCGGAAATGGGCAACCTGCACGTCCACTGGGGCACGCCCGAAGCCGGTGTCAACGACATGGAATTCGATGACGATGCCGGCCACAAGAACTCCTACGTCTATGACATCGTCGAAGTCATCGACCCGCACACATTGCGGTTGCACATGCCGGCGAAAATCGACGACACCAACGTCAGCTATTCGATCGGTCGACGAAGCTATGGAAAGAAACGCGTCGGCAATTGCGAATTTTATTTCATCGACACGCGCGGCGATCGTCAAATGCACGACGTCACCGAGCGGGACAAGCCGGGCGTTTCGATGCTGGGTCGGCCGCAACGGGAATGGTTGCTGCGCAGCATGCGTGAAAGCGACGCCGATTTCCGCTTCGTGATCTCGACCGTCCCGTTCATGATCCCGCATAGCGGTGCGGGCGGATTCGAAGCCGACGCGGCGAACAAGGAAGAAGCCTGGACGGGGTTCTTTGATGAACGCGAGTTTTTGATCGCCGAGTGGGAAAAGATCGGCAAGCGTGTGTTTGTGATGACGGGTGATCTGCACAACAGCTTTGCGATCAAGGTCACCGACAACGTCTGGGAGTTCTGTTGCGGACCGCACAACAGCGTCAACCACGTGCCCGTCAACGACGAGAGCGACCGCCCGGCGACGGGCAAGTTTAAATTCGGACCGCGGGAGTGCGACATCCGCTGGAGCAGTTACATCCTGCCGGATCTGCCACGGCTGGAGCGGTTGTATCCGTACTTCTGTGTCGTTCAGGTCAACAACGTATTCAACATGCCGCAGAAACTGGGCGGCAAACGCTTGGTCGCCTACCCACACCCGCAAGTCGTGTTCCAGTACTACGACGGCCGAACGGGAGAACTCGCCTACGCCGAATCGATTTCGACCGAGCGTTGAGATCGCAGGCAGGCTGCGATTCGGCCAGCTCGCCGACCAGCATCCCATCGTCCCGCCGGCGACAGCCGCCGGCGCGTACAAATTGCACGTCAAACCGCGCGACGGTGTCCGCCACCGACTGCAAGAAGAAAACTGCGAAAAATGCGTCGAATGGTCCAACCGATGCGGTGAAAGCGGGCGTTTCAATCTGCGTCCGGCATTGGACAGAGTGCGAATTTGCGATTTCCACTCGGTGGCCGGCCTACCTCTATACTGGCTCCCTTCTCCCCCTTCGATGAAAGCGAGTCGTGCTCGCTTTCATCGAAGGGGGAGAAGGGTTGGGGATGAGGGGGCAAGCAGGCGTCACCCTTGAATCGTAGGGGCAGCATGAACAGAAGAGCTCGAAGGGATCCAAAGGCGATTTCCTTCGCCCGCGATCAACGGGTCCGCGCAAACGAGTTTGCTCAGGATGTTTGGCAAATGTTGCGCAATCGCCGGTGTCGAAATCAGAAGTTTCGGCGCGAATACGCAATTTCTCCGTATACAGTCGACTTCTGTTGTGTGGCCTTGAAGTTGATTGTTGAGGTTGATGGTGAACCTCATCAGACCAATGAAGGCCGTCAGCATGATCAGCGTCGCGACCGATATTTGGCCGAGGGAGGATATCACGTCGTGCGGGTTCTCGGTTACGAGGTCTTGAGGAATGCTGTTGCCGTGCGGCGCCGGATCGAGCAGGCGATTGACGAGCGGATGGAAGGACGTGCCCCCTCATCCCCAGCCCTTCTCCCCCACGACGAGAGCGAGCACCACTCGCTCTCGCCGCGGGGGAGAAGGGAGCCAGAATGAATGAGTGCGATCGCACCGAACAGAGAAAACGCGATTTCTTCGCGCTGGCGGTTGCATCGACCTCAGCATCGTAGCGAAATTCCTTCGCTGCACTCTTCTCGAAATCCCGGACCAAATCGTGGCGAAACTGCGTTGAAGCCGCTAATCTGCATCGGTGTCGGGACCGAAGCGTCCGAGCGAATCTTTTTCCTGCGTGCGGCTGGTCCAACCCTCGCGGCTGGTATCGAGAGTAACTGAACCGATGCCAGTCGGGGGCCGTAGGGAATCCCCAGACGGTTCGAATTGGTCTGCGTGTGTCTCGTCTGCTTTCCGGAGGTTTTCGCGATGGCTGGTGACTTGTCGGGTGAACCATCGGAGTCCGCGGCAACCCCATTCGGAGATCCCGGCGGCGTTTCCCCCGTCGACGCCGTGTTGGTGCGACCGGTGTTGCGACGCGAGGTCGTCGCCGTCGCGCTCTGGACGCTGATGGCGGATCTGCTGATCTTTCGCGCCCACGGATTCAGCGGCCCCGGTGTCTTCTTTGGGATCGTGCCGTTGCTGTTCTTGATCGGTTGCGATGAACTCCGTCGTGGTCCGGCTTGGAAGTTGATTGTCGGGTGCTTGCTGGTGGTCACCGTTCGATTGATCTGGTCCGGTTCCGCATCGACGATCTTTTCTGGCGTCGTGCTTGTGGTGGCGCTCGCGATGTCGGCTGCCGGGTATGTGCCGCTTGTTTTGGAAGGGTTCGTCCTTGCGGGACGCGTGATCCTCGATGGGGCTCGGCGACTGGGGACGTATCGGCTGCCGTCGGACTCGAGTGACCCAAGTGGCTCGAATCTGTCGAGTCCGCGGATGCTAGCGTGGTTGCTGCCAACGATTGCCGCGGTCGTGTTTGGTTCGATCTTCGTGTTCGCGAATCCGAATCTGTTTGAGTGGGTCTCGTTGCGGATGACGCGACTAGCCGAAGGCTTTCAGATTTGGTTTGAGAAGATTTCGCCTTGGGAGATCCCGTTTTGTGCACTGGCTCTGTTGATCGGAGCGGGTCTGATGCGCCCTGTGCTTCCGATGCTTCGAATCGGCCCCACTGATCCGGAAGAACCGCCAACGGCCGAAGCAGCTCGTTCGACTCTCTATACGCCGCTGCGAAACACGCTTTGGACGTTGATCGTCCTGTTTGCGGTTTATCTGTCATTCGAATTCATCACGCTTTGGAAGCGTGATTTTCCTGCAGGCTTCTATTATGCCGGATACGCGCACCAGGGAGCGGCCTGGTTGACCTTCGCACTCGCACTCGCCACGGCGGTTCTATCATTGGCGTTTAGCGGGACGATGTTGAGCGACGATCGGCTGGGGTCGCTACGCCGATTGTCGTGGATCTGGTCCGCTCAGAACCTGTTGTTGGCCGCCGCGGTGTACAACCGGTTGATGATCTACGTCGGCTACAACGGAATGACACGCATGCGAACGGTCGGATTTTTCGGCACCACGCTCGTCGTCGTCGGATTCTGCTTGGTCGTTTACAAGATCGGTCAAAACCGAAGCTTCTGGTGGCTGATTCGCGCCCAACTGATCGCGCTGATGTTGGCCGTGATTGCCTACAGCGTTTTTCCTGTCGACTATGTGGCTCATCGATACAACGCGGCCACGGTCGATGCAGGTTACCTTCATCCATCGGTCATGATCGCGGTCAAACCGAAAGACGACGAAGGGGTCTTGCCATTGCTACGTCTGACGCACTGCGAGGACGAAATCATTCGCAACGGAGTGCTGGCGTTGCTGGCCCAGCGTCAGCTTGAAATGGACGACTTACCGCAAACACATTGGACGCAGTTCCAGGGATCCCGCACACTCCTCAAGCGGCGATTGGCCGAACATGAATCGGAGTGGATCGAATTTCGAGACGCCGAGGCGAGGCGGGATGCCATCGAGTCGTTCCGCAATTATGCCATGCAATGGTACTGATCTGTGCGGACCGCACGCAGTGGTGTGAGGGTTCCGATTCAGCGCACGATTCCGGTTCAGCGGACGATGTCGTCTTGGTCGCAGCGGTCGATCGCGTGGGCGCTGGCCAGTAAAAAGAATCGGGTCGCTTCGACAATGGCTTCCGCGCCGATGCCGCCCCGGATCGGGATGTGGTAATCGAACACGATGGACTCTCGTTCGTTAACGTGCGCTCGGACCGTGGAGATGTCGTTGTTGACGCGATTGACGAACTCCAGTTTCGCGGAGCGATCGGTGTTTTCTTTGACGCCGACGAAGGTCATCAACATCAGCCGCTCGTTCTCGGCCGTTTGCATCACGTAGCAGGAAACGCCGCGGGTCACGACCAGGTCGCCGTCGTTGTCACGGCGGACTTCCAGATCCGTGGGCTCAAAGATGGCGTCCAATAATTCTGCGGTCAGGTCGCTCGGTCGCAGCACTTCGTTGATCGGCATGTCGTTTCCGGGGGCAAGATGATGGCGTCGGGTATGGGCAAGTCGGGCGAGCCGCGTTTTCCACCCCCAACCAAAACGGGAACGCCAACGTCTGTCAATGCCAAAAAAAGCAGGCTCGCTGTTTCCAGCGAGCCTGTTTCGTTTCTTGTCAGTGGTGCGGCAACGGATCGTCACCGTTCCTGGAGCAACACTCAGCCCGAGATCTTGGCGACCAGGTCGAGAACCTTGTTGGAGTAACCCCATTCGTTGTCGTACCAGGAGACGACTTTCACGAAGGTGTCATCCAATTGGATTCCGGCGCCGGCGTCGAAGACCGAGGTGCGAGCTTCGCCGCGGAAATCGGTCGAGACGACTTTGTCGTCGGTGTAGCCGAGGATGCCTTTCATGCTGCCTTCGGCCGTTTCTTTCATCTTGGCGCAGATTGCTTCGTAGCTGGCACCCTTTTCCAGTTCGACGGTCAGGTCGACGACGGACACGTCCGAGGTGGGAACGCGGAACGCCATGCCGGTCAGTTTGCCGTTGAGTTCCGGAATCACCTTGCCGACCGCTTTGGCCGCACCGGTGCTGGAGGGGATGATGTTTTCCAAAATCCCACGTCCGCCGCGCCAATCCTTCTTGGAAGGACCATCGACGGTCTTTTGCGTCGCGGTGGCCGCGTGCACGGTGGTCATCAAACCGCGTTTGATTCCGTAGTTGTCGTTGAGGACCTTGGCGATCGGGGCCAAGCAGTTGGTCGTGCACGACGCGTTGGAGACAAACGTTTCACCGTTGTAGCTGTCGTCGTTGACGCCCATCACGAACATCCGTGTGTCGTCCTTGGAGGGAGCCGACATGACGACTTTTTTGGCGCCGGCATCGATGTGACCCTGAGCGCCTTCGGAGGTCAAGAAGATCCCGGTCGACTCGACTACGACGTCCACGCCGATGTCTCCCCAAGCCAGCTTGCTGGGGTCGGTTTCCGAAGTAGCACGGACGGTCTTGCCGTTGACGATCAGATTGCTGCCGTCGACCGCGACTTCGCCCTTGAAGGGGCCGTGCACGGAATCGTACTTCAGCATGTAGGCCAGATAATCGGTGTCCAGCAAGTCGTTGATGCCGACCACTTCGATATCGTCGCGGCCGATGGAAGCGCGGAAGACCAATCGTCCGATTCGACCAAAACCATTAATTCCAACTTTGATAGCCACTGTTCGTTTTTCTCCTCATTGGGGTAGACTCAGCCAATTCGCTGGCCGGCATCGGATAAAGGTTCGATGAGTCAGCGGGAGCCCATTCTCACTCGCTTGGAGAAGCTGCGAATCGCTGCGATGAGCTGCAGTTGTGGCGCTGATCATGACGCCGGGATTATAGGAACACAAATCCGTTTTGAACCAGCCCCCGCATTCCCCCCGTCCCCCGGACTGGCTGCGCCCGCCCGGCGTTGCCGCGGGAACTTGGCAATACGTCCATCAGCGGACGATCGCCCGCCACTATGACGACTTTGTGGCGGACACACCGCTCTGCGAGCTCGATCGACGCTACGTGTTGGAAACGCTTGCCGCCGTTTCGCCCGCTCCGGCTGCAACGCTTGGCGCGGAATCCGATGATTTCCCACCCCTGATCCTCGATCTGGGGGCCGGTACCGGTCGTTTGGCCGATCCCGTCCGTCAACTCGGGTACGACGTCCTGGCCGTCGATCTCAGTCAGTCCATGCTGGAAACGCTGCTCGAGCGCCACGGTGATCGAGCGGCGACGCAGACGCCCGCGGCCGGAACGATCCTGCCGATGCGCGCCAATTTGGTACAGCTCGACGCGCTCGCCGACGCCATCGCCGATCACGCGATTTGTATGTTCAGCACGATCGGTATGATTCAAGGCCGAGCCAATCGTGTTCGCTTTCTGTGCCATATCGCGCGCGCCGTTCGCCCCGGCGGCTGCTTGATCCTGCATGTCCACCGACGCTGGGCGGCGTTGCGGGAAACCGGCGGAATGCGGCGTCTGCTGCGCAGTTGGATCGATTCGTTTCGAGGCGAGGCGGAATTCGGCGACGCGACCTATGCCTACCGCGGGCTCGACAAGATGTTCATGCACCGCTTCAGCGAGCGTGAGATTCAATCGGAACTGAAAGCCGCCGGCTGGACCGTGCAGCGGATCGACCGCGTGGGCTTGGATGGCGGCGAATTGACGCAATCGGCATGGAACGCCAGCGGGCTGTTTTTGGTCTGCACGCGAGAATGAGGGGCGAGCGGCGGATGCCGGTGGGTTAAGAAAATTTTTGGAGGTAAGAAAATTTTCCCGCTCACAAGCCGCGCGCCAAAATCTTCCTACCGCTACGGCGACGCGATCCGGGATCGGACCAACGACACGATCTGCTGCAGCACCTCTTCGGGCAGCATGCCGTCGGTGTTGACGACCACGGCGTCTTCGGCGGCGCGGAGTCGCCCGACGTCGCGCATCCGGTCTTCCAGGTCGCGTTGGTTTTGCGCCGACAGGACGTCTTCCAGCGAGACGTAGCGTCCGGAATCGGCCAATTGCCGCATCCGTCGTTTGGCGCGTTCGACCGGCGACGCGGTCAAGAAGATTTTGCAATCGGCATGTGGAAACACTTCGGCGCCTTGATCGCGCCCCTCGGTGACGATGTCGCGTCCCTCGGCAATGTCCCGTTGGATCTGTGACAGTTGCCCGCGGACGGCGGGGACGTCGGCCAAGTAGCGAATCGACGCGGTGACCTCGGGAGTGCGAATCAATTCCGAAACATCTTCCCCGTCGAGATGGACGGTGCGAGCCTGCCACGACAACTTGAGGGTAGCGACGAATTCGGACAGTCGTTCGGTATCTTGCAAATCGATTTGGGCGCGGATCGCGGCCAGCGTCGCGGCTCGATAGAGCGCGCCGGTGTCCAGAAATTCGAACGCCAGTTGTGCCGCAACTTGGTGCGCGATACTGCTTTTGCCGGCGCCGGCGGGGCCATCGATGGTGACGATCAACGTAAAAACATCCTGCAATTGACGAAGTAAGATCACCGCCTATGGTGATGGCGCAAACAACGTTGTGCAATTGGGAGGAAGTTCGAATCCCCACAACGATCAGGCTCCTCGCCCCCCACACCTGTCGTTTTCATTCGTGCGCGACTACCTGAAACTCCACTTCGTCGTCTTGATTTGGGGCTTCACCGCGGTGTTGGGAAAGCTGATCGAACTGAGTGCGACCCAAGTCGTGTTGTACCGCAGTGCCGCCGCGGCCGCGATTTTGTTCGCCCTGCTGCCGCGCCGCGCTGCGGTTTCAAAGCGGCTTGCCGTTGCCTTGATCGTCAACGGGATGCTGGTCGGGGCGCATTGGATTCTGTTTTTCCTGGCGGTCAAAATCGCCAACGTTTCGATTTGCATGATCGGCATGGCCACCACGTCGTTTTGGACGGCGCTGCTGGAACCGATTCTGGTTCGCAAGGTTCGTTTTCAGTGGGGCAACCTGCTGTTGGGCTGTGTCGTGATTGCGGCGGTTTATTGGATTTACCGCACCGAGACGCGGTTTCACTACGGGCTGTTGGTGGCGTTGGCGGGCGCGGTCGTGGCCACGCTGTTTTCGATCATCAACGGACTGTTCGCGGGCAAAGTCCATCAGCAGTCCGTTGTCCTGTACGAGATGGCCGGTGCCGCCGTGTTCTGCGGCTTGGCGCTGGTCACGGCCGACGCGTCGGGATTTCCGCTCGATTCGGACCGCTACCTGCCGACGTCCCTGGAATGGCTCTGGTTGGCGATTCTGGTGCTGGCCGGCACGGTCCTGGCCTACCAGATCTACGTCGAGCTGCTGGACCGGCTTTCCGTGTTCACGATCAACTTTGCCAACAACCTGGAACCCGTCTACGGCATCTCGCTGGGGGCGTTGTGCTTTGGCGATCACGAACTGCTGGGAAACAGTTTCTACGTCGGAACCGCCGTGATCCTGGCAGCGGTGATCGCCCAGCCCTGGCTGTTGAAAACCGAACGCACGCCCGGGGCGGAGTGATCCGATAGAATGGACGGCCCGTGCGATAGGCACCGGCACCGCCGACGGCTGTGCAGCCTTCGTTGGTGTGCAGCCTTGAGGGACCGTCCAGCTTAGTGTTGGCGCGAAACGCGACAAATTCGAATGATCTGACAGAATGGTTGAGCGGTGGTCGGCGGAGTGGTGTACGACGTCCTTTTTAGGTCGTCGCGCAGAGCCCCACGGGCGACGGCCCGGAAGGGCCGTCGTACATCAGAAAAGCGGTCGCCTGAAGCGGAACGGTCCCGAAAGCCTGGACACCAACACCTCCCGATGAACTCCTGTAGGTACATCGATGCTTGATCCCGCCGACATGGCCATTAGGCCCCGACGACGGCCGAACCGCCTGGTGTTGGTCGCCTTCCTAGTGATGGTTTCCGCCGTCGCGTCAGGACGCTGCGTTGCGGAGGAGCGGACGATCAAGCTGACCGTCGTTGATTCCGACACGGGCGCGCCCCTGGCCGCGCGGTTGTACCTGCAATCAACCGCCGGCGTCCCGTTTTATTTTCGATCCGATGACCCAACCGGTTCGGCGGTTCGATACGAAAAACGAAACTGGATCAACCAACAATCCGTCGAATACCACACCACCGTCTCGGCACACCGCTGCTCGGCGACGGTGCCCGAAGGCGAGTACCGCTTGATCGTCGAGCGTGGCAAGACTTACTTTCCACATCAACAGACGTTGACGGTCGGTGTGGACGACCTTGATCTGACGGTGCCATTGAAACGCTGGAATGATCCCCAAGCGCGCGGTTGGTATTCCGGGGACACGCACCTGCACCGCACGATCGATGAACTGAAAAATGTGATCGTCGCAGAAGATTTGAATGTCGCATTGCCGCTGACGAATTGGGTGACGATCGCCGACCAGGCACCGCGTGCGGGCAACAAAAATTTGACCGACATCCCTGAGGGACTGGTCGTCGTCGATCCGACGCACGTGATTTGGCCGCGCAACACCGAGTACGAAATCTTTACCGTCGCCGGACAGCGACACACGCTCGGTGCGTTGTTCGTGCTCGGACATCGAAACGGGCTGGAGACGGACGTGCCCCCATGGCGTCCGGTCGTCGAATCGGTCCAGGCCAGCGACCCGGGCGTGTTGTTCGACATGGACAAACTGGATTGGCCGTTCGCGATGGTGTTGCCGACGATCGTGCCCGATGCGTTGTATGAATTGTCTAACAACCATGTTTGGCGAACCGAATTCGCCTTTCGAAAATGGAACACGCCCGCACCGGCCTACATGCAACCCCCGTTTGGCGCCAGCGAAGGCGGGCATCGTCAATGGATCGATTACACCTTGGGCATGTACTACACGCTGCTCAATTGTGGGTTTCGCATGCCGCCGTCGGCGGGAACGGCCAACGGCGTGCATCCGGTTCCGGCGGGGTTCGGCCGCGTCTACGTGCACCAACCGGACGGATTTGATGACCAAGGCTGGATGCAGGGATTGAAGGCGGGGCGGTCGTTCGTCACGACGGGGCCGATGCTGTACACCCACGCCGCGGGCAATGATCCCGGACACGTCTTCCGATTTAGCCAACCGCAAACGATACCGCTGGCGATCGATCTCCTGTCCCAGACCAAATTGTCCTACGGGGAACTGCTGATCAACGGCCGCCCGGAATCGCTGCTTCGGCCGCAAAACCAAGTCACGTCCGATGGAGCGTTTCGATCGGCATTTTCCATCGACGTGTCGCCAAAACGATCGGGATGGTTCGCGGTCCGGTTTTGGGAACCCCGCGATGACGGGCAGTCGCGGTTCGTCCACTCGGCCCCCTGGTACGTCGAGATCGGTGATGCCCCGGTTCGCCCGATGGCCCATGAGAAACGCTACTTGGTCTCTCGGGTCGAAAACGAAATGCGACGCAGCCGCGGCATCGTTCCCGATGCCGCGATGCAAGAATACGAGCGAGCGCTGGCGTTCTATCGATCACTGGACGTGCACGACGATACGGCCGACGTAGCGGCCGAAGCGAGACAATCCGAAGGACAACCACTCGAACGTTGGTTGGACAACATGATCACCGATCACCGCTTTGACGTCGACGAAGTCAGGCGGGCGACCGGCTTGCCAACCGCTGACGCCATCACCGCGATGGAACAGCGTGCCAACCAACGGCCCAAATCCGGGTTCCGCATCTTGCCCTATCCCGGTGGCCGACATCCGCGGATCGGTTTCCTCGACGGAGCGATTCGGCCGCAACGTGAAACGAAAGTCAGCGTGTTCACTCCTTGGTCCGACGGGGGCTACGTGGTCGTGGATGTGCCCGAAGCGGTATTCTCGAATCTGGGGCTGACCTATTTGGCGCACGAACACATCCCGACGATCTGGACCGAACAAGGCATCGATCTGCCGCGGTTGGAATGGTCGATGAATGACGGCGCGTTGAACGTCCAGCGAAAGCTGCCCGGCGGGATCGTGATCGAAAGTCGTGTGAACGAGCAAGACGGTGCAGCCAAGATGGAATTAAAACTGACCAACGGCACTCGGGGAACACTGACGGGGTTGCGCGTCCAGGTCTGCGTGATGCTCAAGGGTGCCGTCGGATTCAACGTTCAAGAAACACTCGACAGCGTCACCGCACCACCGTTTGTCGCCGTTCGTGCGGAAGACTCAAACCGCTGGATCATCACGGCGTGGCAGCCGAACCATCGCGTCTGGGCCAATCCGCCGGTGCCCTGCATCCACTCCGACCCGGTCTTTCCCGATTGCGCCCCCGGCCGGACGGTCACCGTCAGCGGCGGATTGTGGTTTTACGAAGGCGATGACATCGATGGGGAATTGAAACGGCTGGCCGATCAACCCTAACCGTGGGATAGGCTTCCAGCCTGTCATGCTGGATTTTGACAGGCTGGAAGCCTATCCCACTTGGTTGACAGGCTGGAAGCCTATCCCACTTCCTGAGGAATCACCTGGTCTGCGATGCGCCGAAGGTGCTTCGTGCCCTCCGCCGGCCCCCGTGTCGGCGGAGGGTCGTTTGAACCGAGCGTTTGTCCTCGCTCTCCCCATTCGGACATCGCAGCAATGCCTCGAAAAACCTGGGTCCTGAGCGATTAGCCACTAAAATCCACGAAGAACCAAGAGAACGAGAATATCGATCGCGCCACCGATCGTTTCCTGGACCTTGAAATGTACCACGCCCAGCCGATGCCACCGCAACTGAGTGGGCTGGAAGTGGAATACGCGTTGGCGATGATCTATTCCAGCGAAAGCGGCAAGCGCGAAGCGACGCTCGGCTTTGACGTCGGTGCCGGAACCCAGGACATCGGATTCCGCGGCGAGTTGCCCGTCTTGTTTGACGTCCAGCCGGCCAGGCCGATCAAGCTGCGGATCACGGATGTTGACGGCACGCCGACCACCGCACGATTGACGTTTCGCGACAAATTGGGCCATCTGTACCCGCCGCAAATGAAACGGCTGGCACCGGATTTTTTCTTTCAACCCCAGATCTATCGCACCGATCGCCGACACGGTCAGCGAGCCGACGACGATCCTGAAGTACGACTTGGAAATCAGCGTCAACGGCAACGTCGTCGATTCACGTGAAATCCCCGCCGATGGCCAGATTCACGACTTGAAGTTTGACGTCCCGATCAAACAGAGCAGTTGGGTGGCGTTGCGCCAGTTCCCCCAACTACACACCAACCCCGTCAACGTGATCGTCGCCGGCGAGCCGATTCGGGCGTCCCGCAGCGAGCGCCCGCTGGTGCGAGGAGACGATTCACTTGTTATGGAAAAACCGCGAGCGATTCATCGCCGAAGACGAACGCCCCGAAGCGAGAGAGACGTACGACCGGGCGATCGAAACCTACCGAAAGATCGCCGCCGAAACGGCGTTGTAAGGCATGCACTACTGCTGACCGAGCAAATCGCTGGCGTGGATGTGGACATACGCATCGAACCAGTCTTGGCGCGTGGGCAGATCATCCGTCGTGAGTCCGTTGGATTCCGCTTTGCTCCGCTTCCAACGCACTTGTGCAGGCGTCATCGATTCCCAGTCGACCGAAACGAGGCTCAGGTCGCTCTGTTTGAAGAGATTTTGCACCGCGTTGTAACCATTCGCCGTTTCTTTCTGCAGCCGTTCCAGCTGCGGGGCGAGCGTCTTGGCCAATCGCAATGGGCCCACTAATCGTAATAGTTCCACGATCGGATCGGAGTGCCGGCAATCAAGCGGAGAGCTGGCACTGATGTGTGAGACCCAGCTTTCCGGATAATTCCGCACCGCGAATTGACCGGGCACGTGTCCGTTGAAGTAGGGATGGCCGAGCGGCGGATACGTATTGCTCCATTCCAGGCGACTCGTTTCGTCAAATCGTTTGACGATTGCCTCGGTCAATGATTCATCACCACTGACGCGCGACGCAAATTCGAGATGTTTGTCCTGTTTCAGCCTCAAGACCGCAAGTGCGGCGGACAACTCGACCGGCTCTGTTTCATCGTCGACGATCAATTGTTTGCAGAGGTCGAAAATCAATTCGCCCGTCCAACCACCGTCCGTTTCCCAGCCCCAATTGCCCAACCAAAACATCGGCGAGATCAGGGGATCATCCGAGAGCGACACTTCGCGAAGACGGTCACGCAGTTGTTTTCGCAACGTTGCGTCGTAGTCGGGATCAAAGGCGATCGCCAAGCAGAAATCACGTGCCTCGTAGACCAACTGAACACGACCGTCAGAGACCAGCACGTTTTGCACGATCCAGCGGCAAATCGCTTCGTGCGTCTCGGGATCGTCGCTTGCGATCCGACTCGCATCGATCATTTTCGCAGCCCACTGCGGATCGCCACTTTCGAGCTGCTGGATCAGGAACGTCGCCAATTCATCCTCGGCGATCACGATCCCCAGCGCCCGGGCGACCTCGACCTTGGGAATTCGTCCATGATTGGAGATCAGGATGTCGATCACCGCTGCCGCATCGCGGGGTGTCGCCAACGCCAACACGGCTTGCATGGCCGCTTTCAACCGATCCCCCTCGCGTTCGGTCTCGATCACGTCCAACCATTGCTGCAGCGTTTGACCTTCATAGACGGGAGCCTTCTCAGCGATGCGATTGTTGGTTGCACTCGCACCTGATCCGAGCGGAAGGTGGGGCGGCCCGGGCAAGCCGATGGGGCTGCCGGTTCGAGGCGTGTCGAAATGCATGAACAGCTCGACCGCGGGTTCGGTGTACCATTTCTTGTACGCCTGGTTGAGTCTTGTTTCGACCTGTTGGAGCGTTTGGTTGCGCACCGAGACGACACCCAGCAAAGGCGGCTTGATCGTCGCATCGGCCATCACCGTCAATTCCATTTCAAGCTCATTGGCGACCGATGACGTCAACTTCAATCGTTGTCCAGGCACCAACGGTTGGTCCGACGCGGGGATCGGCGAGCGGCCTTTGAAGGCGGCGATGAAATCACTCGCGCCAGGTTGTGCGGCGACCGCCACTGATTGTGAATCCTTCGTTTCGCGGATCCGTGCGATCGTGGTCTCGCCGCGTCGAATCACAATCGCCCCCTTGTCGATCGTCACTTGATCACTGCCCGCCCCCAAGACCACCTGGTAAGCACCTGATCTCAAACGCGTCGTATTCACCCCGGGTTCGACGTTGAGTTGCGCAGCCGGCTGGCCGTCTTGGATCAGACGGACCGAGACATCGTCGACTTCCGATTCGATCACCAGTTGCCCCTCGTTGGTCTTCAGGATGATTGCAATCCCCGCAATGAAGAACAACGGCAGCGCAGCGATGGCGATCCACCAGCGACGACGCGGCGGGGGGTGTCGATCAGCCGCGGACAACGTCCGTGTCGCGGGGCCGGTTGGAGGCTCGGGAATCGAGTCGCGCGGCATTTCGTTCGATGCGTCGTGGACCAACGCGGCCAAATCGCATCCGACGCAAAATTGCGACAACGCCTCGGCCACGTGCGACGCGCTGGCCGGCCGCCGGTCGGCGGCGGACAACAGATTGGCGGTCAAATCCACCAGATCGGGCGGCAAATCATCGCGCAACGTATCCAGCCGGGGCGGCCGATGGTTGGCCAGCAATCGCAGTTTTGCCAACGGCGACAGATCGGGGGCGGCTGCGAGCGGGGCACGGCCGACCAGCAGACGGAACAACGTCGCGCCGAGTGAATACAGATCGGCCCGATAGTCGACCGCGGTCGGCTGCTCGGCTTGTTCGGGTGACATGTAATCCAGCGTCCCCATCAGCTGACCGACCGTCGTCAATTCGGCCATCTCGCCGTCCCAACGGCTCACTTGCGCGAGCCCGAAGTCCAAAATCTTCACCTCCCCATCGCGGCGCAACATCAGATTCGAGGGTTTGATGTCACGGTGGACGATGCCCTCGGCGTGGGCGTGGGAGAGACCGAGAGCGGCCTGACGCACGACTTCGCACGCATCGGCGACGGAGAGTTTCACGACACGGGCGATCTGGCTGAGATCCAATCCGTCGATGTATTCCATCGCCAAATAGTGCACGCCGTCATGTTGTCCCGCATCGGTCGCATTGACGATCGACGCGTGTTCCAAACTTCCAGCCGCACGGATCTCACGCAAGAACCGCTCCAATCGTGGATCGTTCTCCGTCGTCGCGACCGGCAGCACCTTGATCGCCACCTGCTTGCCGAGGTCGCGATGACGTGCCAGGTAGACGGTCCCCATGCCGCCGCGGCCGATCGGCCGAAGCAATTCGTACGGCCCGATCCGGTTGCCCGGTACCATCGTTCCGTTTACGGTGTTGAAGTGATTGGATGGGGCTTCGCCGAATAGCATTCGAGAGGAGTCCAAGGCATTCTGCACGACGGGATCCAGCGGAGTCGATTGGCCGGTTGATCCCGATCCGGCGCGCAGGCGCCGCACGATCGTGTCGCCGTCTTCCTCCAACGATGCGAGCGTTTCTTCGCAGGACCGACAGACCGCCAGGTGCGATTCGATCGCGGCGGATTGGAGATCATCCACGGAACCTCCCAGGTAATCACGCAGCGTACTGGATTTCAAGCAAGCGTCGGTCTTGGCCATGATCATGATGGGGTGACAGCCGTTGGTGGAGTGTGTGACAATTCGATGCTAACATCATTTAGACTGATGCACGCAATTGGTCCGCTATTTCCTAGAACGATCCGGGTGTGACAGTGGTTTCTCAAAACGCCGATTCACACGCCACACGAACCAGCCTGCTCGGTCGCGCCCGGGAGCGTGACCCGTTGGCCTGGAGCGAACTGGTGGATCTGTACGGCCCCTTGATCGCGCATTGGTGTGGTCGCTGTGGGTTGGATCCCCATGCCGCCGCCGATTGCACTCAAGAGGTGTTTGCCGCGGTGGCGCGATCGATCGAACAATTCGAAACGAAGCACACCCGCGGCTCATTCCGTGGGTGGTTGTGGACGATCACGTCCAACAAGGCGAAGGATCGTCACCGTGCTGACGCGCGACACATCCGAGCCGATGGGGGAAGCACGGCGTATCGGACGCTGAGCAAAGTCCCCGATCCAATGGCCGTCCCCGACGAAGAACCGACCGGTGACGACCAAATCAATGAGCTGCTCGCTCGGGGATTGAAACAGATTCGCCGCGAATTCGCGGACAAGACGTGGCAAATTTTTGAGCGTGCGGTCATCGACGAGATTCCGTCGGCAACCGTCGCCGAAGAATTCAACATCACTCCGGCGACGGTTCGGCAAACACGCAGCCGCATCCTCCGGCGACTCCGCCAACATCTCGGCGAAGTGGAATAGGCCTCCAGCTCGCCAAGTGGGGTAAGCTTCCAGCTTGCCAAGTGGGGTAAGCTTCCAGCTTGCCAAGTGGGGTAAGCTTCCAGCTTGCCAAGTGGGATAGGCTTCCAGCCTATCCCACTCCCGCTGTCTGACAGGCTGGAAGCCTATCCCACTCCCGCACCTGACAGGCTGGAAGCCTATCCCACTCTCGCCACACGACGCGTCACCGACGCATAGATCAAGCCGTACACGGCCACGGCGATCATCGCGACGACAAACGTGCCCGTCCACAGTGCCGTCGGGCCGAAACGGTACAACACCGCGCCGCCGACCGGAGCACCGATCGTCAGGGCTGATGCGTAGCACATCGTGAACAAGCCCAGATAGCTGCCACGCAATTCGTCCGGCGCCATGTCGGTGACGATCGTCTGGTTGAACGGGGCTTGAAGAATCTCCCCCAACGTCCAAATCGCGATGCACACCGCGACAAAGACCAGACCGCTGCCGGTGGCCGTCAGCCCGAACCCGATCGAGATCAACACGCCGCCGATCAACACGATCGTCATCGCGTTAAAGCGTGACAACCAATGCGTCAGCGGCAATTGAAGGACCACGATCAACAACCCGTTGACGGACATCAGCAATCCGAATTGCAGGTTGCTGTAACCCAATTGCCGAATGTAGATCGGTAACGTGGACAATCCTTGCACAAACACCAATGCAATCAACAAGGTCGAGATACAAAACGACAGGAACGGAAGATCCAATCCGATCGTTCTGACGGACACGATCCAAGAGGCGCGCGGCGACGGCGAAGGTTCCGCTTCGACAGACACTCGACGTGGATGGGTTTCCTCGATCGTCAGCGCAATGATCAATCCGTACGCGATCATCGAAGCGGCATCGATCCAGAACAGCCACTCGAACGAATAACCGGCCAGCAGCCCGCCGATCGGCGGTGCGATCGCAAAGCCCAAATTGATCGAGATGTACATCAACGCAAACGCATGCGGTCGACGATCGATCGAAACCAAATCACCGATCATCGCCGCCGCGGCCGGCCGATACAGGTCCGCCACCAAGGCGAACACCCCGACCGACAGCATGAACCACCAACGGTGGGTCACGGTCGACAGCAACAACAGAATCGCCGCCCCGCCGAACAGCGCCAGCAACATCACGCCGCGCCGTCCAACTTTGTCAGCCAAATGACCACCGAGCAACGAACCGGCCATTGAGCCCAAGCCCAGCACGCCGATACACGCGGTGGCAAAAGGCACGCCGAACCCGAGCTGTTCACTGGCGTAGATCGCCAAGAAAACCAGCACGAACGAACCGGCGCGGTTGATCAGCGATCCCAAGCACAGGATCCGCACGGGCAGCGGTAATTGGAGGTAATCACGGAACATACGTCACGGCCTGGGCACCAGGTCCATCCGGTCGAAACAGAATTGATGTCTCCATGACATCGGACAACGAACCCAGGTTCGCGTTTCGCCGTTGAATCGAGTCGGTGAACATCCGATTGTCCGCTAAGCTACAATAGAATCCTTCCCCCCACGCCCGGAACGCCCACCTCTCTTTCATGTACCGCCTGTTCTGCACCATTCTGGTCACCCTTACGGTTCTTCACGTCGCTGCTGCTGACGTCGATTTTGACTCCCAGGTCCGCCCGATCCTGTCGGACAAATGTTTTCAGTGCCACGGTCCCGACGAAGCCACCCGTGAAGCGGACTTGCGGTTGGACACCGTCGAGGGGGCGCGGGCTGATCTGGGCGGGTACGCCGCCTTTGTCCCCCACGACGTTGAAAACAGCGAAGGCCTACGGAGAGTTTTGTCCAGCGATCCCGACGAAGTCATGCCTCCGCCGGATTCCAAGCTGACATTGACGGCGGGGGAAAAAAAGATCCTGCAAACGTGGGTCGAGTCGGGGGCCACGTGGTCGGAACACTGGTCGTTTGTCCCTCCAAAGATGCCCGATGTCCCGGAGGATCCGTCGTCGTGGTCACGAAATGAAATCGATCGGTTCATCCGAGCCCGCGCGATCGCGGCGGGACTCTCGCCGCAACCCGAAGCCGATGGCGAAACATTGATTCGCCGGGTGACCTTGGACTTGACCGGGTTGCCGCCGACGCCACAAGAAGTCGACGCGTTTTTGGCCGACAAGTCCGATGGCGCGTACGAACGGTTGGTCGATCGACTGCTGGCGTCACCACGTTACGGCCAGCGGATGGCGTGGCAGTGGCTCGACGCCGCCCGCTATGCCGACACCGACGGTTTTCAAGGCGACCCGACGCGAACCATGTGGCCGTGGCGCGATTGGTTGGTCAACGCGCTCAATGCCAACATGCCCTTTGACCAGTTCACGATCGAAATGCTCGCCGGCGACCTGCTGGACAACCCGACACCCGAACAGATCTTGGCGACGGGGTTCAATCGCAATCACATGTTCAACGGAGAAGGCGGACGAATCGCCGAAGAAACGCGTGTCGAAAACGTCTTCGATCGCGCGGAAACGACCGGCACCGTGTGGCTGGGTCTGACGATGACCTGCTGTCGTTGTCACGACCACAAATTCGATCCGATCTCGCTGAAGGAATACTTTCAGTTCTACGCGTTCTTCGACAACACCTCGGAAACAGGACGCAGCGGTCGCGGCAAGACGGCGCCGGTGTTGAACTACCTGGACGAGGATCAACGCCGGCGGCGAGACGATGTCGCGGCCCAACTGCGATCGATTGAAGCCGAACTGACGGCGCCGCTTCCCGATTTGGACAACGACCAAGCCGCATGGGAAATCGAGTTGCGTGCCAAACTGGCGTCCGACAGCGGTTCAGCCAAGCTCGGGCCCTGGTGGCAATTGGGACCGATCCCGGCTGACGGACGTCAAGCATTCGACCGGGATCTCGGTCCCGAATCCGCTGTCGATCTCACCTCAACCGTCGGCGAGCTCACCTGGACCAAGCGCGCGGACATCAAAGACGGCGTCGTGCACCCCTTGCCGGAGACCGTCGGCGCGACGTATTTCTATCGCAAGATCGAGTCGTCTTCCGAACGCACCGTCGAACTGTCTCTCGGTAGCGACGACGCCATCAAAGTCTTCTTCGGCGGCAAACAAGTGCTGGCGAAGTTTACCGCCAGGGCAGCCGCCGCCGATCAAGAACGATTGCAGATCGAATTGGCGCCCGGCGAAAACGAATTGCTGATCAAGATCGTCAACACCGGAGGGATCGGAGGGTTTTATTTCAACAAGACCAGCGAATCGGTTTTCGGATTGCCGACCGAAGTGGTCGCCGCAGTCAAGACAGAGCGGCAGAAACGGACGCCGGAGCAGCGCACCGTCTTGCGAGAACACTTCCGGTCCAACCACTGGCCCCAGTGGAAGCCCCTTGCGGCGCGGCGTGATCAGCTAAACAAACAACTCGCCGCGTTAGAGAAGCAAGCGGTCACGGTGATGGTGATGGATGACTTGCCGAGTGACCGGCGACGCCAGACGCTGATCCTGGAACGCGGGGGCTACGACAAGCCGACCGACGTGGCCGTGCAACCCGGCACGCCGGCGGCGCTTCCGCCCTTGCCGACCGATGCTCCCCGCAACCGTCTGACGCTCGCCCGCTGGCTCGTGGACCCAGCCAACCCGCTGACCGCCCGTGTGACCGTGAATCGCGATTGGCAAACGTTTTTCGGACGCGGGATCGTTGAATCCACCGAAGATTTTGGTTTGCAAGGTGATCGCCCAACCCATCCCGATCTGCTGGACTGGTTGGCCACCCAATTTGTCGAAAGCGGGTGGAACGTCAAACAGCTTCACAAACTGATCGTGATGAGTGCGACCTATCGACAATCATCGCAGGTCAGCGAAGCAGCCCTTCAATCCGATCCGCAGAACAAGTGGTTTGCCAGGGCGCCGCGCTATCGACTCCCCTCCTGGATGCTCCGCGATCAAGCGTTATCGGTCAGCGGGCTGTTGAGCCCCGAACTGGGCGGGCCCGCGGTCAAGCCTTACCAGCCCGAGGGGATTTGGGCGGAAGCCACGTTCGGAAAGATCCGCTACACGCCCGACTCCGGCGAAAAAATTTATCGACGCAGCCTGTACATCTTTTGGCGCCGAATCGTCGGGCCGACCATGTTCTTTGACGGAGCCAAACGACAAACGTGTGAAGTCAAACCGACCCGAACCAACACTCCGCTGCACGCATTGACGACACTCAATGAGACCACGTTTGTTGAATCGGCCCGCATGATGGCCCAGCGCGTGCTTGATGAAAAAGAAACACAGACAGGGCGCTTGGGTTACGCATTTCGATTGGCCACGGCGCGCAAACCCAAGGACCGTGAATTGGCGGTTTTGGAAAACCGCGTCGAACAACTGCGCCGCGATTTTAAGTCCAACCCCGAAGACGCGTTGCAGTTGCTGTCGGTGGGCCAGTCGCCGCGTGATTCACAACTCGACCCCGCGGAGCATGCCGCCTACACCGTCGTTTGCTCCATCCTGTTGAACCTGGATGAAACGTTGTCCAAACCGTAACGCCTTGCCGCGATTCTCAGTGCGATAGGCTTCCAGCCTGTCGACTCCAAAATGACAGGCTGGAAGCCTATCCCACCTACGCACACTCGTCGCTGGAATGCAGAATCCATGACGCCCCCATTGAACACTCATCCGATTCATCAAACACGTCGCCAGTTGTTCGGTTCGGCCGGGACCGGAATCGCCCTGGCGGCCTTGGCGACCTTGTTGGGCAACCGCGCCGCCAGTGGTGCGGGCGGGTTGCCGACGCTGCCGCACTATCCGGCCAAGGCCAAACGGGTGATCTATTTGCTCCAGAACGGAGCACCGTCGCACGTCGACTTGTTTGATCACAAACCGATGTTGACCCAATTGCACGGCCAGCAGATCCCCGATTCGGTCGTCGGCGGAGCCCGATTCAGCACGATGACCGGCGGCCAGACCGCGCGACCGTGCTTGAAGGAGATCACGACGTTCGCCCGTCACGGCCAAAGCGGCGCGACGGTTTCCAGCTTTCTTCCCGAGACGGCGAAGATTGCTGACAAGTTGTGTTTCATCAAATCGATGCACACGACGCAGGTCAATCACGCTCCGGCGATCACGTACTTTCTGACCGGCGATGAACGCCCCGGCCGACCGAGCATGGGAGCTTGGCTCAGCTACGGTCTGGGCAGCGAAACCGAAGAACTGCCCGCGTTTGTCGCCATGACCTCGCGCGACAAGGAAGCGTCGTGTGGACAGATCTTTTACGACTATTACTGGGGCAGCGGTTTTCTGCCGACGGTGCATCAAGGCGTGAAGTTCCGCGGCAGCGGCGATCCGGTGTTGTATCTGTCGGATCCGCCCGGCATGAATCGTGATCGTCGCCGGGGCATGCTGGACGATCTCGCCGCACTCAATCAAGAACAACTCGATGTGGTCGGCGACCCGGAAATTGCGACGCGGATCAAACAGTATGAAATGGCCTATCGCATGCAAGCCTCGGTACCAGAACTGACCGACCTGTCGACGGAATCCGAGTCGACGCTTGCGATGTACGGCCCCGACGTGACGCGCAAGGGATCTTATGCCTACAACTGTCTGATCGCGCGGCGACTGGCCGAGCGTGGCACCCGCTTCATCCAATTGATGCATGCCGGTTGGGACCAGCATCGAAATCTGAATAGCCAATTGGAAATCCAGTGCCGCGACACCGACGCCCCTTCGGCGGCGCTCATCAAAGACTTGGAACAACGCGGGTTGTTGGACGACACGCTGGTGATCTGGGGCGGCGAATTCGGACGAACCCCGTTCCTGCAAGGCAAAATCGAAGACACCCAGCGTTGGGGCCGCGACCATCATCCGTACGTTTTTACACTGTGGATGGCCGGCGGCGGGATCAAGCCCGGCGTCACCCACGGCGAGTCCGACGAATTCGGATTCAGCGTGGCCGCCGATGGTGTCAGCGTGCATGATTTCCAAGCCACGATTCTGCATTTGCTGGGCATCGACCACGAACGGCTGACCTATCGCTACCAAGGCCGTCGTTTTCGTTTGACCGACGTGCACGGAGAAATCATCGATCCGATCCTGGTCTAGTGCTTCCAGATTTGACATCCCAGGATCATCGATCCTGACAGCCCTCCCCAACTCGATCTCTCACCGTGGCGGATGTCGTCAAGACCGACGACCCTCCATCGCGTTCACTCACCCCACGGATGGCAAGGCGTACCCACGGATGTCACTGTCCATCGTTGACTCGGTCACGAGCGATCATCGATGCAATCGCGTTCACTCCATCCCCCAGGCAATTCACGATGCTACGGATTCTACTTGCCACACTTGTGTCGTTTCTCATCACACCCCACGCCTTGACGATCCGGGCTGAGCCCCCCGCGACCGGGCTGACGATCCAGTGGGATGGTCGGTACCTGGATGTCCACGGTGCGAACATTCCGGGCGACTTCATTCGCACGCACTATCTGGAAGCTTATTGCCGTCCCGGATCAACCGACCGAGACTGGCATCAAACGGTGATCAAGCACACCAGTGAGTTGATCAAGGCGACGCCGGATCGAAAACGCATTGAAATTCGTGACACACTGGCCGACGGCGTGATCGTCGATCATGTGATCCTCGCCGGCGAAGACGAAGTGACGTTTCAGTTGACGGCGACCAACCCGACCGAGAAAGCTTCCGAAGCCCATTGGGCACAGCCCTGCATGCGGGTGGACCGTTTCACCGGCGCCGATCCTGCCAATGCCCGCGAGGTCTATCCGCCCTACATCAAAAAGTGTTTCCTGTTGGTCGACGGAAAACTGACGCGTCTTCCGACTTCTCCCTGGGCGCTGGAGGCTCGCTATATTCCCGGCCAAGTCTACGCCCCCAAACACGTTGATCGTGATGATGTCAATCCGCGTCCTCTCAGTGATGTTGTTCCTTCCAGCGGCTTGACCGGCTGTTTCTCCGCCGACGAAACAACGATCCTGGCGGTCGCCTGGGATCCGTACCAGGAGATCTTCCAGGGCGTCATCACTTGCATGCACAATGATTTTCGGATCGGCGGTTTGGCGCCCGGGCAAACGAAACACATTCGAGGTAAGCTGTACGTCGTCCCGGCGGATGCGCACGCGTTGATCCGGCGGTTCCGAGCTGATTTCCCCGCGTCCCCGTAGCTGTCTATGTTTCGATCACTGTTGTTTCTATCGCTGCTTGCATCGACCACGTCTTTGTCGATCGCCCAAGCTCCCGCCGATGGGCAAACCGACTCGTTGAAAGTCGCAACCTACAACATCCGCTATGCCAACCCGAACGATGGAAAAGACGTTTGGCCCCATCGCCAGGAGTTCGTGATTGAGTACTGCAAGCACAACGACATCATCGGCCTGCAAGAAGTCACCGAACCCCAGTTCGCTCAATTGCGAGCCGGGCTGAGCGACTTTGGTTCCTACGGCGTCGGTCGCGACGATGGGAAAAGCGGCGGGGAGCACGCGCCGATCTTTTATCGCAAGGACAAGTTCGAGATTCTCGACAAGGGGACCTTTTGGTTGAGCGAGTCGCCCGAAACGGTCGGCGTGAAAGGCTGGGACGCGGCATTGCCCCGGACCTGCACCTGGATCCACTTTCGCGACCGACGAAACGGCGCCGAGTTGTATGTCGCAAACACCCACTTTGATCATCGAGGCGCGAAAGCGCGGGCCGAAAGTGGGAAACTGTTGGCCGAGCGTCTTGGTAAGTTGCCCCAGGACTTGCCGATCATTCTGATGGGCGATTTTAATACCTTGATCGATTCGGAACCGTACAACGCGATCGTGACGTCGCTGACCGACGCACGAAAGGCCAGCAAGTCCAAACCGACCGGACCGACCAGCACCTGGAACGGCTTCAGCAAGATCGCACCCGATCGTATCATCGACCACGTCTTCGTCCGCTCGGTCGATGTGCTGCGGGTAGCCGTTGACGACCCCAAGACCGACCGGGGGCGTTTCGCCAGTGATCACCTGCCGGTGCAGGTGGTGGTTTCGGTGGACGAGTAGGTCGGCTAAAGGGACTGTCCAACTTCGGACGACCGGTTTCTTGAGTACGATGGCCCTTCCGGGCCGTCGTCCGCTGAACTCCCGACGACGACCTAAAAAAGACGTCGTACAACGGTCCGCTGACCGCATCACACTCAATCGACTCGTTCATTAGGATTCGTCGCGCTTCGCATCGTCCTAAGCGGGACAGTTCCTTCAGGCGCATCCCCACGCGCTGCGGGGGGACGTCAATTGTAAAAGTGATGGATTTGATCGTCGCGGCAGGCGTCAAGACTTTCGCAAGCCGCCGGCCCTCTCTGGCGTTTGCTTGCTGCGCAAACGCCGTCTCTCCCAGAGGGAGAGAAACTAAATGGGTTGCAAAATCCTGCAGCAAAAGAATCGACGTCCCGAGCAGCGAGATGGGGCGGCTGAAGCCTGCACACCAACTCTCACTCCCCCACGTCCCCCTTCCATTCCGGCTGGTAACGGCGGATCATCTCGGCTTCGCGGTCGGTTCCGATGGCTGAGAAAACGTCCCAGGCGGGTTTCTCGGCGCCCAGCGGGTGCGTCGGGGTCGGTAATCCACGCAACCCCAATCGCAGGCCGCCTTCATTGGGATGATCACTGGGCCGGTGGTAATCAAAGGCGATGATGGAGGGACATTGGCGGAGTTTCTTCCAAGTCAGCAGCAACGCGGCGGCCTGGGTGCGGAGCTGTTGTGGATCGTCCTCGTCGGCGTGGAACCCCTGTTCGCTACAGATCACCGGACGAAGCCGACCGTCGACGGTTCGACTCGATGGCAGATGCATGAAACGATCGAGAACCTGCAAGTTCTTGATCGTGATCAATCGCGTCTCAAAATCGTCGGAGACATGGGTGTCGTTCCAGAAGTCGGCTTTCCAAAGACTTTGCGGATACGGATGATAGGCGACGCCCCAGGGAAAGTCGCCTTCGAGTCGGCTATCCTGGATCAGCCGCTCCAACAACTCTTTCGGTGCATAGGTTTTCCAGTGTTGGTTGTCGGTCGTGTTCCAGCGGTGCGTCAAAGAGATGAACGCACGTGCGTGGGGATTGAATCGCCGGGTCGCTGCATCGACCAACCGCATCGACCGGACATAGTGATCCATAAAGACCTCAACGGGTTGCTCGCCCATGTTGGTCCACTGCCAACCATAATCGACTTCGTTGTGCACAATCCAGTGATCCACCCGGCCGTGTGCCGAATCGTTTCCGCTGTAGCGCTGGCCGAGCACGTGCAGTGCGGCACAGTAGCGCGCGACGGCTTGCCGATCGGTCAAGTTCGGCATCGCGTAGGTACCGGCATCCGTCGATTCGGGGTGGGCGATCGGGGACGGTCCGCGTGACGAGGTCGGGATCAGCAAAATGCCCGCGACGACGGCGCCCGCGTCGGTCGCGGTTCGAATGTCACGGTCTTGATGCCGCAGTCGCGGTTGATTGCTCCACCAAGTCCGCCCGTTGAATTCGAACGGTTCCCAACCGGGACGCGCCGTTTCGCTGACCAATCCACTGACGACGATGTTGACCGAAGCATGCTGGATCCCGAGTGCGCGAAGTTGATCGGGGGAGAAACGGGAGGTGATACACGTCAATCCTTTGGCGGCCGAAAGTGTCTTGGTCGGCCGGACGTCCGCGTCGGGATTCCAGTCCAGATATCGGGCTGCCGAGATCGCGGTCGGTGGCGTCGACGTCGCGGCATCGTCGGATTGCTGAAACAGCTGAAACCGAACCCCGGCGTCCAACCAGGACGAGCCGACCGGCGAAACAATCCGCGCCGTCACTCGCCGGCCGGCCCGATCGATGGTGACCGGCCAACGTTGTGCCAACTCCTCCGTTGTCGGCGGATCGGCGGAGACGGAATCGGGATGCCGCGCGATCAAGAACGCCGAGCGAATCGCAGTGGATGGCGAAAATGTTCCCGCCACCTGAATCCGTTCGCCATCGAATTCGATCGAATCAATCTTCGCCGGCCAACGACGCGACCGATAATCGTTGATCCGCTCGGCCAATGCCGTCTTCTGCGACGTCCGTTGGGCGGCTTCCTCGCGTTGCCTGAGCTCCGAGTCGTTCATGGGTCGAACGACGATGCCGCGCACCTGCAACTGGATTCCCGATCGGCTGCCCCAATCGATGCGGACTGGAACTTCGGCATCACCGCCGATCACATCGGGTGGCAATTCGTTGAGCGCGAACGCGTACTTCGTCCAGCCCTCGGCGCTGGGCATCTTGGGCAGCGCGGTGGCGGCGGGCCGATGAATCCCGCGCCCGCTTCTCCACTCGATGCCCCGAATCCCGTCGGTGCAGAAGTATTCCAGTTCAAGAATCCAGTCTCGCTCGGCCGTCGGCAACGGGGGCAACTGAAAGTAAAAGAACGGATCGTTTCCCAAAGTTAAAAACGAAACCACGCCGTCACGCTGCGACACGCGGAGCTGGTTGGCTCGATCGCCCACACCGGACCAATCCAGTCGATATTCATCGCGGATCGTCGTTGAACCGATCTCATTTTGGCCACCTTCGTTGGCCGGGCAAGGAACAAAACCCAGGGGGCTGATGACCAGCCAGGACGTCAAGACGAAAGTGCGAAACATGGAAACCAATGGCAAGGGGGGGATCGATCGGTGGGGAGAGACATTTGTTGATGGCCGTTGGCCAATCGCTCTCGTTTACGTTTGCGGACATTCAGGGAAGGTGACATCGGTCACCGAGGCGGCGACCGCAGCAACGCGTAGACCGCCATGTCGTGCCAACGACCGTAGATCTTTTCCGCCCGCTGGAGCACTCCTTCGAGTTTGAATCCCAGTCGTTCGGGGATCGCTCGGCTGGCGTGGTTGTCGACCGCACAGCGGATTTCGAATCGTTGTAACCAATAGTATTGTTGACCGACGTCGATCAATGATTGCACGACATGGGTCATGATCCCGCGTCCGGTGAACGCTTCGGCCAGCCAATACCCGATCGTGCCGATTTGGTTGGTGGCATCGATCGTGTGAAACCCGGCAACGCCGATGAGTTCATGTTCCCAAAAGATCAACACGCACAACGCGTCTCCTTTGGCGAAACGGTCCAATTGGGCGACCAGAAAACGACGCGTTTGATCGACTTCCGTGACGGCGTCCAACCAGGGCAGCCAACGCCGCAGATACCCCCGGTTTTCATCCGTCAATCGAAACAACGGCTCGGCGTAGAACGGCAGCGCGAGCCGCAAGGTGATCTGATCGGTGACTTGGCGTGAGAACATGCTACGGCAGCGGTGGTGGCACCACGAACGGGAATGCGATCGGGATCACGACCATCGAGACGGCGAACACGATCAGCGACAGGGGCAACCCGAAACGCAAGTAATCACTCGCGCGGTAACCGCCGACGGTGTAGACCATCAAATTGGTTTGATAACCGAACGGGGTCAGAAAACTTGCCGAGGCTGCGACCATCACGGCGATCACAAACGGCACTTCGCTGACCCCCAAGGTCCCGGCCGCCCCGATGGCGATCGTCAACATGATCAGCCCCGCGGCGGTGTTGGTGATCAATTCGGTGCACAACATCGTGACCAAGTACACCAACGCCAGGCTGAGCCGCGGGTTCCCACCGGCCAAATTGATCATCTCCTGCGCGATCGCCTGGGCCGCACCGCTGGTTTCCAGTGACCTGCCGATCCCAATGGTCGCACCGATCACAATCAGAATGCTCCAGTCGACCGAGCGTCTCGCTTCGCTCGCGGTGCAGCATCGCAACAGGATCATCGCCAGCGCCGCGGCCAGCGCGGCGGTCAAGATCGAGGTGATCTTGAGCGCCGCGATCAACACCATGGCCACCATGATGACGATGGCGTGCCAAGCGTGATCGTGGCGGCGGACGACGTCCGAGCCGACTCGACTGACCAGATAAAAATCACGCAGTTCCTTGGCGCGGTGCAGAAACGACGGCGAGGCTTCGAGCAACAGCACGTCACCGGTTTCCAATTCGACGTTGCCGATTTTGCCGGTCAGCCGACGATCGCCGCGCGCCACCGCCACCACCGCCGCGTTGTAATTGCTGCGAAAACGCCCCTCGCGAATCGTCTTGCCCAACAGCGAGCAGCGTGGGCTGACGACCGCTTCGATCAACGTCCGACGCCAGGCGGGGACTTCCAACTTGCGACCTTGGTCGTCGGGGGTCAGCAGACCGCGGGTCTTCCTCAAGTCGACCACCGACTCCAACGCGCCGACCAAGATCAACGCATCGTCGGCTTGCAGTTTTTCGATCGGCTTGGCCGGGATGACCGAGTCGCCACGCTGGATTTCGGCGATGTACAGCCCCGGCAAACTTCGCAGTCCCGCATCCTGGATCGATTTCCCGACCAACGGGCCGTGCGGATCGACCTGCATTTCGACGGTGTATTGCTTGGGATCGTCGCTGGCGCTGACGGCGGCTTTCCGCGCAGGAATCAACTTGGTCGAAAACAGGATCATGTAGCCGACGCCCAGAATCGCGGCGGGCACCCCGACCACGGCCGGGGCAAAGAAACTGATCTCGCCGTCGTGCTTGGCTTCGAATTCCTCACGCACGATCAGATTCGTGCTGGTCCCCATCACGGTGCACATCCCGCCCAGGATCGCGGCGTAGGAAAGCGGCAACAGCAACCGACTGGCACTGGCCCCCAGCCGCTTGCAGACGTCATCGACGATCGGCATTAGCGCCGCGACGACCGGCGTGTTGTTCAAGAACCCGCTGCACATCGCGACCGGCAGCAGAATCCGCAACTGCGCATCACGAAACGTCTTCGCGCGATCGAGAAACCAGCCGGTCGCCAATTTTGTGCCGCCGGTCATCTCCAAACCCGCGACCACGGCGAACAACAGCGCGATCGTCAGCAGCCCCTGATTGCCAAACCCCAACACCGCTTCGGCCGGACTGGGCAAGTTGGGCGTCCCGGTCAAGTCTTGGACGATCACCAAAACCGCCAAAAACACCATCGCCAACAGGTCCGTCGATGCGATCCGCGTCGCCAAACTGGCCAGCAGTCCGAGCGAAACGGCGAGCGATAACCAGGCTTCCCAGATCATGGACCGGCTGACGATAGGGGTGGAACGACGGGGAAAGGGAACAGGCGGAGAAGTGAAACAATAGTCACTCAGACGCCCGATGTTCAGATGGGGTTCAGATTCGCATCCCAACGTCGACGACGCATTAACGAAGCAGCCGACGCAACAGCAGGGGGGCCACCACCACGGCGAATCCGGCCGGGATCAGCCCCACCAAGACGCCCGAAATCCCAGATCCGGTCAGAAAAATCGCCGGGATCCAGCCGCTCAGAAAACCGCAGATGGCTCCGAACTTGTTGATCGATCTGCGATCCCAATGCGGCGATCCGGACGGTTTCAGGCTGCTGGAGAGCAAAAAAACGAGCGGCACCAAGATCGCCGAGGCGACGCCGGCGATGACCAGCCCGGCGGCCGTCGCAAACGCAACCGCCCAAACAAGCGGCAGCACATCAGTACCGAACTCCGACATCCCGCCGAACAACAGGATCGATCCGAAGGCGACCGCCGAGAGCACAACCCCGAACAGCCCGCCGGAGGCCGTCACCGACGCGATGACCGAGAGAATGATGCGAAGATTGGAGAACTCCGCGGACTTGGACGCCGCCTCATCAAAGTCGACCGAACCGAGATGCGAGGTCGGGGCAAACGGGTTCAGCGGGGGCGGTTGGCCATCCAAATCATTCATCGCACTTCAACGCCGGCGTAAAACGGCAGGCCGCATCCATCGCCGACTATCTGGCAGTGGGACCATCGTTACAATCGTACCTGACACCGACGAAGGTCGCCACTATCGCATCCATCGATTGACCTCGCCCCTGACCGCCAGCAATGACTTCCAACGAGAAAACCTCCCCCATCGACGCCTTGCGGGCTCAGTACGAAGAACTCGCCGAACTCGCCGGATCGCTCGCCCACGAGATTAAAAATCCGTTGTCGGTGATCCACATGAATATCGACCTGTTGAGCGAAGATCTGGCCGATTGGGACTCGCCGCAAAGTCGACGGTCGATCGAACGGGTCAATATCGTGCGCGAGCAGTGCGAGCGGATGCAGGGATTGCTGCGAGATTTCCTGCGCTACGCTCGACTGAGAGACATCGATCTGGTTTCCGGATCGCTGAACGACCAGGTCGATACCGTGCTCCGCGCCTACAAGGCCGAGGCGGCGCAGCGGGGCATCGAAGTCAAACGCTATCTGGACAGCGATCTGCCGTCGATCGCACTGCACAGCGACTCGCTGCAAGCGGCATTGATGAATCTGGTCAAAAACGCACTCGAAGCGACCGGGCGCGGCGGACAACTGATGGCGCGAACCTATTCGACTCAAACCAGCGTCGCGCTGGATCTGATCGACAGCGGTCGCGGCGTGGACAACAACACCATCATGCACATGTTCGAACCGTTCTACACGACCAAGGAAGGCGGCAGCGGATTAGGATTGCCGACGGCGCGAAAAATCATCGAAGCCCACGGCGGTCGCATCAGCGTGCAGAGCGAAGTCGGACGCGGAACCAAATTCACGCTCCAGTTCCCCGTGCTCAAGCGAATCGTTTAACGCGTCCGGCGGACTTGACGAATCCGCGCACGGATCGAAGGCGATTCGTGCTCGACGGCCCACGCGATGCGTTCGGTTGCCTCCTCTCGATAGTCCTCGTGCTGCTCTGACAGCAGATGAAAACCGCCGTACGCCCACGCCCTGACAAATTTGTTTTTCTCTTGCAAACAATGGCGCAGGAAGACCGCCGTCGGTTTTGCTTGCCCCCGGGTGATCGAAAGATGGGGCAAGCACTGCAACGCGTGCAGCTTTGACTCCCAATCATCAAGCGATTTTAACGAACGAATCAAGGCGGCTTTCTGTGTCCCGGAGATCGAATGCCCCTCATCGAGATGACGTTTCAACAACCACGTCGCCGCGGTTTGAAACTTCGGCTCGGTCAACAGCGGAAACAAATCGTCTAGGAAATGTTCGCCCTCGACGGACCGTTCGTAGACGTCTCGCAAAAACTCCGCCGACTTGCCGTCCCATTCAACCAATTTGTCTTCAAGTGCCACCGTCGCAATCTCTCCTTTGAGCCCTGGAAAACCCGTCCACTCGATCACCGCACCGCGGGATTTGCCATTTTAGCGGCGGAGGCAGCGGGCGATGCCGGATTGGTAACGGGAACAATCCCGATTTTCCGCACGACCCGTTCGATCCGGCGATGGCCGAACGACTTGCGCCACACCGTCGCTTGTTTCTTCGATTCGCTGAAATAATTTGGTTTTCCGAACCCGCGCCATTGATTGTGACCTAGCGCGGCCCGATCCCCGTCGCCACCGATGTCCCCATGTCCATGACGATCTCTCACCCCCGGCTTCGTTCGATTCGTTCGGTGATTCGGATCGCCGGTTTTGCACTCACGATCGTTTCCTCGATGATCCTTGTGGGCGGCAACGTCACCGCACAGGCCGACAAAGCGGTCGACATCGATGCCGATGCAGACGCCGCGTCACCCTCGGATGCATTAGTGATCGAAGGCGCCCAGACCTCGCTGATCAAAAACGCATTCATCGCCGCGCCGTTGTCCGGGGTCGTTTCATCGGTCGCCGTGCAGGAAGGCGATCAGGTGCAAGCCGATGCGGTGCTGGTCCGTTTGCGAGCAGACCTGGCGGAAAAAGAACTGATCGCCGCCAAAGCCGCTTTGGACGCCGCCCGCTTGGAAAGCGACAACGACGTCAATTTGCGATACGCCAAACGGACCTTGCAAGTCCGTGAGCATGAGATGCAGCAAAGCCGATTGGCCAACCAGGCTTATCCGGGGGCGGTCAGCGAGTTTGAGCTGGAAGAAATTCGCTTGAAAGTCGATCAGGCCGCGTTGGCGATCGAGCAAGCCCAGCACGACTTGATGGTCGCCGCGGCCGCCGCCGTGGAAAAACAGGCCGCCGTTTCGATCGCCCAGACTCGACTGGAGCAGCACACCGTGCGGACGGGTGTCGATGGCATGGTCGCGGAAATCGACGTGCAACCCGGCGAGTGGGTCGACGCCGGCGAACCGATCGTCCGCATCCTGTCCCTCGACCCGATTCGCGTCGAAGGCTTTGTCGACGGCAAGCAGCACGGCCCGCAACTGGTCGGACGCGCCGTCGAGTTCACGCCCGCCGGGGCCAGCGACGGCGAGCCCCTCCGCGGCCGCGTCACCTTCGTCTCCCCCGAACTGCACCCCGTCACCGGCCAAGTCCGCCTCTGGGCGACCGTCGACAACCCCGACGGAAAGATCGGATCCGGAGCCTCGGGAGCGTTGCTGGTGGAATAAGGTTTCAGGTTTCAGGTTTCAGGTTTCAGGTTTCAGGTTTTCTTGTCATCCATTTTCCTGTCTCTCCTTCTCGTCCTGCTCCCACCCATTTTTCTGCCCCCGATTTTCCTGCCCTCTCCGCCGCTCCTCCCACCTCCCTCACAGACGCGTTGCGTCATCGCCTTCGTTGGCGGACAATCGACCGCATTGAATTGTCCGGATTTCTCGAACATCAACGAAGCCTGCGATGAACCCTCCGCCTCCCGCCGCGCCTGCCCGATTGAGTGCCGGTTCGATGGTTGTTTCCGGTGTCCGTTACAACTGGCGGACGTCGTTGGCGGTCGCGTTGGGGGTCGCCATTGCGACGGCAGTGATCGTCGGCGCCTTGCTGGTCGGCGATTCGATGCGGGGCAGTCTGCGTGGCCTGACGGTCCAACGACTGGGCAAGATCGAGTCGGTTCTCGCCCCCGGCGGGTTCTTTGCCGCTGACAACGCCGCCACGACGTTGGGCGTGGATCCCACGCAATTGGCGACGGTGTTGCTGTTCGACCGCGCGGTCATCGAAACCGTCGGGTCGGCCGAATCGCGTCGTGCCGGCGCGGTTCAGACGATCGGCTGCGACCAGTCGTTCTGGGATCTGGACGTTTCCGGGGTTTCGCCCACGACGATGCCGGGCGACGATTCGATCGTCTT
The DNA here is from genome assembly GCF_007754155.1 of Stieleria neptunia. Lineage (NCBI taxonomy): Bacteria > Pseudomonadati > Planctomycetota > Planctomycetia > Pirellulales > Pirellulaceae > Stieleria > Stieleria neptunia. The sequence continues at coordinate 2,008,405 of NZ_CP037423.1, read as the reverse complement.
GACCGAAGCGTTGGCGGTGGAACTGGGCGTTCAGGTCGGTGATCAGGTCACGGTGCGTTTGCCGGTCGAACAGGCGGTGCCGGCGGACAGCCCGCTCGGTCGGCGTGACGTTCAAACCGAGGGGATTCCGCGGCTGACGGTGGTCGACATTCTGCCCGATCGCGGCCTGGCACGGTTTTCACTCTCGCCGGCCCAAGCGACGCCGAAGAACGTGTTTCTGTCGCGCGACGTCATCGGCGAAGTCCTGGAGCGTGAGGGACAAGCAAACGTCGCGTTGGCGTCGGTCGCGATCGATCCTGAAAAAATTCGCGTCGGCCTGTCCGACCTGGGGCTGCAATTGGAACGCGTCACCAAGACCTTCCAAGACCAGACGATTTTTGATTACTACAGCGTCACCAGCGATCGGTTGATGCTGGACGACACCGCCGTCGAAACGATCACCGCAGCCCTGCCGAACGGTTCGGTGACTCCGGCGATGACCTACTTGGCCAACGCCATCGAAACACTCGACGATCGCGGGGAAGCATCGGCGACGGTGACGTACAGCACGATCACGGCGATCGATTCATCGCCCGAGCTGCCGTTGGATTTCGGCGATTCGGATCCGGACGACGATGTCGTCCCGATGGTGATCAACTCATGGACCGCCGAACGCCTCGGCGTCGACGTGGGGGCCAGTCTTCGGATCGCCTACTTCGAACCGGAAGTCGAAAACGGAAAGGAAATCGAGCGCACGTTTCAGGCCGTCGTCACCGGAATCGTGCCGATCACCGAGCCGGCCAAACGTTATTTCCGCAGCCGTCCCGCGGTGTTTGACCGTGAACCGACGCGCTACAACGATCCCAATTTGACCCCCACGGTTCCCGGCGTGACCGACCAAGATTCGATGAGTGATTGGGACACGCCGTTCGAATTGACGCGTGACGTGCCGGCCGAAGACGACAACTATTGGAAAAACCATCGGCTGACCCCCAAGGCCTTCATCCCGCTGGCCGACGGACAACGCTTGTTCGGCAGCCGGTTCGGTGAAACGACCGGATTGCGAATCGATCCGACGGTCGCCGCCGACGTCGATGCGTTGCGAACACAGGTGGTTGCGGCGCTCCAGCCCGTCTTGCCGGAACTCGGTTGGCATCCGCGTCCGATTCGGGCGGATCAATTGGCCGCGTCCAAAGGCACCACGCCGTTTGACGGGCTGTTTCTGGCGCTCAGCTTTTTTGTGATCTTTTCGGCCGTGATGTTGATCGCGATGTTGTTCCGGTTGGGGCTGGTCCGCCGCGGCCGTGAACTGGGGACGTTGATGGCGATCGGATTGCAGCGCAAGCAAGTCTCACGTTTTTTTCTCGGCGAAGGCGTGGTGATTGCGTTGATCGGCGTGTTGCTGGGGGTGGCCGGTGGCGTCGGCTACGCCCACGCGGTCTTGGCGGCGCTGCGGACCTACTGGGTCGGCGCGGTCACCGTCCCGTTTCTCACCTTCCATGCGACCCCGCAAAGTCTGATCGGCGGCGGGTTGGTCGGATTGTTGATCGGGGCGGGCACACTGTGGTGGACGTTGCGTTCGATGCTGAACAACCAAGCCGTCACGTTGTTGCGTGGCGCGGACGCATCGGATGAAGTCCAGGCGGAAAAAAACATCAGCTCGTGGCCGCGTCGGATTGCGATCGCGTTGTTCGTGATGGCGATCGGCGCAGGCATCGCGGGGGCGATGTCGGGTGGCCAAACTGCCGCCGGCGGATTCGTCGGCGGTGGGATGTTGTTGTTGATTGCGATCTTGATGCTGGTCTACGAAGGGTTGCGAAAATCCAAACGCGATCACGATTCCGCTCCCGGCTATTCACTCGGCCGACTGGCCCGCAGCAACTCGACGCGGGCGCCGCTGCGGAGCACGTTGACGATCGGGTTGATGGCGACCGCATCGTTTTTGATCGTCGCGATCACCGCGTTTCGATTGCAACCTTCCGATGAAGGCACCGGCGGGTTTGATCTGGTCGCCGAGACCGCTCAGCCGTTGTACGAAGATCTGGCCGACGCCGACGTCCAGAGGGGGCTGTTGGGGAACGACGCCAAACTCGTTTCATCGGCCACGATCGTTTCACTGCGTGTCCGCAGCGGACAAGACGCCAGTTGCAACAATCTTTACCAAGCCACCGAACCGACCGTGCTGGGCATTCCCGATCAGGCCGCCGAATCGCTGGGCAGGTTCCGCTTCTACGCGTCGGCCGACCCCGATGTCGAAGGCCAAACGGCGTGGTCGTTGCTCGGCCGCAAAGCGAGCGGCAGCCAAGACGATCCGATTCCGATGATCGTCGATCAGAACACGGCGATGTGGAGCTTGCAGATGATCAAGGGGATCGGCGAGCGCAAGGCGTTCGTCTATGACAACCGCACGCTGCATTTCGAGGTCGTCGGATTGCTCGAAAACTCCCTGTTGCAAGGTCGGCTGATCGTCGGGGAGACCAATTTTGAATCCTCGTTTCCTGAGATCAGCGGCTATCGCTATGTGTTGATCAACACCGACGGTCAACCCTCCGACGCGATCGCCTCGGCCATGGAAACCCGTCTGGGCGACATCGGTTTCGACGTTTCCGATGCCCGCCAAGTGCTCAGCGGCATGATGGCGGTTCAGAACACGTACTTGAGAACGTTTCAAAGTCTGGGCGGATTGGGGCTGTTGTTGGGCACCGTCGGGTTGGCGATCGCGCAACTGCGCAACGTGCTCGAGCGCCGCAACGAGCTAGCCGTGATGCGGGCGATCGGGTTCACCCAAGTCCGCTTGGCGGCGATGGTGATGGGGGAAACCGCGTCCCTGTTATTGATCGGCATCGGTTGCGGCGTCGCCTGTGCGGTCGTCGCGGTGCTGCCCCATGCCCTGGCGGGCGGGGTGCGGCCACCGATCCTGGAACCGATCGTCGTGGTGCTTGCGATCGTCGTGTTTGGATTGATCGCGGGGCTGATTGCCGCGTTCAAAGTCGTCCGGATGCCGCTGTTGGAATCGCTGAGGGGAACGTGAGAGGAACCGTGTTGGACCCTGCGATGTTGCTGGCGTTGGATGAGGCGTTTCTGATGGGGGCCGAATCGGGCGAGATCGGCCCCAGTTTTCGGACGTGGGAATTTCCCAACCCGACGGTCGTGTTGGGGCGATCATCCAAGGCGGATCGTGAGACCGACCGCGAGCACTGCGATCGCCACGGCATCGGAATCTATCGCCGCTGCAGTGGTGGGGCGTCCATCGTCGGCGGGCCGGGTTGTCTGATGTACAGTGTCGTGCTGTCGTTGGAGCATGCTCCCCATCTGGCAAAAATCGACGAAGCCCACACGTTTGTGATGCAGCGAGTGCTGACGGCGGCGCAACGTCAGTTGCCCGAGATCCGGCTCCAGGGGATTTGCGATTTGACCTGGCGCAATCGCAAGTTTTCCGGCAATGCGTTGCGGATCACACGCAGCCACGTGCTCTACCACGGGACCGTTTTATACGCGGCCGATTTGGAAAACGTGGCGAGGTGTTTAGCTTTCGCCCCCCGCCAGCCCGACTATCGCGACGGCCGCGATCACCAGTCCTTTATCACCAATGTCCCGTTGAATCCTGCGACGCTGGCGGATGATTTGGCCGCCGGGTTCGATTTCGCCCAGCGATTCGATCCGCCGTCGGGCCAGGTCCCCGAGGCCATCATGGCCCGCGCGGTCGAGTTGGTGTCAAAACGTTACAGTTGCGAAGACTGGCGTTTCCGGCACTGAAAATTCGCCCGGTCGACGACAAGTTTTAGCATTGTCCCCTTTGTCACCGGAGTAGACTACCATGTGGGACGATTGTGGTCGCAGGCGTTGGCCTGTCGCAGGTCGCATTCGCCCCACCCAAGCCAAGCCCTGTCCCCCGAGATCTCTGTCCACCGACATCTGTCCCCCGACACCTGTCTCCTGGCACCTGTCTCCTGGCACCTCGGTCTGGTTTGGCGGTCGTTGGTCACCGATCCGCAAGACCGCATACGTTGAAGCACTTCAATGGCTGAAATTTGGATGTGAGCGGAACCATTTGCCGGAACCACGGTTTCATCAAATGGACCCCTTCTCGCAACCGGCTTGTGTGCTTTGACATCCCGCCCCCAAAGACATCCTGCCCTCCGTTTCTACGGTTTTCTTATGAAATTGAATCCGCGCCCCGCTGAGAGCACACCGTTTCCCCGTTTTTCGCCGCTGCGCCCGCGTCGTGGCGGTGCTCTAGGAGCCGTGGTGGCCTGTTTGGTGATCGCCGGAGTTCTCGGCGGAATCGGCTACGCCCTGTTCTTTGGCGGTGGCGAGGGGATCAACACCGGCGAGTTGATCACGGCGAATGTCGTCAAGGGGCCGTTCGACCACATCGTGCTGGAACAAGGCGAAATCGAGAGCAGCAGCAACATCGAAGTGATCTGTCTGGTCAAGTCTCGGGGCAGCGGCACCGGCGGCACATCGATCTTGTGGGTGATCGATGAGGGCGCCCGTGTGGAAGAAGGCGACAAATTGGTTGAGCTGGACTCGTCGCAACTGGAACAAACACTCAACGAAGACAAGATCCGCGTGATCGCCGCCGAGGCCAACGTGACCACGGCCAAGGCCCAGGTCGAGCAAGCCAAAATCGCCCGCCAGGAATACCTGGAAGGCGTCTACATGACCGACGAACGTGCGATCCAAAATGAAAAACTGATCGCCGAACAGGATTTGGTCAAAGCCCAAAAGGCCCTCGAAAGCAGCCAGCGTTTGGTCGCCAAGGGGCTGATCAAGTCGCTGCAGCTGGATGCCGACAAGTTCGCCGTCGCCAAGGCACGCAATGAACTCGAAGCCGCCGAGGGCCGGCTCCGCGTGCTTCAGAACCTGACCAAGAAAAAAATGCTGGTCCAGTTCGACAGCGACATCGAAGCCGCCCAGGCCCAGTTGACCGCCTATGAAAGTGAGCTGCTGGAACAACAGATTCAATTGGCCGATACCGAACAGCAAATCAAGAATTGCATCATGACGGCCCCGGCGGCGGGCGTCGTCGTTCACGCCAACAAGTACAGCAGCCGCGGCGGGAACGCCGAATTTGTGGTCGAAGCCGGGGCGTCAGTCCGAGAACGCCAGGAGATCATTTATCTGCCGGACCCCAGCAAGATGCAGGTCAAAAGCAAGGTCAACGAATCGCGAATCACGCTGATCAAAGAAGGCATGGCGGTCAAAATTGCCGTTTCCTCGATCCCCGGACTGACCCTCAAAGGCCGCGTGACCAAGGTCAATCGTTATGCCGAACCGAGTAGCTTTACCAGCTCCGGCATCAAGGAGTATGCGGTCTTGGTCGATATCTTGAATCCGCCGGAAAATATCCGTACCGGGATGACCGCGGAGGTTCAGATTTTTGTCCAGCAACTCGAAGACGCCATCCAAATGCCCATCCAAGGGCTGTACGAACACGACAACCGCATGTTCGCGTTGGTCAAGGACGGACCGGAATCATTCCGAACCACCGAAGTCACCATCGGCGCGACCAATGACACGATGGCAACGATCCAGGATGGCCTCAAAGAGGGCGAAATGGTGGTGCTCAATCTTCGCGAGCATCTGAATCTGATGAATTTGCCCGACGTCTCCGCCGACGACAACAGCGAGATGCGTGAAATCGCCAATGTCGATCCCAATGCCAAACCCGTCCAAGTCGAAGACGGTCCCGGCGGCGGCGGACGCCCAGGCGGCCCCGGCGGAGCGGGACGCCCAGGCGGTGGACCCGGTGGCGGTGGCGGCCGACCCGACCCGGCGACGATCGTTTCCCGGATGATGGAAAGCGGTGATCAAGATGGAGACGGCACGATTTCCGCCGAAGAACTCAGTTCGCTCGATCCCAGTATGCGAGATCGCATCTCCGCCGCCGATAGCGACGGCGATGGTGCCATCACCCGCGCTGAAATCATGACGATGATCCGCCAGCGGTCGGGAGGTTGAACCGGACATGTCGATGACTGATGCCTACCGGTCCTCCGAGGCCGATCCGAGCGGCGGCGCGACCACGCCGAAACGCCTGGCCACCTCGATCCGAGACCTGCAAAAGCACTACGTGCTCAAAAGCGAAACCGTGAAAGCCCTGCGGGGTGTCTCCTTTGACGTCCCCGAAGGCGACTACGTCGCGATCATGGGGCCGTCGGGGAGCGGAAAAAGTACACTGCTCAACCTGCTCGGTTGCCTGGACAAACCGACCAAGGGCTCGTTGATGCTCGGTGACGACGACATCGCCACGATGAGTGATGATGAACTCGCCGAGATCCGTTCCGAGCGGATCGGGTTCGTGTTTCAATCCTACAACCTGATCCAACAGCTGAGTGTCGTCGAGAACATCCAGGTGCCGCTGTATTACCAGGGCAACATCGGCGCCAAGGAACGCGCCCGTTCGATCGAACTGGCCGAACGTGTCGGATTGGGAGACCGCCTGGATCACCGCCCCACGCAATTGTCCGGGGGGCAACAGCAGCGCGTGGCAATCGCCCGCTCACTGGTCAACGACCCGTACTTTGTGCTCGCCGACGAACCGACCGGAAACCTGGACTCCGTCACCACCGAAGAAATCCTGACGATTTTCGATCAGCTCAACGAAGAGGGACGCACGATCATCCTGGTCACCCACGAAGATTTCGTCGCCGCGCGGGCCAAGCGCGTCGTGCGTCTCAAAGACGGAAAACTGCACAAAGACGAAATCAACGACGAAGACTCGCGCAAAGCCGCACGAGATTTCCAACGCAAGCATGTCGAGCAACTGCTGAAAGAGGTCGACCGTTAAGATGATTTGGCTCCGCACACTTCGACTGGGGGTCAAAAGCCTCGCCCTCCACCCGCTCCGCAGCGGGTTGACGATGCTCGGCATCTTGATCGGTGTCTGGGCCGTCATCCTGTTGACCGCGGTCAGCCAGGGTGCCAGCGATCAAGTTCAAAAGCAGATTGAATCGCTCGGTGCGAACACGATCATCGTTCGCAGCCAAAAACCGCCGGAAGAAAAGTTGGCCGCCGGCGGGTTCGCCAGTCAGTACGGCCTGTTGCGACGCGATTTGGACACCATTCTCGCCAGCGTCCCGACGATCAAAACCGCCGTCCCGATTCGAGAGATTCGGCGTCAATTCGCGTTTCGTGATCGCACCATCGATGGGCGGTTGGTCGGTTGCACGCCCGGCTACGCCGACGTCAACACGCTGGCCATTCGCAACCGTGGCGGCCGATTTTTGAGTGATGCCGATGGCATTCGCGCCGATACCGTGTGCGTCGTTTCCGCCGGCGTCGCCGAACGCTTGTTCCCCTACGAAGACCCGTTGGGCAAACGCGTTTACATCCCCGAAAGCAAGGATTACTACCGCGTCGTCGGCGTCCTGGAGCCCCGCAATCCCTCCGCGGCCATCGGCGGATCGCTCGATTCACAGGATTTCTCGTCCGACGTCTACGTGCCGATCCAAACGATTCGCAGCCGCGTCGGCGACCGCATCGTGACCCGCCGCAGCGGACAGTTCCAAATCGAAATCATGGAACTCAATCAGATCACCCTGCAGGTCGGCAGCGTCGACGAGGTGCGTTCGAGTGCGGCGATGATCGAACGATTGCTCGACCGAAACCATGCCAAGATGGGCGATGTTGCCGTCGTCTTCCCCCTGGAATTGCTCGAACAGGCACGGAACCTGCGATTGATGTTTCTGGGCATCGGGATCTTGATCGCCTGTATCTCGCTGATCGTCGGCGGGATCGGGATCATGAACATCATGCTGGCCAGCGTCACCGAACGGACACGGGAAATCGGAATCCGTCGAGCCTTGGGCGCCAAACGCGTCGACATCGTGCGTCAGTTTCTGGTCGAGACGTTGGTGCTTAGTTTCTGTGGCGCCGCGCTCGGCATCCTGCTCGGGTTTCTCGGCCCGGCGATGTATGAAGGCATGATCTATATCGTCCGCGAAGGATTCCCGGACAAATTCGCCGCCCTGCCCGATGCGATTCGCGAAGCCAAGCCGACGATCGTTTATGAAACGATCCCGTTGGCGGTCCTGATCGCCGTCTTGGTCGGATTGGTCAGCGGATTGTACCCCGCCATCCGAGCGGCTCGGATGAACCCGATCGAAGCCCTGCGGCACGAGTAACACAACCCGATCACGCTCTATCAACATCGTGAATGAGCCGGACGCACGTTGGTGTCGAGCGTTCCGTCCAGGTTTGAAAATCGGGTTAGGTTTGCGGAGCGAAAAAAGGGTCACCACTGAGCCCACGGATGGCAGCGCGGCCCCACGGATTTCTTGTCTCCTGTCATCCGTGGGTTCGCGCTGCCATCGGTGGGTTTTATTCTCGATCCTTGTCGCTGCGTTCACCTCAGGCGAGTGTTCTGTCCGGATTGAGATGCAGAGTTGCGTTTGTCGGGCGAGACGGGTGAAAGAGTAAAGCTGCCCGGACGCTGGCGGCATCGGCGTCGAGCGACCATAATGCCGCTCCGAATCATCTCCCTCCAAATTCTCCCCCCAGCCGTGCAATCAATCATGTCACGAATTCTCTTGATCGCGTCCCTCGCGTTGGTGGCGATTCCGCTCTCCGCAGGCGAATACCTGAACGGCATCACCTGGCAGGCTCCCCCGGTCGTCCAGCCCGGGCCCAGCGCGGCCGACCCGCCGTCCGATGCCATCGTCCTGTTCGACGGGACCGACATGTCGAAGTGGAAAAACGGTGAAAACTGGCCGGTCGCCGATGGGGTGGTGACGGTCGGCAAGGGCCAGATCGTCACCAAAGACGAGTTCGGCGATTGCCAAGTTCACATCGAATGGTCGGCCCCGAATCCTGCCAAGGGAAACGGTCAGGGCCGCGGCAACAGCGGACTGTTTTTGATGGGCACCTATGAAATCCAAATCCTGGATTCCTACCAGGCCGAAACCTATCACGACGGCCAGGCCGGTGCGATCTACAAACAAACACCTCCGATGGCCAACGCAATGCGTGCCCCCGGCCAGTGGAACACCTACGACATCATCTGGACCGCGCCGCGGTTTCATGATGACGGATCGTTGAAGTCGCCGGCTTACATCACCGCGATCCACAACGGCGTGGTCATCCAGAATCATTTTGAGCTGCTCGGCGATACGCCGTACAACCGCCCGCCGGCCTACAAGGCGCACCCGCCCCGAGGTCCGATTTCGATCCAAGACCACGGCAATCCGGTCCGGTTCCGTAACATCTGGGTGCGCGAACTGACGCCGGTCAAGGGCGAACCAACCCGCAAACCGTACATCCGTGACGGGCAGAAAGAAACGCCAATCGAATGACGATCATCACGAAACAACCACTCGACCGATTGAGCGTCGATGACTACTTCGACGTGCTTTCGTCCTGGTTGGATTTGGAAGCGGAAGCCGAACGCGCCCGGATGGCGCTGCGACGGCAGATGCGAAACACCCGCGACGCCGAACGGACCGGTGAGACGATTCTGGGGTTGCAACTTCAAGACCACCAGACGGGGCTGGCCGGACGGTTTCTGTTCGATTTTGCCAAAGCCGGCGGGAAACCGTTGCCGCTGAATCGATTGAAAGTCGGTTCGCCGGTCGTGATTTCCGATGCCGACGATCCGGGCGACCAGGGGATCGCGGGCGTCGTCAGTCGGCGCAGCCAATCGGTGATCCAGGTGGCTTCGGAAAAGTGGCCCGACGCCAGGTACTTTCGCCTGGATCTTTCACCCGATGAAACCACGCGTCGCCGACAGCTTGCGGCGATGGCGTCGGCCCGCTGCGCCAGCGGACGGGCCAAGCAGATGCGTGACCTGTTGCTGGGCCAGCGTCCGATCCGTTACGGCGATCCGGACCCGATCGAATTCCGCAGCGATTTGAACCCGCCACAGCGGGACGCAGTCCTGTTTGCGTTGGCCGCACCCGACGTGGCAATTTTGCATGGACCGCCCGGCACCGGCAAAACGACGACGCTGGCCGAAGTCATCTATCAAGCGGTGATGCGTGGCGACCGCGTGTTGGCCTGTGCCCCCAGCAACACCGCGGTGGACAATTTGCTGGAACGGTTGGTCGCGATGATGCCCAACGTGCTGCGGGTCGGCCACCCGGCACGCGTCTTCGAATCGCTGCGCGGCCACACGCTGGACGAACTCGTCGACGCCGACCCGTCGTCGGCGGTGATCCGCGATATGCGCCGCGAGTTATCCGAACTGATGCGATCGGCGGCGCGGTCGCATCGCGGGCGGGACGGAAAAAAGCGACGCAGTTTGCTGTACTCCACCGCCGGTGATCTCCGCGGCCAAATCCGATCGCTGGAACGAAGCGTCGTCCGAGGCGTCATCGAAGGGTCCGACGTGATCTGCACCACGACGACGATCGACGAAGACCTGTTGGGGGACGCACGGTTCGATTTGGTCGTCATCGACGAAGCCTGCCAGTGCACCGAATCGAGTGTCTGGCAGGCGGTCTTGCGCGCCGACATGGTCGTCATGGCCGGCGATCACTGCCAGCTTCCGCCGACGGTGCTGTCCGACCAGGCGGCGGCCGAAGGGATGCGCGATTCGATGATGCATCGGTTAATCGAACGCGAAGGCCAAGCGATCTATCGGCGACTGACGGTGCAGTACCGCATGAACGAACCGATCATGGAGTTCTCTTCACAAGAGTTCTATGACGATTCGCTGATCGCCGATCGCAGCGTTGCCGAGCATCGTTTGTGCGATCTTGCGGGCGTCCAGCCGTCGCCGATGACCGAACAGCCGTTGATGTTGGTCGACACGGCCGGAGCCAACCTGAACGAAGAACTGGAACGCGACGGCGAAAGCAAACTCAATCCGGGCGAAGGCAAGCTGGTCACCCGGTTCGCGACCGAATTGATCGAGGCCGGAGTCCAGCCGGATCAAATCGCCATCATCGCACCCTACGCGGCGCAAGTGCGCTGGCTCCGCAATCGCCCGGAATTGCGTGACGTCGAAATCGACACCGTCGATGGTTTCCAGGGCCGAGAAAAGGAAGTCGTCTTGATCACGCTGACACGCAGCAACGATCGCGGCGAAATCGGCTTCCTGGCCGACACCCGGCGGACCAACGTCGCGCTGACCCGCGCCCGACGAAAGCTGATCGTGATCGGCGATAGCGCCACCCTGGGCGGCAACGAATTCTACCGCCGAATGCTCGAGTACTTCGAAGCACAAGGCGCCTATCGAAGCGTGTTCGAATTCGGCAGTGACTGAATCGTGTGGCGTTAGCTTCCAGCTTGCGGTGTCGGAATCGCAAGCTGGAAGCTTACGCCACTAATCGTCCGCTGGTTGCTTCCCGACCACACTACACACCGCCAGGATCGCGATCGCGGGCATGATCGGGGCTCGCATCCGTAAATTGCTCCAGTAGACCGCGTGCACGCCCGTCAGCGTGATCGCCAATAACCAGATCGCCCACCAGCGTCCGGCAAAGACTCGGCGGCGATGGCGCACGACCGTGACGATCACCGCGACATAAAGCGCGATGTAAAACACGCCGACGGCCAAAGCAGCCGGCGTGGAACGCCCCGCAACCGCATGCGGAAACGGGCTCCACAAACGCCCCACACGCACGACCACCGACCATGCAAACACAGACGGGTGCCGCGTGATCGTGGCCACGGCCGATTCATAGCACAACCGATCATCGTCAAACTCCGAGACCGTTGCGTCGTAACTCGGTGCCCCGGTCCAATCGCGCCGCCAAAACGCCGCCTCGCGCGGGTCCCCCTCGTAGCGATGCGCGTACGCATTCAAGAACGACGTGGCATCCCAGGCTTGTCCGAATTGCCCTTCGGAAAGATAGCGATAGAACGACTCGTTGTTGGCCAATAACAACGTGTACCCGCCATGGGTCGTGGCCCAGATCGGGTGCCCCAGGACGCGCGTGTTCCGCCAGGTCCAACCGCCGACCGCGAGAGCAACGATCGAAGCGATCAACAGCGCCGATCGCACACCGCGTCGGTTTCGAAAACGGATTGGCGTGGCGAGAACCAGCAGCACCGCCCAGACCAAAAATGTCGGCCGGCAGAGGTACGCCAACGCGAGCAAGCTCCCGATTCCCAGTGGGAAAAAGATCGAAGCACGCTGCCCGGTGGTGGTCGCATCCTCGGCGTCCCACCGGCTCCACATCCAGATCACCGCGACCGTTAGAGTCGCGGCCAGCGTTTCGGTCATCACTTCGACCGATTGCCGCAACAAAATCGGATCGATCGCCGTCAGGAGAGCCGCGGCCAAACCCAAGCGGTCGCCGGAATCGCAAGCGGGAAGCTTACGCCACGCTTGCAGACCGTCAGTCGTTCTTCCGGCGGCCCTCAGTTGCACCACGTAGTGTCGGGTGGCAAGGAAAACGAAGCAGGACGTCAGTGCGGCCAACACCAGGTGCAGCGTTGCGACGGCCAATCGCGATGCTTGTCCGCCGGGCATGCCGATCGACAGCAACCAGGGATACAGCGGCGGCCGAAACGCGATCGGTCGTGTCGATCCGTCCGCCCCGGTCAATCCAAAAACTCCCGATTGCCGGAGCGTTTTTGCGATCACGCGATAGGCATCCGGATCGGCGGCGAATGCATCGGGATCAAGAAACGTCGCCAGACCTCGAATCGACAGCGTCAGCCCGATGGCCAACAGCAGCATTCGCAGGGTCGATCGAGAGGGCAAGGGAACGGCTCTGGGGTAACAACCTGGACGCGACAACGCGGGACGGACCCCGACAATTCTATCAGTCTGGTCGACCGTCGGGCATGCCGGTTCACAGCGTTTACGTTGGCTCTCAAGGTGTTAGGACCGTCGAAAGAATCGGTGGCGGGGATTGATTGTGGGATAGGCTTCCAGCCTGTCGTTTTCGCCATGACAGGCTGGAAGCCTATCCCACTTATACTTCCGACGGTCGATCAGCGTGGGGGGATGACCTCCCGACGCATGCTTGACGAGTCCTAGGGCGTCCACGTAGCCTGTCGCGATGCAGTTCTTGATTCAATACGCGATTCGTTGGCGATTGGTCCTGATGGCCCTCGGCATCGTGACCCTGGCCGGCGCGTATCCCGTCTCCACCCGATTGACGACCGAACAGAGCGTGTCGTCGTTGTTTGGTGATGAAGACGTCACGTTGCAGCAGTACGAAAACCTGAAGCGTTGGTTCGGCGAAGACGATGTGTTGGTGCTGATGTACCGCGACGAAGCGCTGCCGACGCCAGGCGGCATCGAGCGAAGCCGCCAATTGACCGAAAAGGTCAGGGCGCTAAAGGGAGTCACCGCGACCCTCTCGCCTTGGGTGCTCAACGAAGCGGCCGAGGGCATGAATCAAACCAAGTTGCTCCCCTTCGGACTCGGAGAGGCAGCGCCGGCCGACAAGACTCCGGCACTGATGCGTCCCGATGACCCGGTCGGCAAGGGACTGAGCGACATCTTTTCCGGCTACACGCATTCGGCGGACTATTCGCACGCGGCCGTCGTGGTGATGATCGACGACCGGCAAACCGCGTCGACCGTCGCGGGGCTGCGCGACATCACGGCCTGGTGGTCCGGACAACACATGGTCCGCGACGTTTCCCTGGTCGGCGAACCCGTGCTTGTCGACGAAGCGTTCGCGCTGGTGCGGCGCGACGGTGCGCGATTGGCGCTTGTGACCGTCGCGTTGTTATCGCTGGTGTTGACCCTGGCGCTGTGGGACCTGCGATTGGTGCTGCTGTTGGCGCTCGTGATCGGGTGGTCGGTCGTGATCACCAAAGCGACGATGTTTTTGGCCGGCATCTCGTTGTCGTTGATCGCATCCATTTTGACGGCCATCGTCACGGTGGTGGCGGTCACCGCGGTGCTGCACTTGGGCGTTCGCTATCACAGTCGTCGCGGACGCGGGTTTTCCCAGATCGAATCGACCGAAGAAGTCATGCAACGGATGGCCGCGCCGATCTTTTGGACGTGCGCGACCGATGCGGCGGGATTCGCCGCGCTCTGGTTTTCGGAAATCCTGCCCGTGCGTCAGTTCGGATTGATGGTTGCACTGGCGGCGATGAACGTGTTTGTTGCGATCTTGCTGTTCACGCCAACTTGTTTGATGCTTCCCGAACTTCGTTGGATTCGGCGCATCGTGCCGACACGACATCTGCTGACGCGCACCTTGCGTCGACTTTGCTTTCGCGTCGCCGCCTGGTTTGCGGGGCATCGCAAATGGACCGTTTCCGGTGCGGCCGTCGTGATGGCCGTTGCCGTGGTTGCCGTCACGCGGGGAGAAACCGAAACCAGTTTTCTACGCAACTTTCGCGTCGACAGCACCATCGTCCAGGATTACGGCAACGTCGAAAACAACTTGGGGGGAGCCGGCGTCTGGGACCTGGTGCTCGACGTGCCGGCGACCCTGTCCAATCCCTTTCTGTTGCAGGTGCAAACGCTTCAACGCGACCTGCTCGGCGAACTCGGCGGCGATGCGGGGCTGAGCAAGGCGATCAGTATCGCCGATGCCACCGAAGTCCTGGGGCGTTCGTCCGCCGGAAAATGGATGCCGGCATCGGTACGGATCGCCGCCATGCGGACTCGTTTGCCAACCTTCATCGGGGCGTTGATCTCAGATCCGATCGGCGAACCGCCGCAACGCCGCAAGCTGAGGATCATGTTGCGCAGCGCCGAGGGGTTGCCGGCAGACACCAAACGCACGCTGATCGCCGACGTGCAACGCATCGCGGCGGAACATTTGCAACGCTGGGAAGCGGAGTCCGAGCGCACCACAACCGATCAAGCGCTGTCCGATCAAACGCCGTCCGATCAAACGCTGGCTGATCCATCCTTGTCCGAGCGCGTGACCGTGACGGGGTACTACGTGATCATGACTCGCTTGGTCGACCAGCTGGTGTCGGACCAATGGCGCTGCTTTCTCGTTTCGGCGCTGTTGATATGGCTGCTGATGGGCATCGCCACCCGCAGTCTGCGTCTGGCGACGGCGGCGTTGGTGCCCAACCTGCTTCCCGCCTTTTTGGTTCTGGCAACCGTTTCGCTCGGCGGCGGCCGGATCAACATGGGCGCCGCGATGATCGCCGCGGTCTCGGTGGGGCTGTCCATCGACGGTTCGGTGCATCTCTTGACGGTTTATCGACGTCGACGATCGATCGGCCGCAACCCCGGCCAGGCCTGTGTTTCCGCGGCCGGCAACATCGGTGCCCCCGTGATGTTGGCCACCTTTGCGCTGGTCGCGGGATTCAGCGTGCTTTCGACCAGCGAATTCATTCCCACGGCGACCTTCGGGACGCTGGTCGCATGGACGTTGGTGATCGGAACGCTGATCAACTTAAGCGTCCTGCCGGCGCTGGTTCGCAGTTTGGATCGCTAAACGTGGGATAGGCTTCCAGCCTGGGTCACTTCGGCCGGCGCTCTTCCAGCCACGGTTGCTCGGGGACCCACTCGGGATGCTGCCGCGCCCACTCCGGTTCCGGGAACCAGCGCAAGCCGCTGACCCGCGGATAGGTCTCCCACACGTTCGCCTTGTCGGGCGCAGTGACGCGGACGTCTCCGGTACGACGCAGGTAGCGATCGAGCAGGTTGGACAGACGGTCTCGAATCTCGCCGAACGTCGGATCGGCGGCCAGATTGTGGATACAATCGGGGTCGTCGACGATGTTGTACAGTTCTTCGCCGGGGCGCAAGCCGACCGACCCTTGCATCAGCCGAGCGACGTCCGGTCGATCTTGGTTGGCGATCATCCAGTCCAGCGTCGGGCAGGCATCGATATCGTGATAGCCGCCGTCGGCCGGCCCCAATTCGTAGCTGACCAGCTTGCCCGATTCGTCGAATTTGGCGCGGTCGTATTTCTGTGGCGTCCCGGCGGGAAACCGTTCGGGCGCGAAGTTGCGGATATAGAGATGCGTGTCGGTCCGGACGCAGCGACAGGGATACCCCAGCGTGCGAAACCGCGACGACGAGTGACGTTCGCGACCACTGAAAACTGCCTCTCGGGGCGCCGCGACTTTGTCCGCTCGGTCACTGTATCGGGGCAACAGGTTGATTCCCGGCATCTGATCGGCTTGCTCGGGCACGACGCCCGCAGCGGCAAAAAGGGTGCGCGTCACATCGATCAAACTGACCAGGTCATCGGTGTCTTGGCCGGCGGGAATTCTCGCCGGCCAGGCGATCGCCAGCGGCATGTGAATCCCGTACTCGTACAAATTCGCTTTGGCGCGGGGGAACGACATGCCGTTGTCGCTGGTGACGATCACCAGCGTGTTGTCCAGCTGGCCGTCTCGCTGCAGCCGATCGAGCATGCGTCCCAAGTGCGAATCGAACCATTGGATCTCGTACATGTAATCGGCGATGTCGCTGCGGATTTCCGGTTCGTCGGGCAGAAACTTGGGCACCGAGATCGCGTCGGTGTCGACGCCGTTTGCTTTACCCAACCCCTTGCCGAACACGCGGTGGGGTTCGGAAGCGCCGAACCAAAAACAAAACGGTTGGTCGTCGCCGCGGGCATCGAGGAAGTCGTCGAAATTTGCGGCGTAGTCGTTCGAGGAGATGCCCTTGGGCGCCTTCAGTTTTCGCTTACCATACGATTTGCCCGCAGGGTTGTGGGGCCAACCGACGGCCTTGCCCGGCGCCCATCCCTTGCCCGTCATCCCGACGTGGTAGCCGCTCTGTTCCAGCTGGCTGGTGAAGACCGGCAAGTCGGTGGGAAAGTAACTGGCGTGTGTCCCGGCTTCACGGATTTGCCAGATCTCGCGGCCGGTCAGAAAAGCGGCCCGCATCGGGCTGCAACCTGGCGCCGGTGTGAACGCGTTTTGAAACAACACGCCGGCTTTGGCCACGCGATCGAAACTCGGCGTCCGAATCGCGGCGTCGCCGTAGGCCGATGCGTGGGGATAGGACTGGTCATCGGAGATCGCGATCAAGATATTGGGACGCCGGGTCTGGGCCTGGCAGACCGACGGGGGCACCGCCGCCCATCCGCAAAGGAAAACAACCAGACCGACGAGCCTTCGTATTTCAATCAACCAACCGGAACGTGTCATCAGGGAGTCGCTTTATCGGGGGAGTGTGGTTTCGAGGGTGTCAATCAAATGCGTGGCAGGACGCGCTGACGTTTACGGAATTTGAGCGGAGTTTCACCGATGTGTTTTTTGAACTGTTGCGTGAACGCGCTTTGGTCGCAGAAACCGAATTTCACGGAGATGTCTCCGACGCTCAGATCGGAATTGATCAGCGCGTCACTGGCCGCTTTGATCCGCGTCTTGGCCAAAAACTCTTGCACGTTCAACCCGAACAGTTCCACGAACCGGCGATGCAGCTGGCGTGACGAAACTCCGGCGATCGCCGCCAGTTCGTTGACGCCGATCTTGCGATCCAGATTTTGGTGGATGTGATTCAGGATGTCGTCGATTTGCGAGTAAGCTTGGATCTCGGCACGCGCGCCATTGTAATCCCGCACCGTCCCCATCACCCCGATCACTTCGCCACGGGTGCTGCGGACCGGCAGCTTGGTGGTGACGAACCAGTCCAACAGACGATGTTCGGTGTACCAAATCTCGACGCGATTGATCAACGGCCGGCCGGTTTCGATCACCGCCCGATCGTCGCGGACAAACTCGTCGGCAAGCTGTGCGGGAAAGTGTTCATAGTCGGTGGTCCCGATGATTTCGGCTTCGCTGGACACCCCCAGCCGATTCAGGATGGCGGAGCTGACCGCCATCATCCGGCTTTGGGCATCCTTGACGAAAAAGTAGACGTCCGGGAGATACGTGAACAGTTGCTGAAATTGCTGGGGACCACCCATCGCCTCAAAAAACTGTTCTTGAAGCTGACGGGGGCTACCGGACGAGGATGCAGTCATTTTTTCGGTCGTCTATGCGATACACAGGGTGGAGGGCACAGGGTGGAGGGCTCACTCTTGTCGACAATACGCAACTGAATTGTAACCGATCCGTCCGGGAAAGCCTGACTGGGTATCGACGCCGGCTTGCGGTAGAATTGGGGCGCACGGCACCACGCTGAACGCGACAGACGCCTGCCACGACAGCATGGCAGGGGCGTGGCGTCGGCAGCCGGCCATTTCCGTGCGCCCACCCAACACCCTCCCCACCCCTCTCGTGAGACTCCGTTCCATGCGAATACTATCCGTTGCGTTTGTCTTGTTGTGCCTGGTCGTTGCCGGGCTGAAGGTCGGCGATGACGCCGGTTCCCAAGTCGCCCTGTTCGCGAACAATTTCTTGGAACAGCTGGACGACGACCAGAAATCGACCGCGACGATGCCCTACGACAGCGACAAACGCGTCGATTGGCACTTCATCCCCAAAAAGACTCGCAAAGGGCTGATGCTTCGCAACATGAATGAGTCCCAACGGGTCTCCGCGTTGCGGATGCTTCGCAGCGCCCTCAGCGAAGCCGGCTACGGAAAGGCCAGCAAGATCATGTTGCTCGAAGGCGTGTTGAGGGAATTGGAGGGGGAAGACCGCAACTGGGAACGGGATCCGCACAAATACTTTGTGACGATCTTCGGCACACCCGGCGACGAAGGCAAATGGGGCCTCAGTTTCGAAGGGCACCACCTGTCGATGAATTTCAGTTTCCGTGACGGCGCGCTGGTCGACAGCACCCCGCAATTTTTCGCCGCCAATCCCGCCACCGTGATGGACGAAGTTTCCGGTCCTCTGGGCAAGGGAACGCGCGTGCTGCGCGACGAAGAACAACTCGCGTTTGATCTGGTCGCCTCGCTCGAAACGAGCCAGAAAGACATCGCGATCATCGACCAAGACGCGCCCGATGAAATCCGCTTTGCGGGCGAAGCTCAAGCAGACGTCGAGGAACCGGTCGGCATCACCTATCGGGAACTGAGCGATGAGTCCAAGGCGTTGCTGACCAAACTGGTCAACACCTACATCGACGCCGTCACCGAACCGGTCGCCAACGAGCGTCGTGCCCAGATCGAAGAAGACGGCTGGGACGAAGTCCATTTCGCCTGGGCGGGACCCACCAAGCCGGGCATCGGTCATTATTACCGAGTGCAGGGAAAACGGTTCTTGATCGAGTTCGTCAACACTCAAGCCGATGCCGCCGGCAACCCCGCCAACCATATCCATTGCGTCTGGCGCGACCTGTCCGGCGATTTCGATTTGACGCCGTAGACGCTCGGTTACCGCGTGAACGTGTTGGGATCTGCTGAGTCAATGGTGAGCCGCTGGCCGTAAGGCCCCGGGCAGCGTCGCAGTGCCCGGCCGCTTACGCGTCGCGGCTCACAAAATCGACAGCCCGCGAGCCGTCCGGTCGCGTTTCAAAAACACTGTGAAAGACCGGAGGGCTCGCGCCCTACCGCTAACAAAAAAACCGCTTGGCGTCAAAGTAGATGGCAAGGGGCGCGCCCATTCAACCTGCCGACAGCAACGCGTACAGCCCCACCAAGGTCTTGGCATCGCGGATTTTTCCTCCGGCGATCCAATCTCGAATTTCATCCCGCGTCGCGATCCGATTGACAATCGACTCGGTCGCTTCGCGGTCGGGATCGCCGGCGACCAGTTCGGTCGCTCGGTACAGATGCATCAGTTCGTCGCAGATGCCCGGCGCAGAATAGAACTCATGGATCAATTCCAGCTTGCCCGCCCGGTAGCCGGTTTCTTCGATCAACTCTCGCGCGGCCGTCACCAGAGCCTCTTCGCCCGGTTCACGCGTTCCGGCCGGGAGTTCCAACAGCGTCTCGCCCACCGTCGGTCGCGTGTTTTCGATCAGAACGACGCGGCCGTCGTCGAGGATCGGAAGCAAAACGACCGCACCGGGATGGCGGATCACCTCCCGTTGATAAAGCCGGCCGTCGTCGCCGGTCAACGTCATCCGGTGAACGTTGAACCTGGCACCCTT
Organism: Stieleria neptunia; assembly: GCF_007754155.1. NCBI lineage: Bacteria > Pseudomonadati > Planctomycetota > Planctomycetia > Pirellulales > Pirellulaceae > Stieleria > Stieleria neptunia. The sequence goes on along the minus strand of NZ_CP037423.1, from coordinate 1,988,607 downwards.
TAAAAGCATCGGTTCTGCGGGATCGTCGTCTCGGATCATCGGTCGTCAACCATTTTGTCAGCATGTTGTCTTGGTTCGTCAGCCGGATATGTTACGCGAGCCCTGCGTTTTTGGACAATCCACCGCCTGCCTCACCCATCCTCCACACCAAGGAAACATGTTCGGATTTCTCAATTGCGACAAGCCGATCGGCTTTTCATCACGCGACCTGGTCAACATCGTCCAGGGACGACTGCGCGGACGAAAGGTCAAGGTGGGGCACTGCGGCACGCTCGATCCGCTGGCCAGCGGCGTGCTGGTCGTCGGCGTCGGACCGGCCGCCCGGCTGACCCCCTTCGTGCACGAAGCGTCCAAAAGCTATCACGCGACGTTTCGATTGGCCGCCGAAAGTCCGACCGGCGACATGGAATTTGAACCCACCGTGTATCCCGACCATCCGATCCCGACCGCCCAGGAACTCGCTTCGGCGTGTCGAACCCTGACAGGAAGCATCGAGCAGATCCCGCCGGCTTATTCGGCCATCAAAGTCGACGGCAAACGGGCTTATCTGATGGCCCGCGAAGGACAGGACGTGGTGATGCCGCCGCGGCAGGTTCACGTCGAAGCGATCGAAATCCTCTCCTATCACTACCCCGATCTGCAGCTGCAAATCACCTGCGGAACCGGTACCTACATTCGCACCCTGGGCATGGATCTCGCCAAAGCGGTGGGCACCGTCGCGGTGATGACTTCGTTGGTCCGCACGCGCGTCGGCGAGTTCTCGATCTCGGATTCCGTTTCGGAAACGCAGCTCCGTGAAAACGAAATCGAGTCCATGCTGTTGCCCGCGGCGATCGGTGTTTCGCACTTGCCCCGAATGATCGTCCATCCGGACGAATGCAAACGCCTAGCCAACGGGTTGTGTCTCGGCTCGCGACAACCCGACACGCCGGGTGTCGCGGATGGAGATCCCGAGCATGTTGCGGCGATCACCCCGGACGGGCATCTCAAAGCGATCTTGATCCAGAAGCAATCGAGCTGGTGCCCCAAGCGAGTCTTCCCCGGTTAAGCCGTCCGCCCGTGTTGGGGTCCCGACTGGTTCCCAGGCTCTGCCATCATCAGGACCACCCGCAGGCAGATGGGGCAAAACAATCCCCGCCCCGATCAACACCAATTCACCACTCTACCCGCAGACATCCTCGCCGCCATGGTCCCACCCCCCGCGACCCCCTGGCTCGCGATTTCTGCCACCCCCATCATTCTGCCACCCCCATCATTCTGCCACCCCCATCATTCTGCCACCCCCATCATTCTGCCCCCATCGTTTTGCCCCCATCGTTCTGCCCCCATCATTCTGCCCCCATCGTTTTGCCCCCATCGTTTTGCCCCCATCGTTTTGCCCCCATCATTCTGCCCCCATCGTTCTGCCCCTCCCGTCATTCCCCCCGACGAATTCCCTTACGAGCCGGCACTCCAAATTGAGGGTTGCCGGTCAGAACGGCGGGATTGCGTAGGAACGCCGCAACGGTGAACTACTTTGATGACTCGCACACCCGTTATCCGAACAGGAGCCGTTGACGTGATCAGTGATTGGGCATTGGACCAGCCTCGGCCGACCGACTTTGTGGATCCCTACTTCTTTATTTCCCACCGCGGCCTGTCGGAGATCACCTTCGTCAGCCCTTCGGTCGAAAAGGTGTTGGGCTACGCCCCGAATGCGATGGCGGGGCGGTCTTACGAATCGTTCCTTTGCCAGGGCGACCCGCTCAACGACGATGTCGCCGAATGCCAGCACGCGGACCTCAGCGGTGGCGGCAGCCTTCACACCCTGCGCTGTGTTCGAGACGCGACGGGCAATCCCCGCATCCTCTCCGTCTACACCGTCGGCATTGCCCAGCACGAAGGCGGCCCGATCGTGCGACGCCACCATCTGGCGCGAGATGTGACCGAGAGTGTTCGCCGACACATGCAGAGGATCCAGCAACTCGAATCGCTCGAGCATGCCGCCAGCCAAATGACGGATCAGGAACGCGCCGTTGCCGAGCGGATCATGCAAGGCAAGATGAATCGTGTGATCGGACGCGAGTTGGACATTTCAGATCGAACCGTCGAACGCCGTCGAGCCGCGATCATGAAACACTTCCACGCAACGACCCTTGCCGAATTGATCTCCAAGCTCGCGCAGCTCGAATTGCTTCGCGAATGGACCAAGACTGATGCGGACACGCAGTGGAAAACGGCACGCAATGCAGACCAGGTCTCCGCCTTGGCGGTTTAAGAGGGATCGGTTTCGAGACGCCCGGTTCCGCAAGACCGGAGGGCTTGCGGGCTGTCGATTTAGTCGGGATCTGCTGAGTCAACGGTGAGCCGCTGGCCGTAAGGCCTCGGGCAGCGTCGCAATGCCCGGCCGCTTACGCGTCGCGGCTCACAAAAACGACAGCCCGCTTGCGCCCTGCCGCTACCATCCGTGCGTCGTCGTTAGCGGAACGGCGTGAGCCGTCCGGTCTTACCCCAAGTTTAAGATCGTGACCGAGCACTACGGCGAGACGCCCCCCAGCCAATACCGCGCTGCCTGTCGCTTCAATTCCGATGCACCGATCAGGAATGTCTCTTGACGTTCTCCGGTCCAGCGATCGGAAACACGTTTCACCTTCACACGGATCGCCTGGCCCAAATCGTGTCGCTCGGCAAGCCGGACGGCCAGATCAAGCTGATACCTGGCTTGCGGATAAATCGGCACCCACCGCCTCTCCAGAGACCATTGCCCGATGTCCAAGTCATGCCACCGATCACCATCCGGGTCGTCCAAAAAGGCGAAGACGTCACTCGGCATCCGATCGATCGCCGAAGAATGGATTTGGATTTCGGCGCGGCTGTTGTGCGGCGAGTAAAGCGCCCACGAGGTCCAGTGATCCCAATACCCCGATCGTTCGGCCAGGGGCAAAAGCAACGCCGCGACAACGGCCAATCGAATCGGCCAGCAGAGCAACCGCGGGGCCGGTGGCGGTTCGTGCAAATCGGACCGCTCCATCGGTCGCGGGGAAACGACGAACAACAGCGCACCCTGGATGGCCAGCAAACCGTTCCATGCCAACACGCCCAAGCTGTGCGAGAGCGACCACGGGCCGAGCAACCCGATCAACGTCACGTGCATCGCGATGGCGCAAACGCCCCCGATTCGGCGTGTTCGCGGCAACGCCAACGCAATCGCGATCGCAAGCTCGCCGATCGGCAGCGCCAAGGCAAATCGGGTCGCCGTCGCATCACCAACGCCACCGATCGGCGCGGCCAGCGCTTGGACCATTTGATGTCCAACGGTGTGGATGAATTGATAATCAAACTTGCCCGACGCGCTGTAGAAATAGATGCTGATCGCGATCGCAATCACCCAGCGACGGCCTTCCCGCCAGGACATCCCGGCCAGCAGGACGGCATACAGCAACGACTGATAGGCCCAGGGTTGCAATCGATGTTGGTCCAGCACAATCAAGATCGCAAGCGCCGCGGCAACGCCCCACCAACACCGTCGGTCGGCGCCACGGTAGACGACCGCAACCAAACCGATCACCAGCACCGCCAGTGCGACCGACTCCACCGCGGCAACCAACCATTCGGCAGCGGGAACCGCGATCCAAGGGACGCGTGGAAAACCGGGGTCGCGCCCCCAGGGCGGGATCCAGATCGGAAACGTGACCAGGATCAAGACCACCAGCCCCGTCGCCCAGACCCGGGCAAACCGGTTGGCTGCAATCGGCGGCATCGACTCCGTCGCGGGTGCATCGGTGGCGGTGGTGTTGGAGGAAAGCGTCAAGAGTCAGACGTTGGGTTGGAATGCGAAAGCGGTCGGCCGCCAAGCGGCACGCGTCGGACAACGAGGTTACACTACCGCGTTCTAATTCCCCAGCACCTTTCGGAGCATCATCATGCGGCTGTCTCAATCCATCGTCCTGCTGGTTGTCAGCAACCTTCTGTGGAGCGTTGGCGCCAACGCTCAGTATGAGACCGAAGACGGCTATCAGTCGCTGTTCAACGGCGAAGACCTCTCCGGTTGGGTGATCCCCGACGGCGACAACGGCCATTGGAAAGTCGTCGCCGGCGTCATCGACTACGACGCACGCAGCGAGGCAACCGGCGACCGAAACCTGAAGACCGCCGCGGAGTACGGCGACTTCATCTTGAAGATCGATTGGCGGATCAAAGAAGCCTCCGGGTCCTACGACGTCCCGATCGTGCTCGGCGACGGAAGCTACCTGACCGATGCCGCCGGCCAGAAACTGACGATCAAGATGCCCAATGCCGACTCGGGGATCTACCTGCGCGGGCATCCCCAAGCGCAGCTGAACATCTGGCATTGGCCGGTCGGTTCGGGCGAGGTGTATGGGATTCGCAACAACCCCAACACGCCGCCGGAAATCCGCGCCGGCGTCACCCCGCGGATCAACGCCGACAAACCGATCGGGGAGTGGAATTCGTTTGTGATCATTTTGATCGGAGACAGGGTCACGGTGCTCTTGAATGACCACCTGGTTCTGGAGCAGGCGAAATTGCCGGGCATTCCAGAACGGGGCCCGATCGTGTTGCAGCACCACGGCGGGCCCGGAAAAGACGGCAAACTCAAACCCGCATCCAGTCTGGTTCAATTCAAGAACATCTGGATCAAGCCGTTAGAGCGTTGATGCGGCAAAACCACGCAATCAACTCCGCATTTTTTGTGGTGTGGAGCAATCGCGAGGAGCCGCGGACAAATATTTGACACCAGCTTGTGGAGGGGTTATTGTCGCAGTCCTCCCAACTCCTGCAACCGCTACGGTCTGGTCACTGACCCCTCGGCCCGATCTCCCCATCATGAGACGCTTCATGTCGCTCCGTCAATTTCCTCGGAGAGGTTCCGTTCCTCGTGCCTCGGTTTCTTCGCGTCAACGCCGACGGGTTTTGGTAGAGCAACTCGAATCGCGGCAGTTGCTTGCCGGGGATACGGCATTCGCCGACGCACTCCCGACGGCGGAACAAGCCCAGTTTGGTAACACGGTGTTGACCCAGGAGGGACGTGAAGTCTGTCTGGCATTTAAGTCGACCGGGCTTGCCGAAGGCGAACTGGCACCGCCACCGCTGGAGGCTGACGGCGACGTCGACCTGTCGGTTCTGATTCTGAACCAGCCCACCGGGCCGCTAGCACCGGGCGCCGCGTTCAGCTCGGAGATCACGTTCGAAAACAGCGTCGGCTTTGGCGACGCCACCGCATCGACTTTAGCCGTGACCTTTGACGCCGGGCTGACGGGTATCCAATGGGAACGAGAAGTCATTCGTGCCCAACCGGCGGTGATCGCGGCTGCCGATTTAGATACAAGCAGCGGCATCTCACTGCCGGGCGTTGAGGCCGGCGACCGCTCAGGTTTCTCGGTCTCCGGCTCGGGAGACTTCAATAACGATGGAATCGACGACTTCATCATTGGTGCCACCGAACCGGACATCTCTGGCAGCGGACAAAACGGTGAAATCTACGTCGTTTTTGGTTCGGACACCGGGTTCCCTGCCCAGATTGATCTGGCAACGTTGGCGTCAGCGGACGGGCTCACCATCCACGGTGCGAGTGCCGGAAGCAACGCTGGCACGTCCGTCGACAACGCCGGTGACATCAACGGCGACAACATCGACGACCTGATCATCGGGGCTCCCGGGGCCGACCCCGGCGGCTTGTCCGATGCCGGGCAGGTGTTCGTCGTTTACGGCAAGCCGACGCTCGGGGGCCAATTGGACTTGGCGACCTTGGCAAGCACCGATGGTGTCTCCATCGCCGGACTCGGTGCAGAAGATGCACTCGGCACCAGCGTCTCCGGTGCGGAAGACGTCAACGGTGACGGGATCGCGGACATCATCATCGGTGCGCCTGGAAAGTCAGTTCCGACGCCTGGCGGCTCGGCCGGCGAACGTGACACCGTCGGTGCCGCTTACGTCGTATTCGGTTCCGCATCGTTGGGCGCAACCGTCGACTTGGCAGCGTTGACGGGGCCGAACGGTTTTGAAATCTCCACCGCCGGCGTCGGCGATTTGTTGGGCATCAGCGTCGACGCGGCCGGTGACATCAACAATGACGGAGCCGATGACGTGGTCATCGGTGCGGTGGAGTCGTCTTTCAACGGTGGTGATGATTCCGGACGCGTTTACGTGGTCTACGGAAAGGTTCCTGCGGACCCCGCCTTCACCTCACCGATCAGTGTCACCGCTCTCGATGGGAACAACGGATTTTCCATCGACGCACCGCGAGCCGGACACAACTTCGGCACCGGCGTCGCCGGGATCGGCGACTTCAACAACGATGGAATCGACGATCTGTTGATGGCCGATGCGATCTTCGTCCCACCTGTCGGAGACACCGTCGCGTCACGCAGTTATGTCTTGTATGGCAACAACACCTTCGCCGCGGACCTCGACATTTCGGGATTGAACGGAACCGCGGGCTTGGTCATCGACGCGCCGACGCCAGATTATCCGTTGTCCATGCGTGTCAGCGGTGCCGGTGATGTCAACGGCGATGGGACTCCAGACCTGTTGGTCGGACTTCCCGAGGCCACCATCCAGGAACCAGGTGATCCCCCGACGCAAACGACTCTACCCGGCGGCGGTTACGTCATCTTCGGCAGTAGCGGACTGTCATCGCCGATCGGCCTGGAGACGCTCGACGGCACCAACGGGTTCCTGATCGAAGGACGCGACGCACTGTTGTCGGAGCTTGCCGGCGATGCCGTCGGGGCCGCCGGTGACGTGAACGATGATGGATTTGACGATCTGATCATCGGGGCTCCCTTCGCATCACCGTCCAGCAAGATCCTCGCCGGCGAAAGCTATGTCGTCTTTGGTCGCGGTTCGACGACCACCAACGGAGCCGGCGCGATCAACGAAATCCTGGACCTCGGACCCGGCGACAAAGTGATCTACCGCGTCACGGCAACCATCGCCGCCGGAGCGACCAGCCCAACAACCGTCGCGGCGACGGCAACGGCCGGAGCCGGCATCGTGGATACCAACACCGGCAACAACACGGCCTCCGCTGAGACGACGATTGTTCCCCCACCCGCGGTCGAATCGATACAGATCAACGACGGAAGTCCGACTCGGTCACAGATCACTTCGGTGACGGTGACGTTTGACTCGGTAGTGGACGAAACCACACTGGACAATGCCTTTCAAATTACCCAGGTTGACACCGGAACCCCCGTTGGTACAATTAACGTCGCGAAGGACACCACTAGTGTTCCCGGCAAGACGATCGCAACGTTAACGTTTGCCGGGGCGTCGACAGTGGCGAGGGAGGGAGTAGGAGCTCTCGGAAATTCACTCGCAGACGGGAATTATAAGCTAGATATCCTTGCTGCAAATGTAGTTAGCGGCGGGACGCCAATGGCGGCCGACTATGAATTCGGCGGGCATAACGCGGCTGTTCCAGCAGCAGATAATGACGATTTTTTCAGGCTCTATGGCGATGGGAACGGCGATGGGGTTGTTGATACGATAGATTTATTCGATCACTTCGCACCGGCGTTTCAATTTGGAACGCCACGCCCTGATATGGATGGCGAGGGCAACGGCGTGATTGACACACTTGATTTGTTCGACTTCTTCGGCGTTGCATTCTCCTCACAAGCTGCTCGACCCTAATTTTTTTCTTCCTAAGCGTAGTCATCACGAGACTCTAATATGATGCGATTGATTACCTGTCTTTGCCTGTTCGTTGCAATGGGCACGGTGTGCCATTCTGCAATCGTCTACGACCTGTTTCTTCGCACGTCGCGTGGTGATTCACTTGATTTAGAATACAACGTCGCGCCTCAGGATCAGTTGCTTGCAGACGTGATTCTAAGAGAGACTGTTACTGCACCGGACGATCCCAACATAGGTGCAACAGGATTAGGCGCGTTCGGGTTTATGATTAGCTCAACGGGAGGCGATGGAACGTTCTCGATCACATCGCGACCCAACTTTCAATTAACGACTTTTAATACTGATGATACTGTCGGTGGAGCGAATATCTTCGGCGTTGTGGCACCGACCACTGATCGCGGAAATGGAGTATTTGAGTCTACGCTGGCGACTGTCCAGCTGACCGCACCGACTGCCGGCCGAACTGTATTCGAGCTGCTTGACCCCCGAAGCGGAGCAAGTGATTTTGCTGGAGTGGGTGCCGGGAAGAATATCGATGACGCGTCGATTCGAACGAGATCGTTGTCGTTGATCACCGCGGTTCCTGAACCGTCATCGCTAGCTTTCTTGACCGCGGTCGGAACTGCCTGCGTTGTGGGAAGAAGAAAACGTCGTCTTGCGTAGTCGATCGAGCAACTAACCCGGGGTGCGCTACGCGACCCCGGGCTGTGTTGTTTCACCGCTCTGCGGTGTGACGCCGACGGCGTCTGTGAATTGACGCACGCCACACGGCCCGCATCGCGGCCGTCACGCCAGCGGCGTGCCACAACAAAGCTTGGGGTCGCGGTAGCGCCCCCCAAGTCCCGTCGCCACCGGGCCGCCAACCCCAACGGGGTTGAACACGACGCACCCGCCGATTCACCGACGCCGTTCGCGCCGGCCGACCCTTGTTGAACCCCGTTGGGGTTCCCTGACATGATTGGCAACCTACCCGGGGTGCGCTTCGCGACCCCGGGCTGTGTTGTTTCACCGCTCCGCGGTGTGACGCCGACGGCGTCTGTGAATTGACGCACGCCTCACGGCCCGCGTCGCGGCCACCACGCCAGCGGCGTGTCACACAACAAAGCTTGGGGTCGCGGTAGCGCACCCCAAGTCCCCGTCGCCACCGGGCCGCCAACCCCAACCGGGTTGAACACGACGCACCCGCCGATTCACCGACGCCGTTCGCGCCGGCCGTGCATTGTTGAACCCCGTTGGGGTTCCCTGCCATGATTGGCAACCTACCCGGGGTGCGCTCCGCGACCCCGGGCTGTGCTGTTTCACCGCTCCGCGGTGTGACGCCGACGGCGTCTGTGAATTGACGCACGCCACACGGTCCGCATCGCGGCCGTCACCCCAGCGGCGTGCCACAACAAAGCTTGGGGTCGCGATAGCGCACCCCAAGTCCCGTCCGCCACCGGGCCGCCAACCCCAACGGGGTTGAACACGACGCACCCGCCGATTCACCAACGCCGTTCGCGCCGGCCGTGCATTGTTGAACCCCGTTGGGGTTCCCTGCCATGATTGGCAACCTACCCGGGGTGCGCTCCGCGACCCCGGGCTGTGTTGTTTCACCGCTCTGCGGTGTGACGCCGACGGCGTCTGTGAATTGACGCACGCCACACGGCCCGCATCGCGGCCGTCACGCCAGCGGCGTGCCACAACAAAGCTTGGGGTCGCGATAGCGCACCCCAAGTCCCGTCCGCCACCGGGCCACCAACCCCAACGGGGTTGAACACGATTCGACACCCCCAAACTGGCAGATTTTTTTTGCTAAAGACGCCGCTGATGCTATACAGATCAATCAAATGGAATTTGCGGCGGTTGGATCACATGGCAAATCACTGGAGGCGATCAAGTGGGGCAATCACTGGTTCAAATCTACGTCCACCTCATCTATTCGACGAAGTGCCGAAGGCCCTTCTTGAAGGACCCTGAATTTCGGCAACGGCTGTTCGCGTACAAAGCTGGTATCTGCAACAAACAAGGTTGCCCGGCCGTGATCATAGGTGGAGTCGAAGACCATGTTCACTTGTTATGCCGGCTCGGCAAGACGATCGACATCGCAAAATTCGTCCAGTCACTCAAGCGCCCGAGCAGTGATTGGATCAAAGAAGAATCGTCCATCAGGAATTTCTATTGGCAAACGGGCTATGGTGCGTTTTCGATCAGCCCTGGACACGTCGACGGATTGACGGAGTACATCCGCGACCAGGAAATTCATCATCGCAAAGAATCGTTCCAAGACGAGTTTCGGAGGATTTGCAAACGCTACCAGATTGAAATCGACGAACGGTACGTCTGGGATTGAATACGGTGCACCCGCCGATTCACCGACGCCGTTCGCGCCGGCCGACCCTTGTTGAACCCCGCTGGGGTTCCCTGCCATGATTGGCAACTAACCCGGGGTGCGCTCCGCGACCCCGGGCTGTGTTGTTTCACCGCTCCGCAGTGTGACGCCGACGGCGTCTGTGAATTGACCCACGCCACACGGCCCGCATCGCGGCCGTCACGCCAGCGGCGTGCCACAACAAAGCTTGGGGTCGCGATAGCGCACCCCAAGTCTCGCCCACCTCCAGGCCGCCAACCCCAACGGGGTTGAACATGACTACAACGCTTCTTCCTCGCCCGCGGGGAGTTCCAAGACGGGCTCGCCCCAGTCGGCGAAAAACGGCTCGCCGCAAGACTCGCATTGGACTTCGGTTCCCAACTGTTGATCGTCGATGACTTGCGGGATGCCCTTGCACTCGACACGCACCTTGCCCGGCTCGGCCGCCATGGCCTTTAAGTGCACCGGATCCACGCCCGCCACTTCAATGTCCTCCGGTTCCAACGTCGTCAACAACTCTCGCGTCACCTCTTCGACCGTCGCGACCCGATTGGCCAATCGGCGAACACTGCGTTCGAGACTGTTACGCGAAGTCCGTCCGTTGCCGAAATGCCGATCGCGTTTGGCGTACAAGTAGGTGAATCCGCGCAGCAGTCGACGACGTGATTCGGTCGGCAGGGCGTACTTTGACTTGTTGGCGATCAACTCAAAGATCCGGCACAACGCTTCGGGCGAATAATCCGAGAACTGCATCGTCGTCCCGACGCGACTGCTCAGCCCCGGATTGCTGCGGATCATCTGCCGCATCTCCACGGGATATCCCGCCAGGATCACGACCAATCGGTCGCGTTGATCTTCCATGCGTTTGAGCAGCGTCTGAATCGCTTCGCGGCCGTACTGGTCTTGGCCGCTCTCGTCGATCAACGTGTAGGCTTCGTCGATAAACAACACGCCGTCGAGTGCTTCGTCGATCTTGGCATTGGTCTTGGGTCCGGTTTGTCCGGCGTATTCGGCGACCAGCCCGCTGCGATCGGTTTCCACCAGATGACCTTTTTCCAAAATCCCCAGCGCCCCATAGATCTCGGCGATGATGCGAGCGACCGTCGTCTTGCCGGTTCCCGGGTTGCCGACAAAGGCCATGTGCAAACTGGGACGTGATGTCGGCAAATCCAGCTCTTTGCGGCGACGCTCCATCGCCAAAAAATTGGTCAACGTCGTGATCTGGTCTTTGATGTTCTCCAATCCGACCAGGCTGTCCAGCTTGGCCTTGGCATCGGCCAGCCGCTGTTCGGGTGTCCGTTCATCGATCGGTTGGTCGTCGCTTGCGCGGTCATCCGGCCTGGGGGCGGCGACGGTTCCCACGGCTCCGCCCGGGCCGGCAACCGGAGTCGGTTTCTCGGCGGCGGTCGGCCCGACGCCTTCCCGGAGCCGCTTGGCTTCTTCGCGCAACCACTTCAGGGCATCGCGCGCGTTGGACGTGTCGGTCTCGCTGACCAACGTTTCCGGCGCGCGGCCGCGGGCGATATCGAATTGTTGCTTCATCCAATCGATCCGTTCGTTGTCCGACGCGCTGACCGTTCCGTCGACCGACGTCAACAGGGTTGCCATCCGCATGGCCACTGTTTCCAGTTCGCCCCAGTGGCCGCGGAGTTCCGGCAGTTCGACGAACGGACGCACCAAGTCCGACCACTGGAAATCATCTGCCGCTCGAATCAGCCAATCAACGGCTTCGTGCAGTTGGCTGCCCAGCACCGATTTGCCCCAAATGTGTTCCAGCAACACGCGGCCGAGTTGCCGCTGTTCCAGGTTCTTGGCACTCGCGTCGGGCACAACGGTCGCGAAGACTTTCATCAGGAATCCCTGATGCAGCTCATTCATCTGCTCTGCGAGCGACGCCGCATCGGGATCATCACCGCCTCCCAGCCAGCCGTAGGATCCGCGTACCAGTTGGCCCCCTTCGATGTACAGGGCTTGGGTCTCATCGAGGGCTTCGCGATAGAGCCGGATGGATTCGATGATCCTATCGTCGCTAGGTCGTGACATGGTCTGGGGATTCCATAGAGTGAGATTGTTACGCCAGTGCGTCCTGCCATTCCCGCGACAGTTCGGGGAGATGCATGAGAGCGTGAACGGCCATCCGATCGACTTCGCGTCCGTACAGGACATCGTTCGCGCGGGCGACGGTCCATTCGGCGTTGGGCCGGCTGATCAATTCCAGTTCCGCCCCCGATGTCAATGAACCACCCGTGATGACCCGCACGTACCATCCGGTGCGCCCCGTCTGAGTGACCTCTTTGGTCATCGACTTGGTCTGCCAACGCCGCGCGATTTTCCAGCACGGCTGACGAGGTTGGCTGACCTCCAGGACACACTCGCCGGATCGGAAACGATCACCGATGCACACGCCCGACTCGGTCACACCGCCAAGTGTCAAGTTTTCACCGAAACCGCCGGCCGAAAACTGGAGCTGGGGATGTTCATCGGCCCACGATTGATAGTGAACGCCGGCGTAGCACAGGATCGCCTTGTCCGGGCCGCCGTGATTTTTCGTGTCGGCGACCTGGTCACCGACGATGCCCAATTCATTGATCGAGACCGCTCCGGCGACACTCGATTTTCGAAACGCACTTGTCCACCGGCGAGAAATCGCATCACGTGTGTTCGGATCACCCTCGGTCACCACTTTCCCAACTTGTATCGATTCGATCGTGATCATTTACGTTACAGTGGAACGACGTGAAAAAGGCGGCATGGTGCCGTCGGATCAAAATAACGGATTTGATGCAGATTGAGCTATGCCCATGACCAGAATATTCCCCTGCACCCGAGTGCTTTGCGGTGCCGCGTTTGTCGTCGCCGTCCTGATGTTGTCCGTACCGAGTTCCGTGATCGCGGCGGACGGCGAACCGCTTGCGATTCGATTGTGGCCCGACGGTCGCGTCGGCATCGAAAACCACTGGGGGCTTCGGATCATGATTTCCACCAGCGGTTCGCCCCAGCAGACAACTGCCAGCCCCTTTCAAAAGGTCCTCACCAACCGTGGCGGGGTCGATCATGTCTGGTCGCGGCAGGCCAATGCCGACGCAGCCTCCTGGGGCCCGGCCACCGAACCAAACGCGATTCCCGGATCGATTCGCGTGACGTCGATGCCCGGCCGAGACAACGAAGCCGTCGGGATGCTGGTCCGAACCGACGGTGTTCGCGTTGCCATCCTGGGCGATTCGTCGGGCGCCGGCGACTCGCTGACCGACGTGAATGCGAAGCTGGACGTCGTGGTCCTCCCATCGCCGGCGGGCGCCCTGCTTGCCGATGCCGCAACGGCTGCGTGGATCAAAGCGATGCAGCCGCGCTATGTGCTGCTTCCTGCCGCGATCACCGACGAAGCCGCCAAGCCATTCGCGGATTCGATTGACGCGTCCGGCGAGATGATTGATGTGGACCACAACACGTTCGCGATCTCTCAATCCACCGATCGCGATCAGCCAACACGGTTGGTGAAGCTGAACCACAAACCGTACGAGTTGTCCGAGGAGTTGGAATCGTTGATGACAAAAATGGAAGCGTCGTGCAGTCGTTCCCAAGCCGTCTTCAGCCCACTGAGCGCGAATCAATTGAATTTCCGGCCCGCCAACGGGACGCACACGCCACGTTGGAACGCCGAGCACATGATGGGGCGGCAGCTGCTGTTCTTTTCGCAGATCTATCACGCGCTCGACCCGGCGATCCCGGTGATGGATTTGAATCCCGAGCAAATGCCGCCCGACTACACGGCGGCGCAACCCGATTGGGACGGACAGGAAGAAGCGAGGCAAATGCAACGTGTCAGCGACTTCACGCGGCGGTTTGCGTACCTGCTTCGCGGTATCAATCTGGACGTCAGGGCGCCGGGCAGCCGATGGACACTGCGGGGACTGTTGCGGCAAATGGATCGGCACTACGACGACCACACGGCGAACACGAAAAAGAAATTCGAATTGGCCGGCTGGCCGGACGACTGAGCCGCGTCGTCTCGAGCAACAAGCGTCCAATGCCTTCATAAAGAAAGAGGCGATCGTCGCCGGGTTGTCCGGGCACGGGTTCAAGTTCACCAGCGTCCTGGGCGAATTGGCCAGCCAGCTTGCCCTTGACGGCGAGACGACCCTCGACACGTCGTTGTTGCGGATCGAGAGGCTGTCGATTGAGTGGAATGGGTCGAGGCAATGGTGAGCCGCTGGCCGTAAGGCCTCGGGCGGGCGTCTGGATGCCCGCCCGCTTACGCGTCGCGGCTCACCCACTAAACCGACAGCCCGCTTGCGCCCTGCCGCTAAAACCTCGTCAAACACTTGGGAAAAGTGCTTCACAGCGTTGACATTGCGGGATAGTCCCAGGCGGAGCCTGCTGGACAGCGTGTTCCCAGGCAGAGCCTTGGAACAAGCTTGCAGCCAGAGCCGGGGAACAAGCTTGAAGGCTAAACGAACGTTGGGCGCCGTTGCGCGGCGCCAGTCGGTTCGCATTCCCACCTTGCCCGGACGACTTCTTACGCCCGCGGGTTCTTGGGTTTATGTTGGGCGGCATGCAAGATTCTTGGCCCATCATCGCGTCCGTCCTCGGTGTCTTTCTGGTGATGGGCGTGGGGGCCGCCTGCCGGTCGCTCGGATGGTTGACCGCCGAAGCCGATCGCACGCTGGCCAACTTGACCGCCAATGTGATGCTGCCGGCGTACTTCGTGCACCAGTTTTCACAAAGCAGCGAAATCGGCGAGATTTCCACGGCGTGGCAACCCCCGCTGTTCGGATTCGTGTCGACTGCTTTTGGATTGTTCCTGGCGTTCGGGCTTGCCCGATCGGCGGTCGGTCGCTGGTTCGGGTTGGTCAGCGATTCGTCTCAGCGAGCCTTCGCCTTGAGCGCGGGGATTTGCAATTACGGCTACATCCCGCTGCCGCTGGCCGAGCAGTTTTATCCCACCGCGATGATCGATTTGATTCTGCACAACGTCGGGGTCACGATGGCGCTTTGGAGCATTGGCATTGCGATCATCAGCGGGTCGGGCCGCGACGGCTGGAAAAAGACATTGATCAGCCCACCATTGTGGGCGGTCGTGTTCTCGATTTTCTTGAGTGCCATGGGGTGGGCACAATCCATCCCGACACCGGTGGCGACGGCGATCGGGACGCTGGGGTCGTGCGCCATTCCGTTGGGCTTGCTGCTCAGCGGTGCGATCATCGTCGACTTCATCCGCGATCAATCCTGGCTGGCCGACGCGCGGGTGATCGTCGCGGGGATCGGAGTCCGCCAGCTGATCTTGCCGCTCGTGATGCTCGGCGTCGGCGGCTGGGCGGTGGAAAGCCCCGACTTGCGGACGGTCGTGATGTTGCAAGCGGCGATGCCCGCGGCGGTCTTTCCGATCGTCTTGACCAAGCTCTACGGTCGTGACACCGAAACGGCCTTGCGCGTCGTCTTGTGGACCTCCGTCGCCGGAATCATCTTGATCCCCGCCTGGCTGGCCGTCGGAGCCTGGTGGCTGACCTAGTGGCGTAAGCTTCCAGCTTGCGATGCAGAAAAACCGGGTAAGCTTCCAGCTTGCGATGCAGAAAAACCAGGTAAGCTTCCAGCTTGCGATCTGCCGCACTCGCAAGCTGGAAGCTTACGCCACGAATTTGCTCCGCACCAACTCGGTCGCTCGGTTCCAATCGTCGGCGTCGGCGAACTGCTCACGTGACACCAGGCAGCAGGCGACGTCGTCTTCGTGGGGGTACAGCCCGATCACATCGTCGGTGATTTCAGCGTGATCAAAGAACTGCCAAGTGGCCCGTGTTTGGCTCAGCGACGTCATCGCGCAATACCCGTGATCATCCAGCCAGCCCTTGGAGCACCAGGCGATCGTTCGGCCCGTTTGGCGTGCGGAACGACGGGCGCGCCAGACGCGAACAAAAATGCTCGCCACCAGAAAGACGCACCACAGGGCCGCCAGGGCGACGTACAGCGTTCGAAAACCCGTCAGCACAAAGATGCTGATCAGCAGACTGACCAGCAGGATGGCCAGCGCGAACCACGTCCGCACCACTGCTTGTTTGCTTGCCTTCCACAAACGTGTTGTCCGTGCACAGTCTTCGTAAAACTCACCTTCAAACGCGACGGCGTCCTCCGGCATCGGAAACAGGCACGGCGCTTCCGGTGGCGTTCGCTTGCGTTCGTCAAGGAGCTGTGGCAACCGGGGCGGAAAGGCTTGCTGCAGGTCCGCGGCCACACCTCGGGCCGACGCCGGATCGGCGAACGCATCGATCGGAAGCGTCTGCCAAAACGTTTGCTCCTTTGCAAAGCTGAGCACCCACAACTCGTGCGTCGCGGCGCAGGAGACGAGTTTGTCGAGCGGCCAGTAGGCTTGGCTCTGACCGGTTTCGATCCACAAACCGTCTCGGTCGACCCAACCTCGGATCGGCCCCAAGGCCAGTTGAAAGCTGGGGACGCGGGTTCCGACCAGCCAACGTTGGTGCCGGCAAAACAGGGCAACGCCGGCCAGCAACACGGCGGTCGCCAGGAACGTGCGAAGCAGGTTGGTGGCGTCCAGGTCGCCGGAAGCCAGCACCAGCACGCTTACCAGCAGTGCGTACATGCCGGCCAGGGCAATCAGGACACGCGTCGTGTTGCGGTATTCGGTCCGGATTCCAGCCTTGATGACCGCATCGCGGTGATGCTGCCGCGTCACCTCACCGTTGAACTCCAAGCGGCCTGGGACGAAGTGACTCGGCGGCGGCGTTTGCCCGGCGGCGAGCGAATCGGTCGGCGGAGCTTGATAGGGATTGGGCGTCACGCCTGGGATTTTTGCACCAGGTCGAGCAGTTCTTGATCGATCACGAGCGACTCATCGCTTTCGGGGTTGAGATACAAACCATGTTCGGGCGGCATGTATTGCAGCAACGCGTCTCCGTCGAGGACGTAGCCCTCGATTTCGTCTCCCTCCTCGTACATTTCTTCCATCGAATGCACGAAGTCACCGGCGGCTTGTTCGTTGGTGAACGCGACCAACAGGTCCATCCCGTCCAGGTCGGTGCTGAAGACGCTGGCACCTTCCTCGTCATCGTCTTCCTCGTCCGACATCGTCAGCAGCACAAACTCTGCCGAGTCGAACAATTGACGAACCAGCACGGCGTCTCGCTGCTCGATTGCGAGCGCCAGTTTTGATTCGAGAGATTCGGTCGATTCGGACATCATTTGGCTCGCAGGGTTTTGGGGGCGGTTGGGCCGGAGTGGTGATGCCCTAGTTATCGCAGCCGGCCACGAAAAAGCAAACCCGTGGTGCCAGCGGTGCAATGATGTGAAGCACTGATTCCTTGTGTTTGACGAGGTATTAGCGGCAGGGCGCAAGCCCTCCGGTTTTTCCATGGTGTTTTTGAAGCGCGACCGGACGGCTCGCGCCGTTCCGCTAACACCTTCAGAGCCAAAGTAGATCGCATTGGGCTCGCGCCCTACCGCTACAAAATGCTCCGCAGCGTTAACCAAGGGCAACCACCCTCAGTCCCCCATGAACACCTCCCCCAACCCACCCAACAGCGAACCTTCGCCCTTGCGGGTGTTTCCTGCCGAGGGAATCGCTGCGGCGAGTCGTCCGGCGAAACGCGAGAACGGCAGGGATTGCAACCACACCGGCCCCGGACCGCGAACGGTCGCCAGAAACAGCCCTTCGCCGCCGAAGAACGCATTTTTCAGCCCGCCGACGAACTGAATGTCGTAGTGGACCGAAGGCCCCATCGCCATCAAACACCCGGTGTCCAGCCGCAGCGTCTCGCCGGGATCCAATTCGCGGTACATCATCGTTCCGCCGGCGTGAATGACCGCGATGCCGTCGCCCTTGAGCCGCTGCATGATGAAGCCTTCGCCGCCGAACAGCCCCGCACCGATCTTCTTTTGGAAGGCGATGTCGACCGTGATCCCGCGGGCACCGCACAGGAACGCGTCTTTTTGGCAGATGATTTCGCCGCCCAGCTGATCCAGGTGCAGCGGAATCATCCGTCCGGGGTGGGGGGCTCCGAAGGCGACCTTGGCTTGCCCGCCGCCGGTATTGGTGAACGTCGTCATAAACAGCGCTTCGCCGGTCAGCGCCCGCTTGCCGGCCGAGATCACTTTGCCGAACAAGCTGCTGTCTTGTTTGGACGGATCGCCGAAGACGGTCGCCATTTCGACCCCGTCGGTCATGTACATCAGCGCCCCGGCTTCGGCGATGGTCTGTTCTCCCGGGTCGAGCGTGATTTCGACGTATTGGGTTTCGTGGCCGAAGACCTCGTAGTCGATCTCATCACTGCGGCGGTTGACGCCGTCGCCGGACTGGCCGCCGCGCATTGTGACCGGCGCGGTGCTCATTTCGATCTCGCCGGCGGAAAACCGATCGTCGCCGTCGGCGGTCGAATCCAGGCCCGAGAAACCAGACGGCGCACCAGACGGCGACGTGTCCGCGGAACCTCCCGGAACACGAAATGTTTGTCGGCAGGCCTTGCAATTGACGGCTTTTCCGGCCATTTCGTCGCCCGCCTGGTAGTGTTTCCCGCACATCGGACAGTTGAATTCCACCGTTTTTTTTCCTCCAAACATTCACGAGATGGTTACTTTTCGCTGGATCGCAGGCTGCCCCAAAGGGCCCGTTTGCAGTTACCATAGGGCGCTGGCTCCGATAACGAACGCGACCGATGGGTTACCACCGATCCACGCCCGTTCGCACCGTCCTGATATCCAGTCCCCCCATCATAAAGGCATTCCGATGACCCAGCGATCCAAGGTGAACCATCGCCCAAAGCGTCGCCAATTCCTCAAGACCGCCGCAGCCGCCTCCGCCGCCGTCTCGGTCCCCTATTTCTATTCGACGCCGAAAACACTCGCCGACGAAACCAAGAGCAAGAACGACCGTGTCGCGATGGGCGTCATCGGTGCCGGCGGCATGGCGGGCGGCAACATGAACTCCGCCAAGGATTGGGTCGACGTCGTCGCCGTGTGTGACGTCGACGCCGGTCGCCGCAAGTCATTCAACCAGCGACACAGCGGCGGCAAAGCCGTGGAGTCGTTGGACTATCGCGAACTGCTCGACCGCAAGGACATCGATGCGGTGCACATCGCAACGCCGGATCACTGGCACACCAAGCCGCTCATCGAAGCCATGCTGGCCGGCAAAGACGTCTACTGCGAAAAACCGCTGACCCTGACGATCGACGAGGGCAAATTGATTCGTAAGGTTCAGAAAGAAACCGGTTGCATCGTCCAGGTCGGAACGCAGCAACGCAGTACGTTCCATCTGTTTGCCAAAGCGATGGCCATCGTCAATGAAGGACGGCTGGGGAAAATCCGCGAGGTCCAAGCCGCGATCGGAGGTGCTCCCACCAGCGAGTCGATTCCCGTCGCCGACGTGCCCAGCGGGTTGGACTGGGACCGTTGGTTGGGGCCCGCGCCGAAGGTCGATTACCGATACCTGCCCAGCGAGAAAAATCGTGGCCGCGGCAACTCGAACTGCCACTATGAATTCCGCTGGTGGTACGAATACAGCGGTGGAAAACTGACCGACTGGGGCGCGCACCACGTCGACATTTGCAACTGGGCGCTGAAGCTGAACGGTCAATCCGGGGGCCCGTTGTCGATCGGCGGCACCGCCGATCACCCGGTCGAATTTAAAGACGGCAAGCCCGTGATGAACGACCGCTACAACACCGCGACCGCATTCCTGTTCAACGTGATGTATCCCGGTGGCACCAAGATGATCATCCGCAATGACACCGACAACGGCGTCTTGATCACCGGCGACAAGGGCAAGATCTTTGTCAATCGTGGAAAGCTGGTCGGCAAACCGGTCGAGGACTTGAAAGACAACCCGCTGCCCGAAGACGCGATCGCCAAGGTTTACAAGAACTTGCCGATGGAGCAGAACGGGCGTGCGGCGCACTGGGCCAACTTCCTGCACTGTGCCAAAGAGCGAAAGGAGCCGATCAGCGACGTCCACACCCACATGGAAATGCTCAACGTCTGTCACCTGGCCGGCATCAGCGCACGACTCGGTCGTGAACTGAAGTGGGACGACGCCAGCGAACAGATCGTCGGCGACTCGCAAGCCAACAGCATGCTCGCCCGGCCCTACCGCAGCGGCTACGAAATCGACATGGGCTAAAGCCGATGCAATCCGAAGACGCGATCGATCTGCGGCGTCAGCTTCGCCTGACCTGGCTGTTGCTGACGCTGGTCACCGTGGTCTTTGTCTGGCCGACCGTCCGCGTTTGGCTGGGGATCGGCATGGCCGCCAGCGGAATCCCCCGCGCGATCACACCGCGCGGTGACTTGGCGGCCTTCGAACAATCGACGGTCGAACTGTTTCGCACTGTCAGCCCGTCGGTGGTCTACCTGACGACCCGATCACGCGTCGCCAGCCCGTTTTCGCGACGGGCCATCGAAGTCGATGCGGGTTCGGGCAGCGGTTTCATGTGGGACGAATATGGCCACATCGTGACCAACTTCCACGTCCTGCAAGAAGCGTCTTCGGCCAAGGTCGTGCTGTGGGATCAATCGTCCTACGAAGCGACGCTGGTCGGTGGATCGGCCGACCACGATCTGGCGGTGCTGAAGATCAAGGCGCCGGCCGCCAAGTTGCGGCCGGTGGCGATCGGAACCAGCGACGATTTGCTGGTCGGCCAAGCGGTGTTCGCGATCGGCAATCCCTTCGGACTCAATCAAACCCTCACCACCGGCGTCGTCTCCGCCAAAAGCCGCTCGATCGATAGTCCGACCGGACGTTCGATTGAAGAGGTCATTCAAATCGATGCCGCGATCAACCCCGGCAACTCCGGTGGTCCGCTGCTGGACAGTGCCGGCAGGTTGATCGGCGTGAACACGGCGATCTACAGCCCCTCGGGCACCTCGGCCGGCGTCGGGTTTTCCATCCCCGTCGACACGGTCAACCGAGTCGTCCCACAGATCATCGCCAACGGCCGTTACGAGCCGCCGCAATTGGGGATCCGCGTCAACCGTGAACTCAGCGAAGTCGTCACGACACGACTGGGCGTCGAGGGCGTGTTGATCTTGCACATCGTTCCCGGCGGCCCGGCCGATCGCGCGGGCCTGCGCGAGACCGTGATCGGTCAATCCAGTCTGGTTCGGCCCGGCGACATCATTCAACAGATCGGTGGTGCAACCGTTCGCGACATGAATGACATGCTCGAAGCGCTCGAACGCTACAACGTCGGCGAGACCGTCACGGTCCAGTTCCTGCGCGACGGCCAAGCCGAGTCCGTCGAGGTCACGCTGCAATAACAGTGGGCCAGGCTTCCAGCCTGTCATTCACAAGTGGGAGAGGCTTCCAGGCTCGTCAATCCACGCCCACTCCCCCGCCACTCACACCGATCACCCGCACCGTGGTCAGTCTAGTCGGTTTGGCCTAAACTGTTCGCCCCTCTCGACAAAATCCCGTCCCCAGGAATCGAATTGATGAGCGAGAATTATCGCCCCGGAACTCTGGCGTTGCACGCCGGCCAGGAACCCGACCCGACCACCAACGCCCGCGCGGTGCCGATCTATGCGACCACCAGCTACACGTTCAACGACACCGACCACGCCGCCGCGCTGTTCGGGCTGACCGAGTTCGGCAACATCTACAGCCGGCTGATGAACCCCACCGTGGATGTGCTGGAGAAACGACTGGCGGCGCTCGACGGCGGCGTCACCGGGTTGTGCTTCGCCTCCGGACAATCCGCGATCACGGCCGCGATTTTGACGATCGCCCACAGCGGTCAAAACATCGTCAGCAGCACCTCACTGTACGGTGGCACCTGGACCCTGTTCACGCAAACATTCAAGAGCCTGGGGATCGAAGTCCGTTTCTTTGACCCCGATCATCCCGAACAGATTCATGGCCTGATCGACGAGAACACCCGTCTGGTCTACATGGAATCGATCGGGAACCCCAAGAACGACGTGCCGGATTTCAAAGCGATCGCCGACGCGGCGCACAGTGCGCCCCACGGCGCGATCCCCCTGCTGTGTGACAACACCGTGATGACGCCGATGCTGCTCAAACCGATCGAGCACGGCGTCGACATCGTGATCTACAGCACGACCAAATTCATCGGCGGCCACGGCACCCACATCGGCGGCGCGATCGTCGACAGCGGCAACTTCAAATGGGCCGACCAGCCGGAGAAATGGCCGGAGTTCTGTGCGCCCTCTCCGTCCTATCACGGTGCGGTCTTCGAAGAGCATCTGCGTCCGATGGGCAACATCGCCTACCTGCTGCATGCCCGCACGCACTGGTTGCGCGACACCGGGGCGGCGATGAGTCCCTTCGCGGCGTTCCTGTTCCTGCAGGGCTTGGAAACGCTGCACCTGCGCATGCCCCGTCACTGCGAGAACGCGCAAAAAGTCGCGGAATTCCTGGAGTCCCACGATGCGGTCGAGTGGGTCAATTACCCGGGACTGAAATCGCACAAGGATTACGAGCGCGGACAACAGTACCTGCCCAATGGCCAAGGTGCGATCATGGGATTCGGGATCAAGGGTGGCATGGAAGCGGGAAAGAAATTCATCAACGCCTGCAAGCTTTGTTCACACCTGGCAAACATCGGCGACGCCAAGACGTTGGTGATTCATCCGGCCAGCACGACGCACCAGCAACTGACCGCCGAAGAACAGGCCAAGGCGGGGGTCGTTCCCGAATACGTTCGGGTCTCGGTCGGAATCGAAGATGTCCAGGACATCATCGATGACCTGAAACAGGCCCTCGCCGCGGCCACGTGAGCCAGCCCGATTCCACCACCGATCTGTTCGCAAGCACCGACGACGACCGCGTCGTCGGACCGCTCAAGCATGTCCAGAACGTGACCTTCGACGGCGACGTTGAACTGGAACTGGGCGGATGCCTGAGCAACGTTAGCTGCGCGTTCGAAACCTGGGGCTCGCTTAACGCCGATGCCTCCAACGCCGTGCTGGTCTGTCATGCCGTCTCAGGAGACTCCCACGCCGCACGGCATGACCCCGACGACGATCCCGGCTGGTGGGACGATCTGATCGGCCCCGGCAAACCGGTCGACACGGATCGGTTCTTCGTCGTCTGTCCCAATGTCTTGGGCGGATGTCGCGGCACGACCGGCCCCAGCGATCTCAACCCGGAAACCGGCCAGCCCTTCGGTGCCGACTTTCCGCGGATCACGATCGGCGACATGGTCTCGGTCCAGCGGATGCTGGCCGACCACCTGGGCATCCGCCGCTGGCACGCCATCGTCGGCGGTTCCTTGGGCGGACACCAGGCGATGGCCTGGGTCGCCAAACATCCCGATGCGACCGACGTGTGCGTTGTGATCGCGTCGAGCGCACGGCTGACCAGCCAAGCGCTGGGGTTCGACATCATCGGCCGCAACGCCATCCAAACCGACCCGCACTTTTACGGCGGCCAGTATTACGACAAACCCAAACGGCCCAATACCGGGCTGGCCATCGCGCGCATGCTCGGTCACGTGACCTATTTGTCGACCGAAGCGATGGAGGAAAAGTTCGGCTCCGATCGTCACGACCCGCGCGAGATCGTGTCCGTGTTCGAACAACGATTCAGCATCGGTTCCTACCTGGCACACCAGGGCCAGAAATTCACCACCCGTTTCGACGCCAACAGCTACATCACGCTGACGATGGCGATGGATCTGTATGATCTGGGCGTCAATCGGCTGCAATTGATGGAAACCTTCAACGATGCGGATTGCCAGTTCGTGGTCGTCAGTTTCAGCAGCGATTGGTTGTTTACCCCGGACCAGTCGCGTGACATCGTCAACGCGCTCGCGGCGCTGGGCAAGCCGGTGACCTACGCCGAAATCACCACGCCGCGGGGCCACGATTCCTTTCTGATCGCCGAAGACATCGACCAGTACGGGCCGCTGGTGCAAGCCCGACTCGGCGACGCCGACACCACGCCGACCTCGATTTCGGACGTCGAGGAGTTGATCCTGGCCGAGATTCCTGCCGGCGCGTCGGTGCTCGATCTGGGCTGTGGGGATGGCCACCTGTTGGCCGCGCTTCGCAAACGGGGACATGAAAAATTAGTCGGCGTCGAAGTCGAACAGGAAAGCATTGTCAAAACCGGACGCCGGGGCATCGACGTGATCGATTATGACCTGAACCATGGCTTGCCCGCGTTCATCGACAATCAATTCGACGTCGTCGTCCTGAGCGCGACCTTGCAAGCGGTCGCCAACGTGGAAACGCTGTTTCAGGAAATGATCCGTGTCGGTCGACGGATCATCGTCAGTTTCCCGAACTTTGCCTACCGAAAACTGAGAGAAGACTATGTTGTCCGCGGGCGTTCACCCAAAGCGCCCGGTGAATTCGCTTTCGAATGGTACAACACGCCCAATCGGCGGTTCCCCAGCATCGCCGATGTTCATGACCTGTGTCGCCAAATGTCGCTTCGCTTGGATAAAGAGATCTACGTCGACGCTTCCCTCGGGAAACGCATCGACGCCGACAACGATCCCAATCTGAACGCCGACACCGCGATCCTGGTGATTTCAGGCTAACCGTGGGATAGGCTTCCAGCCTGTCAATCGCAAGTGGGATAGGCTTTAACTCGTTCCAAGGCTCCGCCTTGGAACGCAAGGCCGCGGTGGCTCCTGCCACCCGCTGATGGCAGCTAGGAGGCGGGAGCCTCCATGACAGTGTGTTCCCAGGCGGAGCCCGGGAACAAGGCAAAATCACAAGTGGGATAGGCTTCCAGCCTGTCAGTGCAGACCGACAGGCTGGAAGCCTATCCCACTTTTCCTCACCCCCGAAACGAGGTGATCGGCGCGTCGAACGGATCGGTGTCGATGTCCAAATCCGACTGCACCAACTCGGGCGGCACGTCGCTCAAAAAGTACGGCTGGGTGTTCGAGCCGCCGGATTGATAAAACCGATTGTGGTGCGGGACATAGGCACCGTGCGAGCGTCGTGTTCCGGTCAGAAACAATTCGTTCTGAGCACGCGTCATCGCGACGTACAATACCCGTCGCTCCTCTTCCTCTTTTTCATCGTCGCCGATGCTGCGGACGTGGGGATAGTTGCCCGGCTGGACGCCGATCAGATAGCACACCGGTGCTTCGGTACCCTTGGCACTGTGCACCGTGATCAGAGTCACCAAATCGTCGACGTCTTCGTTGCTGGCTTCGGACTCGGTGATCGGGTCCAGCGTGTAGGTTTCTAAGAACTCGCCGACCGATTGATGCTTTAATGCCAGGCGACGCAAGAGTTTGAAATCCTTGCTGCGGCGGTCCCAATCGTCGTACTTCTTTTCCAACAGCGGCGTCATTTTGTCGGTCGCGGCGCCGATCACGTCGCTGGGCCGGTCCCAACACGTCAGACACTCGGCGATCGATTCGGCCAGACGCGGGTTGGTTCTGTATTGATCGGTCAAGAACTCGCTGATGACCTTGATGTTTGGCATCCCCAGCAACTTGCTGATCGTGGTGGCCGCCGTCTTTTCACCAATTCGCGGCCAAAGCGTCAGATACCGCATCCAAGCCAATTGATCGGCGGGGTTGTCGATCACGCGCAACAGGCTGAGCAGATCTTTGACGTGGGCCGATTGCAACAGTTGCGTGCCGCCGATGAATCGATAGGGGATGTCGTTTTCGATCAACGCCGCTTCGACACTTCGGGCCGCCCACGCACTGCGTGTCAGGATCATGTGGTCGCGCCATGGATCACCCTCTTCGTGTCGCTGCATCAAATCCGACGCCACCCAATCCGCTTCCTCAAAGTCGCCGTCCAGTTCGACCATCACGGGTTTGATGCCGGGACCGCGGGCGGCGCGAAGGTGCTTGTCATAGCCCAGTGCCGACTGGTCCAGCAGCCAGTTGGACAGGTCTAGAATCTCCTGGGTGCTGCGATAGTTTTCTTCCAGCTTCAGAACCTGCGCCCCGGAGACTCGCTCGGTGAAGGAGTGGACGTTGCGAAAGTCTGCGCCGCGGAACGCGTAAATACTCTGCGCGTCGTCACCGACGCAAAACAATTTTGCCGGATCACGCATGCCGTCCAAGATCAACCATTGCAGCGGATTGGTGTCCTGCATTTCATCGACCAGGATGTGGTCATAACGCGATTGCATCTTCTCACGGACGATCCGACTGCGGTGCAATTGCCGGGCGAACAGGTGCAGGATGTCGTCGTAATCGAAGTACCGGCACTCGTGCTTGCGCTTGGTGTAGTCCTGCAAGACGGCGCTGATCCGCTTGATCCCGTCTTCGTCGTGATCGGTGAACTCGGCCAGGTACTCGGCGACCGGGCGATTCGTGTTCCTCGCGTAGGAATAGTAGTTAGCAAGCTCGGCCGACTTGGGAAACGCGGCGTCCTTTCCCACCACGTTTGCCCGGGCCAGTTTCATCAGTTGCAACTGGTCGTCACGGTCGATGATCGTCAACGAACCGCACTCGAACAGATCCGGCCAGCGCCGCAGGTATTGCAGGCAGAAGTTATGAAACGTCCCCGTCGGCACGGTCTTGGCCGAGGAACCGATTTGCTGTGTCAGTCGATGCCGCATCTCGCGGGCGGCGCGTCGTGTGAAGGTCAACAGCAGGATACGTCGCGGGTCGACGCCGGATTGCGTCAGATGGACGACACGCGCGACGATGGTGCTGGTCTTTCCCGTCCCCGCACCGGCCAGGACCAGCACGTCATCCCCGGCGAACTCGGCGGCGCGCGTTTGCTCGGCGTTCAAATCCATTTCATCGATTCCAGACTGAGTTCAATCGGCAACACACCGGGCGCAACCCAATTGGGAGAGGCTTCCAGCCTGTCAACTGCAAGACGACAGGCTGGAAGCCTCTCCCACGTTCAATCAGGCTATAGACTTATCCCTTTTTTTTCAAGCGTCTGGCGATTTCCCGCTGCTCGTCGGCGGCGTCGAAGTCGGGGTTCGGCTCGGTCGGCACGGGGGCGGCGGTCGATTTTCGCCAGGCCTTGAGCAGCCCGTGCAATCGATCGCGGTCTTGCGGGTGCGACGCGGCCAGATTGGTCGTCTCGCCCGGGTCCGCTTCCAAATCATACAGCTCCAAGCCGCCGTCTTCGAAATACTCGTGCAGCTTCCATTTTCCGTTGCGAATGATGCTGCAGGGCCGCGAACGAAACAGCAC
Organism: Stieleria neptunia; assembly: GCF_007754155.1. Classification (NCBI taxonomy): domain Bacteria; kingdom Pseudomonadati; phylum Planctomycetota; class Planctomycetia; order Pirellulales; family Pirellulaceae; genus Stieleria; species Stieleria neptunia. Next base: position 1,961,526 of record NZ_CP037423.1, on the reverse strand, counting down.
ATCGCGCTGCTCGTCGATTCGTTGGTAGCTTTGCAGATAGGCGGGGAAATGCCAGAACAGCGAACGTGTCTGGAACGCGGGATCGGCATCACCGGCCAGCAGGGGGCACAGGCTGAGCCCATCGATCGGTTGATCGGGAAGTGCCGCGCCGGTCATCTCACAGAACGTCGGGAACAAGTCGACGTTGATCACCGGCGTGTCGCAGGTCGTCCCGGGCTTCGTCACACCCGGCCAAACGACAAACATCGGCTCGCGGATACCGCCTTCGTAGTACGTTCCCTTGTATCCTTTCAGCGGTTTCATCGAAGTCGCCGGACCGTAGCCGCCGTTGTCGCTGGTGAACACGATGATCGTGTTTTCGGTCTGCCCCTGCGATTCGATCGTCTTGATGATCCGCCCCACGCCTCGATCCACACTTTCGATCATCGCCGCCATCACGGGATGGTCGTGCAGTTCGCCGGGTTCTTTCTGTTTGTACTTTTTCACCAACTCCGGCTCTCCCTGAATCGGCGTATGGACGGCGAAGTGGGTCAGGTACAGAAACCAAGGCTTGTCGGATGCTTGGCCAATGAACTGGATCGCTTCATCGGTCAAACGATTCGTCAGGTACTCGTCCTTGGGAGCATCCGCCAACTCGGGGATGTTGCCATGCGGCGGGTAGTAACCGCGCGGGGGACTGCCGCTGTGCGTGCCCGCAAAATTGAAATCGAATCCGTAGGGAAGCGGGTCGTTGCTGAGATGCCATTTGCCGATCGTGCCGGTTCGGTAGCCGGCGTCACGGACACAGTGGGCCCAGGTGCGAATGTCGGTTCGCAGCGTGTCGGTGCCGGGGATGTGCATCAGCCGTCCGTGGGTTCGTTTCCCCCGCCGCGAGGTCCCCACGTTATAGATCTCGTGGCGTGGTGAATATTGACCGGACAACAGGCAAGCACGCGACGGGGCACAATTGGCGGCGCCGGCGTAGGCATCGGTGAACACCATGCCGCGGGCGGCCAATGCATCCAGGTTCGGCGTCTCGTAAAAGTCGCTGCCCATGAACCCGGCATCCCGCCAACCGAAATCGTCCAAGAAAATGAACAACACGTTCGGCTTGTCGGCGGCTGCGGCGCTGGGGGACGAAAGTGCCGTGGCCGGCAAACCGACGAAGCAACAAACCAGTGCGAGCAATTTTGAGGGCATGCTTCAGATGTCAATTGGAGGCGAAATTGATCAGGCACAACAACGTGGGATAGGCTTCCAGCCTGTCAAGACACGGCCGATCCGACGCGATCAACACATCATAACCAGTTCCCCACACGGTTGAGTCAGCGTCGGGTCGAGCGAAGCGAGGGGAAGCCTGTTTGTTTCTCACGCCCCATTTCACGCTGCTGCAGCTTCGGCCCCCCAGTCGCCCCTCGTGACCCCGACGAAGAAGACCGCTACCAGATGTGCGGTCGCCTTGCAAATCATCGGAACGAGGACCAGCAACGCAGCGAACGGAAAAATGGCCAGCCCCCAGGCAAGGCGTTGGACTTCGGCTGTTCCGACGATCCTTGCTCGCCAGGGATAGGCTGAATCATATTCGACCGAGACGCCTCCATCGGCCCCCAAGTCCAGTTGATTGCCAGCCGGATAGCAAGTCGCTTGGTAGCTGTCGCCGCTCACCTCGTATGCGATCGTATAGGAATCGATACCTGACCGGCCACTGCTGGAGCCGATCAATCGACCGTCCGTTTGCTGCCAGTTCGGCGGAGGCAGGACCCAATCGACGATCAAGCTACGGCCGCGAAAAAACAGGAACACGAACAGAAAGACGGCCAACAACAGTAAGATTGAAAAAAAGGCCCCTGCCTGATTTCTCAACCGACGACAGCCGGCCGCATCACGAAGCCGACGCTTGACACGGCGCTGGTTTGGTTGCGCTCCTGAACCGACCAACTCTTCCAAGCATTTCTCAAGCCACTCCTGGTCAGCGATCTTTGGCCGATAGCATCTGCGCACGAGTGACAGATCACAGACGTAACCACGTGATTGAACCTCCCGCGCGATGCCGATCAATCGCCAAACCGGCCACCCGAGCAAACGCAACCTGACAAGCGACCATACCGTCGCGGAAACGCCCGCCCGCTCGGCATAGACCAGATCGGGTAACGCGATGAGCAACGGTCCATAGAGCACGCCCAGTGCGAGGAGAACGGAGAGGAGTCCGGTTGGGATAGGCATCACGAGTAAAAAGGGTCAGGAGCGAATGGCACGGGCTTCAGTGGAAACGCCTGCCTGCAGGTGCACTGCCTGCAGGTGCACTGCCTGCAGGTGCACTGCCTGCAGTGCAGTTGCGTCCGTGCCAGCACAACCGGCAGTGAGATCAAATCGAATTGGTAGTTTGCGCGACGTACATGAATTGAAAACACAGCGAGCCTCCGGTGCAGTGATGCTGCCAACCGCACCGCTTCACTGGCGGACTCACCGTGATCGATCAGTCTACCGATGTCGACTTCGAGGTTCAAAGCAAATTGCGAAAAGCTTCATCACCCGTTTTGAACTTCCTCCCGCCTCAGTTTTAGGCAATCCTGTTCGCGAACCTTTCCCAAATGGCCTGTGTCGGCTAATTTTTACGGTTCGTCGATTGCCGTCTCAATGGAATGAAACAACAGGGATTCACGTGCTTGATCCGACCAAGAAATACCCGATGGTGATGCCGGACGGGACTGTGATCAAGACCGTTGTGGCGCTGAATCAAGTCATCAAGCATCCTCGAATCGAGATCGGCGACTTCACGTACTTCGGTCATCTGGAAGAGTTGGACGACTATGCGAGCTATCTCGCCCCGTTTCTGTTTCCGCTCAGTCCCGAGCGTTTGGTGATTGGCAAATTTGGTCAAATCGCCCATGGCGTGCGTTTCATCACCAGTTCGGCCAATCACAATCTCCGCGGTTTCTCGACGTATCCCTTCAACAACTTTCGGATGCACGAACAGACGACCCTCGAAGAGATTCAGGCGATGTTTGAGATTCCCGGTCGCAAAGGCGACACCGTCATCGGCCACGTAAGCGTTCTATCTTCCCATGTTGACGGGAGCGGTAGCGTGGTGGGTTTCTTTCCACTTTTGGAGAAACCCATGGCACGATTGCCCGACCCACAGCTCGCCCGGCAATGGCGAGAGCGACTCGATCGATTTGAGCACTCTGAATTGACTGTCGCAAAATTCTGCGAAGTCGAAGGATACTCGGCGGCCTCCTTCTATCAGTGGCGGCGAAAGCTCCGCGACGAAAAGTCTCCCGGTGACCCGGCATTCATCCCCGTACAGTTCGATGCCAGCGAGCTTTCATGCGCAGCCCGGCGAGGCTTCGAAATCGACTTGCCCGGTGGGGCGACCGTCAAAGTGCCGCCGGATGCGACCACCGTCGAGAGACGCGAGCTGATCGCCGATATCGTCCAAGCGACTGCGGTCGAGGTAACGCTGTGATCGCAATCTCACCAACGACACGCATTTTCGTCTGCACCGACGCGACCGACATGCGAAAAGGATTCTGCGGTTTGTCGGGCCTCGTCAAAGCACACTTCCAGATCGACCTGTTCTCTGGTCACTTGTTTGTTTTCTTCAATCGCAGGCGTGACTACGTCAAGGTCTTGGCCTGGGACAAAGACGGTCTTTCTATCTGGTCGAAGCGACTCGAGCGTGGAACCTTTGAGAAGCTGACGCGAAGTTCCGACGGTGACTTGGAGATCGATTCGGCGGAACTAATCATGATGCTTCGCGGTGTGCAGATCGAAGGAACGCAGCGAAGGAAACGCTACTCGATTGACACAGCCAAAGTGGCGTAGCGGCAAGCGAAAAGAACTCCAAGAAATTGCAAACGCAAGGTGGTCATCTGCCTTGCGTTTTTTGTTGATCGCGCTAAAACAACCGTATGACTGAGCCGGAGAATCAAGACGACTTGCAGAGCCTCCGGCGGTTCAATGATGAGTTGGTCGAAACGGTTCAGTCACAACAGAAGACGATCGCACAACTTCGCGAAGAACTGAACCTGTACCGTCGCAAACTGTTTGGTCAATCCTCCGAGCGGCATGCCGAAGACGATTCGCAGTTGCATCTGTTCGATCTCGGCGAGTCGGTCAATGAAGGCGATGATGACGAGCAGGATCCGCCGAAGTCTCGCAAGAAGCGACGCCGTAAGAAGAAGTCCGAAAAACTACCGGCTCACTTGAGACGCAAGATCATCGAGGCGGACGTCTCGTCCAAAGAGCGAATGTGTTCTTGCTGTGGCGAAGAGATGCCCATCATTGGCACGGACATCAGCGAGCGGCTCGATCTGATTCCGGCGGAACTCTTCGTTTGGGAAATCCGTCGTCATAAGCGTGCCTGTGGCAAGTGCAGAGAGTCGATCGCGCAGGTTCCCGCCGGCAGCGAGCCCGGTGGACCGACCACGCCGGTTGCCGGCAGTGATTATGGCTTTGGCGTTTACACGCAAATCATCACCAACAAGTTTGCCGACCATTTGCCACTGTATCGAGGTGAAGATATCTTCGCCCGCGCAGGCGTGATGATCCCGAGAAACACGCAGTTTGGGATGCTTGTGAACATCGCGGCACTCGTCGCACCGCTGATCGCCTTGATGAAATCGCGAATCGTTTCGGGCCGCGTACTGGGCGTCGATGACACGTCGGTGCGGCTGCAAGATCCTGCCTTGCCCGGCAAGATGCGAACGGCTCGCTTCTGGCTGTATCGTGGCCGCGAAGACCATCCGTACAACGTGTTCGACTTTACCGAGAGTCGTGGGCGCGACGGTCCGGCGGGATTCTTGAAGGATTTTCACGGCCACGCGGTGGTCGACGCCTATGGAGTTCACGAGGGAGTCTACCTGGGGAAACACGATCAGATCTTTGCCGCGTGTTGTAACTGTCACGCTCGGAGGAAGTTCGTCGAAGCAAAGCCGAACGATCCGGTGGCCGCTGCGCGTGCGCTTGCGATGTACCGAGGACTTTATGACGTCGAGGATCGCGCAAAGCAGTGTAGTGCCGACGAGCGTCTTGAGCTTCGCCAGCTTGAATCGGCCCCGTTGATGAACCAACTCCATGACTGGTTGATCGAGAAGAGCAGCGATCCGCGAGTGTTGCCCAAGAGTTCGCTTGGCAAGGCCGTCAGGTACTCGCTGAATCAGTGGGACGAGTTAACGGTGTTTCTAGGCGATGGAGCGATTCCGTTTGACAACAACCAAACAGAGAACGAGCTTCGGAGCCTGACGATCGGTCGTCAGAACTGGTTGTTCGTCGGCTCCAATCGCGGTGGCGAAGTAGCCGCTGCGATGTACAGCTTGGTATCATCGGCGGCGCGGCATCATCTCGATGCTTGGGCTTACGTGGACGATTGCCTTCGCAAGCTTGCCGGTGGCTCGACGGACTACGAAGCGTTGCTTCCGGATGTTTGGCGAGGCCGCCATCCCGAGAGCATTCGAGTGTATCGTGATGCCGAGCAGGCGTCGCGACGATTGACAACTCAGCAACGCCGCGTGCGTCGGCGCGAAGCCAAGGTGGCGTGATGTCGGACTTGACCGAGCGAATCCAATTGACGCGTGAACATCGCGACTTGATCCTGAAGTACGGCTACGTGTCAGGCCGTTTGGAGGCGTCGCTTCGTCGTTGGCCGAAGGATCAACTGCTTCGCCGAGTTGGGATGACTCGGGTGGAACTGCACCTGCTGATCGGCGACCTGAGCCACTCGTGCGTCAAGGGCAAAGCGGGTTCCGATGTTGAAGCGGTCGCTGACCTGTGCGACCACCTGGAGTACGCCCAACGCACCGGGGATGGCGATCTCGACATTCTATGGTGACATCAGATCGGCTCCCTGCCATTTGAACCGCCCAAGTGGAAGATGCGTCGGCGTGCAAAGCTATCGCCAGCTTCGTGAATCGACTGGCCGTAGTTGATCAGCGATGGCAAAGCGGCAGCGTCTTGATCTCCCGTGGCACATGGCAGATCGAAGAACGCCTGGCCGACATGACTTGCGAGGTGTGATCAAGCGGCTCTTTTTCTTTCAGCAAAAGATCGAATCCGTTGACCGCACTTCGCGCGATTGCTTGGGAGTCGAGCGGAAACAGAACTCAGAGACATCCCAACGAGATCAAAACGCAGTATCCGCGGCAGCGCCGATGACCTGCGTGCTGGAGACGTTTGAAGCTGCCGCGGTAGCATCGGTTAGGCCACAAACACAAAGCGTGATTTTGGACTGCAGTGGCGATCAAGGTCTCCGGCGTTTTTGCGTTGGTCACGAATCCCGAAATGTTGATACGCCGACACCGCCACCGCGGTCAATTCGCCACAATGGCCCGATGGATCTTCGGATTGGTGAAAAGCAGTCGCCGGCCGCCCGAGCCACGAAGCGACACCTGGGCAGATAGAACGCTTACATCGGAATGGAGGCCGTGGTGATACCGGGTGTGACGGTGGGGGACGGCGCGATCATCGGGGCGCGTTCCGTGGTCGCCAAAGATGTGCCGCCCTACACGGTCGTCGCCGGCAACCCGGCCCGGCCCGTCAAAAAACGCTTCGACGACAACATCACCAAGACGCTACTCGAAATCTGTTGGTGGGATTGGCCGCTGGAGAAAATCGAGTCCAACATCGAAGCGATCATGGGTGCCGACATCAAGGCTTTGAAGCAAACGCACGATGAAGACGATGGCGGCACGACAGCCCACCGATCATCCTGCTGATTGCAATCCGTGGGTTCGCGCTGCCATCGGTGGGTTCATTTTCTTAACTCTGAAATGATTTTCTACGAAGCTTGGTCTGGGGATGCGCTAACGCGCCCCCCAAGCTTTGATGTGGCAAGCCGCTGGCGCGATTCCGCGATGCAGTTCGAGCACGATTCGGTGCCTCATCGCAAACGCTGGGTCTCTGGCACCCAATCGCCATGAAACGAAAACTGAAAACACCGCCTAAGATCAGTCGAATCAACCCCCGTCCCTTTTTCTCTCCCGATTGGTTATGCCATGAAGCATCATCTTCGACAGAACGTAAGCGGGTCGAAATCTTAATCCAGCACCAGTTCCGCATCCATGATACTCGCGAATAGCTCAGCAATTGACCTGACGTGATCTTCGTGTTCGAGGGCATAGTTCGCGGTGACCGTACCCAGTTCATCGTCCCATGCCGGTCCATCCGATCCTGGACTGGGGTAGTGTATCGTGTCCCAGAAAAACCTTCCAATGATCTCACCGTCAGTTTCGAGTGCACGTTCATCGGGCGGTAGCCTAAGTTGCATCAGCTGTCCGTTTGCAGGATTCCTGCCCATGCGCGGTGGAGGGTCCGTCAACTCGGGATCTGATTCTGCGATGGCCATCCACTGGGAGCGTCTCAACTGATGCATGTCGCCAACAACTTTCTGAATCCGAAGACTACCTTTCATGACCATTTAAGTTGGGCTCGCCAACCCTCTTAACCCTAGATTGCAATTCAGATTCAACACACTCTTCGTCTGGTTGGCATAACGAATTGCGATCTATCCGAGCACGCGGAGGAACGGGGATAGATCGTGCGCCAGAACTTTGTCGGCCTTCACGGGGGCCGGTGTTGGGTCTCGATTAGAGCGGATCTTGGCGAAGGCTGCCAGCGTTTTAGCCCCAGGCGACCTCGAGCTGGGTGGCGGCATGCCGGTCCGCTTCGGCAGCGACCGCCTTTGCACTTTCTTCTTCATTTTTCAGGAACCAGTCGTACCAAGTGCGGGGACGAAAAAAAGCGATCAGCACTTCTTGGTGGTCTGCCGGTATGTGGAGCGAAACGCACTGGCCGCCGGATTGGTCGCGGCAGCCGAAGACTGGCGATTCGGGAGCCTTTACAACTGGAACGGCGGAGACTGTGGAGTGAGACTTGCCCGGTGGCCGCTACCGCGGTTGCCTGGATGGATCAAACGGGTGAACGAATCTGTGAGCGAAAACGAACGGGAGCGACTGCAACGAGCAATCGCTCGCAGTCAGCCATTCGGCGAGCCCGGATGGGTCGAAACGACGGCCCGAAAATACAACCTCGAGTCGACCCTGAGAAAGCGAGGTCGACCACGCAAGTTCCCCCAAACTGCCAAATAGGCTCATAACCCTGGTATGCCCCCTCTCCTTGTCTCCCTCTCTGCCTTCCCGCTTCCTGCCATCGCTCTCCGACGGACATCCTGTCCCCGACGGGTTTCAAGCGACGGGCATCCTACCCGCCGTGCCTACGGCGTTCTTTCATGCCCGATCGGTGCGCGGTTCGGCATCGTGCCGAAGACATCGGCGGTCATCGTGACCGCCAGGTGTAGTGAAGCAGTGGGCCAATCATTGCGGCGGAAGCTGACTCGGTCCTGTGCTCAAGTCATCCGTCCGCCGACAGATCAATCGGAGAGGAGACCTGACCCATTGGATTTATTCTCATTCGGGAAATTTCGGCGGTTCAACTGTTTTACGTGTCGAAATAACGGGAGATTCAATTCATGGTCCCAACCCCCAATCTCGAAGTGCTCACTAGCATTAAAAAAACTCAATTGCCAAAGCTCTCGGGTTACCGATTCAACATGATTCGGATCAACATTCCATAGATAGCAATCCTCATTCACCTTGAATAAGTTCCCCCGCTCCCGTCGGTGGTCGATCCAACTTCGCAGGTTTACATCACCGTCAACAGACAATGTCAAGTGGGCTGCGTTTACAATCGAAGTTGGAAAAACCAACAAGGGACGAGCGATGAAGTCGTACGTATTGGTCACGCCGATATTGCGGTCATTTTCCCACATTATGAGGAGCTTCTCATACTGGCTTACAGGCAAAAGCACGTCACTCGCTGGCGGAGCCCACGGGCTAATGCTCGGCCCACCGAATGTTGGCGATGCCGCGATTCGATGGAGATGGTCTATGTTGAAGTACTTGGTCGCACCGAAGTGCCCGTATTCAAAGCAGATCACTGAAAGAAGATCGTTAAGGATTTTGCTGCCACCCCTTTGATTCCATTCACTCGTCGAACACGCGATGTTCAGTCTTGGGCACCGACTGTTGTCTAGATCAAATCGGATGTCCAGCCTTGGCTCTAGCTCCCTGAAGATGTAAGTCTCTAAGTTTTTTGCACCCTGACGCCGAAGTTTTCCAAGAAACTTTCCCGATGGGCAGAACGTCGGCCACCGCTTTCCACCAAGCGAAACTTGTCGCTCAGGTTCAGAGAGAGTCGGAAACCGATCAATCACGAATTTGATAAAGGCTTCTAAATCGGCCTCAGTCCATTTAGAGCTCCAACCGAGAAGCTCAACCGAATCTGGATACGACTCTTTTTGCACAATCATGGTTAGGTAATCACTCGGAATAGTCTTCCAGTCGTGTCGTAGATTTCTACTTTGGACGAGAAAAAGGGTCAGGAGCGAATGGCACGGGCATTTTGCCTAAGCCGCTGTGGCGTAACGGTTTCGGTTCGGATCACGCGGCGCTTTCATCAACTTGTAGTTTTTCTGCCTGCGTTTGAGTTCGCGTTTTTCTTGACGCCCAGGCCGGTCTCCCACTGTGATTTCTGAGATCGTAATTAACAGGTTTTTCCAGAGTGCTGTGCGATGGTTTGTTTGGTCGCGCAAACTTGCGGCAAACTCTTCGATCGCTTCCATTGTGCCCGTGAAACTTATCTGACTCGGACGCATGTTGAAACGCAAGGCCGAGGCAAGCATCACCGCTCGCACTAAGTTGTATCCAATCATGTGGCAGTCGATTTCTTTGCGGACCATTGCCGGACTTTTGCAACGCAAGTGTTCCATTTGCATCTGAGTTTTCAAGCTGCGGATATGCAACTCAACTTGCCACCGCTTTCGGTAGAGATCAGCAAGCTCTTCAGCTGCATATAAACTGGCGTCAAGAAGCGTTGTCGCCAGCGTGACCTCGCGGGTGCGGAATCCTTTTTGCTCCACCTTGCATTTCAAGTGCCGCACAATGATGGTTGTTGGAATTGCACCGTACTCCTCCTTATTCATCCACGATGGTCGGGCGGGCTTATGGTAGGCAACCAGCTGATCAAGGTAGCCAAGTTTAAGGCCTTTTCGAAAATCAATCTTGCGAAGGTGGTGGGCGCGAGCGACGAGATCAATCCCGTTAGTTTTGCTCAGTGCCAGAATCCAAAAGCTTGCGTAGTACCGGTCTGCCAACAAGATATTGCCCGGCAAAATACGGCGCAGTATCTGCCGAAGCAATGAAGTCTCGCCCGTTTGCTTTCCGGAGTATTGGCCCAACGCGACGGAATTCACAGCACCTGTCGCCAACGAAAAGAGACCAACCATACGCGCCATCGGGAAACCGCATCCGGGCCTCTGACTTTTAGGCTGAGGATACTCCGCTTGGTTCTTAGCGGTGTCAGCCATCGTGACCGTCCAGCCGTCAACCATTTCTACGATTCGCCCATGGAACAGCCAAGATTCACTGCACGCCTCGTCGCAACGTTGCGATGTCCATTCCAAGAGCTTGGCAAACAACGCTTCGGGTAGCTTGAGCCTCGCCTTGCAATACGAAGTCGTCTCACTACTTACACGCACTAGCCCTTGGGTAACACGCCATGCGTTGAGCCGGATAACGGCCTGCTGGCAGTTGTGGTTTTTGGAAAGCATTTGAGACACGAACATCCACACCACCACCATCGGTGTGTAGGGGCAGTCGTTAAATCTCAATCCAATCTCGGTGCATATCTCCCGGACTTTGTCGCGTGGCAAATGCAAGTCCAATACCAGTGACGAAGCCCGTTCAATTTTGCTTTGCACAGCAAATGACGTTTCGCTAGACTGAACACTCATGATGAATCCTCGTTGGGCGAGTGGTTGAAGCACCCTCGATTCCAACGGGGATTTGTCATTCAATCAACCTACTTTGGCATGAGAAAAGCAATTGACTTTTGCTGGCACTACATGCAGGGCTAGCAAAGTCCTGAGCCAACTACCGGTAGGCGTTTAGCCAAATGCCCGTGCCATTCGGCTCCTGACCCTTTTTATCGTGCCCAATCGCCGACAGTACGTTGACGCGGCATCGAAGCGATCTCATCCAGAGCGATGAAGCCACAGTCGAATCAACCCCCGTCCCTTTTTTCTCCCATTCTGCTGATTGCAATCCGTGGGTTCAGTTTCTTACCTCTGAAATGATTTTCTGCGAAGCTTGGTCTGGGGATGCGCTAACGCGCCCCCAAGCTTTGATGTGGCAGGCCGCTGGCGCGATTCCGCGATGCAGTTGGAGCACGATTCGGTGCCTCATCGCAAACGTTAAGTCTCTGGCACCCAATCGCCGACAGTACCTTGACGCGGCATCGAAGCGATCTCATCCAGAGCGATGAAGCCACAGTCGAATCAACCCCCGTCTTTTTTTCTCTCCCGCGTTAAGATTTTTGGGTGGCCCCTTTTAACTTTGGTGAATATGGCCATGACAGTGCTTTGTTTCTCTCGACTACAACTGGAGATTCTCATCAAACCAGACATCCTCGTAGTCAGGTGCGATCAGAAAACGCCATCCTGGCGGCAGCTGAAGAAATGGAAGGGACTGTGAACACCATTCAGGAAGATGCTCCAAATGCAACGGATTGAAGAAATCTGGGTCATCTGACCAATCACCAGCCCAAATATACCAACCACATGTGTCGACGGTTGGCTCACAGCGCAGTCCATGGATAGGTTGCACGCCTTCTTTGACGTTGAGCGAAATCCCAATCTTGCTTCCATCGACACATGGATATGGTTTTACACCATATTTATCGCACAATCTTTGTTGAGATTCATTCATGCCGTAAGTCAATTTCTTGTTCATAATCCGAGCAGTCTTTTCATCCGTAATGAGAAACGAGACAGCAAGCCTCCTTGCTTGGCAGAACACAGCGGACAATGAGGTTGCACGGCTTCGACAGCCGACTGAGCTGCAGTGTCGACAGCACCTTCACGATAGTGCTGCACAACTAGTGGGTCTTTGTGGTCTGCTACTTGGCTCGGTGTGATCTTTCCACAATCTACACAGGGTTTTCCTTGAACTGCTCTTCGCTGTGCCGCTGTTGGCCCGGCTCCAGAGGGGCGAACGTACTTTGTTGTAATGTTGTTTCCAGGAACAAAGTCGTCATTGGGAACGTTTTTTATTGGCTTTCTAGAACCGAAAACGATTGAGAAATTGTTCCTAAATGAGTCGCTATTTACCTTTGCTGGACCTCGTGCGATTGTTGGAAGGTTCTCATTGTATTGCCCTGCGTTGTGGACGAGAAGATGTGTTTGGCCGACGGCGTAGGCGTTTTCTCCGTGGACGGAGATGTTGTAGACGGGCTGTTGTGTTTGATGCGAGGTTGTTGAGGTCAGCTTGGCGGTGCCGTTGGGATGGCGGAGTTGGGATTTGGGGGTGAGATCGGCGGCTTTGACAAACCACTTTCGATCTTCATCCCAGAACGGGTGATCGGGGGTGGTTTGGATGGGGGTGGGTTCTCCTTCGATGGTGAGGGAGAGGATCTCGTTTGCGGTGTGGCGGAAGGTGGAGAGGATGACTCGGCCGGGGCCGGGTTGGATGTCGGGGCAGGGGTTGATCGCCGTGATCAGGGCTTCGTTGTGGGCGTCGGCGACCGGGATGTCCATCAGGGTCCGTTTGCCGACTTGGACGTTGTTCGTCTTGAGCCAGATATCGGGTTTGAGCGTCGTCAACTCCAAGACGTCTCCGTCGCGCTTGGAGACCTTGGCCGTAACCGCCACGTACTGGGACCAGTCGGGTTCCAGTAAACAGGCGTCGTCGCGGTCGATCAGCGGGTTCTCGCCCAACACTCGCTGGCCGACCCGCAGTTGCTCGATCGGCTTGGTGGCGGAGCGTCGGTCGGGGTCGCTTGAGGGGATGTGGACCGGCGTGCCGGCGACGAAACACTTGACCGTCAACGCCCCGATCGTGCCGCCGATCATCTGGCCGTAGAAGGCGTACTGCAGACTGGTGCTGAAGTCTTGGCCGGTCAGCTGGCCATAGGCGAACCCGATCCCGGCGCCGCCGGCGTCGTGCGCCATCGCCCGGGCCGCATACAGAATCGATCCGCCGCGTCCGGCCGCCGCGACTCCGGTCCCCGCGATCCCGCCGACCAGGCTGCCGAGCATGTAGCCTTCCGCCCCTGACAAACCGAGCGCATCGGCACCCGCGTACCCGATCACGCCTCCGGCGAGCCCTCCGACCGCTCCGATCGGGTCCAACAAACCGAACGTCGCCCCGAGCGAGATCTCCGCGAGCCCGGCCCGCTGACCGTTCAATTCGCCTTGGATGAAGACGTCGATCGCTCCGGCCCACATGCCGGCCACCAGTGGCAACGCCGTCCCGCCGCTGGCGATCAGCGCGGCCGCCGAACCGACCACCAACACGCCGGCCGCCACAACGATTTCAGCTTCGTCGTAGAAGCTGCTGAGCGTGTCGAAGACGGCGTTGGTGTGTCCGGCATACGTCAGCGCATCCCCGATCTGAAACAGACCGTTTTGATTGGCGAGGTTGCCGACGCCGATCAACAAGTGATTGGTCGCGTCGACGAACTGTGTCTTCATCGCGCTTGCCACTTCGCTGGTGCTCGCCGCGATGCCGGATGCAAACGACAACAGCGATCCGCCGAGTGAAGTGAACCATTGAGGCGTCGAGACCTGGATCGACGAGACGGCACTCTCCAGGCCTGAGAGGAACGGTGACGCGGCGTCGTAGGCGGTGTCGAACAGTCCACTCGCATATTCCATCAGCTCCCCAAGGGCACTGTTGCTGTACGCCTCTTGGGCTTCGGGGACCGGTTCCAATCCATAGGTGAACGTGCCGAAGGATTCGTTGTGGACGAGCACGAAATGGTCGGTGCCGGGCAGTCGGACGTGATAGTTGTGATGCTCGGCGACGCAAAAGTTGTAGACGGGAACGGGCGGGGAAGGGGCACGCGTGATCGCGGTGATGGTGAGGGGGACGTTGTCGGCGGTGGTGAGTTGGTCGCCGGGGGTGAGGTCGGCGGCGAGTTTCCAAGTTCCGGAGGGTAGATTCCAGGTTTCAGATTCCGGGTTCCAAGTTGGTGGGCGATTGCTGACGTAGAAGGGGTGGCCGGCGGTCGTGGCGATTGTGCTGTCGCCGATGTGGAGGTGCAGGAGTTGCTGCGGAGCGTTGTGGTAGGTTTGGGTGACGGTGCCGGGGGTGGTGGAGGGTGCGCGGTGCTGCCTCTCTCCCCCAGCCATCGTGAATGAATTGCGAGTTGGCGGGTGTGCGAGGAGAGTGTTTGCCTTGACGCGCCGTCGGGGTCGAAGATCGCTGAAGTGAACCCGTTGATTCACCGTTCGACCTCCCCTCGCTTCGCTCGACCCTCCTGCCAGGAGGGTGACTTCTAATCCGTTCGCCCCGGTTGCGAGAGGGTGGGGATGGTGTGGGGATTCTGGTTGGGGGCGGGAGGCGACGAGGTCGCCGGGGAGGATGGATTCGATCGGCTTGGTGCAACCGTCGGCGAGCAGGATTTCGGTTCCGGCGGGGAAACAATATTGCTCGATCGCCTGGGCGCCTTGGGAGGCGTAGCCGGCGATGATCGAGCTGCCCGACCAATCGCTGCCTGCGGCCACGCCGGCGACGCCCGTGGATTGGACGTCGCGGAATGCGGCGGCGGCCAGCGTCTCGGTCGGCGCGGCGGCGGACGAGCCAATCGCGGACGCGGAAACGTCGCTCAGTGATTCGGCCGCCCCGGCGGTCGGCAGTGGTGGCGGGTCGCCCATCACCGTCGGTACACCGGTCGGCGAATGATCCAAGTTGCCCGGCATGCCAGCGGCGGTGTCGGACGTGTCGACGAAGTCGATCACCGAGTCGTAGCGGCCCGCGCCGCTGAACGTGATGTCGACGTCGCCATCGATGTAGTTTCCCGCTTGCGTGACCACTTGATCGATCAGGTCGGTGAAGCTGTCGGTCACACCGCCGACGGTGCGCGAGCCAGTTGTGTTTCCCTGCACGTCGCTCGACCGCTGGAAAACACCGGTTTCGCCGTTGATCATTTCTGTTTCGGTGAACGTGTCTTGCCCCGTCAAGTCAACTTCAAACACACCGTCGGCATCGGAACCGGATTGCGATAGCGAGTACGTCTCGGTTCCCGTGGTGAGTTGTGACACATCACCGGTCAACGTGTTTTCGTCCCGATCGCTCGAATACGTTTGAACGCCGTTGCCGGACAAACTCGAATGCCCTGCGTCGCCTCGGTCGATGTCTTGGGTGAACGACCAGGTTGCTTCGCCGGTGCCGGTGACGTCGAACACACCGGTGATTGCGTTGCCAATCGAATCGGTGTTGGCGATGTCGGTCGTGGTGGCGTCGTAGTCGACCGAGAGGCCGCCGACGGTTCCGTCTTGTGTCAGCGAGGTCACGACCGTTGAATCCGATTCCGAAGCGATCGTCCCGATGATCGAGTTGCCGCTGCCGGTCGAATCGGTGTCCGTCGCAACTCGTTGGACGGCGGTGTGGTCGTGCGCGCCGTCCGTGGACAGAACCGATTGAGTCGTCGCCTTGGTGCCGTCGGAATCACCGGCGCTGGTGAAGGCGCCGGTGATTTGGTTGCCGGCTTGCGTTCCGGTCGATTCGTTGTCGGCGGTCTCGGTGATCGACAACGTGGTGCCGTCGGCGTCGGTCAACGAGCGCGACACGGTGCTGCTGGCATCGGAACTGGATGCGGATTCAAACGCTCCGGTGACCGAGTTCCCTGACTCGGTGGATTCTGTTGTGGATCGAACCTCGGAAGTCGCGGAATAGGATTCGCTGCGGATTCCGTTTTCGCTGATCTCGGTCGTGCTTGAACCGGTCGACGATGATTCGTAGACGCCGGTGACAGAATTGCTGGTTGACGTCGAGGCATGGGTTGCGGTTTGCGAGATCGTTTTTTGATCGCTGCCGTCGGGGTAGGTCGTGTTTTTGTTGTACTGGTAGGTTTCGCTGGAGGAGGAGGTGCTGGAATCCGCCGTCGTGATTGCGTTTCCGGTGGACGTCACGTTGCTGCTCGTCGACGTTGTCTCTTGTGACGTGAACGATCGGTCGCCGATGGTGCCCGACTGATTTCGCGTGGTTTCGCCGGTCGATTCGGAGCTGTCGCTGTAGTCTCCGGTGATCGCGTTGCCGCTGCCGCTGCGGGTGATCGTGGCGGTGGAAGACGACGTGTCGGTGACGTTGCGGTCCGTGTTCGTTTCGCTCAGCTCTTGATTGGAGGTCGATGTGGTCGTGGACGTAACGGTATAGAGGCCGGTGATGTCGTTGCCGATTTGCCGAAACACTTCTTCCAGCGCGTCGGACGTTTCACTGGAGGAGGTCTGGGTTTGATTGGTGGACGATCCGGCGGCCGACGAGGTCACGTCCCGGGAAGTGTCTTCGGTGTACTCGCCGCTGGTTCGATTGCCGCTGCGGTTGGTCGTGGCTGCGGTCGTCACGCTTGTGGTTGCGGCAGTCGAACGGGTTTGATTGGTGGACGTCTGCGTGGTGGCGACGGTGCGTGTCGAAGTCGTCTCGGTTTCGTACACGTCGAAGCGGGTGTTTCCCGTTTCGTTGGTCGTCGACGCGGCGGTTTCGGTTTGCGAAGACGTGGTGACGGAGAGTGTTTGATTTTCGCTCGAGCCGGTCACGTCGGCGGAAGACTCCGTCACCGCTGTCGACGTGTAGTCACCCGTGACTTGATTGCCGGAGTCGGTCGACGTGGTCGTGGAGTTGCCGGTTCGCTGCAACGTGGCGGTCGAGGTCTGGTTGGTCGACGTTTCCTGCAGTTCAGTTTCCTGCTCGGTCGTCGAAGTCGATTGGTAGGTGCCGGTGATGGAATTGGCGGTTCCAATGCTGGTGGAGTTCGACGATGTTGTCTCGTCGAGCGTCACGGCCAGCGTTTGATTCGTGTCGGTTTGCGACGTGGTGGTCGACGTGGTGCCGGACGATTCGAACGTCGACGCACCGGTAAAATCATTGCCGGAGGTGCTGGACTGGTTCGTTCCGCTGGCCGTCACCTCGATGACGCTCGATAGCGTTTGATTGCTGGTCGATTCGTTGCTGGTCGTGGCGGACGTTGACGCGACCGATTCGGTGTACGCACCGGTGACGCGATTACCGCTGCGGGTGGTCGTCGCGGTAGATTGGGAGGACGCGGTGGTGGCGAGTGCGAGCGATTGATTGCTGCTGGTTTCGCTGGACGACGCGTTGGTCGACGAGGTGGTTGAACTGGAATAGGTTCCCGTCAACGCGTTGGAGACCTCCGTCGTGTCGCTGACGGAGGAACTGGAGAAGGCGGTCGCGACGATGACGAGGTCTTGATTGTTTTCGGCCGAGGTGCCGGCGGACGCGGATTCGGAATGCGTGGTCCTGGAATGGTCGCCGCTGATCGCGTTTCCCGACGCGGTCTCGGATGTTTCGGTCGTGGAACTGGACGAATTGGATGCGGTGAAATCCAGATACGCAAACGTTTCCGAAAACGTCGATGCGGACTCGGAGGAACTCGACGACGTGTAGGATCCGGTCAGGTGGTCGCCCGCGGTCGTCGTTGTCGACGTGGTGTTGTTGGTCGAAGCGTTGGTGGAGTCGGGACCGATTTGGTTCGATTCGGTGTGTTGGTTGGTGGAGGTCGCGGTGACCGTCGATTGATAGGTACCCTCGACACGGTTTCCCGATTCCTGGTTTCGGGCGGTCGAGGTGCTTTCAAAGGTCGAATCGACGACGAGCACTTGGTTTTCATCGCGACCGGTTCCGGAGGCGGTGGTGCTGGTGGTGGCGTCGGACTGAAAGGTGCCGGTGATCGAGTTGCCAGATTCGGTTGCGTTGGTCACCGACGTGCTCGTTGAATCTCCGCTGACGAAGAGTGTTTGGTTGGTCAGAGAACTCGCAATGACCAGCGTGGATGTGTCGGAGGATTCGGTGTCGTAGGTTCCGGTCACCGAGTTGGACGTGGTGCTGGATGAAAACGTTGTCGAGGCGGTGGTGGTTTCGGCGGTCGTCTCGGTTTGCACGGTCCCCGACGCGGTGGTTGTCGACTGGGTGGACGCACTGTCGGACGAAGTCGCTGCACCGGTGATGGAGTTGCCCGAGTGGTCGGACGTGGAACTGGACGAGTAAACGTCGGCGACCGTGGACGTGTAGCCTTGGTTGCTGGACGATTCGTCGCGTGTTCCGCTGGCGGCGGTTTCGCTGGACGAGTTGAACGCGCCGGTGAATTGCGATTGGCCGGATTCCGTCGCCGTTACCGAGCTTTCGGCGGCCTGGATCGTGACCGTCAAATCTTGGTTGGTATCGGTTTGATCCAGGCTACGTGTGCTGTGGATCACCAATTCCGACTGGCTGGTGCCCGCGATCGAGTTGCCGCGCAGTGTTTCTTCGGTGGTTTCGCTGGTGACGCCGGTTGCCTGGATCGTCAGCGGGCCGTTGGTGGATGTCGAGACATGAGTCGAGTCGGAAGAACCGGCGGAGGTGCTGATGAAATCGCCGACGATCAGGTTTCCGCTTGATGCATTTTCGTACGTGCTGACTTCGGTGGTGGTGTAGTCGACGGCGAGTGATTTATTGGAATCCGCGCCAACGATCGTCGAGTCTTGTGAGCCGACGTTTGAATCGTCGTAGATGCCGGTGATGGCGTTGTCGGTCCGTATGCGATTGGACGAGAACGTGGTGGTTTCTTCGGCGGATGCTTGCAGCGTGCCGTTGGAGTGCGTTTCGGATCGTGTTCGTGTACCGCTGGTTTCGGCAGTGTTGGTGGTGGCTCCGGTGATCGAATCGCCGGTGAAGGTCGAGGTCTGGGTGACCGATTCGACGATGGTCGACTGGACGTCCTGTGTTTGATTGGCCAGCGTGGTGGCCATCGAGGTTTCCGTCCAGCTTTCGGAGGTTCCTGATCGCAGCCCGGAGATTCGATTGCCGGTGACTTGGTCCGAGGTGGTGACGGTTTCGGTCGCCAAGACGGTTTCGGTGCGGGATTGATTGGTTGTCGTTTCGTCGGTTTCGGCGGTGGCGGTCGATTCGCTCTGTTGCTGGAAATCGCCGAGGATTTGATTCCCCGTTGCGGTGACGGTTGCCGAAGACGTTGTAACGGTTTCGTTTTCGGTGGTTGCGGTTTGGTTGGTCGAGGTGGTCGCACGCGTGGACGTCACGTCAGACGTCGACGTGTCGGAATACAGGCCCGTGATCCGATTTTCGTCGCGTCGGTTGGTGGTCGTCGACGCGGCAGTGATCGTGATCGTCGCCGCATCGAGTGCGTTGGCGGACGTGTCGGTTTGGGTTGAAGTTTCGACGACGGTGTTGGAGGTCGACGCGGTTGACAAGATCGAATTGCCGACCGTTTCGACGGTGCCGGAACGGGTGACCACAAGCGCAGACGTGGTCGTCAGTGGTCCGTTGACCGTGGTTTCATTTTGGGTGACGGTCTGTTCGTCGCTGACGGATTCGCTGTAGTCGCCGGCGAGTCGATTGCCCGACAGGGAACGCGTCGAATCCGCCTGGACGACGCTCGTGATTTCCGTCGTGCGCGACTGGTTGGTGATCGTTTGCGTTTGATCTGACGTCGATTCCGAAGATTCAGAATCGCTGAAGAATCCCGTGACCGATATTCCGCTCCGCCGGGTCGTCGAATCGATCGTCGTCGTCGACGTCGTCGCGTCGGTCAACGACTGATTCGTTTCGGTCACCGCATCGGTGATCGATTGATGGAGCGATTCCGATCCGTCGTAAACGCCGGTGACCGAGTTGCCGGTGCCGGAGCTAGAAGAAGTTGTTTCGGTCCGCGTGGTGCTTGACCGGCTGAGCGTGCGATTGCTGGCGGTCGCAGCGGTTTCCACGGTGCCGGTTGCGGATCGCGATTCGGAAAAGTCACCGGTGTTTTGGTTGCCGGCATTGGTGATCGTGACTTGTCCGCTGGATGTCGTCGTTTCGCTGGTCGTCAGTGTTTGATTGACGGCGGTCGACGACGTGCTGGAATCCTGGTCGGTGGTCTTGGTCGAATCGTTCTCCCCGGTGATCTGGTTGTGGCGTGCGGCGACGTGACTGGTTGAAGTCGACCGGGCGTGTTGGTTTTGCGTCAGGGTTTGGTTGGTGGTCGTCGTGTCGGAGATCGTCTCGCGAGTGGAATCGGAAATCTGGTCGACGATTCCCGTGATCTGGTTGCCGGCGACTTCTGCGGTTTCGTTGACCGTCGTGGCATTGGTTTGGACTCTGGTGATCGTTTGGTTGGTGTGGGTTGAACTGTCGGTCGAGCTGGAGGTCTGGGTGTTGGTTCCCGAGAAGTCTCCGGTGATCGAGTTCCCACTGGATTCCGAAGCCGTCGTGGACGTCGACTGGGTTTCAACTGCGGTCACCGATCCTTGGTTTTCTCGCCTGGACCGCGTTTGCACCGTGCTGGACGTCGTGGACGATTCTTGGAACAGGCCGCTGATGGAGTTGGACGTCGTGATGGACGAACCGCTGCTGGTGGTGCTGGAGGCATGAACGTTTTGTTCGGTCAAGCCCACAAGCCGGCCGGCGTCGATGATGATGGTTTGATTGTCGGCGAGCGTCGCGATCGGGGATTCCGGGTCGGCGGGAAAGACGATCGGATCGGTGGTCGTGATCGGCTGCTGGCCGTTGAGTGAAACGCCCAGTGACGTCGAGTTGCGGGTGAAGTGATTGGTTTCGGAGTGATCGCCGGTGATCGAGTTGCCGCTGGCGGTGGAGGATTGTGTGGAGGTCCCGCGGCTGGAGTTGATGGTGGTGGAAGATAGGTTCGTCGTGGTCGATTGCTGGTCGACTTCATTGAGCGTCGACTGATCGGTTTGGAAGACGCCGGTGACCGAGTTGTGTTCCGAGGAAGCGGTGGTTCGTGCGGTGGAGTGTGAGGTCGTCGTGGAGGTTTGAGTCAGGAATTCTGCCGTCTCTTCGGTTTGCGAGGTGGAGACGGAGTTCGACAGGCTGGTGGATTCGCCGGAGATGCGGTTGCCCTCGGTCGTCGCAGTCGTGCTGCTTTCGGAAAGCACCGCGGATCGGGAGACAACGTCTTGATTGGTCACGACGGTTTGGGCGTCGGATCGGATTCGGCTTTCGTTTTCGCGGGTGTAATCGCCGGTGAGCGTGTTGGTGATCGAGTGGACGTTCCCGAAGGATTCGCTGGTCGCGGTCCGTGTCGACTGGAGTGTTTGGTTGGACGTGGTTTGGGTAGAGGAAACGTTGGAGCGGTTTTGTTCGTCCTTGACGACTTGCGCGGTCTTTGCGCTGCCGAATCCCGAGTAAGACGACTCGCTGGTCTGCGATTCTTCGGTTTCGATGCGTTGGATTTGGCCGGACGGCTGGGTGTTGGTTTGAACTTGTTGGGTCGTTGTCAGGCTGAACGCGTAGCCTTCGAACGTGAAGTCGCCTTGTTTGGCGTTTCCCGATTTTTCGGCATCGGCGTCGGATTCCGCGTGGACGTTCGACTCGTTTCGACGGGTCTGATTGGTTTCGACGATTTCGGTGTCGCTGACCGAACTGGATTTTGATTCGATCAAAAAGTCGCCGGTCTTCTTGTTTCCCTGGCTTTGTTTTTCGCTCTCGGTGGTCCCGCTTGAACGGGCGGTCGACGTGACGGGGCCGTTGGTCGTGACGGATTGCGACGTCGTGGTTTGGTGGGAGCGTTCGTCATAGGCATAGTTGCCGCTATACAGATCGCCGGTCTGGTCGACGACGACCGATGTCGTGCCGCTTTGGGACGAGGAGGCCAGGAAGTCCGAATCGATGGAGTTGGTGGTCGTGGTGGTGGACTGAGATGTCGATTCGAGCTGGTTGGTGAAGTTAAAATCGCCATCGAGATCGCGGCCGCTGCCGATCAGCGTGGAGGTCGACGTCGATTGGCTGTTGGATTCGCTTGTCTGCGATTGATTTGTGTCGGTTTGTTCGTGGCTGGACTGGCTGGTCGAAGAGCTGGAAAGTTGAAAACGCCCGCTGGCCACATCGTAGGATTTGCGTGCGTTGGTGGTGACCGTTGAGGAGCCGCTGGAGACGGACCGCTGCGTCCCGTTGGACTGTGATCGTTCGATGATGTTCGAGGAAGCGACGGTGTCGATCTGCAGCGCGTAATCACCGGACTTGGGAATCACGCCGTGGACGTGGTAGTCGCTGGTCGACTCGGTCACGTCGACAAACTGAAACTGTTGTCGTCCGCCACGGTGATCGACTCGGCTGGACGTGACGACCCTCAGGTCCTTGGTCACGTCGTAGGTTTCATTCCCGAACTCGTGCAGCGTTTCGGTCGTCGATTGGCTGCCTTGCAAGGTAAAGTCACCGACGAAGGCATTGCCGCCGCCACCGACCAAGCTGTCAATCTGGCCTGCCAAATCCCCGTCGATGAAGCGTTCTCCGACGGTCGTGTAGTGGGTGGTTTGTTCCGACGTTCGTTTCCAGTCGAAGTAAGGATCGGCGACCAGGTCATCGAGATCCCCCAGGTCGTAGACGACGGTTTTCTGGTCGACGAAGAAGCTGGTCACGGAAGCTTCGGTCACGGAGGATTCGGCGAAGGAGTTGGTTTCGCTGGTGAAGGTGTTTTCGAGTTTTCCGTCGAACGTCGATTCGTAATCGGCGACATGAAATCCATCCGCGGCAAAGTTGACGGAATTGACCAGTCCGCGCGCGACGACTTGGCGGATCTTGATCTCGGATCCGTCACCTTGCTGCGTAAAGTTCGGCTCGCCCTGGCCGTCGCTGCCGGCGGTCTCCAGTCCGAATGAATAGGAGAATCCCGCACTGCCGACCGCGGCGACTTCGAAGGAGCCGCTGTTGTGATCGATCGCGACGAAGGTTTTCAGCCCCAGCGAGGAAGGCGTCGACGCAACGTTTTGCCGCTGTTTATTCGCGGTCGATGGCTCGTTGTTCGGTTCGACGGTCTGCGTATCGTCGTCGTCGGCAGATTCAAAGTCGATGAAGGGGAAGGCGAAACTTTGCACCGTCGGCTCGATCGCATTGCCTTCTTCGTCCAGCAGCGCCAACCGTTCGATCTCTTCTTCGGTGGTGACGTCGATGACGTTGGCGAGCGTGACCGCCAGACCGCCGTTGTCGTTTTTTGTGTCGGTGATTAGAACGGTGATCACGTAGGGACCTTCGCGGAGGTACTCGTGCTCGGTCACGACTTCGAAGGTCAGGGGGACAGCCCCGCCGTCGGCACTCGATTTGGGGATCACCAGTGCGGGAATCGGTTCGTGGTCCGGATCGTCGCCGCGGCCTTCGGTTGGATCGTGCAGCGGTTCGTCACCGAAGTAGATCGTCGCCTGGAACTGTTCGGCGGTCGCATCGGGATCACCGGCGATGAAGGTGGCGACGGACGCCCCGACGTATAAACCGGACGCATTGGGCGTTTGATTGCTGCTGCCGTCCGGTTCGGTGGGAACGGGTTGATCGACGAGGCGTCGGAAGACGTCGTTGTCGCTCAACGAGCGGCCTTCGAACGCGTAGACCACTTCGCCGGAAGTCAGCGGCGGCGGGGTGGCGCGAAGCACCTTGTCGCTGGTCGCGAACGCGATTTGTCCCGAGTTGTTGATGATGTCAAAGCCTTCGATGGCATCGATGTGGCCCGCTTTGGGCACCAGGTCTCCGATCTCGGCGACCACCGCATGCCCCAAGAATTGACTCGGCGGCAGCGGGGCTTGTGCCAAGTCGGGAGGGAAATAGAACCGTGCGGTGTGCAGTCCGGTCTTGCCGCCGTTGCTGGTTGCCATGAAGGCGACGGTCAAGAACGGGGTTCCGGGAGCGGCACCGGACGTGCCGTCGACCGTCCCGACCAGTCCGCCGGCGACACCGACCAGCGAGTCGTCGTGATCCGCTTCGGCGTCGTTGTCGTCGCCCGGTTTGGAATCCTGGTCGCCGGAACCGGAGGATTCGTCGAGCGATTCGAGTGTGACCAGTCCGTTGATCCCGATGGGGCCTTCGATAATTTGCGCCACACCGCCGATCCCGACATCGTCCACGTTGACTTCGTTGGGATCGATGTAGGGGTCTCCCGACTCGCCGACGACTTTGATCCAGTTGTTGTCGATCGGGTTGATCGCATAGATCCCTCGCCCCAGCGGTCCGTCAGCCGCCGCGGCGATGATCCCGGTGTCGCTGATGGCGACGCCGTTGTCGAGGGCTTGGAAATTTTCCAGACGGTGCGTGTTGCCGTCCAGGTCGATGGTGACGATGCGGCCGTCATCGACATAGACGCCCCAGCCGACATCAGAGAGTTGAATGTCTTCGACGGGATCGTTGATCGGGATTTTGACGTAGGGCTGCTCGCGATCTTCGCTATACGTGACCAGACTGAGTTCCGCGCTGACTTCTGAATTGTTGGTTTCGGCGACAAAGATCGACTGGCCGAGATTGTTCACGGTGACACTGTCGGGATAGATCGACGTGAACGGTGTCACATAGAGTTGTTCTTCATAGATGGAGACCAGTGACGTACCGAGGACGACGCTATGGAACAGTGAAAAATCAAAGTTGTCGGGGTCTTGGAAAACATTCCAGACCGGATTGGCCGGCGTGAAATAGGTGCTGGACCAAATCGGATCGAGTGTCCAGACGCGCGGGACCAGCGTTTGTTCGCCCAACAATGCCGTGCCGGAAATCGGCGGCAGGACGGCGGCGATTCCAGACAGTTGCAGGTCCAAAAATTTGGGATCACCCCATCGCAAGCCCGTGTTGGCCAATCCCGAATCGCCGACCGCGTATTGTTTGGGCGTCCCATAGCTGTCACCCGCCAAGACGCGTTCGGCATTCCAAAGTTCCGAATACGAGAGCGCGACATCGGACAATTCGAGCAAGGGATAACCGACCTGGATCACGCCGGAGACCGTCCGGGCGTTCAATTGGCGTTGGACCAACAGACGATTCAGGTCGGTCAGCTGCACGTTGTCGCTGAATCGCAACGCGGGCGTGTCGGTTGCGGACCCGCGGGGCGGTGAAGAGACGGTTGCCTCGCCGAACAGGAACTCATCGGGGATCAGTGGTTTCGCCGTCCCCGTCTGGTCACTCCAGATGAACGGGGTGTCGCGTCCGAAGAGGGTGGCGGTGTAGGCGACGTTGCCATGGTTGTTGATCGAAACGCCGGAGCCGAGTCGATCGTACCCCTTGCCGACGACTTCAAAGCTGTACGCCGAGGGGCCGCTGCGAACGATGATTTCCACAACACCTTCGCTTGTGGATGGAGGTGGCGCGGCGGGGCTTTGATTGGCGTCCGGGGCGTCTGCCGATGACGGCGAGACCTCGGTGAGCGTGTAGGTGAAACTGTCGATGACGTCGATGCCGGCGGATTGCAGATCGCGGAGCGTTTGGCTGGACGTCGGGTCGTAGCTGAAACTGCCGTCGGAGTGGACGATCACCCGTGCGCCGTACTGGCTGAGTCCGTCGAATGAGGCTTGCAACACGGTGCCGCTGGACGCGGAGTCGGGATCGCGGTCGTTGGTCAAAACACCTTCGCTGGCGGGGACTTCGATCGTCTGAGACGCGACGGTCCAGTAGCCACGTTCGATGCTGTCGATCCCCGCGATCGGTGCGTCGTCCACGCCAATGAGTTCGACGGTCACGGTCGCGGTCGACTCGGCACCCTGATCATCCAAGACGACGTAGGTGAACGTGTCCAGCAGCGTTTCGCCGTCGGCAAGATGATCAAAAACCCCCTGTGGGTCGTAATCAAACGTGCCGTCGGGACGCAACGAGACGGCGGCGCCGGCGGCGGAAAGCGGAGCGGTTCGGCTGGGGTCGATGATCAGCGGCAGTGGTGAGTCGTCGTCGAAATCGTTGGCGAGCAAGCCGTCGACCATGCCGGTCGTCAGCAGCCCGTCCGCCGACACGCCGGTGTACAGGTCATCGAGCGCGGTGGGAGCGTCGTTGATGCCGGTGACGGTCAGCGAGATCGGTCGCGCGTCGGAGTCATCCAGTCCATCAGTGACTCGAAACAGGAACGTGTCTTCGGCGGTTTCACCTTCGGAGAGCGATTGGATCGCCGCGACGCCGGAAGAGTCATAAGTGAACGTGCCGTCTGGCCAGATCGTGACCGTGGCGCCGAGCGAGCTGGTGACGACATCTGCCACGGCGGCCAGTTCGGGATCCGCGGGCAGACGGTCGCGATCGGTGGCACCGCTGGTCAGGGAATCGAAGGTCGTTGGATCGATCGATCCGTCTTCGGTTAGACCAGCAGTTCCAGAGGCGGCGGTCGGAGCGAGATTGATCGGGCTTTGAACCCAAACGCTCGCGGTCGAGGAACTGGTTGCTCCGTTGGAGTCGACGATCGTGTAGGTGATCCGATCGATCAGATGCTGGCCGGCGGCCAACGAGTCCAAGGCGTCGACGCCGCTCGGGTCGTAGACGATCTGGTCGGCGGACACGTTGCCCCCAGACAGTGTGACGGTGGCACCAAGCATGCTGGTCGGTTGAACCGAAACGATCACGAGTGGTTCGTTGACATCGGGATCGACGTCGTTTCGCAGCAGGTCCTCCGGGTCGATGACCGACGACGCGCCGCCGCGGGTGTAGAGCGAAACCGTCTCGCCCGATGGCTCGTCCTGGACGGCCGTCGGCGGTTGGTTTTCGCCAGCGATCGTGATCCAAACCGTCGCCGTGTGCAGGCTGAAGTCGGCGGCGCGGACGGTGTACGTGAACGAGTCCGTGATCGATTCGCCCAGGCCGACTGCGGTGTAAGTATCAGCCGGTACGAGTGTGAAGCCGCCATCGGGGGCGACCGTGACGCTTGCTCCCCAACGAGTCACATCGTCGGCGCTCAACACGCCGGTGATGCCCACGGCGTCGTTGGCGAGCAGTCCGGTGGGGGCGGCGACCGAGAGGGTTTCCGATGCGTTGCCGACGATGTAATCCGTCACCGCGATGGCATCGGACGCCGACGGCAGTGCAAGCGAGACAGGGACGTGCTGTGTCGCAGAACCGTTTGCCAAGTCCGTCATCGCCACGGTTGCGATCCGTTGCATCGGCGCGGTGGTTGCGGTGAAGCTGAACGTCAACTCGCCGCTGCCGCTGAGTCCGTCGGCCACGTCAACGGGTGAAAACTCGATCGCGGTGTCGCCGGGCGAGTAGGCGACCGACCAGGACGCGGGGGCGACGAATTCACTGGCGATGACGCCCGCGGCCATGGGCAGGGTGATCGCGTCGAGTCGCCGACTGGCATCCATCGCGGCGGTGGCGGAGATCACGTAACGGTAGTCATCGCCCAGCGGCGTCACCGTGCTGTGCAGTCCAGCCTGGCCGGCAGTGTCTCGGGTCCAGACCAACGACGTCGGCGCACTGGTTCGGCCCTGGCTGTCGGTCGCGCGAAAGTACAAGGCGTGATCGCCGTCGGTATAGGGCGCACCATGGATCGCTTCGACGTCGGACGATGCCAACGTGAAACGATCAGCGGTGGTGTAGGGCGTCAAGTCAACGACGCGGCCGGTAAAGGTGGGGTCGGTGCTGACTTCGGCAACGGCGATTGCCGTCTCGCTTCGCAGCAACCCCTGGATCGTTGGCGATGTGCTCGCGTTCTCGTCGACACGGGTAAACGTGAACTCCGGCGGCAGAACGACTCCGCGCGAGAAGACGACGGTTTGTTCCGTCTTGTTACCGGCGGAATCTTCCGAAATGACCAGAAACTCATTCGCACCGACCTGCAAATCGGTGATGAAGAAGAACGTGCCGGTGGCATCGGCGATCGGCGTTTCCCGTTGCCCGGTCATCGTGATTCGGCTACCGGGTTCGGCGGTTCCGATCAAGGTGACTTGGGCATCGGTCGTGTGATTCGCCCGCACGCTGCTTTGGTGCAGCGGCATCAACTCCAGCGTGACGTCCGAGGGTGGGGTCGAATCGATCGTCAACACCAGTGGCTCTGACGGGCCGGCGACGTTTCCCGCAGCGTCTTCGATGGTGGTGGTGACGTTGTACGTCCCGCTGTCGAGTGACGGCAGCGTGTACTGTGCGACGCCGGTCGAAAACACTTCACCGACCAGGGTTTCATCCACGTAGAACTTGACCAACGCTCCGCGCTGGGCAAACACCCGCACCACGGGCTCGGTTTCCGACGTCAAATTATCTTGATCGCTGTGACCGAGATCGCTGGATGTCATCAGGTCCGGCAGGGTCTGCAGCGGTGGGCCTTGGCGATCCAGGTCGAACTGAAACTCGGTGGAGGATTCGTTTCCGGACGCATCGGTTGCCGACAGTGACAATAGATGGCGTCCGTCAGCGACGGTCTGGCCGAGAATGGACTGCAGGGTGGCCAAGTCGATCGTCAAGGCGTCTTCGACCAGTGCGGTCGTGATGTCGACCGGCGGCGATCCGTTCAACGATCCGAAGAGCGTTGCAATCGCCGAGGCGTCGCGGAGTGTGCCGGCGATCGTCGGATCTTGGGTGCGTCGATCGGTGTCGCTGCGTCCGGTATCGTTGACCAGGTTCACGTCGAACGCAGGCCCGTCGGCGTCGACAAACACCAAGTCGATTTCGACGGATTGAACATTACCCGCGACGTCGGTTGCCGTCACAGCGAGCGGGTTGGCGCCGGCATCCAGACGGACATCATTGATCGTGAAGTACCCGAAATCATCGGTGTCGGCGAAGTTTGGTGTCCCCTGGATCTGCAACCGAGTTCCCGGTTCGGCGCGGCCGACCAGTGAAACGATGGACGAGGCGGTGTGCAACGGGCCACCCAAGTCATCGCGTCGCTGGGTTTCATCCAGTCCGATCGTGGGTGCGATAAAGCTGTCGTCAAAGGTGATGAAGCGGGCCGCGGTGAAGGGACTGACGTTCCCGGCGGCGTCGACCGACTGGGCGACATAACGATGCCGTCCCGGCAGGCTGCGGGTGCTGAGCGAGATCGATTCGGCGGCATCAGCCCGGTCGACGACTTCTCCGTCGGCATACAGAACGACTTCTGCATCCGTTGCCGTCACACCGGTGATGAAGGTCAACGTGTCGCGGTTGGTGATGCCGTCGCCAGGGGTTCCCGAATCGCTGGCGGCGTCGAGGACGAGTGGAACCGGGACGTCGGGCCGTATGGTGTCCAGCCGAAACGTCAACTCGGCGAGTTCCGAAGCATGCCCGAGCACGTCGGTCGCCCGCATCCGAACTCGCACATCACCGTCGCCCAGCCGATGCCCCGCGATCGTCTCCAGAATGCTGCGTGAGAGCGTGAACGCGTTGTCGCGAAGAGAACCGAGCGAATTGACAAACGGGCCGTCGCCGACGCTGATTTGGAAGCTTGCGATCTGACTTGCGTCATCCACGGTTCCAGAAACTGCCGGATCGTTGGTCAATCGATCGCTGTCGGAAACTCCCGTGTCGCGGTCCAAAGCCACTCGGATTTCGGGCGGAGAAAGATCGGGGGCGTCGTATCGCGCCGTGACGTTGGTTTCGATCGCGTTGCCGGCGATGTCTTCGGCAACGATTCGAAATCGGTTGACGCCATCGGCAAAACGAACGTCGTCGATCTGGAAACCGCCGTCACCCGCGGCGATCGTTTCCGCGATGGCGGTTTGTGAGTCCAACCCGCGATAGACACGCACCGTTGCATGGGCTTCCGTCGAACCCGAGATCACGCCGGCGTCCGAGTCCAGCGGCGGCAATTGAAGCTCGGCGATGATCGCGTCCGGCGGCGTCGCGTCGATGGTGACATCGAGTGCGGCACCCACGGCACTGGTGTTTCCGGCAACGTCGGTCACCGACGCGGTGATCAAGTGGCTCCCTTCGGGTACTCCCGCCAACGTGACTTCGCCGACGCCCTGGGGCAACCGGAATTCGGCATGCGGATTCCCATCGACAAAAAACGCGACGTTCGCCAGTTCGGGCATATCCAGCGCCACAACCAGCGAGGTGGAACGAGTGATCCGATCGGTTGAGTCGCGGCCGTGGTCGCTGTCGGATGAGAGCCGCAGTTCCGGCGGGACGTCGGGTGCCGAACGATCAAGGACAAACGAGATCGATTCGGCTTGGGATGCGTTGTCGTATTGGTCGACCGCGATCAAGGTGAAGGTGACGTTGCCGTCGTCGAGTTCCGTTCCGATGGCGTGTTCGATTGCGGCCGCGGTCAGATGAAACGTATCGCCGGTGATCGCCGCGGAAACATCAATCGATCCGACGGTTTGTTGCTTGAAGTCTTCGTCGGACGTTGAGACGACCGTCAAGAACAACCCTGTCACGTTCGAATCGTCACTGAGTGCGCCACTGATCGACGCAGAGGACGTGACGGCGTCGGTTTGGTAACGTCCGGTGTCGTCGGCCAATCTGAAAGCGATCGTCGGCGGGTTGGATTCCAAACGTGGGCGAAACACATTGATGCTGCGCGTTCGTTCGTTCCCCAGGGCATCGGCGGCGGTGACGGTCAACCGATTGGGGCCGAAACGCAGCGGGATGCCGTCGAGTTGAAATTCGCCGACCGCATCGGCAGTCATCGTTTGTGAAATGCCGGCGATCGAGACAACGGCACCGGGTTCGGTCGTGCCGATCAGCGAAACGGAATCGCGTTCGGTCGTCTGATCACCCAGCGTTCCGGTGTCGCTGTTGGGATCCAACTGCAGCGACTCGATCAGCGGAGCGGTGGTGTCGATGGTGACCGAAAGCGATTGAGAGGCCGCACTTCGGTTGCCCGCCGGGTCTTCCGCGGTGGCGGTGAAGGTGTACATTCCGTCGCCGAGCGAGCCCAGGTTGAGCGGGAAGTCGACGGGGCTTGCCGCGATTCCCAAGCCGACTTCACGGCCGTCGCGGTACAACCGAACGATGCTACCGGTCTCGCCGATCGAGCGAAGGACGACCTGGGGGTCCGCAACGGCCAGCGTTGAGGTGACGTTCCCTTCGGCGTCCAGTAAAACCGGGGTTGCGGGGCTCGCCGGTGCGGTTTCATCGATCGAGAATTCGACGTCCACGGGATCGGACAGATTGCCGAACCGATCGGCTGCGACGAAGGTCAGCGTATGATCGACCGGCGCGAGTGTCTGGCCGGCGATGGCGAACAACTCCGTCAATGGCAACCGCAGCGCGTCGTCGGAAGACAATCGTTCGACGAGTTCGACAGTCTGGGAACCATCGACGGAGACCGTCAACGAAGCCACTTCGCTGACATCATCGACGACCAGCGACAAGTCCGCATCGGTTTGAAAAGCGTTGACCAGCGGCAAGCGGTTGTTCGGCAGCGTGACGCCGGCCAGGATCTGCGGCGGGTCTTGATCGGTCGTGAACCCCAGTCGGTTTCGCCAGGCGACAAAATCATGCCGATCGATGATCCCTTCACCGGTCAGGTCGCGATGGCGAAGATAGTAAGGTGAATCAGCGTAGGTATTCAGGCTGAGTCGGATGTCCCGCCAATCATCCACATCGACTTCGTTGTTCCCGTTGACATCGCCGAGCAGGCTGAAAAACGGAAGCGGCAAAAACTCGCTACCGAATTCTGGTCCGCTGGCCATCGTCTGCAAGCGGTTCGCGTTGCTGGCGATGCCGGCATTGCGGAGCATCAGATAGTATTGATCGTCGTGGTGAATCAGCCCGTCGACGTCGATCGTCAGCGTGAGCGAGTTTGGGTCGTAGGAAAAGTTGTCGGCCGGGATTCTGATTTCGTCGCCTTCGGTGTCGGAGATAAAAATGTCTGCCGAGGCGTCGGCGATCCAGGCGTCTTGGTTGAAGGTCACCGAGAGGGTGTGCAGTCGTGACCGTTGGACTTCGCCAGCATTGACTTCGAACCCGCTGATCGACATCGGGTTGACGAAGACGCTGCCGACGTCCAGCCGCAGTTGATCTTCGGCGGAAACGGGATCGGCGGATTGGTCGGTGGCGGTGATGCTGACGTCCAGCATCGCCTGCCCGCTCCACCCGGCCGAAGGCATCAATTGCAGTCCGTTCAGATCTTCCAGACCGAGTCGATAGTGCCCGTCGGCGATGCGGACGCCTTGATTGAGCGTTGCGCCTTGCGGCAAGGAAGCGATCGTGACCGTGACGTTTCCACTGTCATCGACATCGGTTGCCATCGCATCGATCTGCAACGGCAGCGGTGTGTCTTGATCGCCCCTGGCGGTGTTGACGATCAACCAAGGCGTGTCGGTGATCGGCGTCACGTTGATGCCGACGAAGGCTTCGTTGGAAACGTAGCCATCGACGTCCTTGACGGTGTAGGTGAAGGAGTCGTTGCCGGAATAGTCGGGATCGGGCGAGTAGGTCACGATGCCCGATTGAGGGCTGACGAACACCTGTCCGTGCTCGGGCGCCGTCACGATGGTCAACGATGTGTGATTCAACAACGATTCGTGATCGGAATCATTGGCCAGTAGGTCCAGGTTAATCGGCACGTCTTCTTCGGTCGTCGCCAAGTCGGTTCGGGCGACGGGCGCTCGCAGCCCCCCGGAAACCAGGAACACGTCATCGATTCGAGCGAGACTGTTTGGCTGGGCAAACCCAAGTAGATCGATCGACAACACGGCCAGGGTTCCCGTCGGGACCGCACTGATGTCGATCTGCACCAGCAGTTTGTCGTCCGTGAAAACGCCGGCCAAATCTTGTGAGGGATCTTGGGAGCGGGCGTCGCCGACGATCACGCCCGATGCGCTGCGGTAGGTCCCGTCGGCGGCAAAATTGAGCAGTGCATCGCTTTGCCCCAGCGGAATCACGCCGACCAGTGGGGCAAAGGTGTTGGCATCGAGCAACGCAACTTCCAACGCATCGGGTGCGCGGTTGGGGGCCGCCGAGAGTATCAGGTTGGAAACGGTCAGCCGCAGAATCGAGGCGTCGTCGGGAACGTAGAACGTTTGACGAAGTGACGTTCGCTCCGTCGGGGATTCCGAAAGTTCCGCGACGTCGTTGTCAAAATCGACGTTTCCGGTCGTCGTCCAAGCATCGCCGCCCGAATCGAACGATCCGTCGCGAATGGAAAAGGTCGCGCCGACCGACGGCGCCAACGAAGTCGGCGTGAAGGTCGGTGGATCGACTGTCGGCGGCGCTTCGGGCGCGGGCGTGATCCGGGTGTCGTCGCCGGTCGAGGGATCAACGGGCGGATCGATCGGTGGCTGCGAACGGTCGACCGGTGGCGGCGCGTAGGTTGGAAAGTCGGCGGTGGTGACAAAGCGGTCGTCCCATGCGATCGCCGTGAAGTCCGACGTGAACCCAAAATTTGCAGCGAGCAGTTGCCAGTCGGCGGTCGTGATCGCGCCGTCGGAATTAAAATCGGCGGCCGCGTCGTAGGTTCGATCGCCGATGAACGTTCCAATGGAATCCGCCAGCAATGCGCTGTCGATCCCATCGACGATGCCATCGCGATTGATGTCGCCCACCACATCCAACGACAACCGATAGCGTCCCGCGTCATCGATGGATGCCCCCGCAACGCTCAACAAATATTGATCGGCACGCTGAATCGCAAACAACGCGACCGTCCGATCGCCGTCGACGCTGCGGGCGATCGGATCGAGTCCGGCGAGACGTGGCGTGTCGGCGATGAAGGGACTGCGGTAACGTTCGATGACCGCACGCACCCAAACGACGTGTTGATCGGTGCTGCGCAGCTGGGCATCGTCGATGGTAAAGGCGTATTGATCGGTCTGGCCGGCGTCGAGTTCGCCGATGATGGACGCTGTGGCAAAATCAGCGGCGCGTCCGAGATCCGCCGTCAGCGGTTCGTCGCCGGGGTAGGCGCGATGGTTTCCACCGACGCCGACTGCGACCGCCAGCGTTTCGCCGGTTGCGGATTCATAGCCATAGCGGTGCAACGATTGTGTGACGTCAGACGCGAACGTGGACGCGACTTCGACCAGTCGCCCGGCGTCGTCGTAGCGATAGCGCAGATCCATCGTCGGCGTGCGGAGCGATGCGATTTGGCCATTGGCGTTGTGAACGATCGCAAGAAACTCGCCCGTAGGAAGCGAAATGCCGCTGTCGCTGATCTGCAAGACTTCGCCGCCGGGCCATTGCTGACGCGTGATCCTGCCCGCTGCGTCGATCCAATCGATCCTGCCATCGGGATGGGCGAGTTGGTAGGCGTAATCGGCTGAAATCGCATTACCGGGATGGTAGGGCAGACCGGTGGCTTGGTCGTAGAAACGTTCTCCGCCGCGGACCAAGAAACGATCGCTGGATCGCAGTTCGTAGTCGACACCGGCATCGGCGATCCAACGCGGTTGGTAAAAGAGCAGGGAATCGTTGCCAGGGAATGGCTGAACGGGTTCCGGTTCAAAGGTGAACCCGACGCGGCGTCCATCGGGAAGACTCAAATAGACGCGATCGCCGCTGGACAGTGCCGAGTAGATGTGATCCGACGACGCGTCAGACGCTTCGGTGGAGGCTTGCAGGGCGATGTTTTGGAACGTGAAACGCCAAGACTCGCGGAGCGAATCATACTGACGCGTGATCTGAAACGTTTGGTCACCGACGGCGATTTCCGCGTCAACGTCGGTTCGGACGAAGGCATCGGTTTTCGAGTCCGAGTTGATTTCGACGTCCAGTGATGTTTGCGACCTGCGCCCGCTGATGTCGGTGGCGGATAAGCGAATCGTATAAAAGCCGTTGGCCAGCGAGGCCGGGTCGAGTGTGACCAGCGGCAACTCGTCGCCGGTCGTCTGACCACTTGCCAGCGTTCGGAATTGGCCCGATCGGTGGTCCGCGATTTCCAGCGTCCACTGATCCAGGTTGACGTCGTGGATTGCGGCGATCAATTCGGTCGGCTCGGTGATTTGGAAACCATCCAGCGACAACGCGACTCGGGGGGCGTCCTTGTCCGTGGCCGTTCGAACTCGCACCGTTTCGGTGACGGTTGCGACAAGGCCGTCGGCGTCGATCGCCCTGGCAACCAACGACGATTTACCTGGCCCGCCGGCGATGATTTCCGCGCGACCTTGTTCGTCCAGCGCGACTTCGCTGCCTTCGTAGGCCAGTGATAACGAATCAATCGGTGCAACCCCGTCGGCGATCACATCGACGCGGATCGATTGGCCCGGCAGCGCGGGGTAGCTGGGCGTGGTGACAATCCGGACCTCGGGCAAGCGCGGCGTCGCGACCGATTCGATCACCAGGCTGTGTTGGGTTTCGGCCAGTCCGTCGCTCGCCCGGACGTCGATTACGTAGCTGCCGAGTTGGCCCGGGTTGGGGATCCACGTGATCCGACCAGAAGACGCATCCAAGGTGGCGCCCTCGGGCAAACCGTAGGCGGAGTACGTCAGCGTGTCATCGGCATCGGGGTCGGACGCGGACACATGGAAATCAAGCAACTCGCCGACAAGCACTTGATGGTGCCGGCTTTCGATCGTCGGCGCCCGGTTGACATTGTCCACGACGATCGGGACGCGGATCGAATCGGATGCGTTTTCCGAATCGGTCAGGGTAAAGACAACGCCGTGGATGCCGGCCTGGTCGAACGTCGGTTGCCAGCGGAACAAGCCGCTGCCGGGATCGAACAAGGCTCCATCGGGCACACCGTCGGCGGTCAACGTCAGCGGTCCACCATCGAAATCGTCCCCCGTGATTCGAAATTCCATCCAAACGCCTTCACGGGCGAATTGCGGCGTGGGAAAGGCGAGTCGCGGGGCGCGGTTGACGGGCGCGACCTCGATGGAAAACGATCGGGTGTCGGATGCCGATCCGTCGGTCGCAACGATGTCGATGGCGTACGATCCGGAATCTTCGAACGAGGGCGTCCACGCCAACACGCCGCCGATCGGATCCAGGGTCGCACCGGCGGGCAGGTTGGGTGAGGTGTACCAGATCGAGTCGCCATCAAGATCGTTCGCCGTGAATTCAATCGTCAGCGGTTCGCCTTCCGCGGTGACCGCATCGGCAATCGGATCCAAGACCGGAGTGGCGTTGTGATCGCGGACTTCGATCACGAAGCGGTGCGATGACGAGAGCGTCTCTGCCACGCCGCTGTTTCCCGAATCGGTAACCGTGACGGTGACGTCGTAGGTGCCGATGTCGGTCGACGTGGGA
The DNA here is from genome assembly GCF_007754155.1 of Stieleria neptunia. NCBI lineage: Bacteria > Pseudomonadati > Planctomycetota > Planctomycetia > Pirellulales > Pirellulaceae > Stieleria > Stieleria neptunia. Next base: position 1,925,707 of record NZ_CP037423.1, on the reverse strand, counting down.
TCCCAGTTCAACAACGCTTGGCCGTAAGAGGCTGCGTCGACGATCCGAGCGTCCGCGGGCAATCCGCTCAGCGTGTAGTGCAACGGTTCTTGATCGATGTCGGTGGTCGCCAGCGGCAGCCGCAGCAAGTCACCGGCCAAGACCACCATCGATGGAACCGGTGAAAGTTGTGGCGGATCGTTGGCGGATTGGATCGTCACGACAAAATCGTATTGCGTCGTTTCGATCCGACCGCGACCGTGACCGTTGCCGTCGTCGCCGGCGATGATCGACAGCGTGTAGTTGCCCCGGTCGGCGGTTCCGGGTGTGAAATGAAAGAACCCGCTACCGTTGCCGTTGTCGCTGAACGAGACAAAGTCCGGCAGCGGCAATCCCGGCAACCCGCTGGCTGCGGTCAGCGTGATCGCGTCACCGTCCGGGTCAATCACGCCGACGGGAAGGTCGATGATGTCGCCGCGCGAAAGGACAAGGTTTTCGATCGGGTCGATCCGCGGTCGCTGGTTGACATCGCGGACGGCGATTGGAACCTGGGAATGAATCGTGACGGGATCACCGGTGCCGTCGCCGTCATCGGTTGCTTCGAAGCGAACCGTGTAATCGCCCGCCTGTTCGTGATTCGGCGTCCACGTCAGTGTCGCGGTTTCGGGATCAAACGACGCCCCGTCGGGTAATCCGACCACACGATACTCCACCGGTGAAACCAGACCCGGCGGATCCAACATGCCGTCATCGGTGCGGACCGGCAATCGAAACTGGGGATGGTCGGGATCGAAGGCGAACACTTGAATGGCTAACGTTTGCCCTTCGTCGACAGACCAGCCGTGCATCGAATCGAACACCGGCGCTCCGTTAGCATTGAGCACGTCGACGATGATCTGGTCGCTGGTGGTTTGGTCGCCCGCGGTGACGGTGATCGGAATCGTTTGGATTCCCGCCTGATCGAATCCGATGGTCCAGCGCAACGTTCCGGTATCGGCGTCCAGCGTCGCGCCGGCGGGCAGGTCATCGCTGGTAAACATCAGTGCGTCGCCGTCGGGATCGCTTGCCGAAACACGATAGGTCCACTGGTCACCTTGACGGAGCGTGAAGGGCTGCGGCGAGTCGATCCGTGGCGGTCGATCCGCATCGGCGACGACCAGGTCAAAGGTGTGCCGGGTCGTGTTGACGCCGTCGCTGGCGAGCAGCGTCAGGTCGCGGTAGATCCCCGCCGCGTGTTCGCCGGGCGACCAACGCAACGTCCTTTGCGAAGCGTCGAAGAACGCACCCGGTGGAAGGTTGTCGGCCCATACATCGATCGCCGCGTCGTCGCGGTCGAGTACGTTGACCTGAACGACCAGCGTTTCGTTTTCCGTCATCGAGGCGTCGGCCGGCGGCAAGAGGAACTCCGGTGCCTGGTTGCCGCCATCCACCGTGATCGTCCACGTTTGGGACGTGAAGCCGCCGCGTGAGTCGAAGGCGTACAAGACGACGCGGTTTTGTTCGGCAGTCTCGGGATCGGTTTGCCAATCGATGACTCCGCTGTCCGGGTCGACTCGCATCCCATCAGGCGCTTCATGCAACCGATACGCGACCGAGTTGGAATCCGGATCACTGGCCCGGGCGTCGTATCGATAGATGCTTCCTGCGACGACGTGTTCCGGCGGTGTGGAATCAAAATCGGGACGCAGGTTCGGCGCCGCGCTGGCAAGGAAACTGGGGATGAAGTCCGCGGTGATTTCTGCCGGTGCCAACCAGCGAATCGTTTTGGCCGTGGTCGATTCCCCCGGTCGCAGCCGAACGCCATCGGGAACGTTGGCGGCTAGATCAAAGACCCAGCCTGCATCGGTCGACGGCGTCGCGGTTTGTCCAGGCACGGCTTCGCCAGACGATGCGCCGGTGTTTTGTCCGTCCGCAGAAAGCACCAATCCGACCGGCAGAATCAGGTCATGATCGCCACGGTTGGTGATCACGACTTCATAAGTGATCGATTGAGACTGTCGATCCAGTCGCGTGCCGGACAGTTCGATGTCGACGTTGGTCGAGAAATCGCTGATCGTGGTGAAGTGGATTTCATAGCCCGCGGCAAGCGAGAAACCGCCGATGCTTTCGATGCCTTCGCCGACGTACAACGTGTGGTCGCCGACCGAGAATCCTTGGGCAAACAGAGACGCCGTCCGCGACGCCGCATCGTAGCGGACTTCGGTGATTTCCGGGTGATCGCTACCATCGCTGCGAATCGCGTAGTTGCCGGGGTTCAAGACGGAATGTTGCTCCGTCCCCAAGCCCGTGAACATGTCTTCGCTAAACGTCACGCGGACCAAGCCCAACGGCAGGGCGACGACCGTTTGCGGGGCGGGATGGGTGGCGATGATTTCGGGGACGGCGATCGGGCTGAGCACATCGACCGCGTCGGTTTGGCTGACCAACACGCGACCGTCCCGCGTCGTCACGATGACATCGCCGCGGGTGCCGCCGCCGGCCAGCGCGACACGCCGCAGGGTGGCGACGTCGACCATCGTCAGTTCGCTGCCGGCGTGTGCAGCGCCGGAGTTGTGCGAGACAAACAACAGGCCGGCAAGTGGCGAGTCGCTTTGCCCAAGCGCCAACGAATCGATCGGCGTCGTGAACGACAGCAGCGTTTCGGCGCGACCGGTCGGCGAGAATTCCAGGACGGCATTTCGCTCGGGCCACTGCACACCGTAAAGCGTCCCGTCGTCGGCAAAGGCCAGACTTCCCACACGCAGGTTTTGATCTCGACTGAATCGGGAGAACGTCCCGCCGGCCGGATCAAATCGCTCGACGCCGTAGCGTGATCCGACCAGGATGTCACCGGTTGCCGGATCGACGGCCAGTCCCATCGTCAGCCCGTCGCCGTGTTCGGCCAGCAAACCGCCGTCGCTGGGGTCAAGTTCCAGCAGTGGACCGCCGCCGGTGGTGGCCCAAAGTCGTCCGGCCGGGTCAAAGATCAAATTGAAGATCGGATGATCCAGTTCGGCCCACACGCCGCCGACTGTTCCGCCATCGGGGGTGAAGCGATAGAGTTGGTTCCGGGCCGGACCGCCGCTGACCAAGATGTCTCCGTCGGGTGTTTCAGCGATCGCCATCGGGCCGATCCCCGCGGACGCCGCGGCACCAACCGCCAGATCAAACCCGTCGGCGAAACGAGCGGCCGTGAACGGTTGCAGGACCACGTCAAAGGCCGCGGGGTCGACGCGTTGCGTTTGCGCCGCAACCTGACTGGGCGAAACCTGACTGGCCGGAATCTGTCGTTCGGCCGATGCGAACAGCGGGTTGATCGATGGCGTGGACGATGGCTCGGCGGGTTGCCCAAAATTCGGTCGCGTCGTTTCTTCCACGGCGGGCAAGACGCCCAGCGACGTGGTCGAACCATCGTCATCGGCGGTCGCTCCCGATGGCGGCGTTTCCCGGTTGCCGGCGCGGTCGCTGGCCAGGGCCAGGAATTCGTAGCTCGTGCCGACGCGGCCGATCCACACCTCCTCGCCGCCGGCGGTCTGCAGTTGCCGTTTCCAAAGCTTGAAGTCGCCGCCGTCTTCGGCCACGTACAAGCTGACATGCTTGAACCCGCTGCCGCCGACGTCATCGGTAACGTCCCAGCGGACCACAAAATCGTTTTGGTCGTTCAGTGGTGTGACGTCGACGTGACTGGTCGGCGCGACCGCATCGATCTGGTACGCCAGATCGTCAGCGTCTTCCGGCGGGGCGTTGTCCAGGACCACGCGTGCCCGCGCCGTCATGACGTCGCCGGTTTCGGCCGAATCGGACAACCGGACACTGTAGGAAACGAACCCCGCGCCTTGACCGCGGGCGTTATTGGGCGGCAGCAATCCTCCGTCGGGATCGGCACGCACTTCGCCGGTCAGCGGATCGATTGCCTGGATCAACCAGGTCGCCGCATTCGACTTGATGTCGACTCCGCCGCTGACCCGCACGTTGAAACCGAGCGTGTCGCTGAAATCAAAATCACCCTGGTACAACGAGCGACCGCCCGGGATTCGAATCGTGATGTCACCGATCTGGATGTCGCCGAGTCGAAAGCTGCGGGGATCGACGGCCTGGTCCAGTGGCACGACGACGCGCACCTCGTTGGCGTCACGCGTCGTGTTCGGATCGTTTTGAAAGTTGACCGTGAACGGCAGCGATTCGCCCGCGGGGACATATCCACCGGTTTCCAGCGTGAACGGTCCGGTCTGTGAGACGGTTCCCGAATGGGCGTCGGATTGTTCGTAGTAGCCTTGCAGATTGAGCGGAAAGAAAACGTCTTCGTCGTTGGGCGTGATCCCCGTGATCTGATACTCTGCCGGAATCCCCGCGCCGCGATTGGCGAATGGAACCCAAGGCACGTAGACACGCATCGTTTGAAAGTGCGTGTTGGCGTCGAGCATCAAGTCATAGGCGTCCAAGGTCGGCAGCGCCGCGACCGGGTTGGGACTTTGCAAGATGCCCAAAAAGGAAAGCGAATCCGAGTTGAAGTTGACTTGATCCGGTTCGGCGGGCGCCTTCAGCGACGCGTCATGCCCGTACCATCGCCGCACGTTGTCAAAAAACTGCGTCAGATCTCCGCTGGCGATGATCTGGTCGCCTCCGGGACCGGTCAACACGCCGCCGGCAAGGGTCGCCATCAAGCTGGCCAATTCCTGATCGCGGCGGGTCGGCGGGATCGCGTCGACGGCGCGCAGACGTCCGCTTTCGGTCAAATAGCTGATATACAACGATTGCCAGGCTTGTGGGTCACCGGCCAAATGAACCAGCGCCGCATCGGCGTCGTCGTCGTCCAAAATCCCCTGACGCAGCAAATCCGCTTCGCCGAGTGCGTGTTGTAAGAACTCGTCGCGGGTCATCGTGGTGGCCGACACGACGACATGGAATTGGAATGGGATCAACGGCTGGATCAACAAGTCCGGTACGGCGCCGAAAGCTTCCCAGACCAGTGCCAGACCGGGCGAGATTTTGTCGAGCGAGGACGGCCCCTCGGCCAAGAAATCACTCGCCGCATATTCGGGAATCGCGTCGTAGATTTTCTCCTTGAACGCGTCCCACGCGTGGTCATGCAATTCGCGCAAGCCCGGATAGGTTTGGACTTGAAAGGTGAATCCGGCGAAGCCGTCGGCGGGATGATCGAACAGATACCCGCTGGCGGTCAGATGCCCGTCGGTGTTGACCGCCGAATCGAGTTCGGCCCAGGGTAGATCGGCAAGCGAACCTTCGGGACCGCCGCGCAGGTTGGACGTGAAGTGGTTGTAGGGCAGGTTGTAGACGTTTTGATTGATGCCCAGTTCGGGAATGCCGACGTTGTAAAACACGTAGGGCGCGTCGACGTTTCCCGTGTTTTGCAGCGAGACGCCATAGGTGCCGTTGTCACCGGCCAAGACGTAACGTGGACCGCCGATGCCGACGGTCACCTCGGGCTCGATCGTGCGTTCGACTTGGAATCGATACGGCACCACAGCCACATCGCCGCCGGGGTTGATGACTTGGACGTCATAGAGTCCGTGCGGCGCGTCCTGCAAATCAAACGTGACGATCAACTGCGACGGCGAAACATAGTTCTGTCCGGCGGGAATGATTTCGGCAAAACCGGGTCGGACCAGTTTGACGATCGCATCGGGATGAAACCTGGCGCCGGAAATCGTCGTCGTCACAAAACCGGAATCGCCGCCGATGTCGGTTTGAATGTCGGTGATCGCCAGCGGCAACAACTCCGCCAGAATCTCCACGCCCGAGTCATCGCTTTCGGTCGCGAACCCACGCACCAGCACGTAATAGGTTCCCGCTGCGGTCGCAGGGATGATCGCGGCCGGCGTGTCGGTCAGGGCGCCGCCGGAGTTGGCGTCAAAGGAGCCTCCCGTCGGAGACTGGTTGTGTCGTAGAAAAACTTCATAGCTCGAGTCGTCTGCGGCGATGATCGTGACCCGCAACGTGCGATCAGCCGGCACGTCGACGGCGAACAGTTTTTGCCCGCCGGTACCCAGCGTCGTCCCCAGCGGAACGTCCAAGGTCAACGACGGCGCGGTCAGTTGCATCGTCGATGCCGACGCGGTCTGGTTGTTGCTTTCGCCGACGTCCTCGTAGACTTGATCAAAGATGTCGGGCCGCACGATGGCTCGATAGCTGCCCGGCGTCAACGGTGGCGTGATGACTTCGACGATCGAGGTGTAGTGTTCTCCGGGGGCCAGCGTGCCACGGAACTCGACGCGTCCGGCCGCCGCATCGTTGATGTCCCAGGTCGCATCGCTGCTGAAAAACAAACGGTCCGACCAACGCCCCGAAATCGTCACGTTGCTCGTGTTGGTCACCGTCCATTCGATCTGCGTCGGTTCGCCGGCGGTGACATCATGCGGGACGACGATGTCGGTGACTTGCAAGTCCGCCGGATCGGGCAGTTCGATGACCATCGGCGTCGCCGGGGCGGCGGCATTGTTGCGTTCGTTTGGGCCTTCGAAGACGTCGCCGGTCGGACCGAACCGATCGGGATCACTGATCACGAACACGTAATAGGGACCAGTCAGTCCAGCCGGCAACGAAACGGACGTGCTGTTCTGGTAGGACGCGGCGGCCGCCAAACCCCCTTGGTGCTCCGATGATCCCAGGTAGATGTCGCTGGCCAGATCCAAGAAGCTGTCGCGTGAAAGGTAGATCAAGTCGATCCAGTCGCTTTGACCGCCGACCGTGCCGCCGCCATGGTTGGTGACGGTGTAGGTGACGTCGATTTCTTGTCCGCGATCAGCACGCTCGGGTGCGGTGATCATCGAGACCTGCAAATCTGGCAGATCGGACAAGCCGACCGACAATCCTCGCACGGCGATGTTGTTGCCTTCCAGCTGATACTCCGCGACTTCACCGCGTGCCGATTCGCGGGCGGCCGACGACGCCAGATCCCACGGTGCGAGCACGCCGGGTAGTTCGAATTCGATCCCGACCCGTCGGAACCCGATGTCACTCGGTCGTCCCGAGCGGTCTTGCATGGCGGCTGAATCGGTGAACAGCAGCAGATGAAAATCGCCCTCAATGCCCGCGGGGATTTGAACCGACAGGCGTCCGGTGTAGGACTCCCCCGGATCCAGCGAACCGAGGTGCGAGGTCGATGCGAGTTGCGTGTCGAAATTATCCAGCGACGCGTCCCGGGACAGAAACACACGATCGGACCAGGAATCCACGCGTGTTTCTCGGGAACCCGTGTTCTGGACCGTGTAAACCAGTTCGACCGCTTCGCCAGCGGTTGCGGCCGCGGGGAATTGAAGATCGGTGATCGCCAGATCGGCTTCTTCGTACCGGATCGGCAAATCGGCGCGGGCGAGGTTGTCACTGGGATCTTCGAACGCCCAACGTCGGAAATGCGAATTCCAAACCTCGTTGTCACCTTCGACGGCCGGATACCAATCGGTCAACAGCAAACGCGATTGATAGGGGAACAACAGCGGGGACCGATCGTTGTTTGCGTTCAAGTGAACCCACAACGAGTAATCACCGCCGGTGCCTTCGGGCAGTGTCGTGGTAAAACTGACGGTGTATTGGTCGCCCGGATCGATCGTTTCGGCGGGCGCGTGAATCGACGCACCCAAGTACGACGCCCGCTCGCGAATGAAGCTGGTGTCGGGCGAAAGCCACAAAAAATCTTTCCAGTACGTCGTGCCGCTCCAGACGGGATGCTGGCCGATGTTTTCGACGGTGTAGCTGAACGTCACTTCTTCGCCGGACTTGGCATCGGCCGGCAAGTCGAACCCGACCACTTTCAAGTTGGCCGCGGCGGCATGGATGTTGGTCGCCACCGCGGTGACGTTGTTCGTTTCATCGACCTCTTCGACCGGGACCAACGACTCGGTCGCCGTCGACGCGCCGGGGAAGAAACCGGAAAGGTCGATCGACGGCTGCGGCGGCAAATCGTCATCGGTGATGACAACGATGTATTGGCCACTGGCGGCGGGCGAAAGGTCGACGTCGACCGACGTGGTGTAAGATGCGCCCTTGGCGAGAGGCAGGTCACGTTTCTTTTCCGCCAGCAACAACGTCCGGGCGCCTTCGGCCTTGGGATCGGCATGGTCGCTCAAGTAGACGCGGTCCAGCCAAGCTCCCGTGTCGGCATCGGCCAGCCCACGGTTGTCGACGGTCCAGCTGATCGTGACGGACTCACCACCGCCCGCCACCGCCGGTGCAACGATCTCGCTGACGATCAGATCGGGTTGCGCCCCGAGCACCTGGATCGCGCGAGCCTTGTAATTGTTGTTGTCAATGTTGTTCGGGTCGTCGGGATTGTTGTTCGCCGCCAACGTGTCTTCGGGGATTGCGTCCAACGGGTCGACCCAGGGCGTCACGTACCAGGTGCCCGATTCAAGTTGCCGTGGGATTCGTATCGTGGTTGACGTTTCATATCCGGCTGATCGATCCAACGATCCGACATGGGTGGTTGTCTGCAACAGCAGATCGCCTTGTCCGGGATGCGGCCGATTCTTGTCACGCGTCAGCCAGACGTTTTCCGTCCAGGTGTCACCATGGGTCGCGCCGCTACCCAAATTGGTCACGGTGTATCGGACGGGAATCTCGGCCCCCGCAACGACTTGACTGGGCGTGATCACATCGCTGACCACCAGATCGGCCAGCGGTTCGGGTTCGATGAAGATCGACTGGTAGGTGGTGTTGTTCTGGTTGTTGGGCCATTCGGCAATAATGTCCGTCGCGTCGGTTTGCACGATCACGTAGACGTCGCCGCGATAGCGGATCGGGATGACCACGCTGCCGGCGTCGCTGCTGTAACGCTCGCCTGCCGCCAGCGCCGAACCGTTGACGAGCTCTCCGATCAAGATGTCCGCCTGGTCGACCACCGTATCGAGTGACAGGTAGATACGATCAACCCAGGTGTTGCCGGCCGTGCCGACGGCACCTTGGTTGACCACCGTGAATTGCGGAGACAACGTTGCGCCGGCGGTGAGCCGCTCGGGGATGGTGATCGAATCGACTTGCAAGTCGGCTCGCAGACGTACGTTGACGGTGATCGGAACCGACGCGGTGTTGTTGACGACTGCGTCGCCCTCGTAAAGCAACGCTTGAAAGTTGGTGCGGACAATCAGATTGAAGACGCCCGTGGACTGGATCGGAATGCGAATCGACTCGTGGCGTGTGTAGCTTTTTCCGGGCGTGAGGGGATCGACGAATGGAAACGTTCCCAACTGGATGATCGGCCCATCCGGATCGCCGGCCGATTGCAGGTAAACCCGATCGATCCAACCACCCGATGCGGAACCGATTCCGTCATTGCTGACCGTCCAGCTGACATCCAACAGCGTCCCCTCTTCGGCCACGCGGGGTGCCACGACTTCGTCGACGATCAAATCAGGTGACGGCAACAACGTGATTGGAAAGGCCCCACTGGCCGCGCGATTGTTGTTATCGAAGATGAATTCGAAGGGGCCGCCGTCGTTCGCCGCGTGGACAATGACAAAATGATCACCGGACAATCCTTCGGGCACGATGAAATGGCCGGTCCGGGTATAGCTGCCGCCGGCTGCAATTTGCCCGAAGTGCTGGAACCGAACTTCGCTGCCTTCGATCGGCTCTGTCCCGGCGGCGTCCTTGGCCAAGTAGACCAGGTCGTACCAATCGCCACGGTTGGTGATTCCGATCCCCGCGTTGTCGACCGTCCAGGTGACGCTGGCGACGGATCCGGCGTTGACGGGCTGCGGCACGTCGATGTTCGTGACGACCAGATCGGCGAAGGCCGCCGGCATGACGTCGATGGAACCAGCGTGCTCGGCATCGTTGTTCGATTCGTTGCCGTTTTCGAACACGTTGTCGCCGAAATCACTGCGCACCCACAACCTGAACCGACCGCTGATCTCGGGCGGCAAGGCGATCGTTTCGCTGCGCGCGTAGGAACTGCCGGCTTCCAATCCTCCCGAATGGCCAAACGTCGCGATCACCAGGTCATCATCGTCGCCGACAATCGCGTTGCGGCTGAGCACGATCGCATCGGACCACTGATCGGTCAGTCCGGGGCCGGTGCCGAGGTTGGCAACGGTCCAGTCGACGGTCAGTTGCGAGGGGTCGCCGATCAACTGCGTCGGCGCGCTCACGTTGGTCACGGTCAGATCCGCGTAAGGCGACAGCGTCAATTCGATCGATGCGGCCTCCAGGTTATTCGCTTCCCCGGCGGTGCGTTCCCCCAATTGGCCCAACGCATCGGTGACGACCAACAGGTACTTTGCACCTTGGACATCGATCGGCATCACCAGATCACGCGTCAGCCCGCGAGCTTGTTGGGGATCGAGCGGTTGAGTGATTTCAAATTCGTCGATCAGACGATCGTCGGCGGAAACCGAAAGATCGTCGGACAGATAGATGCGTTGTTGCCACGCCGAAGCGACGCCGGTGCCTTGATTGACGAATTCAAAGCTGAGCGGAAGGGTTTGCCCGGAATTGGCCGCCGCCTGCAGCGTCATGTTTTGGACGACGACGTCGGGATGATCGATCCGGATCGTCCCGCCGATCAATGTATTGTTCGACTCATAAGGCCCCTCGAACAATCGATCGGTGTCGTCGGTCGCGATCAGGATTCGATAGTCGCCGTCCTGCAGCTCCGGCAAGTCGACCGTCATCATCGACAGATAACTCTCGCCCGGCGCGACGGGGTCGGCTTGAAAGACGCCGCCGACCAGGTGTGAAATTTCCGGGGCCGCGACCGATTGCAAGTAGATTCGGTCGAACCAGCGATCGGGCGTCGCCGCGTCGCCTTGATTGACCGCGGTCCAGGTGAACACACTCGGCGTCCTGGGTTGACCGGTCGATGGACCGCTGACCGAGATCGGCAGCAGGTCGACCAGCGGCGGCACCGTCAACTGCAGCGGCGCCGAAACGAACGCGTTGGCTTCGTCGGTCTCGTGAATCTGATTCCCGTCATCGATCGACGCGATCAGGTAATAGGTGCCCGTCTGCAGCGACTGGGCCAGCGGCAGCGAAACGTTGATCTGGTTCGTGTATTCACCGCCGGCCGCGAGCGTTGCATCGTGAACCGATTCGTGCAGTGGCAGATCGTCGGCGTCGAGAACGTTGTCGGTGGAAAGGTAGATGCGATCAGTCCAGGAACCACCGCCGGCAGCCGCGGCACCCACGTTCTTGATGTCGAGCAACAAGGGGACTTCATCGCCGAAGTCGAACCCGGTTGTGGGGGTCGGCAAGACGCCGCCGACCAGGATCAGATCCGGCAGCGCCCAAGGAAAGCTGCCGAACCATCGGTCGTCATCGAGTTCCCCGTTGATTTCGTCTCCGTCTTGGTTCATCGGGTTGCCGACCCAATCGAGCACGTTCGGCCCGATCGTCAGCGAGTAGTCGCCGTCGGTGTATTGGTCCATCACCGGGCGGACCATGAATCGATCGGTTGAATCGTCCACCGGCAAAATGGATTCGATCACGATCGAGGTGTCGTTTGGTCCGACGAGTATGATGTCGTCGGCGGACAATGAATCGCGCTCCATCGGTTCACTGAATTCGATGACGAAAAACGGTCCATCGGGATCGACCGCACCGCGTGACGGAGTGATCGAGACGACCGAGGCGCCGCTGGAAAACCCGGTCACCAATTCCAGCGTGCTCGGCGACAATTCCGGCGAAAGGATTTGGCTGCCGAAGTCGAGCCCCGCGTAACCGGGTGAACCGCTGCGTGATGCGTACGTCATCACGACGTAGCTGTCACCGGGTTGCGGATCATAGTTGTTGACGCGGTTGGTTCGGATGATGCCGTCGAGCGTGACGTCCCCGCTGACGTTCAAGACGTCATGCTGCTCGATCGGAACCAATCCGCCGACGTCGAAGCTCAGTTGCCCGCCGCTGATCAGCGACAACGAACCCTCCACGGTCAGTTTTCCTTCGGGTTCAACGATGCCGCCGACAACGATGTCCGCTTGCACGAGGCCGTTGCCGGTGAGAACCGAATCCGACTGGAGTGTGAACTTGCCGAGCAGGCTTCCTGAATCTCCGGCCGTCACGTGGACTCCGCCGAGTGATGTGCCCGACGCATCGTTGCTGCCCAGATCGACGGTTCCTCCGTAACGCGAATGCACGCTGGAAAAACGATTCGAACCGGTCAGCGTGCCGGAGGAATGATCGAGGAACGATCGCAGGTTGGCCAGATCGATCCGACTGTCGACGCCTTCGCTGAGCAGTTCGATCCGCCGCTGGGATGCGTTTCCGACGTCGGGGTCTTCGATCGTCTGCACCCCGGACAGATCAACAATGGCGCCAGACAACGCTTCGATGAAAACGCGTGAATTGTAGTCGTCACCGTTTTCGATCGACGTGACTGCGGCTAGATCGAGCCGGCTGCCGAACCCTTCGGCACGCAAGACTGCGATTTGATTCGGCGCCGTCGTTTGGTGCTTGATCGACGTGACCGCGGGCAACGAAAGTGTGACGCCATCGCTGACGACCAAAGTTGCCGAATCGATGCCCGAAAGCCGCGGCACGTCGGCGGTTCCGCCGCCCTGGAGGGAAAGCGATCCGGCGGAAAGATCCGTCAAGACGGGAAACGATGCGGCATGTCCGTCGATCTGAATTGCTGTGCCGACGGCGGAAACGAGTGCGGTGAATGGTAGTGTCCCGTTGCCAGCGACCTGGAAAAGGCTGTTCGTTGCAGCGACGATCGATTCAAACGAAAAATCGCTTCCGGCGTCGGCTACGATCTGCACACCGGTGATTGTCGACAACGCGGGTTCCGCGATGGTTCCGCCACGGGTAGCGGTCAACGAAGAATGCCCACTGGCGACAGCGTGAGAAACCGGCGACTCGCCGATGTCGGTGAAGGTCGTCAGCGAAGACAACTCGATCTCGCTGTCGGGCCCGTCGGCGGAAACGTGAACGCCGCGGCCGGACGTGTTTCCGGTGTCGGGTTCGGAGATTTCCAGGACGCCTGACAAGTCGATCGCGCCGCCGTCGCGGGCTGCGATCGACAACGAGGATCGAAAGTGCGTGCCGCCTTCGATCTGTGTCAGATTGGGGAATTCCAGGCGACTGCCCCGACCGGATGCGACCAACGCTCGTGTCTGGTCATTGTCGGTGGAGGCGTGTGAATAGGATGTCACCAAGGGCAGCGACAGCGTGATCCCATCGGCGACGTGGATGCTGGCCCCATCGATCGTCTCAAGCAGCGTCGTGTTGATCCGGCCGCCGGACCGCAATTCCAGTCCGCCACGGGTCAAGGTCGTCAGTGCGTCGCTGTCGATGAAACCGTTGTCGGCGATCAAGACGGTTTCGTTTGCCGATGTCAGTCCAGGCAAAGCGACGGATCGATCGGTCACATGCAATCGCCCCTGATCGAAGCTGGAAACCGTCTCAAGCGGCACTTCACTGGTGGCGTCGACGACAACGGCAACGCCATCGAGCGTGGTCAGGGAATCGAGCCTGACGGCGCCGCCGTCGCGGGCGATGAGTTCGGAATAGGACTGTGCGTCGTCGGCAACCGTGGCGTGATCTTGAAAGGACGCGAGGGACCGCAAATCGATCGAACTGCCGGCGTCTTGAGCCTGAATCGTCACACCGCGTCGCGCCGTGTTCCCGTCGGCCCCGTCGACAATTTGCGTGACGGCACCGAGATCGATGTGACCGCCGGAACGGGCTTCGATACTCAGACGGTTGCCGTAGTGGGTTCCTCCGTGGATCGACTGCAAGGATTCGAACACCAAGCGGCCGCCGCCTTGGACGATCCAGTTTCGCTGGACGTTATTGGCCGCCGCGTCGTGGTGATAACTGGCCACGTGTTTGAACACCAGCTCGGCACCATCGTCGACCCGCAAGTTGCCTCCGTCGATCGATTGCGGGCCATCGACGGACAATGACGCATTGGGACCATGGACGACCAGCGTGCCGCCGTCGGACAAGTTGAACGTTCCGGTCAATGTCGATGCGGCGGCGACGGTCAAAGATCCACCGACGATGTCCAATCCGCCAGGGCCATGGATGCTGCGAACGACGGGGTCGCCGGTGATCGTGACGGTGACGCCGGTAACCGACAGTTCGACGTCATCGAAGATGCCGGGCACGACGCCGGCGTCCCAGTTGGCGGGATCGCCCCAGTTTCCGTCGCCGCCGACCCAAGCAATGGTTTGGGCAGAGGGAATGGATTCGGGAGGGGGCGTCTGCGGGACCTCGTCGGATGCAGCGGCCCGCAGGCTCGCGCCAGACGGCTGACCGCTCGATTCCGTCGCGACGGTCGTGTTGATCAACGTCGAAAGCGCGGGTGCATCGATTTGCCCGCCCGCCGATTCCGTCAGCGTGGACAGGACGTTTCCGTTGCGATCGATCACGCCGACGAGCGCGTCGAGTTGAATGTTTGAATGGGCACCATCGGCGATGAACGAAAAGCGACGGCCACTGGTGTTTCCATCGGTCGGATCGACGATTTGCACAACGTTCTGCAAGTCCACCGATCCGCCCAGCACCGCTTCGACATCCAGCCCCGTGCCCGACTGCGTCCCGCCGCGGATCCAGCGTAAACCAGAAAGGTCGATGTGGCTGCCCGGCCCCTCGGCGACCCAAGATCGAATCGAACTGATTTGCGTCGTTGCCAGATCGTAAGATTCAATTTGCGGAAACGCGATTCGGGTTCCGCCGTAAGCTTGGAGACTGGAACCATCGATGCTGGCGACGTAGGGCATTGCGACCGTGGCGGCGGAATCGGTGACCAGCGTGTTGTGTTCAAACCGCGTGATCTGGTTCAGCCGCGCGTCGGTTTGAGACACGGCGAGCCGAGTGCCGGTAATGGTTTGCAAGGCGTCAAAGTCGCTCGGGCGGGCAGCGATCGTGATGGCACTGTCTTCGATCCCCACCAGGTTTGCGACATCGATGTCGCCGGGAGAATCGACGGTGGCTTCGGTGCCGAGCAAATGCGCGAGCTTCGGTGCGATGATCTCACCGCCGCTGCTGGCGTCGATCCTCGAATGCTGTCCGGGGCCGCTGCCGTTGCGATCGATGATCGAAATCAATGCGTCCAGTTCGATGCGACTGTTGGCCCCCGACGCGGTGATTTCGAAGGAGCGAAAGTTCAGGTCACCGTGGGGCTCGTCGACAAACTGTTGGACCGCCGGAAGTGCGATCACGGCGCCGTCGTCGGCTTGAATCACGTGATCGTTGTTGTACCCCCAGCCGCCGATGATCGACGACAAATTGGGCAGTTCGAGACGCGAATCCGCGCCGCTTGCCGACCAGGTGCGATCGATGGAGGAAGCGTCGCCGAGGTGTCGATAGCCGGTGACGCCGGGTAGAGAAAGTGTCGCTCCACCGCGAACTTGTAAGTCGGTTCCGTCGATGTTGGTCAACCCTGGTGCGGCAAAGACGCCGCCGCTGTCGACGGCGATCGCTCCGTCACGCAGGCGGTCAATCAACGGCAAAGCGAGCTGCGCACCGGCGACGTCAAACTCGGATCGATCGGCCGATGCAAGTTGCGACAGCGTGGTATTGTTTCCGCGCACGATCAATCGCGAATCGACCATCGTTTGCAACTGCTCCACCGCCAGACTTCCCGAACCGTCACGCTGGAATTGTGCACCTCGGGCGTCGGTCAGGGATGCGATGTGGATCGACGCGCCGGCGGTTGCGGAGAAACTCGTTCGTTGGTCCGCGTTCTGGTCGGTCACCGTCGTCAGGGCGGACAAATCGATCTGGCTGCCGGCATCGCTGGCGACGAAGGAAAACGATCGGCGGCGGGTGTCACCTTCGACCGGATCGACGACGGTCTGAACGTTCGACAGGTCGATCACGCCTCCGTCGGCAACTTGAACGATCGTGCCGGAGTTGTAGTGCGTCGCGCCGGTCAGTGTGCGCAGGCCGCCGAGTTCAATTCGGCTGCCGCTGCCGGTGGCGGTGAATTGTCGTGTTTGATTGTTCGCGGTCGATTGGTGTCGATAATGCTCGACCGATGGCATGGAGATCACGCCTCCGGCGCTGGCGGTCAGACTCGCCTGGTCCAGATTCACATCGCCGTCGACCCGCAGGTTGGCATCGGTTCCGTCGGCGAGCAGCGTCAACGCAGACCGCAGCAGCAGATCACCTCGGACGTGCAGGTTGCCCACGATAAGAAATTGGCTGGCGGCCGAGTCGATGGTCAGGCGATCGGCGATGGTTGCCGAAAGCAAAGAACCGTCAGATGGACGCAGCGTGGCGTCTTCGACGATCAGTTCATCGACGACCAGCGACGTGGTCTTCAGTTCCGCTCCGACCAGATGCAGTGGTTCGTTGGAGAGGATCGACGTGACGGCGGTGTCGGCGTCGATTCGCACGATCAGATCATTCGAAAACGATTCAATCGTGACGTCGTCGAAAGCGGTCGGCAACGCGTCGCTGTCCCAATTCAAGGGATCGTGCCAACGGGTGCCGTCGCCGCCGCCGTCCCACTGGACGGTCGCCAGCAGATGACGGTCTTCGAGTTTTTCAAACGGTGACGGAATCAACCGCTGGCTGATTCGCTTGCGGGCCAACCGTGCCGCCTTGTTGCGACGGCGGTTGCGCCATTGGTGTCCCAACCCCTGCCGCGTCTGCGGCCGATCCTTTTTCCGTGCCATCCGAGATGCCTACCAATTCGATTCGGCACTGGAACGAGGAAAGGCGACGTCATTCGCTGTCGCGATCCAGACGAGGAATTCGCCATGCGATGTGCGGAAACGTGGCCCTTATTCCGTTCCCGACCGAGAAACGTGGGAATAGGATCGCAAAGAGTCAGACGCGAAACCGACAAGACATCGGCGCGAACAGCAGACCAGGAAAACGCGAACATTCCGCGTTCGCAACTCGATCGTCTTCCCGCGCAAGAACGGAGATCAGAAATCCAACGCCCCTGTCCGTCGCGTCCGGGTATCCCTGCGACCCCCAAAGGTTAGTGGTATCCGACCCAATTGCAAGCTTGCTTTTGATCCCGGCTCGATTTAGCATTGTCAAACCGTCACTTCCCAAGGCTCCCTCGGCCCCATGTTCCATCGATTGCTTGATCGCCGATCCGTCTGGCCATCGCTGATCGGCGTCATTGCGTTCGGCTGGTTCGGATGTTTAAGCGTCCGACCTTGCCCGGCAGACATCGTCGCGTACTTGGCGCCGTCGCGGGCGGCTACGGGCGAACGCTTCGAGACCGACCTGGTGTTGTCCGGTACGGCCGATGCAATCGGCGACGTGGTCGAATGGATTAATTTGGACATCGTCGAGAGCACCATCAATGCGACTCCGCTGACCGATTACGGTCGGGTCCGATTCGACGCCAGGACGACGTTTGCCGCCTGGTTCGACGGCCGCCAATTCGGCACCGGTTCAGCCGGTTTCGAATCGCAAATTGTGCTGGAGTCGTTTCTTCCGGCCCCGCCGGTTCCGTTTGAAATCACCAACACCGATCCGTTTGAAATCGGGACGTTGACCTTTGATTACAGCGGGCTCGGCTTGCAACCCGGTGACACGATCACCTTGGACATCTTTGGCGTCCCCGACGGCTCGTCGACCCGGACGACGTCGATCGCGATCCGGCCGTCGGGTGCTCAACAGACGATGCTGGTCAATCCCGTCTATACCTCACCGCTGGGATCGGAACAAAGTCGTTTCACGATCCCGACCGCGATTCCCGAACCCGGATCCGCCGCCTTCCTCATGGCAACTCTGCTGGGCGTGTACGTGCGACGATGTCGCCGAGGCGAAAAAATCGGTTAGAATCGAGGATTACGTGAGGCGTGATCGTCACCGCTACGCTGTACTTAAACCTGTACGCTGTACGTAAACCTGTACGCACACCTGACCAGATGAACCCAACCCTTTAATCTTGATTGATGTCCTCGTCGACACCACCCTCGCCGTCTTCTGACGCAGCCCCTGCTTGGGAACTAGCGAGATTGTTCCCGCTGCAGGGGCAATGGAGAGAGGAAGATTATTTTCGACTTCCGACCGACCGCTTGGTGGAATTATCCGAAGGCTGCCTGGAGGTGTTGCCGCTGCCGACATGGATGCATCAAATGATCGTGGATTTCGTCGCCGGATTGATGCGATCGGCGAGCGCTGCGGTCGGCGATGATGCGCGAGTCTTACAGGCACCGCTGCCGGTGACGCTGTTTGCCGGTACGATTCGTGAACCCGATCTCTTGTACCTGACGCCCCCCTGCTTCCCCCGTTCACCGACGTCTTATCCCGATCGATTAGACATCGCCGTGGAGGTGGTCAGTGAAGGTGCCGAAGCGAGGCATCGCGACTATGTCGCCAAACGCTCGGACTACGCCCGAGGCGGAGTCCAGGAGTATTGGATCATCGACCCTTTCGATCGGACCGTGACCGTGTTGAGACTTAACGGTGACGCCTACGACGAAGTCGGAATTTTTCGATCCGGTGAAACCGCACGCGGATCGTTCTTGCCCACGTTCGAGTTGCCCGTGGACCAAGTGATGCGGTTGGCGGACGAAGTGGTCTGACAAATGTGGACGCGAGCGAGTTGATTCTCCCCGACTGAGATGTGGTAGACTGATTGGCGACCAGTCGTGCCGCTGACGCGACTGGTTCCCCGCCCACCAGCCTCCCCCCACCGCGCCAGGCACCGCCATGACTCGCTCGCGCGTCATTGTGATCATCGGAATTGTCATCGGCAGCATGGCAAACCACTCACACACGCTCCGGGCCAGCGACCCGCTGCATGTCCAGATCGATGCCCTGGTTTCGACGCATTCCGAATTCAAAGCGCCGGCCGCGATCACCGACGACGCGTCGTTTCTGCGACGTGTCACTTTAGATCTGGCGGGCACCATTCCGACCGCCAATGACGTGCGTGAGTTTCTCGCGGATTCGGCACCCGACAAGCGAATCAAACTGGTCGACCACCTGCTCGGTTCGCCGCAATACGCGCGGCGGATGCAATACGTGTTCGACACCCTGTTGATGGAACGCCGACCGAATAAACACGTCACCGCCGAGCAATGGCAGGCGTATCTGAGGGAGTCGTTCTTGCAAAACAAGTCCTGGCGTCAGCTTTCTCAGGAATTGTTGTCGGCCGATGGAACGGACGAACAAACGCGTGCCGCCGCCAGATTTCTGCTGGATCGCGAATTGAATGTCGACCAGGTCACACGCGACATCGGACGCATCTTCTTGGGCAGGGATCTGGAGTGTGCCCAATGCCATGACCATCCGGCGATCGATGACTACCTGCAGCGTCATTACTACGGACTGGCCGCGTTCATCAAACGGAGCTATCTGGTTCAAGATCCCAAGACAAAGAAAACGTCGATCGGTGAAAAAGCAGAAGGCGATGTCCAGTTCACATCCGTGTTCACATCAGAAACGGACCAGACGGCGCCGCGAATGTTGGACGCACCTCCCATCGTCGACCCGCCTCCGGGCGAACCGCTCTACAAGGTCAAACCCGCGAAAAACGTGCGATCGGTTCCGGTCTACAGCCGACGTCTCCAGCTCGCCAAATCATTGACGGACGACGCCAACCAAGCGTTTCGAGAAAACATCGCAAACCGAATGTGGGCGTTGATGATGGGGCGTGGCCTCGTTGATCCGGTGGACATGTGGCATGCCCAAAATCCGCCGTCCCATCCAAAACTGCTCAATCTGCTCGCCGATTCGCTGTTGGAACACGACTATGATCTGCGGTACTTGCTTCGCGAACTCGCTCTGACGGACACCTATCAACGCAGCAGCAGACAGGACACGCCGGATCATGCCCCAAGCTCCAGCCGTCCAACTGATTTCTCGGTGGCGTTGCTCAAACCGCTTTCGCCGGAGCAACTGGCATTGTCGATGATGCGTGCGACCGGCGTTGCCGAGCAGCAGTTGGCCGTCGCGATCTCCAAGCAAGAAAAGACCGACGATCCACAGTTGGCGGTCGATCCGATCTGGCAGGAAGAAGCACTGAACAAGGCGTTGGCAAGTGACACGAAGGCGTTTGTCAAGATCTTTGGAGTTGAGGGAGTTCAGAACGCAGCCTTTGACGCGTCGGCAGATCAGGCCCTGTTTCTTCGCAACGGCGCGTTGGTTCAACGTTGGGTGACGCAAAAGAACGGGCTGTCGGATCGCCTGAATGCGCTCGATCACCATGCGGTTGCCGAAGAGCTTTACGTGTCGGTTTTCTCGCGACTTCCCGACGCGGATGAAACCTCGTTTGTCAACGAAGTGCTCGACGCGACCACCGACCGCAAAGCGGATCTCCAGCAATTGGTATGGGCAGCGCTCGTTTCCACCGAGTTTCGATTCAACCACTAACCGTTCAAGTTTCGACGGAGAACATCCATGCGACGAAATCAAGATTGCAACGGCATCGATCACGTGATCGCTCGGCGAGACTTTTTGTGGGGCTCCGCCGCCGGTGCGATCGGATTGGGGGCCCTCACCAGCCCGTTGAACGCCGCCCACCTGCAGCAGCAACAAAAGCGGGTGTTGCAGATCTATCTGCAAGGCGGGGTGAGTCAGTTGGAATCCTGGGACCCCAAGCCGGGCACGCAGTTTGGTGGCCCGTTCCAGGCGATTCCGACGTCGGTTCCCGGGATCCACATCTCCGAATTGTTACCGCACACGGCCAGTCGGATGCATTTGCTTTCGCTGGTCCGGAGCATCAATTCGAAGATCGGTGATCACCGCCAAGGCATGCTGTTTATGGAAAAGGGACGGCGAGCCGGTGATTACCCCTACTTCGGTTCGGTTGTCTCAAAATATCTGGCTCCCACCGATGCCGAACTGCCCGGCTACATTCACATCAGCAAACGCGGCATCGTTGATTCGACGGCTGCGTTCTTGGGGGCACGGCACGCCCAACTGAAACTGTTAGGCGATCAGGCGCCGGCAAACCTCGCCTCGCCCAAATCGATCGACGAACCTGCCGACGACGCTCGCCAACGGCTGCGTGTGCAATTTGATCGTCGGTTCTCAAAGCAACGTTCACGTGCGCTGACGGATGTCTACAACAGTTCGTTCGAACAGGCTGAGAAACTGATGAAACGCAAGGCGATGTTTGAGGGCGACGTTGGCGAGCAAGACCTGGACCGCTACGGCCGCCACGATTTCGGCCGCCATTGCATCCTTGCGCGGGACTTACTGGAGAACGGGGCGACGTGCGTCAAGGTCACGCATCATGGCTACGATACACACGCCGAGAATTTTAATTTTCACCTGGAGCAACTCGGCGAATTCGACAAAACGTTTTCGATGTTGCTCGACGACATCCATGATCGCGGAATGCTGGACAGCACATTGGTGATTGTCTATTCCGAGATGGGACGCACGCCGAAAATCAACACGAAATACGGTCGTGATCACTGGGGGACGGCGTGGTCCGTTGCGATGGGCGGGTGCGGCATCCAGCCCGCCGCGGTGATTGGCAAGACCAACGACGAGGGGACTGAAGTCGTCGAGCGCGAAGTCGATGGCGGACATCTGTTTCATACGTACCTGTCCGCGCTCGGGCTTGATTCCACGATGGACCATGACATTTCCGGAAAATCGATTCCGATCGGCGACCCCGCCGCTGCGCCGATTGAGGAGCTGTTGGCATGAACTCCGACGCAACCATTGATCCGGTTCAAACGCACCTCGTCCGTGAACTCAAGCATTCCCGGCCACTCACCACGCTCCGCGTCGACCCTGCGTCTCGCTATGTCGCCGCAGGCGCTCAAGACCTGGACATTCAACTCTGGGATCTTGAGGACGGCAGACTCAGAACACTGAGCGGGCATCAAAGTTGGGTTCGATCCATCGATTTTTCCGGCGACTCGAAACAGCTCTACACAGCTTGCTGGGGCGGAGTCGTCAACATCTGGGACCTCACCCAGGACGCCCCTCCGATCATCCGCAGCATCCCCGCTCATCAGGGCGCCGCCCGCTGGGTGCGGGCCAGCCCCGACGGGACGCGTCTGGCGACCTGCGGCAATGACTTGCTCGTCAAACTGTGGAACATCGAAACCGGTGAGCAAGAACTGGAGCTGAAGGGGCACGAGCGACACGTCTACGGTGTCGACTTTCACCCCGACGGCGAACACTTGGTTTCTCAAGATCTGATGGGCGTGATCTTGATTTGGGATCTTAAAACGGGTGAGCAGCGACGCAGAATCGATGCCGGCATGATGACCGGCTACGACAAAAAATTTGCGGCAGACATGGGCGGCGCACGAGACATGCAATTCAATGCCTGCGGAAGCCGATGGGCCAGCGCGGGGATCACCAAGGTGGTGAACTCGTTCGCCGGAATTCAAGATCCGATCATCGTGGTCTTTGACTGGGAAACCGGTACAGCGACGCGGCAGCTTCGAGCGGCCGAGAATTTTAAAGGAGTCGCGTGGGCGGTCCGCTTTCATCCCCAAGGCTTCCTGGTCGGCGGAGGTGCGGACAAATCAGGCAAAGGCGAACTTTGGTTTTTCAACGACGGCAGTGACGAAGCATTTCACACCTTCAAAATGAAAAGCGCAGCGCGCGGAGTGGATCTTGTCGGCGAGGACCGATTGGCCGTCGCCCATGCTGACGGCCACGTCCGGCTATACCAGATGACCGGCGACGCCACCGAGCCGGACGCTTGAGAAAAGAGCGGGGAACCAATGGCACGAGTATAGGTGCTGGTGTGCAGGCATTGGGGACCGTCCAGCTTGGGAACGATGCGAAACGCGACAAATCTGAATGATCTCGTCGATTGAGTGTGATGCGGTCAGCGGACCGTTGTACGACGTCCTTTCTAGGTCGTCGCCGGGAGTCCAACGGACGACGGCCCGGAAGCGCCATCGTGCTCGAAAAACTGGTCGTCCTAAGCTGGACGGCCCCTTTCGCTCAGCGGATGTGATGATATCGGATCACACCCTGAAAGTAGACGCCAAAGGAAAGATGGCCGCCCGGCGCAAAGACCTTGCCCTCAGCGCCTTCTCGCGGACCTCCGGCTTCGACAAACAGGCCGCCGCCTCCCAACGCGTTGCGGTACGCTTGCAGTTGTTTGGAGCCCAGCATTGCCGAATGCGCCGTCTTGATCTCCCAGACACAGTTCAATGTCCTGTCGTAGATGTCGGGGCGCCAGCGGGCTTGGCGACCGGCGGGCTGGCCCAGTCCGTCGACTAGAAGGATTCGTCGAAGGTCGAGGTCAAGACAAACCTCGTGGGGTCTAACAAGAACAAAGGAGAATCGGGCTTATTGGGGATCGTTGCGTTCCGGCCGAAACTCGGGGCGTGGGTGTGAATTGACGAAGGCCGCGATGTCGAAGGCTTGTTGCTCGGTCAGGTCGGCGTCATCGGGCGGCATCGCGACTTTCAACCACGACGCCATTTTGAGCACCTTGGAAAGACCGGCCCCGTCATTGAATGACTGTTCACCCCACAGCGGCGGCCCCTCACCCGACCCACTACCGTCGGCGAGATGGCAATCCGCACAACGGTCGCCATAGAGTGCTTCGCCCCGTGCAACGTCTGGCTTGATCGCGTCGGCGTCGAGCAATTCCAGGCGATTCGGTCCGAGCGGTGCGATCGGGTTCATGTCGATCGGCGTGTGTCGCGACAACCAGGTGATGTAAGCTGCGATGGCGACCGAGACCTTCCCGCCAGGGGCAGGACGCGAGCCATTTTGACTGCGCAAGAAACAGTGGGCGATCCGTTCTTCCAGTGTGATGACCGCCGATTCGCGTGGCGAATAGGCTGGATACGCCGCCGCCACCCCGACAAAGGAAGCGGCTTTGGGATGCCGTCCGGCGTCCAAGTGGCAGGACGTGCAGTTCAAGGCGTTGCCGACCAGTGGCTGCGTCATCGGATGCGAACTTGTTTCCGTAACGAGCGTTTCGCCCAAGCGAACCGTCTCGCCCAAGGGCCCTTGCGGATCGTCCGCCGTTGGCTCAATCAAGCCTTCGTCTGCTGTCCCCTCGGGAACGACGGTTGCTTTCGAGCCTGCATCCTGACTCCATACGCTTGAGCCGATCGTGATCGCGAGCGTGAGCAGACAGAGGATTGTTGCTGAAAAACGATTCATGAAGCTGGTTCCTCAATTGAGATTTCGGGCTCGGCGATCACGCCGCCTTCCATTTCGCAGGTTGCACCATGAGCTTAAGGTGGAGTGGTATTGTAGGGAATCCGGCCCACGCCTTCACCAGCCCCGCACGACTGCATCTCAACAAACGATGTGTGATCAGATCGCTGTTCGAACAACAAAGTCATTTCGTCGAGCCTCCCACGGGGTTGAACCAGTCCATCCGCCCGACTCGCCTCATCACAGGTTTCGCTTCGACGTCGTCGCCATCGGGTGGTTCTCAGTTGTGTTATAATGAAGGCCCCACCGACGGACTTCCGTCACCCTCCCGCCCCGAATCACGCCGGACGACTGGAATTCGTGATGCGATCCCGCTTTGTTTTCGCTGCCGCGTTGTCGGTCTGTCTCGCTGGGCCTGCGGTCAGCCAATCCGACTCCACTGAGCCTTCTGAAACGATTTCGTTTGAACGCGATGTCCGCCCGATCCTGAAGAAACATTGTCTGCATTGCCATGGCGAAGGAGACGAAATCGAAGGCGGTCTGGATCTTCGCTTACGCAAATTCATCCTGGTCGGCGGCGAGAGTGGACCGGCAATCGTCGCCGGCGATCCGGATGAGAGTCCCTTGATCGAACGGACC
Organism: Stieleria neptunia; assembly: GCF_007754155.1. Classification (NCBI taxonomy): domain Bacteria; kingdom Pseudomonadati; phylum Planctomycetota; class Planctomycetia; order Pirellulales; family Pirellulaceae; genus Stieleria; species Stieleria neptunia. The sequence continues at coordinate 1,901,140 of NZ_CP037423.1, read as the reverse complement.
GTTGCTCAAGACATGCCGCCGGGGGACGTCAAGCTGACGTCCTCCGAACAGGAGGTGCTTGATCGCTGGGTCGAGTCCGGAGCGAAGACACTGCGTCCGGAGCCGGAGTCCATTCCCGATGGAGTGTACGTACCGGCGGAGGAACGCGAGTTTTGGTCGTTCTTACCGATTCAAAATCCTGCGATCCCGGAGGTCTCCGCGGAGGATCGTGTCCGCACTCCGATCGACGCCTTCCTGTTGAGACGCCTCGAAGAACAGCAGCTCAGCTTTTCTCCAGACGCTGACCGGCGGACCTTCATTCGGCGAGCCACGTATGATCTGATCGGATTGCCTCCCACCCCACAACAAGTCCAAGACTTCATCGCCGACCCGTCCCCGGATGCCGTGGAGCACTTGATCGACCGATTGCTTGAATCACCACAGTACGGTGAACGCTGGGGGCGGCACTGGTTGGACGTCGTCGGCTATGCCGATTCCGAAGGCTACACGATCGACGATCCCATTCGCCCGCACGCGTATCACTACCGTGATTACGTCATCAGGGCGATGAATGACGACATGCCATTTGATCGTTTTATCCGCGAACAGTTGGCCGGCGACGAAATGATCGGCTTTCCCAAAAAGAATCTGACGGCCGACGAAACGGAGAAACTGATCGCCACCGGTTTCCTACGCATGGTTCCCGATGGGACGGGAAAAGTCAGCGGCGAAGAATTGCCACTGGCTGAAAACCAAGTCATCGCCGACACGCTGCATGTGGTGGGCAGCTCCCTGCTGGGGCTGACGCTGAATTGTGCGCAGTGCCACAATCATCGCTACGATCCGATTCCCCAGGCGGAATATTTTCAGATCCGAGCGATCTTTGAACCCGCTTATGACTGGAAGAACTGGCGTAAGCCGTCGGCCCGATTGGTGTCGCTGTACACCGACGACGATCGCAAGGTGGCCGCCGAAATCGAAGCTCAAGCCAAACGGATTGATGCGGAATACAAGCAACGCGCCGAAGAGCTGATCGCCGAAACGTTGGAGGATCAACTCGTCCAGCATGTTCCCGAAGCGTTGCGTGATGCACTACGGGTCGCTTACCAAACCCCGGTAGCCAAGCGCACCAAGGAGCAACAAGACCATCTAAAAAGGTATCCCAAAATCCTGAAGATCTCGGCCGGTGCGCTGTATCTGTATGACCGCGAACTTCGTAGCAAGCTGGCGGGGTTGAAGAAAGATCAGGCGGAAAAGACAACCGCCGCAATCGCGGAAGCGCAAAAACGCGCACTCCAGTCGCTCGCCGACGACGTCGCAAAGCAAGTGGCGGCGGCGATTGCGGTCCCTCGCGAAAAACGAACCGAGCAGCAACAAGACCTACTGGCCGAACACGCCGGGCTGGAAGTCACTGCCGGCAACCTTGCAACGTTCGACCCACAGGCCGCTGCCGAAGTGGCGCAGCGGCAATCGGTCATCGACCGGACGAAGGAACGGGCGCCACAGTTGGCCGCGATCACCAAACGCGCCAAAGCACTCCGCGCGACAAAGCCGAAAGAGAACTTCGTGCAGGCGTTGACGGAAGTCCCCGGAAAGGTCCCCGAGACGTTTGTCTTTGCGCGTGGTGATTACCACAATCCGACGGACAAGGTGGCCCCAGCCGCTCTCTCGGTGGTGACCGCAAACAATCCCGTTGAAATTCCCACCAATGACGAAGCTCTGCCCACGACGGGACGCCGTTTGGCCTACGCCAACTCTCTCACCAGCGGTCGGCACCCATTACTCGCGCGGGTCTTGGTGAATCGATTTTGGATGCATCATTTTGGTACCGGGATCGTGGCGACCCCCAGCGACTTTGGCAGGCTGGGTGAACCGCCCTCCCATCCAGAACTGCTGGACTGGTTGGCGACGCGATTCATGGACAGTGGGTGGAGCCTGAAGACGTTTCACCGCCTGGTGATGACCTCGACCGCGTACCGCCAAGCGCTGAGGGTGATTCCGCCCGATCGCACCGACGGCGACAATCGGCTGCTCGGCGACAATCGGCTGCTCAGCGGGATGTCGTTGCGTCGTTTGGAGGCGGAAACGATTCGTGACAGCATGCTGGCCATTAGCGGCAAATTGAACTCCAAATCGTTTGGGCCCCCCGTTCCCGTGATGGCGGACAGGGTCGGGCAGTTCGTCCTTGGGATTGAAAATCTGAATGCCGGTCGCCCGGGAGCGTTGATCGACATGAAGGGGGAAGACTTGCGCCGCTCGGTTTACGCCCAGGTGCGACGCAGCCGCCCGCTCAGTTTGCTCGATAGCTTTGACGCACCGCGGATGGACCCTAATTGTGACGTCCGCCGGACCTCGACCGTCGCTCCGCAATCGTTGCTGTTGATGAACAACGAATTTGTGCACGATCGTTCCCGCGATTTCGCCCGCCGACTTGTCGCGCAAGCGGGGGCGGACCGATCCGAACAGGTCAAACTTGCCTGGGAACTCGCTTTTTGCCAATCGCCCAGCGACCAACAGATCGACTCGGCACTGGGCTTCATCGAGCGTGAGACGGCGGTGCTTGCGAATTCTCCCCAGGCGGCCAGTCTCGCCAAGCAGGACAAGACGCAAACGCCCGCGATGTTGGCGCTGTCCAGTTTTTGTCAGACGCTCTTCAGTTCAAACCGTTTCTTGTACGTTGATTGAATCGCTATGAAATCTCAGCAGCCGACCCGGCGTTCGGGAAATTTCGCCTCCACCACTGCGTCATCGCGACGTCATTTCAACGCCACCGGTGCGATGAGTTTGATGGGATTCGCGTTAAATGCGCTTCTGCAAAACGAGCGAGTCAGCGCTGCGGCGCCGGCAGACGACCCGTTTGCCCGCCCGGAAATGGAGCCCAAGTCGTATGACCTGAAACCGAAGTCGCCCCATTTCGAGCCCCGCGCCAAGGCGATGATCTCGCTGTGGATGCAGGGCGGCCCCAGCCATCTGGATCTGTTTGATCCCAAGCCCGAGCTGCAGAAGATGGACGGGAAGGATTTCGAGGGCGACATCAAGTACGACAACGCGGCGGAGGCCAGTTCCAAACTGATGGCGTCGCCGTGGAAGTTCCACAAGCACGGTGGTTGCGGGATGGAGATCTCGGAGCTGCTGCCCGGCTTGGGCGAAGTGGTCGACGACATCACCCTGATCCGGTCGATGCACACCGGCGTCAACAACCACGGCCAGTCGATTCAAGCGATGCAGAACGGACGTATCGTGACCGGTCGACCCACGGTGGGAAGCTGGCTGACGTATGGGCTGGGCTGCGAAACCGAAAACCTGCCCGCCTACGTCGCACTCATCGATCCAGGCCAGTTGCCGGTGATGGGGGTGGAGAATTGGACCAATGGTTTTCTGCCCTCCATCTATCAAGGGACGGTCATCCGCCCGCAAGCCCCGCGTATCCTGAACCTCGATCCGCCCCAGTACTTAAAGGGTGCCGCACAAACAGAAGCGCTCCACTATCTGGAAGAACTCAACCGCGAGCACCTTGCCCGCCGCGCCGGGTACCACGATCTCGAAGCGAGGATCGCCAGTTACGAACTGGCGGCGAACATGCAACTGGCGGCCAAAGAAGCGGTCGACTTCAGTACCGAGACGCAAGCGACGCTAAACATGTATGGGTTGGAGAACCCCGAGACGAAGGAGTTTGGAGCGAGGTGTCTGATCGCGCGGCGGTTGATCGAGCGGGGCGTCCGCTTTGCACAGATCTTTACCGAAAACCAACGCTGGGATCATCATGGCAGCATCGTCAGCAAGCTGCCCACGGCTTGCAAGAAGGTCGATGTGCCGTCGGCCGCGCTCGTCAAGGATCTGAAGCAACGCGGAATGCTCGATTCCACCATCGTGCATTGGGGAGGCGAAATGGGCCGCTTGCCCGTCATTGAAAACAATTCCGGTCCCTCGCGAGTCGGTCGCGATCACAATACGTATGGCTTCAGTATGTGGGTCGCCGGAGGCGGTTTCCGGCGCGGCCACGTTTACGGCGCAACGGACGAACTGGGACACAAGGCGGTCGAGGACGTGGTCAACCACTTCGATTACCATGCCACCTTGTTGCACCTGTTCGGGCTCGACGCCGAACGATTTCACTATGATTCCAACAACCGATCCCTGTCATTGCTGGACAATCAAGGCGGACGGGTGATCACGGGGCTGTTGGCGTAAGCGTTCAAAGCACGTCATCAGGGGTTTTGAAGGCTAATGTACGACAGCCTTTCCAGGCTGTCGCTGATTTCGACGGCCTGGAAAGGCCGTCGTACTTTGTCGTCGCCGGCGCGTACGGCTCACACGATTACACCGCAACTTTCCTGCTGACATGCGAACGCAACTGATTTGCCTGCTGGTTCTCGTTTTGGCGGTTCCCGCGTCGGCGCAGTCCGATTTAAAATCGCAGGCCGTCACAGCGATGCGTGAAGCCGCTGGCTATTACGTCGAGAACGTCGCGACGCACGGAGGCTATGTGTATCACTACTCGCTCGATTTGAAACAGCGATGGGGCGAGGGCGTGGCGACCACCGATCAGATCTGGATCCAGCCGCCGGGAACACCGACAGTGGGGATGGCGCTGCTGGAGGCCTACGATGCGACCGGCGACCCGTTCTATCTGGATGCCGCGACCGCTGCGGCCGGCGCAGTCGTCTACGGTCAACTCAGCTCCGGCGGCTGGACGAACTGTGTCGACTTGAACCCAAAAGGCGAACGTCAGGCGGACTATCGCAACGGCAAGGGCCGGGGGAAGAACCACTCGTCGCTGGACGACGGACAAACGCAATCGGCGCTTCGCTTCCTCGTACTCGCAGACCTCGCAAGTGGTTTTCGCAACGCGGAGATTCACGATTCCGCGATCACGGGACTCGACGCGCTGCTGGCGGCGCAATTCCCCAACGGCGGATTCCCCCAGGTCTGGACGGGACCGGTCAGCGACCAACCGATCAAGCCGGCAAACTATCCCGATTACGATTGGCGGACCGAAGGCCGGATCAAGAACTACTGGGACATGTACACGCTCAATGACAACGTGACCGGGTACGTCGCGGATCTGTTGATCGACGCCCACCGAGTTTACCGCGACGACCGCTACCTGGACGCTCTGAAAAAACTCGGTGACTTCCTGGTCCTCGCCCAAATGCCGATGCCGCAACCCGGCTGGGCACAACAATACAACTACGACATGCAGCCGATCTGGGCACGCAAGTTCGAACCGCCCGGCGTGTCCGGCGACGAGACCCAAGAGGTGCTGCAAACGCTGATGCGGATCTCCCACGTCACCGGTGACGACAAGTACCTTGAACCGATCCCGGCCGCGGCGAGCTGGCTGCGTCAATCGCGACTTCCCGACGGCCGACTCGCACGCTACTACGAATTGCGGACGAACCGTCCCCTGTACATGCAGCGGCGCGGCGACGTGTATGAATTGACCTACGATGATTCCAATCTTCCCAGTCACTACGGCTGGAAGACCGAATCGCAATTGGCCGGACTCCGAGAACAATACAAACGCGTCCGCGGCGGATTATCGCCGGAACCGGAAGTCTCCCAACGGGACTTGGCGAAGCAAGCTCAGCAGATCATCGGGGCGCTCGACGGTCAGCGACGCTGGGTGGTGACCTTCGATGGTCAGCGTTTGGTGGGACAGGCGAAGATGCCGATCGGAACGCCGTACCTGTCCAGTGCCGTCTTCAGCCAGAACCTGTCCGCACTGGCCAGCTACGTCAAATCGCAAACACGGTAGGTTCGCGGGACGAGACGAGCCGGATGGCAGAATGATTCGGGGCAGAATGATAGGTTTTCGAGCTCGACGTCGGACGGATTCACGGTTGCTCGCCGGACGTTTCGGAGAAGGTTTCGTAGGCGTACTTCACACCGCGATAGAACCCGGAATTCTCAAACAAAAACTCTTCGCTCGACGCGTAGCCGCTTCGATCCTCGGTCTTGGTGACTTGTGCGGTCAACCGTATGATGCCGGTGGTTCCCTCGCGTGTCACGAATAAAAATGAATCACCGCTGTGTTGAGCGTCTCTCGGTTTAGGGACGGTGCGGCGCGGGACAAGCAACTCGACCGGGTTGGACAGCGGGTAGGGTTGTTGGCCAAGGGCCATCGCCGGCAGGTTTCGGTGGTCTTCTTCGCTGATCTTCCAAACACTCAATCCCAGTGGCATCAAGCAATACAGCGGTTCGGTACCACCATCGGGCGTGTAGGTGATGCCCGCCACATCAAACCCTTCACGACGTGCCCAGTCGCGGAATTCGGTGGAATCCAATTGGGTCTTTCCGAGCGGGGGCAGTTCGTTCGGCCAGTCTGCCTGGCGTCCGGTGTCGAGGTCGAAGAAACATTTTTTCCCGGTGTCGTGTACCGATTGAATGATGCCACCGGAACCGCCACTGATGATTTCGACACTCGGACCGGCAAGCGGTTGGCGGGCTCCAGTCGGTGCCACGTCAGCATCAGACGACGGTTTTAGATTCACATCCGAATAGACCGGGTCGTCGACGTGATCACGCCAGTTGGCTTCCCACCAATCCGCCCACCGTCTGGCAACCCGATCGAACTGTTGTTGTGCGGCATCCCGTTGCGTTTTCGATCCTTTCAACCGGATCCAATTCAGTTCCATTTCATTGAATTGTTGATTGGTAAGCCTGCGCAATGCGCCGGTCACTTCTCGAAAGGCCCTGCCGTAATCAAACGTTGTCCCAACGCTGCCTTTACCGAGATCATGTTGTTGCATGAACCGCCGAAGCTCGACGTCCTCTTCGAGCAATAGACCGAAGTCGCTTCGACCGGGCAGGAGGGTGCGTGGGAGGGCCCGGATCAAAGCCGGAACGGCGCGAGCATCACCGATCGCTCGTAGCGCAAAGGCCAACTTGCTGATGGGATGATCACGCTGCTCATTGTCGATCGTTTTGATCAGCGCCGGCAACGCTGTCTCAGGATGCTCGGTCAAGAACTTGATGGCCCGTGCCCACACCATCGTCGGCTCGACTCGGGGGCCTTCGGTGAGAATTCCGATCGCATCGTCGACCGTCTTGATCGGCGTGGCGTTGGTTCGGCGTTTCCGTTCGGCTTCGGCAGATTCTTTGGCGGATACCTGTCGGCGTTTTTCTTCGATGTCCGCTTGCGTCAGTTGATCCGACCAAACGTACTCGAACCATGATTCTCCGGTTCGGTCGGTAACCTTGACGCCTGGATCCGGCAAGGCATCGGCAGCGAACTCTTGCATGTCGAAATCACCGATCAACTCGACTTCGATCTTTGACAGATAGTACTTGAACGTGTCTTTTGCTTGGCCACTGGGATGCACGACGACACGATCGGCCTGCATGGGCCAGCGGACACCCGGTGCGATTTCTTGATAGTCCGAAAAGACGGTGAGGTTACCGGGATGAGTCTGATCCCAGGCAGCGGCAGACCAACGTGCCTGCAGTGCGATTTGTTCCTCGGGTGACAATGTCTGGCGATAGCGGTCGTACTGCTGTCGATTTGCGATCGGTTTGCCGGCCGCTTCGGAAGCGATTTTCCATTGTTGCTCGGGGGAAATCCCCGACAAATAGTGGCGACTGACTGCTTTGACAAGCTTGGTCGTCGTTCCGATCCAGATCTGTTCGCTCCGTTCGGGGCCCGTGTAGACGTCGCAAACCTCGCCATCAATTGTCTCGGTCCCCGAGTGGCGGTAATGCGTTTGTTGTGGCGCGACACTGTGCTCGGCGATCAAGACGGTTGGTCCGGGCCAGGGCAGACGATCTCCGGCGGCCGCCCAGTGTGGGTAGCTGAACGGATGGATGTGTTCGGTGAGTCGTTCGAGGGAGGCGTAGCGGTAAACGTTCTTCGTTTTCTTTTCCTGCGTGGACTGGATCTCACCGATCCAGCCGTTTTGGCCGTCCCAGTAGTGCGATTGACGCCAAGACTGATTGGGCTGGAACACGCTGAGCTGACTCAGCAGCAGCCGCTCGCCCTCCCAGCCAATACGTGATTCGGTACGATTCTTGTTCAATTGCGGATCGGTCAACCGGCTGCCCCGAGCTTTCCACAAGCTCGCCAGGTCTCTCTTGGCGTACGACTGCATTCCGGGGACGTTGATTTGGCGAACGGATTGTCGCAGCGCGATCCGATTGGCGTTTTGCAATCCGAACGTTCGGATTCGTGCTTCGGCCACGGCGCGGTCGGCATCGGTGGTTTTGTTTTCCACGGCAGCGACACCGCTGGCCGGTTCCGATTCCTGCGTCGCCCGCTGCGCATTGGCTTGCCACGTTACCGAAGCCCACGCAAGTGGCACGAGCAGGATGGCCATGGCGATTGCACGGCGCGGAACTTGCAACGGTTCACGAATCGGCTGGCCCAGCAAACGCGCGATCCGTCGACGAAGCTCCGAGGGCGTGTGTCCGTCGGCGGCCACGGTGGCCAGGTTCGTCGATTGATTTGGACACGATGCCTCGGCCACCAGTAAAAGTGCTTGCGCATAACAATAGCGTGAATCGCTGTCACCATCCGGGGCGATCTCGCCGGCAACCTGGCAGGCGATTTCATCGCAACAGTGCTCACGCAACACGCTGATTCGACGACTGATCATCCACAGCGGCGGACTAAAAAAGAGAATCGACTCGGCGAGTCGCTGCAGCAAATTGATCCACATATCTTGCCGCCGCACATGGGCAAGCTCGTGCGCCAAGATCATTTCAAGCTGTTCCGTTGAAAGCCCTGTCATGGCAGACGCAGGCATCAAGATGGTGGGTTTTAACAAACCCAGCACCTGGGGAACGACAATTTGCTCGGCCGTCGCGAGTCCGGGCAACACGGAGAGCGACCATCGATCGGCCAGATGACAGATCGCCGTCAATAAAGGCCCGCCGGTCACCGCACGACTTCGCAGGCGTATCTGTTCGGTGCGGATCACGTCCCATCCGAGTCGGGCCAGCATCAGCAATACACCGAGCAAATACAGCCCGGCAATCCATGAACCAACGCCTAGCCATACATGCCCCACCTTTGTCGTGCTGATACCTCGGTCGTTGATCGCGGCATCGACGGATGGATCCGGTCCATTCATCGCTGTGGATTCGACGTGAGCAATGAGAGGGTCGTTTGACGGCACGTTGGTGGTCTGCGGCACAGACGTATGATCAGGCGACTGGACAGATTGGACGATCGCACCTCCGCCGATCGTGGACGCGTAGGCCGCACGGGAGATCGATTCTTCCGTGGGACGGTCGTGTGCGACCAGAACAAATGTCAACGGCACCACGGCAATGCTCAACAACAACCCGGCAACATGGACCAGATACTTCTGTTCGACCGTTGCCCGCTCCCATCGACAAATCAGCCAGACGAAGAAAGCGATCAATGTGATTTGCCACAGCGAATGAAGAAGTGTCGCGCAGATTTGCCAACTTAATTCTGCCGACAAGACGTCCCAAGCGTTCATTGATTCCGCTCCTTGCGTTTGCGGTTGACCAAGCGTCGGATTTCATCCAGCTCATCGGCATCGATGTCACCGGTCTCGAGCAGGTTCAAAACCATGGCGGTCGGCGAACCTTCGAATAGACGCGAAAGCAGGTCCGAAACCATGCCTCCGCTGACATGCTCTTTCTCGACTTTTGGCGAAAACAGAAATGCTTTGCCGGCCTTTTGACGTCTCAGAAAGCCTTTGCGATGCATGATGTTCAGCATCGTGATCACGCTGCTGTGGGCCAGCGTGCGGCCCGCGCCGGCTTCCAATCGGGCGCGGACTTCACGCACAGGAAGCGGAGATGCGTCCCAGAGCACCTTCAAGATCTCGAGTTCAAGCTGCGTCGGATACTCCGACTCTGGCCGTGCCATCGGTCTCTCCCCTAACAATCGTTTAATTCTTTAGATGATGGTATGGGGCGTCGTTGTCGAAGTCAACGAAAATGCAAAAAGTTTCGCAGCAACGTCTTGGTTGTGTAGTCCTGGAAATGTTTTTGACAGGCTAAGCCGCCTTGCCGGCGACGACCGCGTTTGCCGCCGGGGATTTCAAATACCGCCTGAATCGCTTCGGGTGTGGCCTGCTGGACAACGCTGTGAAGCATTCCCCCCCGGGTTTCTTAAGGTTTTAGCGGCAGGGCGCGAGCCCTCCGGTTCTTCCTCTTTGCCAAAACACCGGAGGGCTCGCGCCCTACCGCTAAAATTGCTTCACAGCGAAAAAATTGAACTCGGCGGAGGCGGAGTGTTCTGCTACCGTCGGCAGGTGATGCCGCCCCGCCAGGTCCGATTGGACGTCTCGGGGGAGACCGCATCGACCGTCACCCCGCTGGAGACTGCAAGGATGGGACTTCCCTTTTCGGCTCAAACGCAACTGCGATCGATCAAAGACGTGCTAGGGGCGATCGCCGACCCGTTGGACCTGAACGTCTCGGTGCGGCTTTGGAACGGCGACGTGGTTCCGATCGGCCGCGACGTGGACGGCCGATACACGATCGCCCTGTCCGGTCCGGGCGTTGTCGGGTCGTTGCTGCGGCGGCCGTCCTTGGAAACACTGGTCCGTCTGTACGCGACCGGTCACATCGCGTTCGAGGGCGGTGACTTGATGGAATTCACCGAGGCGTTGAAGACCGAAAAGGCCAACCGCCGGCGTTTGAAGACGATCTCCAAGACGATGCTGGTCAAGAAGACCTTGCCATTTCTGTTCGCCAAAACCGATGCGGGCGATTTGAGTCATCAATTCGCTGACGACGGCGTCGGCCGCAACGAATCACGCCGCGACAACACCGACTACATTCGATTCCACTACGACGTCGGCAACGCGTTTTACAAGCTGTTCCTGGGCAGCGAGATGCAGTACACCTGCGCCTATTTCAAAGACTGGGACAATTCGTTGGATCAAGCCCAACGCGACAAGATGGACATGATCTGTCGCAAGTTGCGGCTCAAGCCCGGCGAGCGGATGCTGGATATCGGCTGTGGCTGGGGCGGGCTGATTCGGTACGCCGCACAGCACTACGGCGTGAAAGCACATGGAATCACGTTATCGCAAGAACAGCACGACTATGCCCAAACCAAGATTGATGAACTGGGGCTGGGCGATCAGGTCAGCGTTGAGATCTGTGACTACGCGGATCACCAAGGAACGTACGACAAGATTTCCAGCATCGGAATGTCCGAGCACATCGGGATCGCCAACTACCCGCGTTACTTTGACAAGATCAATTCGATGCTCCGCGATCGCGGAATCATGCTGAACCATGCGATCGCACGGCGGGCAAAAAAATCGAAGCGAGACGCTCGCAAAATCCGTCCCGAACGGAAATTCATTTTGAAGTACATCTTCCCCGGCTCCGAACTGACTCCGGTGGGGATGACGACTGATTTCTTGGAGAACAGCGGCTTCGAAGTCCACGACGTCGAATCGTGGCGCGAGCACTACGCGTTGACGCTGAAGTATTGGTGCAAGAACCTGTCCGCCAACCGAGACGAAGCGATCCGGCTGGTCGGCCCCGAACGGTACCGTTTGTGGGTCGCCTACATGGCGGGCGGGTCAGCCGGTTTCTCGGCCGGTTCGATCAAGATCTATCAGGTCGTCGCAACCAAACGGGCCGGCAAGGGGCTTTCGGGCATGCCGCCGACACGCGCCGATCTGTATCGGGCGGCGTAGCCGGACGACGGCTGCGTTGATCTGTTGCATACTCGAAACGCCGTCATCCACGACAGAGACTTCCGGAATCTCTCGCTGAAAGAGATCGACAGAAGAAAGGCGTCGACATCTGGAGTAGAATAACAGCCCCGGAACAGTGCTTCCGCAGGACACTCTTCGACGTCGGAGCGAGACGCGGTGGATATTCGAACCTCCTACATGGATCTCGGGTCGCTACACACGGCCAAGGACCAGCCATTTACGAGAGATCAGCTTGTCAGAACGCTGATCAACGCGGCTCGGCATCTGGTCTGGTGTACGTCGATGGATGGCAAGTTGCTGTATGTGAACCGCGTCGCCGAGCGTGTTTATGGCAGGCCGCTGAAGGAACTGACAGCCGACCCCGATTACTGGCTGGACGCGATCCACCCGGATGACCGCGAGACGGTCGTCGCGAATCTGGACGAGTTGTTGGAAAAAAAGCACATCGAACAGGACTATCGCATCGTGCGTCCCAACGGTTCGGTGATCTGGTTGCACGACCGAGTCAGCGTGGTCCACGACGCCAACCGCAAACCAAAATTCATCGGCGGGATCGGCACGGACATCAGTGCGATTCGCGAATCCGAAGCGCTCTATTCGTCGCTGGTCGAGTGCATCCCGATGCAGGTGGTCCGCAAGGACATGAAAGGCAAAGTCGTGTTCGGCAACCAGCTGTACTGCGATTCGATGGGCAAGCCGTTGGATGAGTTGCTCGGGAAGACCGATTTCGATCTGTTTCCCAAGGACCTGGCAAAGAAGTATCGCCAAGATGATCGCCGTGTCGTCAAAACGGGCAAGGTGGTCAACCATGTCGAAGCCCATGAGAAAGCCGACGGCGAACGGGTTTACATGGAGACCTTCAAGGGACCGGTCTACGACGCCGTCGGGAACATCAGTGGCATCCAGATCATGTTTTGGGATGTCACCCAGCGGCATCAAGCCGAGCAGGAGGTGCGTGAGGCGAAGGAGGTTGCCGAGGCTGCCAAGGAAATGGCGGAACAAGCCAACCACGCCAAGAGCGAGTTTCTGGCAAACATGAGTCATGAAATCCGCACGCCAATGAACGGGATCATCGGGATGACGGAGTTATTGCTTCACACCACGCCGACATCGGAACAACGTGACTACTTGAACATGGTCAAACAGTCCGCCGACTCGCTGCTGCGGCTGCTCAACGACATTCTCGATTTTTCCAAGATCGAAGCCGGAAAACTCGATCTGGAACATCATCCCTTCAGTCTGCGCGATTGCATCGGGCAAACGATCCAGACGCTCGGTTGCCGTGCCGGGGGCAAGGGGCTGGAAATGCTCTGTCATGTCGCGCCCGAGATTCCCGACATGCTTGTCGGTGACGCAGGGCGACTCGGACAGATCGTGGTCAATCTGGTGGGCAACGCGATCAAGTTTACCGAACAGGGCGAAGTCGAAGTGGACGTCAATCTTCAATCAAGCAGTGAAGATTCGGTCGATCTGCGGGTTTCGGTCCGCGACACCGGTATCGGTATTCCGCCCGACCGACAACAAGCCGTTTTCGAGTCGTTCCGCCAAGCCGACGCTTCGACGAACAGGCGATTCGGCGGCACCGGGCTGGGCCTGACGATTTCGAGCCAGCTTGTCGAGCTGATGAACGGTCGGATTTGGGTCGAAAGCGAGGTCGGCACGGGAACGACATTCCATTTCACCGGCCGCTTCGACGTGGTCGACCCGCAACCCGCGGCGGTCGTCACCGAGGCGTTGCACGGCGTGCCGGTGCTGGTGGTGGATGACAACGCGATCAGCCGCACGATCCTGGACGAGATGCTCCGCCAATGGGGTCTCGCGGTGACCGTCGCGGCCGGCGGCGAAGAAGCGATCACGGAACTGCAGCGTGCCGCGGCGGACGGCCGGCCCTATCCGCTTGCCATTGTTGATTGCGCGATGCACCCGATGGACGGTTTCGAAGTTGCCACACGCGTGCGACAGGAGCACGATGTCGCACTGAGCGACTGCCAAATCATCATGCTCTCGTCGGCCGTTAAGGCGGGCGACGTCGAACAATGTCGGCGGCTCGGTGTGGCCCGCTACATGCAAAAACCCGCGGTTCACTCGGACCTTTTGAAAACCATCCTCAAGGCCACCGGGCATTCCGATCCGTCTCACGCCAATTCGAAGGTTGACGCCCCCAAGGCCTATCGCAAGCTGAAGGTTTTGCTGGCCGAGGATGGCGAGGTCAACCGAAAGGTTGCGGTCGGACTGTTGTCGCACCACGGACATGAAGTGCTGGTTGCCGAAGACGGCGTGGAAGCGGTTGCGGCGCTCGATGACCAGAGATTTGACATCGTGCTGATGGATGTGCAAATGCCGAATATGAATGGGATCGAAGCAACCCGGCTGATTCGCGAGAAGGAGCACCAATTGGATCGTCACACGCCGATCGTCGCGATGACGGCCGGCGCGATGAAAGGTGACGAAGAACATTGCCTGGAAGCAGGAATGGACGGCTATATCGCCAAGCCGATCGATCCCGAGAAGCTCTATGACCTCATGGAACAATGCGTCAGCGACCAGACGATCGGCCCCTCCAATGTTCCGGTGGCTGTCGCACGGGACGCTGACAACGCGAACGCGACCCCCAATCCGGACGCGACTCCCGACGCTGAACCGGCCCCCGGCGAGAGTGATGTTTCCGAGCTGACCGAGTTGATGAACGATCCGGCTGCCGCGAAGACGCTCAGCGCGATCGATATGGAAACCGCACGCCAGCGTTGCCGCGGCAACGATTCGCACCTTCGAATCCTTGCCGAAACTCTGATCGGTGAAGCGACGGGCCTGATGAAATCCATGCGCGAAGCGGTCGATTCGCACGATGTTCAATCGATCCGCCGCGGTGCCCACTCGCTCAAAGGCGCCGCATCGGTGTTCGGCGCCAGCGACGTCGTCGAAGCGGCCCTGCATCTGGAGACCATCGCGGAATCGGCAGACCTTGCCGATCTCAATGCCCAAGTCGACAAGGTGGACGAGGAAGTCGGACGTCTGGTCGCAGCTCTGATTCTGCTCTCCAAGCAAAACGCGGAACATTGACGTTCGGCACTGCTGGAACAGATCCGTCGCACCGGGCGAAGCCACGGCTGGTGACCCCCAGCCACCCGCGACAACGAGGTCGTTTTTGTGCGTCATTCTGCTGGCAGGAGTAGTGATCACGCTACACTGGTGTCCGTGCCATTCGTACCTGTCGCCTTTTCCGCTCGTCAGTCAGGTCGGCATCCGTCTCCTCTCGAAGTTCAAAGCGTGATCCAGGACCTTTTCTCCACCCGCGTCGCTCCGGCAGACGCCAATCCGTCTTGTTCGTTTCGCGACCGACTTCGAACTGGAGTCCTGGTCGGCGTGCTGTGTGGGGTGCTGGCGGGCGGCTGCGACAGGTCCCAACCGAACGACACCCCGACATCGGGTGGATCCTCATCAGCAGTGGCCGGACAGACACAGGATCCACGGACGCTGATGGAATCGGCGATGCAAGCCGGGGATTGGCAACTCGCCGATCGCCACGCAAAAGCGGCGTTGATCGCCGACCCCAGCGATCCCGATTTGGTCACGCAGGTGGCCAAGGTCAATGCGTATTGCGACCGCAAACGAGACGCCGCGGAGTTGTTGGTCGAAGCTGCCAGACTGGCGGATTATTATCCAGACTCGCGTGTGAACTTGGCGGTCCAGGCTCTGGTCGAAGTCGGTGAGATCTATCCGGCGATCGATCTGCTGGAGCAATCGCTGGCGGTGCATCCCGACGCGAACCGGCAGCGTCGCATGTTGGTCGGATTTCTGGCCGAGGTCCAGCGCACCGATCGCATCGGTCCGCACCTGAAGGCGTTGATCCAGAATCGTGCTTTCGATCTTTCGCTGCTGTTGGCGACGACCGAACGCTCATCGCGACGTCTTTCGGAGAACACGGCTTCTCGATTGTTGCAACGCAATCCCACCGATCGCCGCGTGCGTCTGTCCGACGCGTTTCTCTTCCTTTATCGACACGACGCGACTCGGGCGATCAAAGTCTTGGAGGATATTTTGCAGCATCATCCCGAGTTCGCGCCGGCGCATGCGATGTACGGACAAGCGTTGGTGTTGGCGGGGCGTTGGGAACAGCTGCCACGATGGAGCGAAACCGCGCCGCCGCGGAGCCCCGATTTTGCCGGCTATTGGCTGACCCTGGGTGACGCGGCGATGCACAACGGGGAAACGGCAGCGGCGGTTCGGGCGTACTGGGAAGCGACGCGGCGTGATTCGAGCAGTAGTGTGGCGTGGGATCAATTGCGATTCGCGATTCAGCGTCTGTGTGCCGGCGAGTCAGAGTTTCGTGAGGCGATTTCCAAGGAGCAGTTGGCGATCGTGTCCGACCATGCGGATGCCTTGCTGACACTTCGCGAGCGTTTCAATGAATTCAGCGGCGGTGGTTCGGTCAGCCAAACGGGGGCGACACAGGTGGCGCGTTCGCTGTTGGACGTCGGTCGTGTCTGGGAAGCGGAAGCCTGGTCCGCGGTGGCGACAACCCTGTCGGAAGACCCCAGCGATGACCTGGAAGCGTTACGAAATGAAATCGTTCGCCGGCTCGGTCAGAGTCAGGATTGGGTTTCCACGCAGACCGCATCGGGGCGTCTTGATTTGGCGTTCCTGCCGACGCCGCAGTTGGGATCTGCATCGGGAGTCGAGCTGCGGTCGTCCGTCATTGCGACGAATCCTTCTCACGATCATCTGCGTTTGTCGGAGCAATCGGATCGTTGGGGTTTGAATGCGGTCGGCCAAGGCAACAATCCGACCAACGCGCGTCTGGCGGCGTTGATTCGTTCCACGGGCGTCGGCGGGGGCGCGATCGATTACGACTTGGATGGTCATCCCGACCTGATGATGATGAACGCGGGGGGGACGATGCTGGAGCACGATTCGATCGCCAACGATTTGATGCGAAACCTTGGAGACAGGTTCGTTCGCGTCAGTCCGTTGGCGGGTGTAGCCGACCGTGGCTTTGGCCAAGGAGTCGCGATCGGAGACTTCAACGGCGATGGTTTTCCGGACCTGTTCTTTGCGAACCTCGGGGCGAATCGTTTGCTGCGTAATGACGGGGACGGCAGCTTCACCGACTGCACCGAACTGCTTCACGACGACACACCACCCGCGTGGTCCACGTCCGCAGCGATGGTCGACATCAATGGTGATTCGATTGCGGACCTGCTGGTGACAAACTACTGCAAGACGGTCGAAAATTTGGACAAGGCGTGCCCCAATGAGGAAGGCGTCTTGGGGCCCTGTCATCCCCTCACCTTCCCCGCCGAGTACGATCAGTTTTTCGTCGCAACGGGGACGGGCGAATTTGAAGACGTGACGGACACGTGGATCGATCGTTCGTCTCCCGGACGCGGGTTGGGGATTGTTGCCGGCGCACTCGATGGTCAAAACCTGGGGATCTTTGTCGCCAACGACATGTCTCGCAACGCGTTTTATACCCGTGCTCCCGGCGAACCGATGAAACTCGACGAAACCGCTTCGGCGCGCGGTGTCGCCGTCGACGCGGTGACGCGGGCCCAGGCGTCGATGGGGATCGCCAGCAGCGATTTTGATTTGGACGGCGACCTTGATTTCTACGTCACCGGATTCGCCCGCGAGTACAACGTTTTCTACGAACAGATCTCGCCGGGGATGTGGAAAGACGAAACGGGGAAGCTCGGATTGGTGGAACCGACGCTCTCCTTGGTGGGCTTTGGTACCCAAGCGATTGACATGGACAACGACGGGATCGACGAGATCATCGTGACCAACGGGCACATCGGCGAGTTTTCCGGACCGGATGTTCCGCCGTACGAATTGCCGATGCAGTTGTTCCGCCGCGGTGCGACCGGTCGATTCGAGTTGGTCGAAGACAACGCCTGGGGCGAGTATTTTAGGACACCGCACGTCGGCCGAGCGCTGTGGACGACCGACGTGAACCGCGATGGCCGAAACGACGTGATGGTCACGCACACGCACGAGCAAGTGCGTCTGCTGATCAATGAAACCGAACCTCAAAATCATCGGATCGCATTCCGATTGGTCGGTACAGACAGCAATCGCGATGCGGTGGGAGCGGTGATCCGTTTTCGCTGCAACGGCCGTTCACGAACGATCTGGTCGCTCGCCGGCGACGGGTACTTTTGCAGCAACGAGAAAACGTTGATCGCGGGTCTTGCCGAGGCGGATCGGGTGACGGATCTGTCGGTGACCTGGCCGGATGGATCCGTCGACCGGATCGCAGCGTTGCCGGCCGATCAGGTGTATCTGATCACACAGGGGCTGGGTGAAGCGTTTTCGTTGGATGAGTATGGCGGGCCGTGAGGTGTCGTGATGCGAGGGCGCAAGCGCGCCGGTCGAGCCGGCACCGGACAGTTCGCTAACAACAATACATGGATGGTAGCGGCGGGGCGCAAGCCCAATACCGCTAAATCGAGAAGGGAACACGAATCATCCTGGCTCCCCTCTCCCCCGATTCCTGGCGAGCCTAAGCGAGTCAGGAATTGGGGGAGAGGGGAGCCATTTTCGGGTAAGTCGCTTCTCGATCGTAGCGGCAGGGCGCGAGCCCTCCGGTCGTGCCGTACACTCACCAAAGTTCAAACGGATCCGGATCGCCTTCGACGATCAACAGGCGGCGATCGGCGGCAAGATTGTTGAGTTGCTGACGCCGTCCACTCGGCCAGCGGATCGAGAGCTGGTCGACTTGTTGACGGTTGCCGAGACCGAACGCCACGACCGCTTCGTTTCGGCAAAAGAATCCGTCTCCGGCGACGACCCATTGTGACAGACTGCGGTCTCCGACTTGCACGTCCACTTTGGCGCCGATCGCATCGCGTTCGCTACGCGTGCCGACCAGTTGAATTTGAATCCAATGGTTTTGCGTCTCGGTGCGATTGATCAGCAGGGCCGATGTCTCACCGAGATGCGTGACCGCAACGTCGATGTTTCCGTCGCGGTTGAAATCCAGGCGTGCCAATCCGCGTCCCACGTGTCGACCGCTCCAGTAGCCCGAGGGATCGGACACGTCGCAAAGCTCGAATCGGTTACCGAGGTTTCGAAACAATTGTGGGGGCTGTTCGAAGGGATCGGGAATGGCGGCGGACTGTTCGATATGGCCGTTGGTCACGACCAGATCAAGGGTACCATCATTGTTGTAGTCGATGGCTTGGGTTCCGAATCCGAGCACCGAAGAACTGGGGCCGGCCAGTCCGAATCCGACGTTGCGGTCTTGAAACATGCCGTCCTGATTCAGAAACAGGCTGACGTTTTCGTCCTGGAAATTCGTCACGTGAAAATCGAGGGCACCGTTTTGGTCGAAGTCTCCCGCGGCCACCCCCATCGACGCGGTCGGCACACCGTCGAATCCGAAGGCACAGCCACGAGACATCGCGACGTCACTCCATCGATTCTCGCCCGCCCCGTTTCCGCGGACCCACAATTGGTTGGGGTCGGTGTCATTGCCGACAAAGACTTCGTTCCCCGGATGGCGATCATCAAAATCGCCGACGATCACGCCCAGCCCGGAGGCCGCTGCGGATTCGGGATCACCGACGAGCCGGAACGACGCTTGTCCCTTGCCATCGTTCGTGATCCATCGATCGGTGCCCGGATTGAACTCTGCCGGCTTAAGATAGCCGACGACTTGGCCAAGCTCGTTGACTGCGGGGCGTTTGCTGAAGGCGGGGTCGTGCAGATAGTTCAACTCGAACACGTCGGGCACGGCGTCGCCGTTCAGATCCGCCATCGCCAATGAAGTCGTGAGGATCGTTTTGTCGTCACGGTCGTCAAAGTTGACCACTCGGAAAGTGCCATCGCCGGAGTTGATCCAAAGCGAATTTTGACCGACGTTTACGACCACCAGATCCGCGAACCCGTCTTGGTTCCAGTCGCCGACGGTGACACCGGTGGAATAACGATTCTGTTTGGCGCCGGCGTGTTCCGTGACGTCCACGAGTTGCCCTTCCGACTGACGATACAAGACGTTGCTTTCGCGACCGATATACATCGGCGGGTCCGCGCCGCCCTGGGTGAAGTAGAGGTCCGTCTGGCCGTCCAAGTCGTAATCGATGACCGCGACGGCACCACCGACGGATTGATACACCGAAAAACCGCGGTCCTGGCTGGCACTCGCGACGTGAAACGCATGCTTCAGGCCGACGTCACCGGCGACGTTCTCAAACGTGGGCTCCACCGAATCGTCGGGTGCGGGGGCCGAGTGGCCAGACGGGGTCGGAATGTTGGATCGTGCGAGATTCATCGCGGGCAGCGGGAATTCATCGAGGCGCATCCCGCACAGTCTGGTCGCCGTCTCGGGAAACCCCTGCTCGGAATTGACCACCTGCACGAGTTCGGTTTGAAGCATTTGCAGGACGTTTCGGGGGGCGCGTTGATAGTGGGCTGCCAATGACTTCCACAAAACACTTTCGAGTCGACGATCAAGTGACTCCAGCAATTTGGCAAGTTTGATCATGGATGCGACAGCGGGCTGTGGTGCGTCGGCGATCCGGTTGTTTTCCTGGGACACGTTGCGCAACGCCTTCCAACGCTCGGACCACTGTTCGGCATCATCGCTGCGTCCGAGCGCTTCCAGCGCGGCCCGCAAACGAACGATCGACCTGAAATCCGTGGGGTCGCGATCGAGCGCTTCCAGCAGGGCGCGGGCGGCCTGTTCCGGCTTGCGTTGGGTCCACCAATAGGTCCCGATGGCGGCCCAATATTCGGAGAACTGTTTCGTGCGGGCATCGACTTTGCCGAGCCACCAATGGAAACGCACATCGTCCTGTGCCTCGGCGGCGGCGCGGCCGTAGAACGCGACGATCGAGGGCGGCTGCTGATCGGCATCGACCGAGTCGTGTAACACGTCGACGGCCGCTCGGAAATTTTCGTCCATGAACAGTTTTCTCGCTTCACCGGAGACGCCGATCGGATGATACAGCTGTTGGTCGGCAGCGACGGGGGGCTCCGAGGGAGAATCGTACATCGCATCGCTGGGCTGAATCAGCGAGTGCAATTCATCCTGACGCACGTTGCCTTGTCGGCACAGTTGGCGAACATGCGCGACGGCTTCATGACGCCTTCCTTGGCGGTTGTAAAGGAAGGCCAGCTTGCGATGTGCTTGGGCGGCTTGGGGGACCTGTTCCAGAATCTTGAGGTAGCCCCGTTCTGCGTCCTGGTAGCGTCCCAATTGAAACGACCAGTCGGCGGCCTGCCCGAGTGCCGGCAGTCCGGCGTCGGGGTGATCAGCGGGAATGGTTTTCAATACGTCGATGGCATCGGCCAGATCACCGCGTCCGGCCGCAAGGTGTGCCATGCGGAACAGGACTTCATGATCGTTGGGGTCGACCAACAGCAACGACCGCAGTGCAGACTCGGCACCGCGCCAGTCACCTTGTTGTTCCAATCGCTCGGCCTTGGCGATCACGCCGGCGCGATCCATTTTGACCTGCGGTGGTGGATCGGCGGTTGCAACCGCTTGTGGCTCAGCGGTGGTAACGCCGTCCGAGGGCAGAGTCGGCAGCGGAGGCCCGTTTTGTGCGTCAGCCGTGACGGCATCCTCGGGAGTCTCGCTGTGCCGACATCCGATCGAGAGTGCCAGTGCAATCGCAATCAAAAACGTCAGGTGGATCGTTCGGTCAGTCACTTGTTCACGCTCAATGGATTTCGTTTCCGGGCCAATCGAGATCCGGTTGGTTCTCGATCAACAGAATTCGCCGGTCGGCCGCGGTCGGACCGAATTGCTGGCGAATACCGCTGGGCCACTGGACCTGGATCTGATCGACCGAATTGGCATCTCCCAGGCCGAAGGACACGACGGCTTCGTTCTTGGCAAGGTATCCATCGCCGCCGATCACCCAGCCGGTCAATTGCCGATTCGCCACTTGGATTGTGATTTTGGCCCCGATCGCATCACGTTCGCTTTCGACGCCGACCAATCGCAGTTGCAGCCAGTGATGTTGCGTCGCGGTTTCGTTCAGCAGCAACGCCGTGGTTTCACCGACGTGGGAAATCACCAGGTCGTTCTTTCCGTCGCGATTGAAATCGAGCGTCGCCAGAGTGCGTCCGAGATGCCCGGTGTCCCAATAGCCGGACGGATCGTCGACATCGACTCGCTGGAAACGTCCCGCCAAATTGCCGAACAGTTGCGGAAGTTGCTCAAAGGGACCGACCATCGATTGGTATCGGTCGATGTGTCCGTTGCTGACCGCCAGATCCGGCAGTCCGTCGTTGTCATAATCCAAGGGTTGGGAACCGAATCCCAGGACAGACCGACTGGGAACGCCAAGCCCATATTCGATGGCCCGATCGCGGAACGAACCGTCTTGGTTGAAGTACAGGCAGACGCTTTCGTTTTGAAAGTTGGCGATATGAAGATCCAACGTTCCGTTTCTGTCAAAATCGCTCGCGGCGATTCCCATGCTGGCCGTCGCGGCACCGGCTGAGGAATAGGCGCTGCCGTTGACGACCGCAAGGTCTGACCAATGGCCCGTGCTTTGATCGCGGACCCACATTTGGTTCGGCGATTTGTCGTTGCCGACGAAGACGTCGTTGCCGGGTTGGCCGTCAAAATCTGCGATCACGACGCCGAGTCCCTTGTGCGCGTCGCTTGCCCGTTGACTGATCGCTTGAAACACCGCCGTCCCTTGTCCATCGTTCGTGCCGATGCGATCCATTGCCGATGCGAAATCCCCCGGACCGACCGCATCGACGACATCGCCGGATGCATCGCGTTGGGGCAGCCGTCCGATCTCGGGATCTTGGATGTAATTGAGTTCCATGATGTCGGGAAGCTGGTCCCCATCCAGGTCCGCCATCGCGACCGAAGCCGGCATCCGCTGCAGATCGTCGCTGCCGGCGAGCGGTGATGTCGAAAAGGTTCCATCCCCGTTGTTGATCAGCAGCACGTTGGCGCCGATGTTGGTGGCGATGATGTCCGCAAATCCGTCTTGGTTCCAATCTCCGGCGGTGCATCCGATCGTGTATCGGCGTTCCGTGACAGCGGCGTCGGCGGTCACATCATCGAGCTGTCCGTCGATCTGGCGATAAAGAACGTCGGAGCGATCGGCGAGAAACTCGGGTGGATCGGCGGCACCTTGGGCACAATAAAGATCCGCCGCTCCATCCAAATCATAATCCAGGACGGCGATGCCACCGCCGGCTTGTTGGTACATCGCAAATCCGTCGGCTCGGGGATCGCGAGCCACTGCGTAGGCATGGGTTAATCCGATCTCCGCGGCGACATTGCGAAAGGCGGCGGGATGCGGTGCGGACTTGAGGGGGGATGGCTTTGGAGGTTGCGCGGCCGGGGAACGGACCGCGACCTCGATGTCGGGAAGCGGATAGGCCCCGAGTTCCATCCCACACAATCGCGTCTGACGACCGGGAAAGCCATCGTCGGCGGAGACCAATTGTTGGCGCTGGGTATTCCAATGCTCCATCACTTCGGCGGGCAGGCTTCGGTAGTAGGCTTCCAGGGATTTCCAGGCAACCGCTTCCAGCTTGCGATCGATCGCGAACAACTGTGACGCCAGTTCGTCGATCGCATCGACATTCGGTGTCTGGGCATTGGAAATCGAATTGTTTGCCGTCAACACCTGGTGCAACGCTTTCCAGCGTTGTTCCCACTTTGCGTAACCATCGGCATCGCCGAGGATCTTGAGCATGTGCAGCAAGCGGTTGATCGTTAAAAAGTCCGTGGGATCGCGATCGAGTGCTTCCAGTGCGGCTCGAACGGCGGCGCGGGGCTGTTGTTGGCCGGCCAGGTAGGCGGTCCATGCGGCCCAGTACTCGGAAAAGTCACGCACCGAATCGTCCGTTTGGCGGACCCATTGCCGAAAGCCGTCATCGTCTTGGGCCTCGGCGAGTGAGCGACCATACAATGCCACGACCGAGGGCGGGGCGGTGTTTTCGGCGACGCTATCACGCAACAACGCCGCGGCCTCGGCGAAGCGTTGTTTGGTAAACAGGACGCGTGCCGTGCCGGATACTCCAATCGGTTCATAGCGGATCGATCCGTCGTCCTTGCCGCCATCCTCGGAAGCCATTGCGTCGCTCAACACGATCAACGAATGCAATTCGTCTTGCCGGAAATCTCCCAATCTGCACAGCTGCCGGACGTGCACCGCTGCTTCGTGACGACGTCCTTGGCGGTTGAACAGGTAGGCGAGTTGGCGATGTGCCCGACCGGCGTCGGGGACAAAATCGAGCAACCGAGAATACTTGCGTTCGGCATCGGCGTACTGCCCGATTTGGAACGACCAATCCGCCGCCTGGCCGAGTGCCGGTAAACCGGCCTCGGGGTGATCTTCGGGAATCGATTCAAGAAACTCGATCGCCGCCGGCAGGTCGCCACCGTTCGCCTTGGTGAGTGCCAATCGAAAGATGACTTCCACATCACTCGGGTCGGCGACCAGCAGACGCTTCAAGACGATGGTGGCCTCGTCAAGCTGTCCCGCTTCGGTCAGTTGATCGGCTTGTTCGAGTTGTTGTTCGCGAGACGGTGCGGCGGGTGGCTCCGCTGACTTCGCAGGCTCAACGGTCGGTGCTTCACGCGACGCCGGTTCTTGCACTGGCTCAGGGGCCGGTCCGCATCCAAGGATGAGCAAGCCCAGCAGCCATGCAGACCATAGAGCACGCAGTGGCGCTGTGATTGGAGGAACGATGGTGTGTGTGGAGTTCATGAAGCCGGGCTCGCCCCAGGAGCAGTTGATTCGGAGTTGCCGACTCCAATGTTTTCCATGTCGATCACCAAGCCATTCGCATGACCGGTTCAAGGATCTCTAACAATTACACTGGCTCCCCACTCCCCAAAAAACGCCGAAGTCGCGAAGCGTCGAGCGTTTTTTGGGGAGAGGGGCTGGGGGTGAGGGGCAACGCATCTGGACCGTAATGGTATCGAGTGATACTTCACAGGCGTCTGCTCTACGACGAGCGATGTGAGCTGCAATATCGATTCCCAGCCCCCTCATCCCCAGCCCTTCTCCCCCACAAATCGACAAGCAAGCTTGTTGGCGATTTGTGGGGGAGAAGGGTGCCATCGTCTTGCAGTAATACAATTGACGTCCTCCGGGCTTCATAGGCCGCATACATCGATTCCGCTACTGGCAGTGAATGCAGTATCAAGTTTAACACGGAGGACCGTTGCGTGGACCGTGTCGGCCAAAGGACCTGCACAGAGTTCTCACCACCGCCGTTCCACTTCTGGTTGGTCCTCAACAACCAGGTACCGATGATTCGCCTCGATCGCGCCGACGTCTTGCACCAACCCCGACGGCCACTGCACTTGCAGACGGACATTCGGGGCCGGTTGTGTCTCGGGAAATGCGAATTGGACAACGGGTTCGTCGCTGCAAAAATAACCGTCTCCGGCGGTCACCCATTCGACCGACTGGGTGTCATCGACCGTCAACACGAGTTTCGCGCCGATGGCATCGCGTTCGCTGGTCGTCCCGATCAGTTCGACTTGAATCCACTCGCCGTCGGCACGTGTTTCGTCATGCAGCAGCGCGAGCGGCTGGTCGAGATGTCCGACCAGGAAATCGGTCGCGCCGTCGCGATCGTAGTCCAGCATGGCGATCGTCCGGCCCAGGTACGTCTGGTCCCAGTAACCGGATTCGTCTTCGACGTCGGCGAGAGTCAAACCGCGGCCATCGGACATTAGCACTTGCGGTGCCATCTGGTACGGTTCCCCCTGGTCTCGGACGTCAAAGATGTGTCCGTTGGTGACGATGAAATCCAGGAAGCCGTTTCGATCAAAGTCGACGGCCTTGGTCCCGAATCCCACGTAGGGATTGGTGGCCGCGGCGAGTCCGTAGCGAACGCTATAGTCGGTGAAATCTCCCGATTCGTTTTGCAGATACAGGTTGGCCGGTTCGAGCGAGTAGTTGGCGATCTGCAGATCGAGTCTGCCGTCACGATTGAAGTCACCCGTCGCGATCCCCATGCAACCGTTGGCCGCACCGCTGAATCCGTTGGCCAGCCCGTTGGTGTCGGCCACGTTGACGAACGAGTTCTCGCCATTTTGAACCAACAAATGATTCGGCCGCACGTCGATACCGACAAACACCTCGTTGTTTCCATCGGATTGAAAATCGGTCACGACGAGCCCCAGCGAGGTGCCAGGACTGGCGATCGAGCGGGTGATCTCATGGAGACGAAATTCACCGTTGCCCAAGTTTTCGAACCAGCGATCGGCGTCGGGATAGTGCGACAGCGGAGTAGGTGAAATCCATTTGCCATCCGGTCCCTTTTTGGGCAGCGCGAATCCGTCTTCCATTTCGATGTAATTGGATTCGAACAGGTCCGGCAGTCGATCGCCGTTGAGATCCGCGATGGCGACCGATGCGGTGAAGCGATCGGCGAACGTCCCCAGCTGGGACGTCTGCTCCCGAAAGGTTCCATCACCATTGTTGATCAGCAAACGGTTGTGTCCCAGGCTGCCCAGGAACAGATCGGGAAAGCCGTCTTGATTGACGTCACCGGCGGCCAGCCCGGAGGAGTAGTGGAAGTCTTCCGCATGAGCGGCGGCGGTCTGATTGGTAAACGCCGAGACCTCGTGACGGTACAGTTCACTGGAACGAGTGCATTGATCGGTCGGCGGGTCACCTGATCCTTGAGCCAGGTAAATGTCGGGCCGACCATCCAGGTCGTAATCCAGCACCGCGATCCCGCCGCCGAGTGATTCATGGATGGGAATGATGGTCAGGTCGATTTCCACGTCCTTGTACCATTGAAATTTCAGTCCCAACTCGCCGGCCCGATTGACCAGACGCGGTGTGGCCGCGACCTGGCGTGGCGGAGCCGACGTCCGAGGTTGTTCCGATGGAGCACGGACCAAGAGTTGTTCGAGCTGGGACTGTAATTCGAAATCCGCCGGGGCGAGCCCCAGCAACGAAACCTCGATCGTCATGTCGGCCACCGACGGGTCTTGTAGCAGCTGGGCGCGCTGTTGGGAAACCATTTGTCGAGGCCCGATTGCGGTGGCGGGCAAGAGGGTCGACGTCCAGCCGAGCGTTTCAAAGGGGCGTCCCAGTTCCATCAGGTAACGCGCCAACTGCGTTCGTTTGTCCTTGTTTGCCGAAGCCTCGCCCACCTCCTTTGCCAAACGTTCGGTTTGTGCGATCTCCACGCCGCGATTTCGAAATTGCGCACTGTCTTCGTGCCGATCGAGTGCCGCCAAGACTTTCGCCAGACGCTGATAACAAACCCGGTCGGTCGGATCGCGGGTGATGGATTCCAGCAGCGCGGCGGCGGCGGCTTCGTGGGCGCGGCTGTCGATTAAAAAGACCCCCAGGGCGGACCAATAATCGCTGAACTGTTTGGCATCCGGCGCAAGGCGGCCATGCCATTGCTGGAACGCCTCCCATTGCTGGGTCTCGGCCAACAGCCGTCCGTAGAACGCTTGGGCGGCGGCACTTTCAAAACCGTCGCGGCTTTGGTCGGCGAGCTGCTCGAGGGCGCGGTCATGCTGTTGCAGGCTAAAGTACCATCGGGCTTTTCCCAGTCCCGGCGCGAATTGGTTTTCCGGTAGTTGTCCTTTGCCCAGCAGGACCTTCATCAGATCGGGTGTCGGAAAAGCCAGGCGGCGGCCGATCAACGAGAATAATTCAGGTTCACTGGCCAAGCCCAGGCGGCACAGCGTCAGGGCTTGATCGCAAGCTTCCTGGCGGCGTCCGACGAAGTTCAACAGCCGCCAGGCTTCGTGGCGCCAGCGCGGTTGGTCCTGCTTGGTCTGGAGCGCTTGCAGCAGCGTGTCGGCGGCTTCGGATGGGCGTCCCAACTTGGCCAGAACCTGATAACGCAGGTCGATGACGGCGGGCCAGACGGACGAGCCGGCGTCGACCGAACGAGCGATCTCGACGGCGGTTTCCAGGTTGCCCCGTGCCGCCTCGACCTGGGCGGTGAGTGCCTTGGCATCGTCGTTGTCGCCGTGACGAATCATCACCGCATACAGCGCTTGGGCGGCAGCGTCGTGGTCACCGCTTTCGGCCAACGCACGCGCGTCCTGTAATGCAGATTGCAGGTCTGCGGCACTGTCCGCAGCGGCGGATGCCTGATCCACGTCGCGGTTGGCGTCTGGATTGGAATCGCGCCGGCAACCCACCAGCAGCAAGGTCACCGCGAGGGTGAAGATCGAAGCAATAATCCGCTTGCACACGATTGGAAAATGAGTTGGGGGTGCCGTTTGCGGCCAAACGACCAATGGGCGACGGAGTTTCAACGTGGCGTAAGCTTCCAGCTTGCGTTCTCCTTGACGCAAGCTGGAAGCTTACGCCACTTTTTATCGTAGGTGACAAACCCAAACAAAAAAACCTCGCCCGCGGACTACACGGACGAGGTGTCTTGTTCAGCAGAATCGTTCTACGACACTACTGGTTCAACTGTTCTTCGATGGTTTCCTTGGAAGCCCGGCTTCCGAGAGATCCCCACAGACCATAGACGCTTTTCTTACCGGTCTTGTAAAGCGCACCGGGGGCTTGGGGCGAGTCCCAAGCACCGTTGGTCGGCGAGCGTTGGTCACCGGATTCGACCGAATCGGTCATGAAGATCACCGCACCGTCACCCATCAGGATGTGGGCACCGCCTTGGTGGCGGCTACTCGGCGGAGCGGAACCGACGTTGTCGTGCCAGCCGTTGAAGCAGACTTCCGAGTTCGGCGGTCGAATGGTGTTGACCATTGTCATCCCCATCGAGGCCCATGCCCAGTTCATGCCACGACCGTTGGTGTTTTCGGCGATATTCGGCGGTGTCGTGCACAGCGTCGCATCGTCACACCAAAACATCGGCTCGTCGGGTTGCAGCTGGTTGCCGTCGATGCAGAACGAGGGGTTCTTCTCAACGTTCCAGCCACCGTTGTTGATCGACAGTGCACCACGTTTGTCGCCGTCACCCAAGTCGGTCACGATTTCGGCCATCGCGATGGTGTTGGACAATCCGTCCAAAACGTCACGGAACTTGGTCGCCTTCTTGCGCGAGAAGTAACCGCGATCGACGGCACTAAACCAGATCGGGCGCCAATCATCTGGCGGCGGAGCCAAGTTGCCTTCTTTGGGGCCGTTGTCCCAAACCTGGCTGAACGAGTCACCGACGCAAGCGGCGTAGTTGGTCCGTCCGCGTCCGGGGCGACCGGTACCGGGGTCGCTGGGGCAGCGAAGCATGGGGATCTCTGTCGCCCAAGGGATGAATCGGTCGGTTTGGTCACCGCGGTCATGCCGTGGGTTGGGACCCATCGGAGTCCACAGACCGGTCGGCGTGTTCGGGGTCGAACCGTCCGTGGTCGCAGATCCACCGTTGGTGATCTGGTCCCAGATCGGTTGCTGCTCCATGAACGGAGTCAGACCGACCATCGCACTCAATTCTTCGTTGTTGGTGGTCACCGAGCCTTCCCACCAGGAGCCGACTCGTGCTCCACTTGAATTGTGCCCAAGCCCGGTTCCGCCGTTGTTGACGGGGTTTTGCTTGTAAGCGGAGTGGTAGTTCTGCAGTGCCAAGCCGATTTGCTTGAAATTGTTACTGCAGCTCATACGACGTGCGGCTTCGCGAGCCGCTTGGACTGCCGGAAGCAGCAAGCCCACGAGAATACCAATAATGGCAATGACGACCAGCAATTCCACAAGCGTGAAACCACTCGTCAACGATTTCCGATGAACCATCTACGGTCTCCAAGAGATGAGAGAATAGGGATGAAACGGATAACACTAAGAACGCTTAAGGAGCATTAGCTTACCCAAGTTTCGGAAGGGAATACGAAAGAAACGGAATGCAATTCGCCGTAATTCGCTAAAAAACAGCGAGGGCGGTGACATCACACTAGCTCTTTCGGGGTGCGAGAATGTTGCATGCAGTTCAAGTTCTCTGGCAAAACCAAAGCGTTTCGTGGCAATGCAGCAGGCCGGCGGAGCAGGTCGTTTGCGACCGATCCAAGCTTGCGAATCATCGTGCGTCAAATTCTCCTCAAGCACATGGCGGGCCCTGAAGCTTTTGCCAGGGGCGGGGAGAATGGCGTCCAATCATCCCGTCGCATTCGGACGACTACTTGCTTCGTGGAGCGGTTGCCCTGGACGATCCGCCACTACGCATTTGTTCTTCGTATTGACGTTGCTGCTCGGCAGCCAGTGCGCCGTCGTCTTCAGCCACCGGTTCAATCACGGTCGGGGAGCCGGATCCGCAACCCGCGAACGTGGGAACGCACAAACCGATCAACGCAACAAGGACAAATAACTTCTTCATTTTGATTCCCTCAGGAAAACGGACGGCCGATGAATGGCTAGTAAAAAAAACGGCAACGCGCAATGACGAACAAAATGCGTCGCCGTGAGCACGGCACAGTGTAACCGTGCACAAAGGTTCGCTGCTCAGTCTAAGACGCCATTATCGCCCCGTAAAGGGATTTTGACCCACAAAACCACGCCCAAAAGAGGGGCTTCCCCTGGGCCCCTGGCCATTGCGCAGATCTGGCTCGGCGGAAAAGACTGCTCCTTCGCCGCACCATTGGTGGTCCGTCAACTTTTGAACTTACGGTGCGTGCCCCGAATGGCACGCTGATCTCGGAACACCGACTCAATCGACAGGCCACTAGAACCCGGCGTGGGCGGCGCCATGAAGCTCGGCCAGTTCCGCTTCGCTCAGTCCCCTGATCCTGCCGGGATCAAACAAATGGTCGCGGGTCAGGTGCGTTCGAAAGGACATGCCGCTGACGAGCGCTTCTTGGATCTCGACCTTCGCGAGCCAGATTCGGATTTCCCGGGTCGTCAAACTACGCAGCCACTCACTCGGCGGTCGGCCGTGCCGACCGCGCCGCTCGTCGCTGGAGCGCCCGGCGTCTCTTTGTGAGCGGTCGCCGAATTCCACCGGCATCGTCTCCGGGTCTCGGATTTCAAAGACCAGATCGGCCAGCGACGGCAAGGTCGTGAACCGTCGGTCTTGCCAGGAATCGATCGGAACCAAGGGGCGTTTCAAACGTTTGCGATCGGCCGGGATCAAGACCACGTCGGGCACCAGGTTTTCGTCCAGGTACCCGGTTTGCCCGTCGTAGGGTTGCCCCGTTTCGCGATCAATGGGGAGGGTCACGCCGGTGGTTTTCCAGACTCCACGGACGAGGTTTTCGCGTTCATACCAACGCCAGGATGCGTTCCGCGCGATCGACCAGTGTTCGGCGAGCGGCTTGCCCCGATTGGCTTGAATCATCAATCGATCGCGGGGGTCGAGATCGGCGACCGACATCGCGGCGGAGGCCGGATCGTCGAGCGCAGCAACGCGGGTGCGTTTGCCCAGGGAAACGAGTCCGAAACCGATCCAGAACGCAAAGCGTCGCCGTGAGAGTGGCCGTGGGAGTGCGTGAGAGTTCATGAAACGGTGGTCGTCTGGTGCGCTGCCATCGTGGTACGAAAACACTGCGGTTGCGGGGAACATCGATTGACGTCCGTGCCAATCGGGACAACGTCCCGTGCCAATGGGGAGACGGCGATCGAACGGGTTTGCAAGTTTCCGTCGGAAACCAGCCGCACGTGTTGCCGGACGTCGATTTTCGTCTTCGGCCAGTCTCGCTGGTGGGGCAGCAATCGGCACGACCGGTCCAATCGGTCTGCGTTGCGGAGGGCTCGCGCCCTGC
Source organism: Stieleria neptunia (assembly GCF_007754155.1). Lineage (NCBI taxonomy): Bacteria > Pseudomonadati > Planctomycetota > Planctomycetia > Pirellulales > Pirellulaceae > Stieleria > Stieleria neptunia. Next base: position 1,869,892 of record NZ_CP037423.1, on the reverse strand, counting down.
CGCTAACAACAACACCGTGATTGGCGTCAAAGTAAGTGGCATGGGGCTTCCGCTGCTGGATTTGGACCAGACGACAGGTTGGTCGCAGCGGCGAAGTGGCGCGTGGGTTGGTTCGGCGGGCAAACAGCCCGTATGGCCTGATACAATGCAGCGTCGTCCTTCAGGTGAGCGAATCCCCAGGAGTCCATTTTGAATCGCATCCCCGTCACGGCCGTGCTGATCGTCTTGGTCGTGCTCGGCAACATGGTTTTCCGACACGCCCCATCCGACGTCGCCCCGACGGTGCAGGCGGCCGAACCGACCTATGTCGGTCGCGGGGTGTGCTTGGAATGCCACAGCGAGAACTACCAGTTGCACCGCCACCACGGCCACGCGACGACCTTTCGCAGCACCAAGGATCCCGAGGTCGCGAGCAAGTTTGTCGGCAAGTCGTACGACGCGGGCGAACCGTTTGGCACCTACACCTATCACGCCGACGACCAAGGTTTGTTCGTCCGCATCCCGGACAAGTTTGGGGAGCAACCGTTTCGTCTGGAGTACGCGCTCGGTCACAGGTCGATGACGTTGCTGTCGCTGTTGCCCGACCCGGACGAAGGGACGGTGGCGTTGGAGCATCGGGTGTCCTGGATGGCGGCGGCCAACGAGTTGGGCAAAACGCCCGGCCAGCACGACGGCACGCCGAACACGGCGGCGGAGCTTTTCGGGAATCGGCACGCAGGTCGAATCATGCACAAGTGCGTGTATTGCCATGTCACCACCGGCCAGATCGTTGACCAGCAAATTGTCGACCTGACCCCCAACGTGAATTGCGAGAAATGTCACGGGCCGGCCAGCGAACATGTTCGTCTGGCACGAGCCATGAAAACGCCCCCGCCGTTTTCCGTCGGGCGCGCCGATTGGGATGCCGAATCGGAACTGCAGCTGTGTGGCGATTGCCATCGGATGCCGCGTGACATTTCGCGGAAACAATTGCGTGAGTACCCGGATTTGTTGGCACGTTTTCAACCCGTCGGTCTGCTTCGCAGTGAGTGTTTCGTGCAATCAGGCGGACGGCTCAAGTGCACCACGTGCCACAACCCCCATCAAACCATCTTCGAAACGACTCCGCTGGAACACGAACAGAATTGCCTGGCCTGTCATGCTGAGATGTCAGAGACGAATCCGTCCGCCGCGGCGCATGTCGTCTGCCCGGTTTCACCGACCACGGGATGCATCGAGTGTCACATGCCGGCGCTGAAGTTGGACGGATTGGGCGGCGGCTTTCACGACCATTGGATCCGCGTTCGCGACGACAAATGAAATCAACATCAAACCTTGCCGCCGTTCTGCTGTGCGTCACCGTGTTGCTGGTCGTGGGCTGCCGCAAGGATTCGGCAAAAATGGAAAGCGACCCGACGAGCCCCCAATCGGCATCGGATGCAGCGAGCGTGGCAGACGTTCCGGCATCGACACGCTCGACCGACCGGGCACCCGATGCTGATCGCTCGCCCCCGGATCCACCCGCTGATGCGGCACCTGAATCGTCGGCTGAACCGGCACCGCCGGCGGTTGCCGTGGACGAACCGCAATTGGATCCCGCGGAATTGCACCAGGCGGCTTTGGCGGCGCTCGAATCGGGTGACTCCGATCGCGCGTTTACGTTTGCCCGCCAGGCGAGGTCGGCGGCAGCGGACGATCCGCAATCCGCGTTCTTGATGGCGCGGGTGTTGGCCGAACGCAATCGTTTTCCCGAAGCGGTCAAGATGCTCGATGACTTGTTGGTCGAGCTGCCCGATGCCCGATTGCCGATCTACGGTCAGACCGCGGATTGGCTGGTGCTGCAAGGCCGCTATGACGAGGCGGAAAAACGCTACCGTGCGATTTTAAAGGAAGTCCCCGACGCCAGCATGGCACAGCGGACGCTCGCGCAACTGTTGTTGCGCCGTGGGCGTCGCCTGGAAGCGGCCACGTACCTTCGCCAGTTGTGTCAAAGCGGTGTCGTCGAACCCTCTAACCTCAGGTCGCTGTTGCGGCTGGCCTATCCGTTTGCCGCTGACGCCCAGTCCGACGATCTGGAACCGATCGGACCGCTGGGCCAAGCGAGATTTGAAATCAGCCAAGGCGGATGGGAAGACGCGTTGCAGACGCTCAAGCGGGCCGACGCGAACGATCCAGATCTCGATGCGCTCGTCGGACGGATTCAGGCTCAGTTGCACGTCCAAGGACAGGACAACGAAGCGCTCACCCGATGGGCGCAATCGGCATTGCCGACGCCGAGTGACACGTCGGATTACTGGTTCGCGATTGCCACCCATCATGCGGACCAGGGTGAGCATCAAGAAGCGGTCCGGTGCCTTTGCAAAGCCATCTCGCACGACCCGACCGACGAGGCATCCTATCGGATGATGGTTCGATCATTCAGCGCATTGGGCCTGGAGGACCGAGCCGCCGAAGCGTCCCGCCGCGCCGAGCTGATCGCCAAGACGCACCAAATCGGCGAACAAATGGCGTCCGATCCAGACATCGACGTCGACGCGGTCTCCCGCTTGGCCGAATTGCTGGATCAATTGAAGCGTCCGCTGGAGGCGTTGGCGTGGCGCACGGTACGGGTCGCAATGGAACGTTCGCGCGGTACGCTGTCCGCCCAGGACGCATCGCAGGCGATCGCGAAAATCAATCGCGACCGTTTGCAGCGTCTGCAATCCGATCTGACGGATCCGACCGAAGCCTTCAATTCTTTTCTTTGCAGAGAACACGATGGGACAAACGCCGAACGATAAGATCGAACGATGGATGGCCGCAGCCGGTCAAACCGGAAAGAGTCAGTCGGTCCGTGAACGCGTGGTCGCCGCGGGCGAGTTTTTGGAAAAGACGGGGCGGATGGATGAGTCGAGCGCCTGTGAATGCCTGTCCGGCATCGACTTTTCGCTGCCCGTTCAAGTCGTGCCGCTGCCGGACAAACTGTACGTGCAATATGTCAAGAAACACCGCGGTGTTTGGTTTACCGACACCGGCCTGACCCCCGATTTGGTCGGCTTGGCACAGGGCAATCGGCGGCGCAAGTTGTTCCGCCCGGCGGGCGTTGTGCATGCACTGCGGTCCACCGCGCGGTCGATCCGTGACGACTGGACGATTCGCGCCGACCCGGGGCTTCCGCTGGCGGAGCGACGCAAACTGGCGACGCTGACCCGCGGCGGCGGCGTCCAGTACGTCGTCCCGGAGAAATTTCGGATGATGCCGCACGTTTAATAAAAGACTTCATCAACTCTTCAACCGAGGGTGCCGCGACCGTTGGTGTTTAGCCTTGAGGGACCGTCCAGCTCAAAGCGATCGCTTTTCTGATGTACGATGGCCCTTCCGGGCCGTCGCCCGTGGGGGCTCTGCGCGACGACCACCTCTCACCCATTCGTCCAGATCATTCAGATTCGTCGCGTTTCGCATCGTTCCAAAGCTGGACGGTCCCTTCAGGCGATCCCCGTTCGCCGCGACGCAGCGACAGTGGGCGGCTAAAGCAACGCACGGAAAATAAGTAGAATAGGCTTCCAGGTTCGTTTCTGAGGGATTTCCCCAACCTCTCTTTCCAGCAACGGCCAGATTTTGGTACAGACCGTCGGTTGATAAACTGGGGCAGTTGCGGTTCGATTCGGCGAAAAGTTTGCGGGTGTGATCCAGAATGAAAATTTTGTACGAAGGCGCGATCTTCCAGATCCTGCGTTGGGGTGGTGTGGCGCGTTACTTCAGCGAGCTGATCCACCACTTGCCGGCCGATTGCCGGCCGACGGTCGTCGGCCCGGCCGATGACGAGCCAGAACTCTCCAACCCCCAATTGAACTACTGCGGGGTGCAAACAGAACCGTCGGTTTCCTGGCTGAGAAAACTGACCCGAGATCGGATGCAGCGTCAGATCACTTGGCAATTCGACGCGATCGACGCCGACGTGGAGCATTGGACCTATTACAGCGGATTGTGTCGCCGGGCGATTCGGCGGAGCAACCGTCCGTTGGTCGCGACGGTTTTAGACTTTGTTCACGAGGCCGTTCCGTCGCTCGATCCGACCGGCAAGCACGTGGCCTTGAAATACGATGCGATCGCTGCGGCGGACCATCTGATTTGCATCTCCCAGGCGACCCACGACGAGCTGTGTGAACGTTTTCCCGATTGTCGCGGCAAGGCAACGGTGATTCCGCTGGGGACGTCCCTGTCGGACATCGCGCCCGCGCCGCTGCCGGCTGTTTTGACGGACAAACCCTACGTGCTGTTTGTCGGTCGTCGCAACAGTTACAAGAATTTTGAAGTCGTTTGGAACGCCTGGAAACGACTCCGCGGCACGTTGCCCGAGGAAGCCCGATTAGTGGTGGTGGGACCGCCGATGAAACGCCGCGAGGCGGCGCAACTGCAGTGGGGGGATGACGGCTCGGCGATTTTGATGCCGAATGTCCCCGATGCCCTGCTGCGTACCCTCTATGAGCACGCCCGCGGGTTCTTGTTTCCGTCCCGGGCAGAAGGGTTCGGATTGCCTTCGCTGGAAGCGATGTCAGCCGGGACGCCCGTGATGGTTTCCGATCTGCCGGTGATGCGTGAAGTGGTCGACGAGTGCGGGTACTACTTTGATCCCGACGATGTCGACATGGTTGCCCAGATGATGCGTTCGGCATTGAACAATGCCTTGCCGATGCAGCAGCAGATCGTGCGGGCGGCGCGCCAGCGGGCGGCGACCTTCACTTGGCAAACCACGGCACAGCGCACCGCGACGGTCTACCGAGGGCTGGTGGAGAACGCCAAACCACGCTGCGAACGATTGTTGTGCGCGGTTTAGCGTCCGATCAGGTTCGCAAGTTCTTGGGCGGCGTTGGCGATCGAGTGTTTTTCGTCGACGCCGCGCCGACCCGTCTCGGCTAACGCGCGTCGCCGGCCCGGATCCGCTTTCAGTTCATCGATCGCGGCGCACAAGGCATCGATGCTGTCCGGCGCGACCAACACGCCGCCGCCGGTCGACCGAACCAGTTCACCGAAGGCACCGTGGTCGGGCATCACGACCGGTGTTCCGGCCGCCAACGACTCCAACACAAACAACCCTTTGGGGTCTTCGTATTCGGTGGGCACGCTCAACAGATCGATGTGTTGCAGGAAATGCACCTTGCCGGCCAGATCGGGGCTGCCGTGATAGGTGAACCGATCGGCCAGCCCCGCGTCGTGTAAACGCTTTTGGATCGAGCGCAGGTAGGGTTCGTTTCCGTTGCCCAGCCAACCGGCCGCGTGCAGCGTGATGTTCGGGTCGTCGACGGCGATCCGTTCAAAGGCTTCGACCAGACGATGCAACCCTTTCTCCGGTGCGATGCGGGCCAGGTACCCCAAACGGAATTCGCCGCTGGGAGACTCGTCGCGTCGATCGCCGGTGGCAAACGGTGCCGGATCGATCGAGAGCGGCGTGATGACCAGTTTCTCGTCGGGGATCTCAAACAGCGCCCCCATTTTTTGCGCGTAGAAATGACTGTGGACGCAGAAGTGATCCACGTGCTGGACCAGGTTGGTGCAGAGCTCGATCGCGACACTTCGGGCCGCTTGGGGAAGGTGATCAAGAAAGATGTCATCGCCCTGCAGCATCACGATCAACTTGGCGTCGGGCAACCGCTCGCGCAACTGCGGCAGCCCGCCGCCGATCAACAGATTGGTCAGCACGACGGCGTCGGGTTTCAGGTCCGCGGCGATCCAGTCGGTCAGCCGTTTGAATTCTTCGGCTTGACGGCCGTCGGATCCACGCAACATCGAAATCGACAGGGCGCCGAGTTTGGCCGGATCGACGGCGCCGGCACGCCGCGTCGCCCAACGGATCAAACGCGGGGAATCCAACAGGCCGCGCACCGGTCGGGGCAGGAACCGCAGCCAGGGCATCTGCTGCAGCAAATAGACGTGAATGCCCCCAAGAAAAACCTTCCGATCGGCAACACTTTCTTCGTCCGTCCGAATCGGTGTGTAAACCGGTTGCAGAATGCAATCGACGTCGATGGAGGCCATTGCCCGGGCAATCGCGTTGTCGTGCATGCAACTGCCACAAAACATTCCGGCAGCTCCAGCGGTCAAATACACAACTTTCATGGGGGGGCGTACGGATTGGGGGGAAACTGTGAGAAAACGCTCGTTGTGACTATAGCGGACCGTTTCTATACTCCGCCCTGTCAAACCCAACCAACAGGCATCCGCAACGTAACTATGAGTCTTCGCAGCGACCCGGCGCCCGTCCTCTCGTCTCAAATTCACCCCATTGAGCAGTCGAGTGCACCGTATTATTGGGGCATCGACATCGGCGGCACCGGGATCAAGCTCGGTTTGGTCGATGAACAGGGCTACACGGTCGCTTATGAGAAAATCCCGACCCGTGAAGGTGAAGGGGCTCCGGCGGCGATGCGGCGAATTGCCGACGTGGTCGTGGAGGTGGAGAGCCGTTTGGACGTCGTCGGACAGGTTCCGCACATCGGCTTGGGGGCTCCCGGTCCGATGGATCTTGACCAAGGCCTGTTGGTCGCCCCACCGCAGTTGCCTTCCTGGTGGGGATTTGCCATTGTCGAGTCGCTGACGGAATTACTCGGGCGTCCGATCTCGTTCTTGAACGACGCCAACGCGGCGGCATTCGGAGAATTTTGGATCGGGACGGGACGGGATTCGAAGTCGATGATCCTGTTGACCCTGGGGACGGGCGTCGGCGGTGGGATCATCGTGGACGGCGAGCTGGTCAACGGCGTGAACAGTTTCGGCAGCGAGTGTGGGCACATCTTGGTGGATCCGTCGCCGACCGCCCGGTTGTGCGTCTGGGGCGGAGGCCGCGGGCAACTGGAGGCCTATGCCAGCGCCAGTGCCGTTGTCGACCGCACCCGCGAACGGTTGACCGAGGGCGCCGAGAGTTCGCTGGGCGGCCTGTTGGGCGGCAGCAACACCGAATTGACGGCGAAAAAGGTCTACGACGCCGCCAGCGAAGGCGACGCCGTGGCACTTGAAATTGTGGACGAAACCGCAAAATGGCTGGGGATCGGAATCACGTCGTTGGTGCACGCCCTCGACCCCGGCGTGGTGACGCTGGGCGGCGCGATGAACTTCGGCGGCAGCGGATGCCCGATCGGAGAACGATTTTTGTCCGGCATTGTCGAAGAATTTAAAAGCCGGACGTTTGAAAACGTATTTGACGGCACCTCGATCGCCTTCGCGAACTTGGGTGCCGATGCGGGATACCTCGGTCTGGCCGGGTACGCGCGGAAACAAGCAATGAAACAATCATGACCAAACAGATTCGAAACTTCTGCATCATCGCCCACATCGATCACGGCAAAAGCACGCTCGCCGACCGACTGCTCGAAGAAACGGGAACGGTCAGCACGCGGCAGATGAAGGAGCAATTGCTGGACGATCTGGAACTGGAACGTCAGCGTGGCATCACCATCAAAGCCCGCGCGGTCGCGATGCGCTACAAACGCGGAAACGTGGACTATGAATTGAACCTGATCGACACGCCCGGCCACGTCGACTTTCAATACGAAGTGTCTCGGTCGTTGGCCTGTTGCGAAGGCGCCTTGCTGTTGGTCGACGCCTTTCAGGGCGTCGAGGCCCAGACGGTCGCCAACGCCTACGCGGCGATGGAGCATGATCTGCACATCATCCCGGTGATCAACAAAATTGATCTGACGCACGCGCGGCCGGACGAAGTGGCCGAGGAGATGATGCACTCGCTGGGAACCGATCCGGACGACTGCGTTCGCGTCAGTGCCAAGACGGGCGAAGGCGTGGCGGCGTTGGTCGATGCGATCGTCGATTCGATTCCCGCCCCAACCGGTGACCCGCAAGCGACCCTGCAGGCGATGGTCTTCGATTCCAACTACGACGACTACCGCGGTGCGATCACCTACGTTCGCGTGATGCAGGGAACGGTGCGCAAGGGCCAGAAGATCCGATTCCTCCGCGCCGGAACGACTCATGAAGTCGTCGAATTGGGACAGTTCGCGCCCCAGCGCGTGGCTTGTGACGAATTGGTGGCCGGACAAGTCGGCTATCTGATCTGTAACATCAAAAGCATCGGTGACGTGCACATCGGTGACACCGTCAGCATCGCCGGGGACACCCCCGCCCCGGCGCTGCCGGGCTACGCACGTCCCAAACGGATGGTCTACTGCGGACTGTTCCCCAGCGACGGACAGAACTTTAGCGACTTGCGCGACGCGTTGGAGCGGTTGGCGGTCAACGATCCCAGTTTCGAATTCGAACCCGAGACCAGTGACGCCTTGGGGTTCGGGTTTCGCTGCGGATTCCTGGGCTTGCTGCACATGGAGATCATCCAGCAACGACTGGAGAACGAATCGGACATCGACCTGGTGCAAACCGCGCCCAACGTCACCTACGAAATCGTCAACAAGCGTGGCGAGACGAAGACCGTTCACAAACCTCAGGATGTCCCGGACCCGGGTGACATCGAAGAGTTTCGCCAGCCGATCGTGCGCTGCAATATCATCGTCCCGACCGACTTCATCGGTGCGGTGATGAAACTGTGTCAGGAACGGCGCGGCATTCAGAAGTCGCAAGAATACCTGGGGGCCCAGCGGGCGATGTTGACCTATGACATCCCGTTGGCCGAAGTCGTCTATGACTTGCACGACAAAATCAAAAGCTGCACACGCGGCTACGGAACGCTGGACTACGAGATGGTCGGTTACGAAGCCGCCGATTTGTGCCGGTTAGATTTTTTGGTCAACGGCAACCGGGTCGACGCGTTGAGTATTGTTTGCAACCGGGCCGATGCCGACCGACGCGGACGCGCGGTCGCCAAGAAGTTGAAAAGCGAAATCGACCGGCACATGTTCGAAGTCGCCGTGCAAGCCGCCGTGGGCAGTCGCGTCATCGCCCGAGAGACCGTCCCGGCGATGCGAAAGAACGTGACGGCCAAGTGTTACGGCGGTGACATCACGCGAAAACGCAAGCTGTTGCAGAAACAAAAGGAAGGCAAGAAACGGATGAAGGCGGTCGGCAACGTCGAGATCAGCCAGAAAGCGTTCATGGCCGTGCTGAGCGAAGCCGAAGGGGGCTGAGGCATTTTCAGCTCTCATTCCCACACTCCGCCCTACGCAGTGAACGATTTGTTAGCGGCAGGGCGCGAGCCCTCCGGTGTGTTGGCAACCGATTTAGATTCTCTCCCCCTGGGAGAGACGGCGTTTGCGTAGCAAGCAAACGCCAGAGAGGGCCGGCGCTGCAAAAGTCTTGGCGTTTTGCGCGACGATCAAATCCGTCACTGATACAATTGACGTCCCCTGCCGCATGACACCGCCGGATCGGAGGCGGAGCCTCCAGCGAAGTCCGTCCCCAGGCGGAGCCCGGGAACGAGTGGGGAGTTTCAACCCTCGTTCCAAGGCTCCGCCTTGGAACGCAATGGCGGTGCGGCTCTGCCGCATGACACCGTCAGATCGGAGGCGGAGCCTCCGGCGAAGTCCGTCCCCAGGCGGAGCCCGGGAACGAGTGGGGAGTTTCAACCCTCGTTCCAAGGCTCCGCCTTGGAACGCGATGGCGGTGCGGCTCTGCCGCATGACACCGGCGGATCGGAGGCGGAGCCTCCGGCGAAGTCCGTCCCCAGGCGGAGCCCGGGAACGAGTGGGGAGTTTCAACCCTCGTTCCAAGGCTCCGCCTTGGAACGCAATGGCGGTGCGGCTCTGCCGCATGACACCGTCAGATCGGAGGCGGAGCCTCCGGCGAAGTCCGTCCCCAGGCGGAGCCCGGGAACGAGTGGTGCCGAGCCCGACGCGTTCGCTTCGTCTTTGACGAAGCCGTTTTGGTAGATCGCCACGACCACGCCGCCGATCCCCAGCAGGAACACTTGCACCATCGGGATGATCGTCATGTTGTGGAACATGGCGTTGGGAAAGTAGCACGCCAGAATCCCGATCGTCAGCAGTCCGACACGGCGGCGGTCCAGTGGCAGGGAGCCATCGGTGGCCATCCGCCATCCATAGCCGGCCAGCGTCACGATGACCGCCAGGAACAACCCCAGCCCGATCAGTCCCGAATCGACCAGGAAGGCCAGAAAGACGTTGTGGTGGCTGTAGGATCGAACGCGCTCCAGCGGCAGACCATAATCCCGAATTGTGTGATACGCATCATGGCGTTGAAAATACTGGCCGTATCCGTGACCGGTCAGCGGTTTGTCCTTGAACATCTCCCACGCGACAGTGGCCAACAGGGGTCGCAGCTCGACCGACTTGGCGGCATCGGCGGCCGAGAGCGCTTTGTCGCGTTTGAACGCCATCAGTTCCTCTTTCAATCCCATCGCCATCGCGCCGGCCAGCAACACGGTGGCGGCCAGGCCGATCACGCGTACCCAGCGGGGGCTGTGAACCATGGCGATCATCGCCACCGCGCCGGCGACGCCCAGCCAGCAACTGCGGGTCAGCGTCGCGTACCCGCCGACCAACAGAATCACGCCGATCGCGGCGTAGATCGCCTTGGTCCGGCGGTCGCTGCCGACGAAACAGGCGGCGACCGCGGCCATCGCGACGCCGATGATGAATCCGTTGCCAGCCGGGTTCAACAACGGCCCACGGCCACGGCCGAGAAACATCCAGACGTCGGGGTCGAGGATGTGTTTGGGAAACACAAACGCATGCCAACCCTTGACTTCACAAACCGCGGTGAAGGAGAGATAGACGCCCAGGCCGATCAGCGCGTGCAACAACCACCACAGATCGCTGCGGCGGAACGGAGTGACCCGGGCGACGCAATAAACGGCGATCGGCATGAAGATATAAAACAGCCAGCGGGCGGTCGGATCGACCAGCGTTTCACTCAAATCACCACCGCGGCTGCGCTGGAACAGGTACACGACGAACACCAGCAAGCAAACGTCGACCCGATTGACCGGCGACAGGTTCAGCTTGCCGAGCCGCCACTGGACGGCGGCCAAGCCGATCAGGAACGCCCACAGCAGACGGTCCAAGCTGATCTGGATCGGCCCGTCGAAGGCCAGAAAGGGAGGCCCGAACACGGTCCCGGTCAAAAACAGCAGCGTCAGCAAGCTGGCGAGCCGACCGTCTTTGACGAGCGGGACCAGCCAGACGACGACGGCGAGTGCGAACAGGAGAGCCAGTAAGTTCATCGGAAACACGAATCAAGCGGGCGTGTGTCGCTCGGCTGTCTCAGCCGAGAGTTTGATCGGTGCAAACATGTGACAACGGGTTCCCAACCATAGGTGCCAGATGCATCGTGCCCGGCGGAAATTCGACCGCAATCCCGTGCGGCAGCGGGTGTCCCAGAGCGTTTCGCTGGCGCATTGGGAACAACCGCTACCAGGTCACCTTGGTGGCTCAGCGGGAGACGAACCCCAGCGGGCTACGCCGTGAAGCATCTTTAAACCTAAAGAAAATGGGCAAGAAGGTTGGTCAAAAAATTGGTTGGTCAAAAAATAAGAAATGAGACACCGCACACGAGTACGAGTGCATCAATGAGAATCAACCACAAAGGCCGTGCTGGACGTTGTTGTCGATTCACTGTCCCGTTGGGGTTCCGACGAATAAAATCTGCCTCACCCTAGCGGAACTCTTCATTTTTTGACCACCAAATTTTTTGACCCATTCCCCGTCGTCCAACGGGCGTACTGAATCACATGTGGTGGCGTTCAGCGAGAAGTGTCGAAAAAATGCTTCACAGCGTTGCCCAGCGGGGTTCAAAAAACGACGCGACGTGATCCGGCGGCGATGAGATGAGGCGGAGCCTCCGCGACGGTGTGTTTCCAGGCTGAGCCTGGGAACAAGGGAAAAGCAAGGGCAACCACTACGGTTTCAACCGCTTGCGGATCCATTCCTTCCGTTCTCGCAGCTCGCGTTCAAACCCTCGGTCGACCGGCTCGTAGTAAGAACGATCGACGCCCAAGTAGTCTTGGGCCGCGATGCCGTGCGGGCTGTCGTGGCTGTAGAGGTAGCCTTCGCCGCGGCCTTCACGCTCGGCCGAGGCGGAATGGGAATCGCGCAGGTGTCGGGGGACGGGGACGATTTTCTGGTCGCGAACGTCTTTCCGCGCCGATCCGATGGCCACCGTGGCGGCGTTGCTCTTGGGGGCCAGCGCCAGATAGGCCACCGTCTGCGACAGCATGTATTCGCTTTCCGGCAACCCGACCCATTCACAGGCCTGCATGCAAGCGACCGCCATCGGCAGCGCGGCCGGGTCGGCGTTGCCGACGTCTTCGCTGGCCAAGATGACCAGGCGTCGACAGAGGAAACGCAGGTCCTCGCCGCCTTCGAGCATCCGCGCGAGCCAATAGATCGCGGCGTCGGCGTCACTGCCGCGGATGCTTTTGATCATGGCGCTGATCAGGTCATAGTGATCATCACCGGTGCCGTCATAGCCGGCGATCCGGGTGCCGATCGATTCGGCCGCCGCGTCGCGGGTCACCAGGGGAGGGTTTTGCGGCGAGCTGGAGACCGCGATTTCGAGTGCCGTGAGCGCACGCCGCGCGTCGCCTTCGCAAACGTCAGCCAGGAACGCGATCGCTTCGTCGTCGGCGCGGGCTCCCGTTGCCGCCAGCCCGCGCTCGCGATCGGCCAGCGCCCGCGTGAGCAACTCGGTGATCTCCGCCGGCGAGAGCGTCTCCAACTGGAACACCTGGCTGCGGCTGATCAACGCCCCGTTGACGGCAAAATTCGGATTGCTGGTCGTTGCGCCGATCAGCGACACGATCCCGGCTTCGACGTCCGGCAGCAACGCGTCTTGTTGGCTTTTGCTGAAACGATGAATCTCGTCGATAAACAACACCGGCCGGGGCTCGCCGCTGGCGACCAGGTCGGTGGCCCAAGCCAACGCTTCACGCACCTCCTTGACCCCTCCGGTGACCGCACTCAACCGGCGACAGCGGCTGCCGGTTTCCTTGGCCAGCAAATGGGCCAGCGTCGTCTTGCCCGTTCCGGGTGGCCCGGACAAGATGATCGATCCCAATCGCCCGGCATCGACCATCCGCCGCAGCAGTTTCCCAGGCCCTAGAATGTGCCGCTGGCCGACGTATTCTTTCAGCGTCGTCGGACGCATCCGTGCGGCCAACGGTTTGGCGTCTTCCAAGAAGTCATCTTCTTGGGATTGGAACATCGAAGGCGTATGAGCCATAACGGAATGGAATGGGTGCGAGTGTGGGAGCGTGTGGCGAATTGTCCGAGCGATCAAGCGGCAATGGAACCCCTAAACCATGGTGCGGAAAAGCAAAATGATCGGATGGATCACTCTGGGCGTCGCGTTGGCAATCACCCTGGCGATCATCGTTTCGGTGGTGATGCGGGTCGATGACTGGGGACGTGATTGGACCCAAAATCGAGCCCGCCTGGATCCGGCGGCCACGCGCCCGGGGCTCCGGCCGGTGCAACTCGACGGCACGGTCCAAGACGCCGCGGAACGGATTCGACAATGGACCGAAACGAATTCCAAGTGGGATTGGGTGTCCGAGGACCAAGCGGGTGATGATCGGCTGACTATTAAATTGACTCGCACAACGCCGCTGATGCGTTTTGTCGACGACATCGACGTGGAACTCACCGCGAATCCCGACGGCCAAGCCCCCACCCGCCCAGGCGTGATCGTCAACGCGACGAGTCAATCACGTGTGGGCAAGGGCGATCTGGGCCAGAATCCGAGAAATCTGATCGAGCTGACGACGGCGCTTCGAAACCGATGATCCCGCGGCGTCAATTCCGGAGTGATCGACTACAATGGAAGCCTAGAATGGCATAGGCTGATGAAACATCGGGTCTTTCGCAATCGTTGACAACGCACCGGTCACCGATGACTTCTGCCCGTGTCGTTCGACGAGCCCTTCCCCTTCCCGCCTTGTGTCCCACCGATGCCGATTCGAATTTTTGTCGCCACCGTGATTCTGGCCGCCTGGGGATCAACGGTGTTGCGGGGCGAATCTCCAACTGATTCCGCTGCCGATTTCTCTCGCGATGTCCGCCCGATCCTGTCGGACCACTGTTTTGCCTGCCACGGCCCCGATGAACAGGAGCGCCAGGCAGATCTGAGATTGGACACCGCCGACGGCATCGCGTCGGTGGTCCAAGCCGGCGCGGTCGACGAAAGCGAACTCATCGCGCGGCTGCGCAGCGATGACGACGACGTCTTGATGCCTCCGCCGGAGTTCAATAAACCCCTTACCGAAGCACAAAAGCAAACGCTTGAAGCCTGGGTGGCCGGCGGAGCGGAGTATCGCGGCCATTGGGCGTACGAGCCCCCCGTCAAAGTCGATCTGCCCCCGACGGCGACGCACCCGATCGATCACTTCATCGACGCCAAAGCGATTCAAAAAGGATTGACGCTGGGCACCGCTGCCGATGATGCGACGTTGATGCGACGACTGTGTTTGGATCTGACGGGATTGCCGCCGACGCGTGAACAGATCGATCGTCTCGCCGCCGGCAAATTGGACATTGAACGATTGGTCGACGAACTGCTCGCCTCCCCCGCCTTTGGTCAACATCTCGGACGCTATTGGTTGGATCTGGTCCGCTACGCCGATACCCACGGATTGCATTTGGACAACTATCGCGAAATGTGGCCGTATCGCGATTGGGTCATCGATGCATTCAATCAAAACATGCCGTTCGATCGGTTTGTCACCGAACAACTGGCCGGCGACTTGCTGCCCGATGCGACGCTCTCGCAAAAGATCGCCAGCGGATTCAACCGATTGAACGTCACGACCAACGAAGGCGGATCGATTTATGATGAGGTGTTCGCCCGCAACGTGATCGACCGGACCGATGCGTTCGGAACCGTCTTCCTGGGAATGACCACGCAGTGCGCGGTCTGTCACGATCACAAGTTCGATCCGATTTCACAGAAAGAGTACTACTCGCTGTTCGCGTTTTTCAACAGCCTGGACGGCCGAGCGCTCGACGAAAACAAGAAGGATCCGGCGCCCGTGGTCCGTGTGCCGAGTCAAGAACAGTCCGCGGAACTGGCCGCGCTCGATCAACAGATCGCAGAACTGCGGCGTGAAATGCGTGAGCCGATCGAATCGGTCGATGCCGCCCAGCGAATCTGGGAAGCCGGTTTGAGCGGGACGGATGACGCCGAACTTTCCCCGCGAACCGAATTGCTGTCCCCGAGTGAAGTGGATTCCAAGCACGGCACCGACCTGGTGATCGAAGCCGACGGAAACGTTCGCGTCGGAGAGAAGATTGCCGATCGCGACGTGCAAACCATCACCGCCCCGTTGGCAGCTTCATTGGCCGGCGGGCATTGGCAATCGCTGCAGTTGGAAGTGTCGCCCGATCCCAAGACGGATCGCGCGGGGGTTTCGCCCAACGGCAACGCCGTGCTGACCGAAATCGAGATTGAAACACGTCCGAGTTCGGCGGGCGAAGACGAGGGGTGGGAACCGCTTCCGATTCGCGCGGCATTGGCGAACATCGAGCAGCAAGATGGCAATTTCGCAGTCGGCTTGGCGATCGACGGAAAAAGACATGCGACCGAGGGTTGGGCGATCGCCGGGCATCAACAAACCGGTGGCCGTCACGCGTCGTTCGCCATCCCCGACCTGACCGAGCGGATCGAACAGGGTCACGACCAGATCCGGATTCGCCTGGAATACCTGTCGCAGTTCGCCAAGCATCAGTTTTATGCCGTTCGCTTTCAGCTGTCCGAAGCCGCGATCTCGGTGCCGATCAAGGACCAAATCATCGTCGGTGATCTCCACAGCGTCGGCCCATTCCCCGTGGAAAGCTCCAACCCGGGCATCTACCGCAGCTTCGGTTCCCAACAAGGGGCCTTCAGCGCCGACGAGACGTTCAAGTACGAAGACAAAACTTACGCTTGGGAATTGCGAAACGATTGGACGCCGGTTGCGATTCACACGTTGCCCGTTGCCGGCGAGCGCGTCGCAGTCAACCTGATCCACCAATCATTGAGCTCACCCAAAAAACAGTCGATCGATCTGCTGTTGGGGACCAGCGACAGTCACGTCGTGTTCTTGAACAAGAAGCGAATCGCCCTGTCCGAACGCGACGGTCCGATCAACCCGCTGGGCAAGACGTACACGTTGGAGCTGAAGAAAGGGCACAACGACTTGTACATCAAAACCGTTTCGCTCCGTCGCACCGCTCAGTTCGCCTATGCCTATCGGTCCGGGGCGATCCCGCTGCCGCAGGGCATCGTGGAACTGGCATCTCAGAAACCGAGTGAACGGACACCGGAACAAGCGGCATCGCTGCGAGCCTATTATCGCGAAGTCCAGTGCACGCACCCGGATTGGTTGGTGTTGCAAGACTTGGTCAAGGGCGCCGAAGCGGCGAAAGACAAGCTGGAAGGCCAGATCGCGACGACCTTGGTTTGGAAGGAGCTTGACCAGCCACGTGAAGCCAAGCTTCTGGTCCGCGGGCAGTATGATCAGCCGGGCGAAACCGTTGCTCGACGTGTCCCCGAGTTTCTGCCGCCGATGGCCGACGACCTGCCGCGTGACCGATTGGGTTTGGCCAAGTGGTTGGTCGCGCCCGAGCATCCGCTGACGTCGCGTGTCGCGGTGAATCGTTTTTGGCAATCGATCTTCGGCAGCGGATTGGTCAAATCCAGCGAAGATTTTGGCAGCCAGGGCCAGCCGCCCAGTCATCCCAAACTGCTCGATTGGCTGGCGGTCGAATTCGTCGAGAGCGGTTGGGACGTCAAGCGATTGATCAAGTTGATGGTGACCAGTCGCGCCTATCGCCGAGACGCCACGGTCAGTCCGGAGAACCTTGCGATCGACCCCGAAAACCGGTTCCTGGCACGCGGCCCACGACACCGCTTGGACGCCGAAGTGCTTCGTGATCAAGCGTTGGCCTTGGCGGGGTTATTGAACCCGCGGCTGGGCGGCCCGAGCGTCAAGCCGCCCCAACCGTCGGGTCTGTGGTACGCCGTCGGCTACACGCGAAGCAACACGGCGAATTTCAAAGCCGACGTTGATTTGGAAAAACAGCTTCGTCGCAGCGTTTACATTTTCTGGAAACGCACCAGCGCCCCGCCGCAGATGTCGACCTTCGACGCCCCCAGTCGCGAGTCGTGTACGGCGCGACGCGAACGCACCAACACGCCGCTGCAAGCCTTGTTGCTGATGAACGAGCATCAATACTTGCAGGCGGCGAAGCACTTGGCGGTCCGCGCCCATGTCGAGTGTGATCGGGAAGATCCCTCGGACAAATTGGCTTGGTTGTTCGAAACCGTGACCGCTCGAAACCCCGTCACCGCGGAAGTGGACGAGTTGGTTTCCTTGCTGGACAAGGTGCAAAAACACTATGCCGACGATGCGGCCGCTGCGGCGGATCTGTTGTCGGTCGACGAAATCGAGTTCGACAAGATCGAACCGAGTGAGCATGCGGCCTGGATGATGATCGCCAGCACGCTGTTGAATTTAGACGAAGTGGTCAGCAAGTAAGAGAAGTGAACGATGAATGCTAAAGAACGAATGATCCGCTTGAATCGCCGTTCGCTGTTCTCGCAATCCGCGGCGGGGTTGGGTGCCGCAGCGCTGGCATCGCTGGACACCCGCGCCGATGCGGCACCCAAGGTGTCGGATTATCGGTCACCGACGGCCAAGGGCGGGCTGCCCCAATTGCCGCACCACGAACCCCAAGCCAAGCGGGCGATCTATCTGTTCATGTCGGGAGCCCCCAGCCAGATGGATCTGTGGGACCACAAGCCGAGCATGGCCGACTGGTTCGACAAGGATCTGCCGGATTCGATCCGCCAGGGTCAACGGTTGACGACGATGACCAGCGGGCAAGCTCGATTTCCGATCGCGCCGAGCATCTATGATTTTTCGCCACACGGTGAAAACGGAACGATGGTCAGCGAGCTGTTGCCACACACGGCAAAACACGTCGACGAAATCGCGTTGATCAAATCGATGCACACCGAAGCGATCAATCATGACCCCGCGATTACCTACATTTGCACCGGTGACCAATTGCCTGGCAAAGCCAGTTTGGGGTCTTGGCTCAGCTATGGACTGGGGACCGAAAACGAAAACCTACCCGACTTCCTGGTGATGACCGCATCGTGGACCGGACGGAAGGAGGCCCAGGCGCTCTACAACCGTCTTTGGGGAAGCGGTTTTTTGCCCAGCAAGTATCAAGGCGTGGCGCTGCGCAGCGCGGGGGATCCCGTCTTGTATTTGTCCAACCCCAAGGGCGTCGATTCGAAACTGCGTCGCGAAATGCTGGACTCCTTGGCGCGATTGAACCGTGTCACCGCCGAATCGATCGGCGATCCGGAGACCGATGCCCGAATCGCGCAGTACGAGATGGCGTTCCGGATGCAGACCAGTGTGCCGGATCTGGCCAACATCAACGACGAACCGCAGTACATCTTGGACATGTACGGCGACGATGTGACCACGCCGGGAACGTTTGCCAATTGTTGTTTGATGGCGCGCCGAATGGCGGAACGCGGCGTGCGTTTCACCCAGATCTTTCATCGCGGTTGGGACCAACACGGCAACCTGCCCAAGGACTTGCCGAATCAGTGCAAAGACATCGATCGCCCTTGTTCGGCACTGTTGCAGGACCTGAGCCAACGCGGCATGATCGATGACACGCTGGTGGTTTGGGGCGGCGAATTTGGGCGAACGATGTACTGTCAGGGAAGCTTGACGAAGACCAATTACGGCCGGGACCACCACCCCAAGTGTTTCTCCGTGTGGCTGGCCGGGGCGGGGATCCGCCGCGGCGTGGTCCACGGCGCGACCGATGAATTCAGTTACAACGTGACCGAGAATCCCGTCCACATTCGTGATTTGAATGCCACGATCTTGCACCTGATGGGAATCGACTCGGACCGATTCACCTACGCCTTCAAGGGCCTCGATCAACGTCTGACCGGAGTCGAAGGCGGCGACGTCGTCCACCAGGTGTTGGCGTAATCGAGTGGGAGGGGCTTCTAGCCTGTCAACGTTTTAGCGGTACGGCGTCCTTTTGAAGTCGTCGAAGAAGAAGCTCGCGACGGCCCGGAAGGGCCGTCGTACTTGGAAAATCGGTCGTCCCAAACTGGAGCCAGTCCTTGTCGCATCCCAAAATGAACGCGCCCTCGGCGGCGGCTGTCGTGGCGGCCAGCATGATCGGCGCCGGGGTTTACACGACCAGTGGATTCACGCTGGGTGACTTGGGCACGCCGCATTCTGTGATCGCGGCTTGGGCGATCGGCGGGGTGATCGCAATTTGTGGCGCGCTGTGTTACGGGGCACTCGCCCAGCAGTTCACCGAATCGGGTGGGGAATACCTGTTTCTGGCCCGCGCGATCCATCCCGCGGCCGGCATGATGGCCGGATGGGTTTCGCTGTTGGCCGGATTCACCGGTGCGATGGCCTTTGCCGCGACGACGTTCGAATCGTTCGCCCGCGGGGCGGGGCTGGAATCGCTGGACGGACTGCCCGATCGATCGATCGCGATCGCTTTGGTGTTGCTCGCGGCGATCGTGCACAGTCTGGGGCTCAAGCGTGGGACGCACATTCAAAATGGCGTGGTGATCGCCAAACTGGTGTTGATCGGGCTGTTCGTGCTGATCGCCTACAGCACGCTTTCGACATGGCAGGGGACGACCGTCGCCGCTGCGACCGAGGCAGGGGCTGCGACCGAGGCAGGGACTGCGACCGAGGCAGGGGCTGCGACCGAGGCAGGAGCTGCGACGCCCGGCGGCGGCTGGGCGTTTGCGTTGGTGTTCGCCAACGCATTGACGTGGATTTCACTCAGCTACAGCGGGTTCAACGCCGCGGTCTATTTGACCGACGAGATCGACCAACCGACGCGGAACGTGCCGCGTGCGATGCTGTTTGGCACGGTGGGGGTGGCGGTGCTGTATCTGTTGTTGAACATTATTTTCGTCTACGCCCCGCCGGCGGCCGAGGTGGCCGGGCAGCCCAACGTGGCGACCTTGGCGGCCGAATCGGTCGGTCGGCAGATTCAATCCCGCGGATCGGATTGGGGGTCTTGGGTCGGTCCCTTGGTGAGGCTTGCGATCCTTGTGGGGCTGGGGACATCCGTGTTGGCGCTGATGCAGACCGGCCCCAGGGTTTATCAAAAGATGGCGGCCGATCGCCTGTTGCCACGCTGGTTGAGCGGTCGCGGCGGCGGGAATTCCGGTGCCCAGCGGGTTGCCGGGCCGGTCGAATCGCTGCCGACGATCTGGATCCAAGCCGGTTTGGCGATCGTGGTGATTTGCATCAGCACGCTTCGTGAACAACTGGACTATTTGGGGTTCACCTTGTCGATTTGCGCGGCCCTGTGCGGATCGCTGGTTTTCCTGTTTCGCAACCACGGCGTGCACCCGGTTCGGGTTTGGGGGTACCCGTGGGTGCCGATCATCTATGTTTTGGGAACACTGGGGATCGCGACACTGACGGCGATTCGGGTTCCATTGCAAGCGACGGTGGGATTGGGCACCCTTGGGATCGGGATCGCGGCTTACTTGGTGTCCCGATTTTTGTGGGGTAGCCGGGCCTTCGGCGATCGACGAAACTAACGGGCCTGTTCGCAGCAGCACGAGGCTCATGTCTCGTCAAGCTGGGCGGGGGGCTTGGCCACCGGAGGTGAGAATGTCCCCCACTATGAATTCACCGGTCGAGCGGTTCGCCCGACCACCTTTTCACTGAAACCTCTCGAAATAGACGCGACTATGAGATACGCATTTCGCTTGGCTGAACTGTTGGGCCACACCCCGGATCGTCGCAAACGTCCGGGGACCATCAAATCGATTGTGGAACACACGGGTTTAGACCGTCACCAAGTCGCATCGCTTTTGAAGAACGAGGCCAAGTACATTCCGCTGGATGCCCTGTCGCGGCTGTGCGACTACTTGATCGACCAGGGCCATGCGACGGCGGATCAGTTGCCCGGAGCGCTGTTTGCGGTCAATCCGGAAAACTTTTGGGAGCTGATTGCGCGGCGCAGCGAAATTGAAATCATCGTGGGGGTCCGGGCGACCGATACCAACGCGACTCCCGAAGGAGCTTCGGTGGTCGCCAGCGATTCGGTTCTGGTCGGCGAAGTCCTCAGCGGCGTGTCGACGCTCGGCGGCGTCGCCAAGCACAAGGATCAAGACGGCGACGAAGGATCCGGACGCGAGGTCCCGATGCCCGATCGATTCCAGCAGACGCTGGTCTGGAGCCCGGGACAGGTCGATCCGACCGACGTGCGGCAGCGGGCCGACGAAGTGTTCGACGGCTTTGTCGATGCGACCGGCGATCGCGGCATGATCTGCATCGGCAGCATCAAGAGCAACCCGGTCGTCGAACTGCTGTTCTCCGACGTGTTCGGTTGCACGCCGTTTGTGACCGAAGACGACGTCGATGACGTCTCGGCGCGTTCCTGCCCGTTCTTTCTGCGCTATCGAGATTCCGACCCCAAACCCGACAGCGCTTCGGCGGGCACGCGGTTGAGCAAGAACGAAGACGCGCCGGAACCGGGTTTCTACTACGAAAAAGATGACGGAACCTGGGAATTTGCCGGCGGCAAGAACAAGGACACCGCAATGGTGTTCTACATTTACCGTGAAGCGCTCGGTCGACTCGATATGGTGCTCAGCGGATTCTCCGGACGCGCGACGCGGTTGCTGGCCAGGACGTTGGCGATTCGCGGCGAAGAGTTCTGGCCGCCGGTCTACGAGAAAGGCGGCGACATCATCGGTGCCTACCTGGTCACCTATGAACAACCCGAAGACGAACAGACCCGAGACGACGCGCTGTTCAACCCCAGCGGACCGGCCGAGATCATGCCGCTGCCGACCAAGGCGATCTCGCGTCGACTGGCGCGGCGATAACTCCACCATTGAATTCACAACATGGCAAAATCGAAATCCAAGTCGTCGACCACGATGGCGGCGACGGCGGACAAGTTCGACCTCTACCAACAGTCGGTTCAAACCCCCGAACACGAGGTCGAATTCTTTGAACAAGCCTATCGCGAGGCCTACAAACGCAAACCCCTGACGCTTCGAGAAGATTTTTGCGGCACCTTCGCGGTGTGCTGCAAGTGGGTCGCGTCGAGCCCCCGCCGCACCGCGGTCGGCGTGGACCTGTGCAGCGAAACACTGCAGTGGGGCCGCGATCACAATCTGACCAAACTGAAACCGGCTCAGCAGAAACGCGTCACGTTGCTCGAACAGGACGTTCGCGCCGGCAATACCGAGCCGGTCGATGTGCTGGCCGCGCAAAATTTCTCGTTTTGGATCTTCAAGACCCGTCCCGAAGTCGTCGAGTACTTCAAGATCGCTCGCTCCCATCTGAACGACCAGGGCATCATGGTCATGGACATGATGGGCGGCGGCGAATGCTTTAACGAAGACCACACCGACAAGCGGACGATCAAGAAGGGGAAGAAAGGGTTCGACTATCACTGGAAACAGGAATCCTTTAACCCGATCACCGCCGACGCGAGTTTTTCCATCTCTTTCAAGTTCCCCGACGGCAGCAAGCTGAAACGGGCCTTTGAATACCATTGGCGGTTCTGGACGATCCCCGAAGTCCGCGAGATGCTGGCCGAAGCCGGATTCCGCGAAAGCCACGTCTATTGGGAACGCGAGAACGAAGAAGACCCGGAACTCGATGGCGGATGGTATCGCTGTGGGGCCGCCGACAGCGACCCGAGTTGGATCTGCTACATCATCGCCATCAAATAGTGGCGTAAGCTTCCAGCTTGCGAAGTGGCGTAAGCTTCCAGCTTGCGTCCCCTGCCGTCGCCAGACGGCAGCCGCCTCCCACCAAGCGGGATGTATTCGTTAGCGGCAGGGCGCAAGCCCTCCGGTCTTTCACACTGAAACCGGACGGCTCGCGGGCTGTCGTTTTTGTGAGCCGCGACGCGTAAGCGGCCGGGCACTGCGACGCTGCCCGAGGCCTTACGGCCAGCGGCTCACCATTGACTCAGCAGATCCCGACTCAATCGACAGCCCGCTCGCGCCGTTCCGCTAACACTTTCAGTTGTTCGTTAGCGGCAGGGCGCAAGCCCTCCGGTCTTTCACGCGGCACCGGACGGCAAGCTGGAAGCTTCCCCCACGGCTACCTCGGCTTCGCCCGGGTCAGCTGTTCGAGTGACTCAAACAGCGAGTCCACTTGACGGTCGGTCGGGTCGGGGGCGATGGCCGTGTAATAGCCGGAGTGGATGCCGAGGGCGGCACGCATCGCGGCGGCGCGTTCGGGCGGCGCATCGATCATCACATTGACCATTTCAAAATCGCGGTCCCAGAGGACGCGATCGGCCAGCATTTCGACCAACCCGCTCCAACGATCCACCTCCAACGACTCCACGTCGAGGTCAAAGACCGATTCTCGGTCGGCATCCTGCGAGACCTCTTCCTGAAGCAGCACCTCGTCGTCTTCGTTTTCCAGAAAGGCGTCCAATGCGGCTTGTCGCCAGCGGCAGCGGTACGCTTCCGGCGAAACCGGATGCAACTCGATCTCGAGTTCGATTTGCTGGACGATATTTTGATAGACCGCAGCGACGGCCGCTTCGTTGATGCCGCTTAATTCAAGCGTCTGGTCGGTTTCCTGCAACAGATTGGTGGCCAATAAATCCAGCACGGCGAGTTGTTGTTGCCAGGTCAATTCGTCGAACAAGGTGACGCCGTACTCCCAGGGCTGTTCCTCGGTCTCGCGACAACTGGCCAGTTCCTGGACCATGGTTGCGAGCGAGTCACGCACCAACTCCGCCTCCTCACCAACCAGAAACCGGTCGCCAGATGGAGTGTGCCAAGTCATCGTGAGTATCCGGATCGTGCCAACCGTGCGAAAGAGAAGGAGACCGCGTCACGCCATCGGCCCGGCCGGATCGGCAGGTCGACGTGATCGAGGCAGGGGAGATCTTGATTGATCCCGCGCCGGACTGCAAGCTTTTAGCGCGGACCGGCAACGAAGAAGCCGAATCGGCTGGGGCACGGTATTTTGGGCAGGATCTTTTTTGTTCGCCGATTCTTCGTGTTTTACGCGCCAATCGTTGAGAATCCAGCTCGGGAAAGGGACCGGGCGGCTCAAACGCGGTAATCTGGGTGACTTTTCCGTCCCTCAACCCCGAGTTTGTCGTGCCGAAAACCACCGAATCGCCACAACACCTTGGCGTTGATCGCGGCATCTCTAAAATCTACCCGACGACTTCCCGCTGCAATCCCGCTTCGACGGTCCGAACCGCCCCATCCATGGAATCTGCGTCGGCCTCTTTTGTATAGCAACAACCCTCCATTCCCTGTCGAGTAATGAACACCATGCCAGACCATCACACCCTGGATATCAAGCGCGTTGCCATTCTGTTTGCCGGAGGCCCCGCACCGGCTGCCAACGCGGTGATTTCGACGGCAGCGTTTTCATTCCTGGAAGAAGGCTCGCAGGTTTTCGGGATCAAGCACGGCTACAGCCGCCTGGCCGACTACACGGCCGCGGGCCCGCTGCAAGAAGGCGTCGACTACTTGCGGTTCAGCCACGAATCGCTGACCCACGCCCGCAGCAGTCGCGGCATCATGATCGGGACCGCCCGCACGAACCCCGGAAAACATGTCAGCAGCCCCGAGCACCTGAAAGACCCCGAGCTGGTCGCGCCGCTGCGACGCGTCTACGAAGGCCTGTGTTCACTCGAAATCGACGCGTTGATTTCGATCGGCGGTGACGACACGCTGAAGACGGCCAACAAATTAAAAATGTTCCAGGACAACCTGCCCGGGGACGCCCGCCGTTTCCCGGTCATCCACCTGCCCAAGACGATCGACAACGACTACAGCGGAATCGATTTCACGTTCGGGTTCTTCACCGCCGTGGAAACGCTGGCCGAAGAGATTCGCAACTTGAATTACGACGCCGCGGCCGGAAAGGCGTACTTCCTGTGCGAAGCGATGGGACGCAGCGCCGGATGGTTGGCCTATGGCGCCGCGATCGCCGGTGAAGGCAGTTTGGTGATGAGCGTCGAAGACATCGCCGGCGAGTTGGCGGCCGAAGAGGTGGATCCGGAAACCGGCAAGCCACGCAAGATCATGGTGCTGGACAAGGTGATCGACAAGATGGTCGACATGATGGTTGCCCGCGAGCGCGAAGGCCGTGAGTACGGGACCATCGTCGTCGCCGAAGGGTTGGCAGAGTTCCTGCCGGCGAAATACCTGGAAGGGGTTTCCCGTGATGACCACGGCCACATCAATATCTCCGCGATCAATCTGGGCGCATTGCTGAGCGGACTGCTCGCCAAAGCCTACACGGCGCGAACCGGTAAAACACGCAAGGTCAACGGGCTGCAACTCGGCTATGAAGCGCGTTGCGCGCCGCCGCACGCCTACGATGTGATGCTGGGCTCGCAACTCGGCGTCGGTGCGTACCGCGCCCTCGTGGAAGAGAAACTCAACGGCGTGATGGTCTCGGTCTCCGGCCAGCTGGATCTGCACTACGTGCCGTTCAACAAGCTGGTCGATCCCCAAACGCTGGTCACGAAAGTCCGCTTCATCGAACCCGGCAGCGATTTCCACCGGCTGGCTCGGTTCCTGGAAACCTGCACCGACAGCTGAACACCCCTCGAACACCCCTCGTTCCAAGGCTCCGCCTTGGAACGAGGGGTGCAGTGGCTCGGACCGTCGGAAGAATAAGTGGCGGGGATTGATTGTGGGATAGGCTTCCAGCCTGTCGTTTTCGCCATGACAGGCTGGAAGCCTATCCCACTTATTGTTCCGTGGTGGATCAAGGATCACTCGGCTCGGTTCGCCAAAGGCGATCAACAACATAGCCTGGGGTGAGCCCGGATGAGCCCCAGCGAATCCGGGCGTAACCCCAGGTCCACGATCCACCGAAAACCCTCCCCTTTTCGATCGGCCGGCGGCAGAGCCGCCGGCCGATCGAAAAGGGGAGAGCGCGGGTAGAGCTCTCCTTCCCTGGGGTGGCGGTCACTCCGCTGCGCTCGTTCCCTGACCCCAGGCTATGTTGTGGATGCCCGTTGGGCAAATGCTGCGGAAAGGTTTCCGTCTAAAATTCGGACCGGCAGCAACAACCAATTCTGCACAGCCCAGGCGGAGCCCGAGAACAAGTCGGCTCGACAGGCTGGAAGCCTGTCCCACTGGCCGTCACCCCAATTGGTCGATCAACCACTGCAGTTCGCCGGCGATGTCTTCGGCCAGCCCGCGGCGCCGCATCGCTTCGGGTAACACAGTCCAGGCATACGTCTCGACTTCCAGGTGACCGGTGAAATCGACGTCGATCGCTTCATCATCGAGTGCCGTCAAACACTCGATCACCGCGTCGCGGCTGGTGGTCAATTGGCCGAAACGTTCCAAGAAAATCGGGACGTGAAAATGGATCACCCAGCGGAGGATCTGTTCCAGGTCATCCGGACGAGTTTGCTGCAGCAGTGCCGGTAAGTCATCGGCCAATTGGAACGAGCCGTCGCGTCCGACCTGGCCCGTCTGATGCAAGTACCGGTCTTCGGCGAAGGCGCCCAGCTGCTCCAGCGTCGCCGCAACCTCACCGGCGGCGATCGATTCCCAGTCGGCCACGATCGCGCTGCTGACCTGGACCTTGCCGATGGTGATCCCGGCATCGCGATAGGCCGTCACGACGGAACGTTGCGGTTCGTTCATCACGGCGCTGTGACAGATGTCGTGACAGACCGTCAGATAACGCCGGTGCATCGGATCGGGTAAATGCGCGTCGAAGAAACCGATCAGATCACCGATCGTGTCGATCACGCAGCCGGGCTCCGGTTCGATCGCGACCACGATCCGTTTCCCGGTCTGGTCCTCGAGCCGCCCCAAAAACGCCGCCAGCTCACGCAGCTGGCCGCCGGCAATTTCCACGTCCTCGTGACCGGAGCGATCGCCTGCAAACGGGTTGTCGGGCCAGCCGATCGGCAGCGTACTGATCGATCCCAGCGGTTGATCGTCGTGAAGCAACCGCGACAGGATCGTGGCCAGCCGCTGCGTGTACTGCAACCGCTCTGGATCGGCCCACGTCGGCAGGTAGACGCGCTGCTTGACGTGATCACCATGGAAATTCGCGAACGGAAACCCATTGATGGTGTAGGGCTGCAATCGGTTGGCATCGAGAAATCCACGAAAGACGTCCAGTTGACCGGCGGCCAATTCACGCGAAGCTTGGTCGGGGATCCACAGACCGACGCCCAACGCATCCAAACCGTGTGTTTGGGAAAGTTGTTGCTGGACCGGGACCGCGTACTCCTGAAGATTCGCTCGGATCGAGGTCAAATCGATGCCCGCATGAACATTCGTGCAATAGCCGATCTGACGTTCGCAATGGCGGAGTGGATCTGAATCGTTGATGTTCAATGTGCTAACATGACGGAGGAATGAACGGTCGTGCGTGTCTTCCCGGCCACAGGCCCTTGGAAACCGGCCGCAGGCCGATGAAAAAAGGCCCGTGAGCATGCGACACCGCGTTGCCCATCCGGGGCGACCGTCATCAGGATAACGGCAACACGCCACGGAATGAACGGCGCCATCCCCCGAGTCTTTTTATGCTGAACCAAACGGATCACTATCTGCTGCGACGAGCCTACGAGGAAGCCGTGGCCGGGTTCAACGAAGGGGGCTGTCCGATCGGATCACTGCTCGCGCGGGGGGACGAGGTTCTGGCCAGTGGGCGAAACCAACGGGTGCAACAAGGCGATCCGATCGCGCACGGCGAAATGGATGCGTTGCGCAAGGCCGGGCGTCAATCGACCTACCGCGACACGACGCTCTACACGTCGCTCAGCCCCTGCATGATGTGTAGCGGGGCGATCGTCCAATTCGGCATCCCGCGTGTCGTGATCGGGGAAAACCAAAACTTCGGCGGCAACGAAGCCTTCTTGCGCGAACACGGCGTCGAAGTCGTGATCGCCAATGATCCGGGCTGCATTGCCCTGATGGAGCGATTTATTCGCGAAAAACCCGACCTATGGGCGGAGGACATCGCACAGGAGCCGTAGCGTCGACAGACCGCAATCTGCCGAATTATGATTGGCTCAATGGAAAGGTATCACTCCCGGTGGCTCACGTTCAATGCCATCTACTTTGGCACTAAAGGTGTTAGCGGAACGGCGCGAGCCGTCCGGTCGCGCTTCAAAAACACCGTGAAAGACCGGAGGGCTCGCCCCTACCGCTAACAAAAATCACCCCGCTTGGCGTCAAAGTAGATGGCATTGGGCTCACGCCACCGGCAGACACTGTGCCGGACCTCCAGGCCTAGAAAACACGTCACTAGAAAACACGTCAACTGACAAGCCGAATGACAGACATCGAAAACGTGAGTATTAGAAGAGTTGGCATTTGTCGTCTGCTCCCCGTCCGAAACTGCAAAGCGAGTCCGTCTATCGTGATTCCGGTCACCTGTGAAAACCTCTTGTTCGCGCCCCGTTTGACCGCGTTGCTGTTGGTGTTATCGCTGCTGACGGTCGTGCCGGGCGTCGGCACCGAACAGCTGGCAGCCCAATCCCCGGAATCGGCCAACCGAAAGCACTCCGATCCGCATGATCCCTTCGCCCAGTTAGACCCTTGGTGGCCGACGCCGGGCGCGACGCGCATCGCCTCGGGTGCTCCCGGCCCGGCCTACTGGCAACAGCGTGCCGACTACGAAATCGATGTCACGCTGGACGACGACCAACAGCAGATCAGCGGCGTGGTGAAGATTCGCTATCACAACCAATCGCCCCACACGCTGCCGTATCTCTGGATCCAGCTGGACCAGAATCGATTCCGCCAGGGATCGGACGCCTTGGAAACCACGACGGCGCCGTCCTTGTCACCGCGGATCTCGTTCGGCGCGATGAAATCCATTTTGGCCAGCCGTCGCTTTGACGGCGGGTACCGGATCACCTCGGTGACCGACGGTACGGGCAAACCGCTCCGCCATACGGACATCGGCACGATGCTGCGGATCGATCTGGCGACGCCGATCGCACCGGGCGAACAGTCCGACGTCGCGATCGAGTACTCGTACAAGATTGTCGATGCGAAAGTCATTCGCGCCCGTGGCGGCAAGGAGTACTTCGAGGACGACAAGAACTACATCTACGAAATCGCACAGTGGTTTCCCCGTGTTGCCGCCTACACGGATTTCGGCGCCTGGCAACACAAATCGTTTTTGGGCCGCGGCGAGTTCACGCTGGAACTGGGCAATTACCGGGTCCGGATCACCGTCCCGTCGGAGATGGTCGTCGCATCCACCGGAACCTTGCAAAACCCGGACCAGGTGCTGACCGATCGGTGGAAGCAGCGGTTGGCGAGGGCCGAACAGGCCCAGACGCCGGTGTTCATCATCACGCCGGAGGAAGCCAAGACCAACGAAAGCGTGAGAACGGAAACGACGAAGACCTGGGAGTTTGACGCGACCAACGTGCGCGACTTTGCCTTTGCCGCCAGTCGGAAATTCATCTGGGATGCGTTGGGGGTCCAAGTCGGCTCGCAAACCGTGATGGCGATGTCCTATTACCCCAACGAAGCCGAACCGTTGTGGAGCCAGTATTCGACCGAGGCGATCGCGCACACGTTGGAAGTCTACGGTCGCTACTCCTTTGAATACCCGTACCCGGTCGCGATCAGCGTCAACGGTCCGGTCTATGGCATGGAGTACCCGATGATCTGTTTCAACGGGCCGCGCCCGGAAGACGACGGAACCTACAGCAAGGCAACCAAGTACGGTTTGATCTCGGTCGTCATTCACGAGGTCGGTCACAACTTCTTTCCGATGATCGTCAACAGCGACGAGCGACAGTGGACCTGGATGGACGAAGGGCTCAACACGTTCCTGCAGTACCTGGCTGAACAGGAATGGGAAGCAGACTACCCGTCCCGGCGCGGCGACCCGGAGAAGATCACCGGCTACATGCGGGGCAACAACCAGCGGCCGATCATGACGGGCAGCGAAGAGATCCTGCAATTCGGGAACAACGCCTATGCCAAACCCGCCACCGCACTGAACATCCTTCGCGAAACCATCCTCGGCCGCGAATCCTTTGATTTTGCCTTTCGCGAGTACTCACGGCGTTGGAAATTCAAACGCCCCACCCCCAGTGATTTTTTCCGCACGATGGAAGACGCTTCGGGCATCGATCTGGATTGGTTCTGGCGGGGCTGGTTCTACGGAACCGACCACGTCGACATCGCCATCGACGGCATCCAGTTGTACAAAATTGACTCGGGCGATCCGGATGAACAAGCCGAACGAACGCGGCAGGAAAAGGACCGTGAAGAAGACACGATCACCGAGGATCGCAATCAGGGCATGCGGCGGCGAATCGATTGGCAACCGGGACTGAAAGATTTCTACAACAGCCCCGAGTACGACGAATTAAAAGTCGAAGAGGAAGATCGCAAGTCGTTTCAAAAATTCTTGGACGGGTTGAGCAGCCGAGAGCGGGCGATCCTGCGCCGAACCACCAATTTCTACGTCGTCGATTTCCGCAACGTGGGCGGTTTGGTGATGCCGATCTTGATCCGCGTTCACTACGCCGACAACACCAGCGAAATGATGACGTTCCCGGCCCAGATCTGGCGACGCAACAGCAAACGCGTCAGCAAGTTGATCGTCACCGACAAAGAAATCGTCCGCTTGGAACTCGATCCGAAACGCCAGACCGCGGACGTCGATGAAGGCAACAACCACTGGCCCGAAAAAATGGTGCCCAGTCGTTTCAAGTTGTTCAAGGACGAAAAGAAAAAGAACCCGATGCAGAAAGCCGTCAATGATCAAAAAGAGGATCCGCAGCAAGAGGCGGAGGAGGATTCCTCGGACGAGCAAACCGAGCCCGCACCGGCGAAAGGAAAATGACCAACATGACCTCCGTGATCGTGGCCTTCTGGTCCGCGCTGTTGATGCACCCGGTCCACGAGACCGTTTGTGAACTCGAGTGGAATGCGGAAACGCGCCGAGTCGAAGTCGCGTTGCGGATCGATGTGCTGGATGAACAATGGATGGCCAGGACGATCCAAGCCGACACTGCCGACGACGACACTGCCGACGACGATTGGCGGGCCAACTACCTGCGTTCCAAATTGTTCTTTGATCCCCAAATCGGTCGAGGCGAACGAGCCGAAACCGGGCCCCGCAAACCCGGGCCTCCCGAATCCGGGCCCGTCAAACCCAAGCCTGACAAACTCCGCGGGCGCCCGATCCGCTGGGTCGGTCGCAAACCAGACGGCGGCCACGTCTGGTGGTTCTTCGAAGTCGTTTGCGAAGACGGCAGGCCACCGACATCGATTCAAACGCGGCTGCTGTTTGATCGGCATGTCGATTACCAACACCGCATCGTCGTGCTGGGAAAACCGGTCGCGGACAACGGCAAGCGACTTTCGATCCTGCTGACCGAGCGACAGCCGTCGGCGGCATTGGCATTGGTGCGTTAATCATCGGCCCGGACCTGTCCTGGCCGGCTGCTGCAACCTGTCCCCGGAACCTCTCACGACGCGATCAACCCGTCTCGATGCAACAAGATACACTCACCGCCGAAGTCGTTTCGATCGGCGACGAAATGACCAGCGGCGCCCGGCTGGACACCAACGCCCAATGGCTCAGCCGACGTCTGGGAGAGCTGGGGATTGAAGTCACGTTCCACAGCACCGTCGGTGACACGCTGCAGCACAACATCGACGTCTTTCGCACCGCCGCGCTGCGCGCCGATGTGGTGGTGTGCACCGGCGGTCTGGGGCCGACGCGCGATGACTTGACGCGGCAAGCGTTGGCGGACGTCGTCGATCAACCGCTGGAATTGCGGCAGTCGGCGTTGGACCACATCCACCACTTGTTCGCCCGCCGCAATCGCGAGATGCCCGAGCGGAACGAAGTCCAAGCGATGTTTCCGGTGGGCAGCTTGGAGATTTTCAATCCCCAGGGCACGGCTCCCGGTGTCGACGTCACGTTCGACCGGCCCGATGGTTCGGGCAGTCGCCTGTTCGCGTTGCCGGGGGTACCGGCGGAAATGAAACGCATGTTCGACGAGACCGTCGCGCCGCGGATCTTGGAAAGCGGCGGCGCGCGGCGTCACATCGAACATCACGTGATGAAGTTCTTCGGCGTCGGCGAAAGCGACATGGAGCAGCGATTGGGCGAGATGATCGCCCGCGACCACGTGCCACGCGTCGGCATCACGGTCAGCTCGGCGACGATCTCGCTGCGGATCAGCGCGATCGGCCCCTCAGCGCAGGACTGTCACCGTCAGATCGAATCGACGCGTGCCGAGATCATGCAGCGTGTGGGGGAACTTCACTTCGGCGACGGGGAAGAGTTCGAGCAGTACCACGCGGTGGAACGGATGCTGACCGAACGGGGCGAAAGTTTGGTGAGTGTCGAACTTGGACGCTCGGCGGTGCTGGCCAATTGGTTTGCGTCGCTCGGCGAGTCGTCCACGTATCGCGGCGGATTCTGTTTTGCCAAGCTCGGTGAGTTGGCGACGGTGCTGGATTGCGACGCCGCCGCGGCGCTGGAGACGCTTCGTCGCCGCTGTGGGGCGCAGTGGTTGGTCGCCGTGGACGAGTACCCATCGCTGGAAAGCAGCGACGACCAACCGCTGCCGGCCGCGGACGTGACGTTGATCGTCATCGATCCGACCGGGGCGGTGCTTTCGACCAACAGCCGACTGGGCGGCCATCCGTCGATCATCTACGAACGGATCGGCAAAGCGGCCCTGGCTTGGCTGCGTCACGTGCTGACCGAACCTCGGGCCGAGCGAAGCGACAACCCGACGGCGGCGCGATGAAGGTGTTGTATGAAGACAACCATCTGTTGGTCGTCGACAAGCCGGCCGGGATGCCGACGATGGGCGCCGAACCGGGCATCCAAACCGTCCACGGCTGGGCCACGGATTATCTGAAACGTCGCTATCAAAAACCGGGCAACGTGTTTGTCGGTGTCGTCAGCCGGCTCGATCAACTGACCACCGGGGCACTGGTGTTGGCGCGAACCAGCAAAGCGGCTTCGCGGCTGGCGATTCAGTTCGGCGGCCCCGGCAAGAGCAAGAAAGTGTCTACCCGGGCGCGGAAATTGTATCTGGCGATGATCGCCGGGGATCTGGAGAAAGATTCCGGTTTGCCGCGATCAGGCACATTGACCGATTCGGTGTTCAAAGACGACGCGGCGCATCGCATGCGGGTCGCGCGCCATCACCGATCCGATGCGCAGGAAGCTCGTTTGAACTACTGTGTGATTGACCGCTCGGCGGCGCGGACGCTGGTCGCGGTGCGGTTGTTGACCGGCCGCAAGCATCAAATCCGACTGCAATTTGCCGACCGCGGCCATCCCATTTTGGGCGACACGAAATACGGCTCGCGGAGCCGATTTCCCTGCGGGGTTGCCCTGCACAGCTGGCGTCTTTTAATAGAGCACCCGACGAAATCCGAAATGCGACTGTTTCGTGCGCCGATTCCGAGCGTGTGGCAGCAGGCCCCGTTTTCGGTTCCCAGTGAATCATCGATCGAATCGACTCTGGTCGCCGACGCCGATTGGTATGACGAGGAGAGCAACATTTGACGCAGCGTTCATCGAGCCCCCGTGGTGAGCCACCGTTTCTCCCCAGTCGCATCGTCTCCGGTGGGCAAACCGGCGTCGATCGTGCCGGATTGGAGGTGGCGATTGCCTACCAGATCGAACACGGCGGTTGGTGCCCCAAGGGGCGATTGTCCGAAGACGGTTCGATTCCCAGCCGCTATGAGCTGGTGGAAATGGAGACCGCGGACTATCCGCCTCGGACCGAACAGAACGTGATCGACAGTGACGCCACGCTGATTTTGTATGAACAGCGGCTCAAGGGCGGCACGTTGCTGACGCGTCGATACGCGACACGTTGGAATAAACCGCATCTGTCGGTGGCGATGGACGCCTCGTCCCCGGCCGCGGTCCGCGTTTGGCTGGATCGGGTCCGCCCGCAAACGTTGAACATCGCCGGCCCGCGCGAAAGCAGTTTTCCGGGGATCGGGGAACGTGCGTTGGCGTTCTTGCTGGAGGCATTCGCGGCCACTGCCACGGAGGTGTCTCCGTAGCGCGGTTGGACGCCACTTACTTTGACGCCAAGCGGGGTGTTTCTTGTGAGCGGTAGGGCGCGAGCCCTCCGGTCTTTCACGGTGTTTTTGAAGCGCGACCGGACGGCTCGCGGGCTGTCGGTTTTGTGAGCCGCGCGCCGCGTAAGCGGCCGGGCACTGCGACGCCCGCCCGAGGCCTTACGGCCAGCGGCTCACCATTAACTCAGCAGAACCCGACTAATTCGACAGCCCGCTCACGCCCTGCCGCTAAAAATCGTCATGGCGCAGCCCAGGCGGAGCCTGGGAACGAGCGAGATGGCGAGAGGGGAACGGGCGAAAATCCCCCGTGGCGTTTCCCAGCGGGGCTTTGGCCAGACGTGCCGATCGTGGTAACATTCCCGGCTCATCTCCCCCCATCCTCGATCTCGGCCTGTTCTATGTCTGTCGATCTGTACGCCGTTTGCCCCTGTGGCAACGGCAAAAAAATCAAGTTCTGCAAGTGCAAGGACTCCGTCGGCCAGATGGATCAAGTGCTGACGATGATCGAGGGCGGTCAGGTCGTCCCGGGGCTGGATCGATTGAAATCGATTCTGGAGGAGCATCCCGATGCGGCGTGGGCGCTGGCGATCCGCGGTCGGCTGTTGCTGGATCTTCGCGAGTACGAATCGCTGAGCGAAAATGCCGAACGATTCATTCGGCTGCAACCCTCCAATCCGCTCGCCCTGACGCAACGTGCCGCCGCGCTCGTGTTCAGCCAGGACGTCCAGGGTGCGACCGATTCACTGTTGGAAGCACTCAACGAAAGCGGCCAGGAAGTCGACGCGTTCTTGATGGACGTCGCCCTGATCGTCGCGATGGGGCTGGCCCAAAGTGGCGTGATCCTGTCGGCCCGCGTCTACGCGTTGCTCGCCATCAGTTCACAAGGCTATGAAGCCGAACAGGCCAACGCGTTCTTGGCGCAGCTGGACACGTCACCGGGCGTCAATCATCTGCTCAAGAGCGTGCCGCAATTGATCGAGCGCGACGCAGACGCGGATTGGGGCGAACGTTATGACGAAGCGGTCGGGTTGCTGCGCAGCAACAAGGTGCTGCTGGCGCAAGACAAATTTGAATCGCTTCGACGCACCGCCCCGAATCAGGCAGCGATCCTGTCGGGCTTGTTTCATTGTGCCGTTTGGCGTGGTGATCTGGAACGCCAAACCGAGATGGCCAACCAGCTCTCGCAAGTCGAAGCGTTGGACCTGTTGACGCGTCAGCGTTACCGCGCGATCAGCGGCCTGCTGTCGCCGATCGGAACCCTGTCGGTCAACGCCCAGACGATCCACGTCGAATTCGAAGACATCGATCAAGCCGAGATGGCGTTGATCGCAAGCGACCGAACCGAACAACTCTCCGCCCAACGCTTGTCTCAGTTACAGATCCCCGAAGGCGAAGTCCGGCCCCGCAGCGCGTTTTTCGTTTCCGACCGACCGCTGGAATCGAATGATCAAGACGTCGCGGCCGCCGACTGCCCGGCGTCGATTGCCCTGGTCGCGGTGTTCGGACGACAGACCGATCGGAGCGCCCAGGCGGTCGCATTTGACGTCACCGAAGACCGTGTCGAATCGGTCAAGGGCATCCTGCTGGCTGCGATCCCCGATGGCAACGTGGTCTTGGATGAACCCCATCCGATCCCGATGTCGTTTGCCCTGGATGATCGACCGATTCGTCAAGTGCAACCCAAATCGATGGCCGAGCTGGCACGATTCAATCGCCAGTTCGCAGCCAGCCACGACGGCAAGCGAGCCTGTGACTTGCCGTTGCCGATGCTGGCCGGCAAGTCATTGGCCGCCGCCGCCGATGACGACGCGCTGGCGATGGAGCGGGCAACGGTCGTCCGCGTTCTCGAAGGCCACGAGCGGATCGTCAGCCTGCCGGGAGCGCTTGCGGACATCTATCAGATTTCCAAAGTCGATCCGTTACCGGAACTGCAACCGACCGACGAAACACTCGGCGACGTGTCGGCCGCCGATTTCTTTCGCGTCAATCCGGATCAACTTGCTGCGATGCAGTTGTACGTCCTGGCCAGTAATGCACGGGCGACCGGCGGCATGACCGCCTGCAACCGGTTCGCGTCGAAGCTGGTCGAAAATACAGCCGCCGACGCCGCCAACGAAAGCGAAAACCGGATGGCGATGGAAGGCTACATCCTGTGGATGATGTCGACACCGGAACCCGGCGAGTCGATTTCGATCAGCGATCAAGCGATCCAGTTCGCCAAAGCACACAAGCTGAACTTCGCCTCCATCTTGCTCGCACGGCTTGAACTGTGTTTGTCGATGTCCGATCAGGACGGTTTCCGGCAAACGATCATGGAGATCGAACAGAACTACGGAAACGATCCCTCCGTGATGGCACGCGTGCAGCAGTTGCTGATTCAGTTGGGGATCATTCGTCCCGATGGATCCCTGCGCGAGGCACCCGGAGCACCTGCGGCGGCACCGACCGAGTTCACGCCGGCGGCGCCTCCGGAAGAACGCCCCGGCGGGGTTTGGACTCCCGACTCGCCGGCCGCTCCCAATCCATCCGCTGGTGGTGAAGGCGGCAAGCTCTGGGTCCCGGGAATGGATTGAACGGTCGCATGACGTCGCCCCACCCTCCTGACGACGAACACTGGATGCGACTTGCCCTGGAATTGGCCGTCGGAGGGCAAGGTCGTGTCGAACCGAACCCGATGGTCGGCTGTGTGCTCGTCAAAGACGGGGCCTGTATCGCCCGCGGTTATCACCACGTGTTCGGTGGGCCGCACGCGGAAATCGACGCGTTGCAATCACTGCGGTCGCCGGATCAGGCCGCCGGTGCGACCGCCTACGTCACCCTCGAGCCGTGTTGCCACCATGGCAAGACGCCGCCTTGTAGCGAAGCGCTGATCCGGGCCGGCGTCGCACGCGTCGTCGTTGCGATGCGTGACCCCTTTCCCAAAGTCGATGGCGGCGGGATCCGTCAATTGCGTCGGGCCGGGATCGAGGTCACACCGGATGTCTTGAAAGCCGATGCCGAAGCATTGCTGGCCCCCTATCGAAAACGTGTCCGGACCGGCACGCCGTGGGTGATCGCCAAGTGGGCGATGACCGCGGACGGTCGCATCGCGACCGTTTCTCGCCAAAGCCAGTGGATCACGGGGCCGGAATCGAGGCTGCGGGTGCACCGCTTGCGGGCCCGCGTCGACGCGATCCTGGCGGCGATGGGCACGGTCGAAGCGGACGACCCGATGCTCAACGCCCGATTGATCGACGCCGAGGGTGCGGCGGTGACGCCGCCACGCGTCGCCAAACGTGTCGTGTTCTGCCGTCGCCGACTGCCTGCGCTCCAGTCCAAGCTGATTCAAACGGCCGACACCATCGAGACCTGGCTGTTCACGTCGCCGCGCGTCGACGGCGGCCGATTGGCGGCACTGCAACAGCGTGGGGCAAGGGTGTTTGCATTGGACTCGGATGACCCTCAGGCGATGGTTCGTCAAACGCTCCAGCGACTCGGCGACGAGGGCATGACGAACGTGATGATTGAAGGCGGGGCGGAATTGTTGGGCAGTTTTTGGAACCCCACCTCGGGTGCGTGTCTGGTCGACGAATTCCATGTCTACATCGGCGCCAAACTGTTCGGCGGCGTCTCGGCGCCCGGCCCCATCGCCGGTGCGGGGCTCAGCCCCATCGACCTGGCAACCAAGCTCACGCTCAGCCGGGTGGATCGATTCGATGACGACGTGCGTTTGATTTATCGGCGTGTGGTTGGCTGAACCGGGGCCCGTCCTTTGACGCCAAGCGGGGTGTTTTTTGTTAGCGGTAGGGCGCGAGCCCTCCGGTCTTTCACGGTGTTTTTGAAGCGTGACCGGACGGCTCGCGGGCTGTCGATTTTGTCGGGATCTGCTGAGTCAATGGTGAGCCGCTGGCCGTAAGGCCTCGGGCAGCGTCGCAGTGCCCGGCCGCTTACGCGGCGCGCGGCTCACTAAAACGACAGCCCGCTCGCGCCGTTCCGCTAACTTCTGGGAGTGGGAGTTCCCACTTGGACTGAAGCG
Organism: Stieleria neptunia; assembly: GCF_007754155.1. Taxonomy (NCBI): domain Bacteria; kingdom Pseudomonadati; phylum Planctomycetota; class Planctomycetia; order Pirellulales; family Pirellulaceae; genus Stieleria; species Stieleria neptunia. Next base: position 1,831,929 of record NZ_CP037423.1, on the reverse strand, counting down.
AATTCCCGCAGCTACGGCACACTATTTCTCCCTAAACGTGCGTTAATCACACCTCTGGCTAAAGATTGGTTCAACTGGCCTTTCGAGTTCGCCGATATTCAACTATCGAGCACTGAGGAAAGACCGGAAACGTTCAATTTCGGTCTCCAAACGTGCAGATCTTCACGTGGTCATCCGCGTGAAAAGGATCGGTGAAGCGATGAGGTACCCTTACCTGATTGCATTGGCCATGTTGATGGCGATGCCGACCGTGTCGACTCCTGCAGACGAGCCGACCGCCGATCAACGTCTCAAGGCGGCAGGGCAGCCGCCGCCTTGCCCCAAGAAACAGCGGGCCAGACGCCGGCCGCCCGGCGTGTTTTCTGAGTCTGGACTTGCCCGATTTCGGCTCCGTTCGGGACGCATCGAAGTCGATCCGATGCGTTATCGAAAAGGCTCGCAACAGCACCAGACCGATCAGTTCCGCGAATCGATCACCGTTTCGTCGTCCTCCGGCGTGCCCTCGGTCTATTACACCTACGCGGACGATTACCAACGTGTCCAACTCGTTGCCGAGCACGGCAAGAGTTTGCGGATGGAATCGACGCTTGTCGCCACCGGTGAGCAAGCGGTCTTGGAACAACAGGGGCGTCGTGCGATTCGGTGGCACGTTCGTCGCGACCCGACCGCCGAAACTGAACTGGATCGTCAGCTCACCGGCCCGACGCTCCTGCACATCGTGGGGCAGGACGAAGCCGGGTTTCAGATCCATTTCGATTTCCTGATCTCACGCATGCTGCTGGGCCGCAGCCTGATCGAATTGACCCATCGAACCGAAGCTTTCTTGCAACAAAACGCGACCAGCTTGGCCGTCGTCTCGTCGGACGACGTGGACCGATTGATCAATCAGCTGGGTGCTGCAAAGCATGCCAAACGCCGCGCCGCCGCGGTCGCATTGGCCGGTTTTGGAACCAGCGCGATTCCGTACTTGACCACCGCGCTGTCTCGCAATGACTTGGATGTGGAGCAACGGGCGAGGATTCGCACGCTGATTTCACGTTGCCCGCGGACCGACGAAGACACGCCTTCGTCGCTGGCTTGTTTGTTGTCGACCGACCGCGATCATTGGCAGATCATGGCCAAGAAGATGAACCAGACACAATGGATTGCGGCCAACGACCACATCCGCCGCTGTGGTCTGGACGCCCTGACACGCTAGTGCTTTGTCAGCTTTCAATTTTCGAGCCTGCGTTTGTCGAGCGGAAAAGGGGTCAGGTACCAAAAACCAAATGGCCCGCAGGGTGCTTCGCATTTTTGGTACCTGACCCCTTTTCCGCGGTACCCTAAGTATAAAAGTTGACGAAGCACTAGGCGGATTCGGGCCCCTTGCGTGCCCGTGCCGACCAACTCGCTGATTTGGGCCTTGGTGGTGGCGGGGCTTTGCCGTTAGAGTGGTTGCAGCGATTCAATCGACAGCCCGTGGGCATCGACAGGCCGTGCGGCCGATTCCACGTGGCGCCACCCCCGCGCGAATTGTTCGGCAACCTTTCGTTTCCCCCCTCCCAAAAAACAGATGGCACCTTCTAAATCTCGACGTGGCTGGGTTCTGCTGATCCCCGCGCTGCTGGTGGGCACGGTCGCCTTCGCATCGGTGATGCGGAGCAAACCCGATGTCCTCCAGGACGTGGCGCCGACCATCATGCAAGAGCCGCCGGCCGACGCGACCGACCCAACGCCGCGGACCCGCCAGGCGTCGATCGCCGAAGTCCTGGAGCTTGCCGATCAAGCGTTGGCGTCGATGGATGATTCGCTGGAAGACTACACCGCACGGTTCATCAAGCAGGACCGCAGCGAGTCGGGCGTCTTGAACGAGCGGAGCGAGATGGAGGTCAAGATTCAGACACGTCATCGAAACGAAACCAACGATGCGCCGATTCGAATCTATCTCAAATTCCTCGCCCCCGAAGCCACCGCGGGTCGCGAAGTGATCTGGGGCAAAGATCTGTATGACGGGCAAATGGCCGTCCACGAGGTCACGGTCTTGCTCAGCTGGAAAACGCTCTGGCTGGACCCGACCGGGATGCTCGCTATGGCCGGCCAACGCTATCCGATCTACGAAATCGGGATCACCGGCCTGGTCGAAAAATTGATCGAACGCGGCCAACGGGATTTGGACAATCCCGATGTCAGCGTGACGATCACGCGCGATCATGAATTCGACGGCCGGATGTGCGAATTGATCAAAGCCCAGCGCAGCCAACCCGGCGGGGGTGAAGACGACTTTTCACTCGCCGAGATTGTTTATGACCCCGAGCGGTTGCTGATCCTCAGTTACCGCAGCTTCGGTTGGCCCGATCCCGAGTCTCCCGACGATCCGCTGCCGTTGGTCGAATCCTACGAGTACCGAAATCTGGAAACCAATGTCGGTCTGACCGACGCGGACTTCGACATCGCCAACGAAAGTTACACGTTCCCGTAGCATTCTCTTGTTCCCAGGCTCCGCCTGGGAACACACTGTCTCGGAGGCTCCCGTCTCCTGCCCGCGATCGGCGTATGGTGAAAATCAAGTCCGCGCGTTCCAAGGCGGAGCCTGGAAACGAGTCGGCGGGATTCAGCAACCATCGTTTTTTCGAGTACGATGGCCCTTCCGGGCCGTCGTCCGCTGGACTCCCGACGACGACCTGAAAAGGACGTCGTACATCGGTCCACCGACCGCGTCGTCGATCACTCAAAGTCGATGATTTGCAGCGACTCGTTTGCCGCTTCCAATTCATCGAGCGCGTTGTAGCTGATGTTGGTGTTGGCCACATTCAATTTCTTCAGGTTCGGCAGTTTGCCCAGCTGGATGAACCCTTCGTCGGTCATCTGTTGGACGCCGGCGACATTCAGATCTTTCAGCTTTTGGAACTTCAACATCGTCTCGACCGCGGCATCGCTCAGGTCAGTCGCTTTGACGTCCAGGGTTTCCAAGTTGACCAATCCGTCGAGCGCGGCAAAGGCTTCGTCGTTGAGCTTGGTTTCCCAGAAACCCAGGTAGGTCAGCCCGGTCGCGGCACCGAGTTGTTTGATGCCGTCGGGGGTGATCAATCGGCATTCCCCCAGGTCCAGGTACGTCAGCTTGGGATACTCGGCGATGATCGCCAAACCCTCGTCGTCGACCGAGGTGTCACGGAGTTCCATTCGCGCCATGTCCTTGGCAGCGGCGATCTGTTTGATTCCTTGGCCGGTCACATCGCAGCCACGGATGCGAAGCCGTTTCAGTTTCTTCAGCCCCGCCAGCGACGACATGCCTTCATCATTGATCTTGGTGTAATCGAGTTGGATTTGCTCGAGCGTCGGGATTTTGGCAAAGACGTTGAGGGTGGCGTTGGTCAACGAGGTGCAGTAGTTGGCGTTGAAAGATTTCAGGGGCAGCCCGGCCAGCTCTTTCACTCCCGTGTCGGTCACCTTTGATTTTTCCAGCTGCACGTCTTGCAGCGACTTCAGTTTGGCGAGCGCCTTCATGCCTTCATCGCTGATGTTGCTGTTGCGCAAATCGATCGCGCGGAGCTTTTGCAGCGGGGCAAGTTGTTGCAGGCCTTCGTCGGTCACGCCGACGCGACGCAGGAACAACACCTGCAATCCGGGCAGTTTGGCGACGACGTCCAGGGTTTCGTCGGTGATCGCCGAATCGGTGAAATCCAAACGCTCCAGACGCTTCATCTCGGCCAGCACCCCGAGCCCCTCGTCGCTGATGCCGGGGCCGCTAAAGCGGGCCTCTTTGACGTTCGGCAGGCCGGCCAGGCTGGCAAACGTGGCGCTGACGTCCGTGTCGCTGGCGACCGAAACGGAGACGACCGAGCCGTCGCTGTTCTTCTCCAACAGGTAACCGGCGGCTTCCAATTTGGCGACGGCGGCCGGATCGTCTTGCTCCACCGGTTGAGCGGCCGGGGCAACGGCTGTTTTTCCCTCCGCCGCTGCCGTTTTTGCCACATCTGATTCTTTGTGCGGCATGGCGTCGGGGCCGCATCCGATCAGGCCCAGGCTGGTCACGGCGAGTCCGAGCGAGCAAGACAGTCGGGAGGCAAGGCTGCGTTTCATGTTCTTCAAGGGGGGGTTAGGGCGGGGGGATGAGCGTGGCCGATGCATGATCGCCCCCTTCAATGTGACAAATGAAGCGTCCATTGACAACGAAGCCGCTGGGTTTGGCGTTCTGGTGGTGAGCCGAGACGATAACTTCTGCTGCATTTCCCTTGTTCCCGGGCTCCGCCTGGGAACACACTGTCTCGGAGGCTCCCGCCTCCTGAGCGTGAACCGCGTGTGGCGGAGCCACACCGACCCGGCGTTCCAAGGCGGAGCCTTGGAACGAGTTGATGGGCGCATGCCCCCGAAACGGACAGGGGATCGTTGTTTGTTAGCGGGCTTCAGGTTATCCTTGCGCGGCTGTTAAGTCTCTCCAAATGCGCACTCGGGAGCGTTGTGCCGGCGAAGACCGCTCTTCGCCCCCGGCGCCGATCGCTTTGTCGCCGCGCAATCAAGTCATTTCCACTCTGAAGGAATTTTTGCATGACCAAACGGACCAATCGCCGTGGTTTCCTCGGCCGCTCTGCCGCTGCCGGCGCGGTGGGTGTCGGGTACTGGACTGGCACCTCCCCCGTCCTCAAGGCTCAAGAATCAGCTCTCCAGGGCCTCAGTGCCGGCTGCATCGGCGTGGGCGGAAAAGGCGGTAGCGACACCAGCCACATCGCCGAAAACGGCGTCAACATCGCGGCCTTGTGCGACATCGATGGCGACACCGTCAACAAGAAAGCACGCGAGTTTCCCGATGCAGAAAAATTCAGCGACTTCCGCGAAATGCTCGACAAGGTCGGCGACAAAATCGACATCGTGACCGTCAGCACGCCCGACCACACCCATGCCGCTGCCGCCGTGCGTGCGATGCGGATGAAGAAGCACGTGTACTGCCAAAAACCACTGACCTGGTCGATCAGCGAAGCCCGCTTGATGCGAGAAACCGCCGAGCAGATGGGCGTCGTGACGCAAATGGGCAACCAAGGCACCAGCGAAGACGGGCTGCGAACCGCCGTCGAAGTGATCCAAAGCGGTGCGATCGGAGACGTGTCCGAAGTCCACGTCTGGTCCAACCGCCCCGTCTGGCCCCAAGGCCAAGGGCGCCCCGAAGGTGAAGACCCGATCCCCGAAAACCTGAACTGGGATGCCTGGATCGGACCGGCACCGATGCGGCCGTTTAAAAAGGGCGTCTACCACTCGTTCAATTGGCGCGGCTGGGTCGATTTCGGAACCGGAGCCCTGGGCGACATGGCCTGTCACACCACTAACATGCCCGTCATGGCGCTGAAGTTGTGGGACCCGGTCGCCGTCACCGCCCTCAAAAACCCCGGCATCTTCGAAGGCGAAACCTACCCGGCGAGCAGCTCGCTGTTGTTCGAATTCCCCGAACGCGAAGGCCTGCCGGCGTGCCAATTCTACTGGTACGACGGCGGTGAATTGCCGCGTGAAGACCTGATCGGCAAGCTTCCCAAACGATTCCAAGAACAAATCGCCAAGCAGCGCGAAGGGGGGCGCAAGACCAGCGGCGCGCTGGTCGTCGGCAGCAAGGGCATGGTGTTCTCGGCCAACGACTACGGTGCCCAGTTCGACATCTTGCCCCAAGACGACTTCAAGGATTATCAAAAGCCCGATCCATGGCTGCCGCGAATTCCGTTCAAGGCCGGCAACGATCAACGCCAAAAATGGGAGTTCGTCAGCACCATCAAGGGTGAATACGAACCCGGCACGATGTCCAACTTCGGCTACGCCGGTCGCCTGACCGAAACGATCCTGGTCGGCAACCTGGCGCTGCGTGCCGGTGAAGGCAAACGCATCGAATGGGATGCGAAAAATCTGAAGAGCACCAACGTTCCCGAAGTCAACGAGTTCGTCGCCCGCGAATACCGCAGCGGCTGGGAACTGTAACGGATTGCCGCATTCGTTGCGTTTCTGAGGATTCCTGCGCGACTCTCCTGCGGAGAGTCGTGCAGTTTGAAAGTCACCCTCCTGGCAGGAGGGTCGAGCGAAGCGAGGGGAGGTCGATCGGTGAATCGCGGCGTTCACTTCACTTTTGACGGGCGACCCCAAGCAACAACGCCGACCCTCTCCTCGCTGCGCTCGACTCTCCCAGGGGGAGAGTGACGAAAACCCTTTAAAATCAACGACGTAAAAACTGCACGACCTCTGTGCGGGAGGGTCCAGCGGCCTCCGCGACTAGCGGAATCGCGAATCGCGGACCGCGCGTGCGGCCGAGGCTCCGTTGCGGGCCACAATCTCTTTCAGCGTCGGCACCGCGACACCTCGTTTGCCGGCTTCGACACGCAACGCCCGTTCGTAGGCGGGCAGCGGAAAATACGGGCTCTTGCGGCGTGCGTAGCGTTCCAACGCCAACACCAGGCGTTTTTCCAGCTTGTTCTGGTCGACCAGTTTGACGATCTCCCGCACGTACTGGCGTTGATCTTCGCTGGTCGCACGCAGACGGCTGATCAGGTAATCGTCCAACGCCGCCCCTTGCGTCGGCGCGACAATCGCGGTGTTGGTGATGCCGGTTTGAGCCGCGACGCTGGGAACGAGTCCGATCGTGGCGAGCAACAGCGCTGGGGCGATCACGGCCATCCTGGGTGACAGTTTCATCAATCGTGTGGGGGTTCAAGGATTCGAGTGACCGGTGGTGGCTACCAGATTGGGCCGCTGCGACACAAGACAGACTCGCGATGCGATGAGACGCCGCCGCATCCAGGTTTGCTAGCAACACCTAGGTAATTTACGGGATTTGTTCGTTTGCGATTTTGAAACCCTGGTACGGGTCGCAGGGATTGTGTGTACCGAGCCGATCGCGACGTCGATGGAAGACGTGTACCAGAGAATCCCGCTGTGGGCTGCGAGGGTGAAGCATCGGACGATGATTCACCGGGAGCGGCCTGCAACTCTGGTCGAATACATCAGAGGGCGTCGTCAGATCACGAATCACGTTTCGTGGGTTTGGCGCAGCCACACAAGCAAGATGCCCAAAAGGACTCGGCGATGAACCGTTGGCTATGGATTGGATCGTTGGCCGGTTTGCTCATGGTAAGCACCGGATGTTTACACAATCAGACACGCAAAGGTTGTTCGACCGGTGCCTGCAGCTCGGGCGCTTGCTCCAGCGGCACCGGCTTGCTCGGCAAGATGAATGCCGGAGGGTGCAATTCGTGCGGCAGTGGCTGCCGAACCGGGTGTGTGCCTGGCAAAATCGGCTGGCAGCAGGGCGGGCTTGATTACAGCTCGCACCTGGGACCGGGGACGCTGGGCAGTCGCGCCAACACGACGCAGACGTACAACTCTGGTCCGCCGACCGGTCAAACGGCCTATCCGTACTACACCGTGCGAGGCCCACGCGACTTTTTGCTGAACGATCCGCCGACGATCGGTCGCTAGGAAGTGGTCTGGACACCGGCCGTTGGGTCGATGCCAGCTGCGTTGACACCAAACGGGTGATTGTTGGTGAGCGGTAGGGCGCGAGCCCTCCGGTGTTTCAAGGTGTCTTCAAGCCGAAACCGGACGGCTCGCGGGCTGTCGATTTGAGCCCGACTGCGTCAGCCAGTTGAAGTGCCTGACTCCAGTTGCTGGGGTCAGCCGCACGGGGTCAGGTCAGCCGCACGGGGTCACGGGAGTGGTCAAGTCCGTTCGCGGCCCTACAATGAAATCGTCCGCGAACCATGCGTCGCCGCGGGGCTTCTAGATCCAGTGGCGTGGACCCTTTGATTCCAAGCACACGCGAGACTTTGTTGTGGCATCCGACGTCCGATTGAAAGAACAGCTGCCGCGTTTGACTGAACGTATTGTTGCGACCTACACGCCCGATGACGCGATCAATCACCTCGGGCATTGTGCGCTTCCCAGTTATGAAGCGATCATCGCGATCCTGTTGGACATCAAGGACATTCTTTATCCGGGCTATCGGCGCAAGGTCGGGTTGCATGCCGGCAACATCGCCTACCACGTCGGCAGCACGATCGATTCGCTGCACGACCAGCTGACGACCCAGATCGCTCGGGCATTGCGTCACGAAGATCGCGTCCGCAACAAGCACAACGACTGCGAGAGCGAGACGGATTACGAAGCCAAGGGCCAGACCATGGCGATCGAATTGCTGGAGCGGATCCCGGCCTTGCGAAAGACCTTGGCCACGGATGTTCAGGCCGCCTACGAAGGCGATCCGGCCTGCCAGACGACCGATGAAGTCGTTTTCTGTTATCCCGGCATTGAAGCGATCACGGTGTATCGGATCGCCCACGAACTGGTCCGGTTGGACGTGCCCTTTATCCCGCGGATGATGACCGAGTGGGCGCACAAGCAAACCGGGATCGACATTCACCCCGGTGCCACGATCGGCGAGTACTTTTTCATCGACCACGGGACCGGCGTCGTCGTCGGCGAGACCTGTGAGATCGGGGACCACGTCAAACTCTATCAAGGGGTGACGCTGGGCGCCCTGAGTTTCAAGACGGACGACAGCGGCGAATTGATTCGCGGCCAAAAACGGCATCCGACGATCGAGGACGGGGTGGTGGTGTATGCCAACGCGACCATTCTGGGCGGTCGGACGGTGGTGGGACACGATTCGGTGATCGGATCGAGCGTGTGGATCACCCGCAGCGTCTCGCCCAACACGACCGTGGTGCTCGAGCAGCCGTCCTTGCGAGTCCGCGGCGGCGCCTCGGTCAATTCGGTCGACGAGCACGCCAACTATCAAATCTAGTGCTTTGTCAGCTTTCAGTTTTCGAGCCTGCGTTTGTCGAGCGGAAAAGGGGTCAGGTACCAAAAACCAAATGGCCCGCAGGGTGCTTCGCATTTTTGGTACCTGACCCCTTTTCCGCGGTACCCTAAGAATAAAAGTTGACGAAGCACTAGCGTTGGCGGAGCAAATCCGGAAACGGGCATCCCCAGGCGGGGGCTGTGTCAACGTCTGACCTGAAGTTGACGCAGCGTGGGGTTACCCGATCGACTAAAATTCTGCGAGCCGTTTTTTGCTGCCCCTTCGCCGATTCGCCCGAGTTCGATGACCAAACTGCCACCCTTTGACGCCACGACACGCACCCGAATTGTTTTTGGGCAGGGTGTCTTTTCCCGGCTCGGTGAGCTCGCCGCGGGGTTCCGCCCCAAGTGCGTGTTGGTGGTCAGCGACTCCGGGTTGGTCAACGCCGGCCACTTTGGGCACGCGGTCGATCATCTTCGCGCTGCGGGACTGCACGTGGAGTCGTTTCATGACTTCGCCGAGAATCCGACCTGCGCGATGGTCGATGCCGGCGTCGCCAAGGCGGCCGAAGTGAAACCGGACCTGTTGATCGGTCTGGGGGGCGGCAGCAGCATGGATTGCTGCAAGGGCATCAATTTCGTGTACTCCGGCGGCGGCACGATTCACGATTACCACGGGGTCGGCAAAGCCACCGCGGACATGTTGCCGATGATCGCCGTGCCGACGACCAGCGGCACCGGCAGCGAGGCCCAGTCGTTCGCCTTGATCAGCGACACCGAGACCCACGTCAAAATGGCGTGCGGCGATCCCAAGGCCGCCTGCAAGATCGCCTTGCTCGATCCGGAACTGACGCTGACCCTGCCTCGCAGTGTGACGGCATTGACGGGCATCGACGCGATTTCACACGCCATCGAAACCTATGTCACCAATCGACGCAATCCGATGTCGATCACCTATTCGCGCCGCGCCTTCGGGTTGTTGGCCGAAGGGTTTTCGCGGGTGCTGGAAGCCCCCGATGACCTCGACGCCCGCAGCCAGATGCAACTCGGTGCGTGTTTCGCCGGGATGGCGATCGAAACCTCGATGCTCGGTGCCGCCCATGCGACCGCCAATCCGCTGACCGCACGGCACGACATCACGCACGGCCAAGCGGTCGGGTTGATGTTGCCCGCCGTCATTCGGCTCAACGGCCAACAGCATCCCGACTGGTACGCCGAACTGCTGCGTGACGTGGATCCGACGGTGACCGAATCGGAGGCGCCCGACCGGCTGGCATCGATGGTCACCCGCTGGCTGGAGCAGGCCGACCTGGCGACCAGCTTGAATGCGTTGAAAATCCCCGCCAGTGGGATCGAGAGTTTTGTCGAAGAAGCGCTCAAGCAATGGACCGGCACCTTCAACCCGGTGCCGCTGGACAAAGCCAACGCCGAATCACTGTACCGCTCGGTGGCATGAGCCCAATGGGGTAAGCATCCTGCTTGCCACCCACGACGGCAAGGAGTGGGGTAAGCATCCTGCTTGCCACCCGCGTCGGCAAGGAGTGGGGTAAGCATCCTGCTTGCCACCCGCGACGGCAAGGAGTGGGGTAAGCATCCTGCTTGCCACCCGCGACGGCTCCGCCGGCGACCCCCATTGCCCGCCAGGAGGCCGGAGCCTCCATCGCAGCGTGTTCCCAGCCAGGATCCTGGGAACAAGGAAATGACGCTGCCCGCTGGCAGGCAATCCGTTCTAGGCAGCGTGGGTGGCGAAGGCTGGCGTTTCGTGCACGCCCGGTTCGCTGTGAATCAATCCGTCTTGCATCCGCCAACACACGTCGGCCGAGGCGGCGATCTCGTCATCGTGGGTGATCATCAAGATCGTCAGGTTGTCGCGCTCTTTCAGATCCGCCAGTAGACGCAGAATCTCTTGTCCGGTCTCGGTGTCCAAGTTGCCCGTCGGCTCGTCGGCCAACAACAACTTCGGATCGGTCATCAGGGCCCGCGCGATCGCGACCCGCTGCATCTCTCCACCGCTCATTTCACTCGGACGATGGTTCGCGCGGTGCAGCAGACCGACGCGATCGAGCATCGTTTCGGCACGGCGACGATTTTCCGATCGCGATCTAAAGTAGCTCCAGACGCTCTGCCCGATCATCGCCGGGGCGAGCACGTTCTCGATCGCCGAGAGTTCCGGCAGCAGATGATAGAACTGAAAGATGATGCCGATTTCGTGGTTGCGATAATCATCGCGGACCGCACGCGGGGCGTTGTCGATTCGATTGCCGCGAAAGAAAACCTCGCCTTTGTCGGGGCGGTCCAGCGTGGCCAACAAGTGCATCAGCGTACTCTTGCCGCTGCCGCTGCGGCCGACCAGCGCGGTGACCAGACCTTGTCGGACTTCAAGATCCACGCCGCGCAAGACGGGGACATCGATGCGGTCCTTGTGATAGCTCTTCTTCAGTCCGCGCGCGGTCAGAACGATGGGGGTGGGCATCAAACGATCTCAAGTCATGGGGAGGGGGTGGGCAACGCAAATTCGCCAGATCACCAAAAAGGTGTCGGACACCTTTTTTCGCATCATTCGAAACGCAGCGCTTGAACGGGATGCATGCGTGCCGCCCGCATGGCCGGCAACACGCTCGCCATCACGGCGATGGCAACGGCGCCGCACATCACCCAAACCAGCGTGAAGGGATGAACGATCGTGGGGATCTCGGTGAAGTAGTAGACCGTCGGATCGAACACTTCCTGGCCGGTAAACAGTTCCAGCAACTCGGCGATGTCGTTGATGTAGTGCACGAATAACAGCCCACCGATCAGGCCGGCACCGCTGCCCACAAATCCGAGCAGCAATCCGTAGGTCATGAAGATGCTGCTGACGCCGCGTCCGGAGGCGCCCAATGCCTTGAGGGTTCCGATGTCGCGTGTTTTTTCGACCACAATCATGAAGAACGTGGCGAGGATTCCGAAGCCGGCGACGGCGATGATCAGGAACAGCAGGATGTTCAAGATCGTGGTTTCCAAACGCACCGCCGACAGCAGTGGGCCTTGCAGGTCGCGCCAGGTCTGGATGTTGTAGGCGTACAACTCGGGCGGAAAACGATCGCGCAAGGCGTCGCGGATGGCGTTCAGATCCGTGCCTTCGGCCAGTTTTAATTGAATCGTGGTGACGCTGCGGACGCCGGTTTCCGGATCGATCATGCCGCGGAATTCTTGCAGTTGATCCAGGCGGACGAACGCAAACGTGCTGTCGTACTCGCTCATCCCGGATTCATACAAATCGACGACGGTGAATTTCTGGTTGATGACTTTCGTTTCGCCCGCCGCGTTGGGAAACATCATACGAACGTCGTCGCCCGGTTGGGCGTAGTAGTGATCCTGGACTTGGCCGGCGTCGTCGCGGTGGCGGACGCTGCAGGTTGAAATCCCCAAGATGATGCCAGGGAATTGTTCCTCCATCGGATCCAGGGAGGCGACCAACGGCCCATCAGCACCGGACATCAACTCCTGGGAGAATGAAGGTCCGAAGGATGGTCCTTCGGCGGCGTTTGCGGCGGCTTCGTCCTGCTCGGACGGCTCGCTTTGGCCATTTGCCTTGCGATGCAACTCGGCCATCATCTGTCGCTCTTGGGCGACCATTTTTTCGATGCGACGTTCTTCGCTGACACGGTCACGGCGGTGACTCCAACCGGCCGCGGCGAGTTCCTTGCGGTCGGGGGCATAGCCCGAATCGCGGAGCTTGAAGCTGGCCGATTTCTGGTTTTCCGGATGCAGCAGGTATTTGCCGAAGTCGCTGACGCTGTCATAGGTCACCGGGTCCAGTCCGATCAAATTGACGTGCCGGCCGATTTGTTGGCCGCGGAAATCGATCCCCAGCATGGCGGGGACGCTGACGCTGACCGAGGATCCGACCAGTGCCGGGCCACAGATCCGCTCGATTTCACGTAGGTGGGCGTCGGGATCGGGCATGCCGCCGGTGGCATGGCATTCGATCATGACATCCGACGCCAGACCGTGCAGCCGTTCGTGCATCTCGGTCGAGAATCCGCTCATCACGCTGTTGACGACGATCAACGTCGCCACGCCCAAGGTGACACTGATGATCGACGCCAGTGCGATGTAGCGTGTTTTGAGATAACGAAAGCAGAGTAACCAGCGATACATTTAGCCCATCCTTTGGCTCGTGTCGGTGCTGTGGCATCCGTTGCAACGTTTGCCGCCGGAGTCTACGGGACCGACGGGATCGGCGTAAAGATGAAGTCTAGGCTCTGTCCCTAAAGTCCTGCGAGCGAAAAGGGGGTCAGGAGTCAATAGTGCGAAGCACCCGTAGGGCCGTTCCGGCTATTGACTCCTGACCCCGTTTTCGCGGTTTACTGGCGGTGAACGTCGTTTAGGGACAGAGCCTAGAACCCGAATCCGCCCGTGGTCAGCCAAAACGTGACGATCATGCAGACCCAGACGAGATCGAGAAAGTGCCAGTAGTGGGCGGCGAAATCGACCGGCCAGTGCCGTTCGTGGTCATACATCCCGGTCGCCGAGCGGGTGGTGACGATGCCCAGCGCGACGATGCCCCCGAGCACGTGCAGGGCGTGCAGAACGGCCAGCACCACGACCATCCCCGCCACACCGCGGCCGGGGCCTTCAAAGGTCGCCGGTCCGAGCAGGATTTCGGTCATCGCCAGGCACTGGACGACCGTAAACACCACGGCGGCGGTGGTGCTGATCCCCAGCAGCCAAGCGGTCGCGCGAAACCGATCGCGACGCACCGTCCGCGTCGCGGCGTGGACCAGAAAGCTGATCGCGATCAGGCAAACCGTGCTGACCAGAAAGGTCTTGGGAAGCGGCACCCATTTCAGCGGATCGTCGCTTCGCGAGACCGCGTAGAGGGCATAGAGCAGCAGCGTGGCGCCGAAAAAAACGAACAGCGAAAGCAAGAACAGCCACCCCCCCTGCTTGACCCGGCGGTCCACCGGTAGCAAGGGGCGCGGCGGGGCACCGCGGTCGTTGAAGGAGTCGGTCACATTAATTTCTGCAGCCATGTATCGTGAACGCCGGTAACGGATTGCGCGTGCAGGCGGTATGCTTGGCAATGATAGTCTGGCGGACACTGTTCCGCTGCCCGCTGCGTTTTAGCATCCCACGTCCCGCCCCCCTTTCCAACCGCATTTTGCCTCCGGCAGTTCATCCCCCCACGAGGCAGCGTTGCCCCCTATGAGCGAAGTACGCGACTTTTGCAATGCAGATTTACCCGGGCTGGCCAGGGTTTGGAGTGAGCATTGGACGGCCGCCCAGTCGCCGCCGCCGATCAGTACGACCATCATCGAGCGGGCGATTTTGTCGCGTGCGTTTTTCTCGCCCAAGGATCTATTGGTCGCGACCATCGACGGCCGCGTCGAGGCCTGGTGCCATTTTAGCCGACCGGGAGACCATGGCGACGAATGGTCGGGCATGCCGGCCAGTGACGTTGCGATTCTTTCGGCGATCTGCTTCACCCACGCAGGACTGAAATGCTGTGACGATCTGCTAAAGGCGGCCGAGCAACGGATCCAGCAAGAGGAATGTCACTCGATTTTGGCCGGTCCGATGCGGGACCAGCAATGTGGCTACGTCGGCTTGTCCCCCATCGGTCACGGCATCGGGATTCCGGATGTCGATGTCCGCGCCGCATCGCTGTTGAGTCGGCATGGCTTTTCGCCCGAAAAAAGTTTCCAGCGGATGGTGGTCACCACGGCCCCCTATCGTCCGCCGGTCAGCCGGGAAATGATGCAGTTCCGGCGCACCACTCGGGCCGAACGGTCCGCGGTGGTTCCCCAACAAGGCCGCTATGCGTCGGCGATGGCCCACCTGGACATCGAACACCATCAATTGATCAACCACCGCAACGGGGATCGTCTGGCCAACGTCCGGTTGTGGTTGAGTGACCCGGAAGCCCAAGTGATGAGCTGTTCCGAGGCGATCTTGGATTTATCGGTCATCGAAACGCCGGGCGAACTGACTTCGGCGGAAACCTTTCTCGTCGCGGCGCTGATTCAGTCGATGGCGACGCGTTGTGTCTTTCGCGTCGAAACGGCGATCAACGGCGAACATTCGATCCTGAAAGAACAACTCTCTGCACTTCATTTTGAAAACACACAGCGCGGCCAGCGGTGGACCAAGGAGCTTTAGGCGTGTCACGCAAAGAAAAGATTTTGGCGATGCTCCAGGACGACCCCACGGATACGTTTCTGCGCTACAGCTTGGCGATGGAGTTGCGGAGCGAGGGGGATCACCAGGGGAGTCTGGATAAACTCGACGAATTGATGCGCGACGCGCCACCCTACGTGCCGGCCTTTTTCATGGCCGCCCAACAGCTCGTCGACTTGGGACGCGTCGATCAGGCGCGGACGCGTTTACGTGACGGAATCGACCAGGCGCGCGGCCAGGGCGATGGGCACGCCGCGGCCGAAATGAGTGAATTGCTGGCAACGCTCGGCGAATTGGGCGAAGAAGACGACGAGCTGTAAATGGCCGCCGAGCAAACCACGGCGGTCGTGCTCCGGACGATCGAATTCAGCGAAACCAGCCTGGTCGTCACCCTGCTGACCCGCGATTTTGGCCAAGTCGCCGCGCTGGCCAAGGGTGCGCGCCGTCCCAAGAGTTCCTTCGAAGGTTCGCTTGACCTGTTGGCCGTCTGTCGTGTAGTGCTGATTCGGAAATCCTCCGATGCGCTCGATTTGTTGACCGAGGCAAAGCTCCAGCGTCGTTTTCGCGGGGCGGAAAAGTCGTTGGATCGCGTTTATGCCGGATACTACATCGCCGAAATGCTTCGACTGTTGACGGACAATCACGACCCCCACCCCGGGCTTTACGACCTGACGCTCAGCGCGCTCGGGCAGATCGACGGGACGGGCAATCCCGCGCTGGCGCTGCTCGGTTTTGACACCGCCGCGCTGCGGTTGCTCGGCCATGCGCCTGCGACGCGAAGCTGTGTCGACTGCGGTGGTCCCGTCAGCGGTACCCCGCGGGTCGCGTTCGCTCCGATCGCCGGCGGCGTCGTGTGTCGCGATTGTCGCGCACGTCAGCACAGCCTCGTGACGGTCAGCCGCGGAACGATTGAACACCTGGAACGTTTGCTTGCACCCCACACGCGGCTGCCGATCGAAGTTCCCTCGGAGGTTTATCGGGAGATGCGTGGCTTGATCAGCCGATATATCCAAACAATCCTCGGCTCGATTCCGAAAATGCAACCTTACCTGCCCGCCCGGATGGAACCGGTGGAATGAATAAAAAGAATCAACAAATGGACCGTTCCCGTCGCCTCCCCCAGTGGGTGTGGCGGCCGAGCTTAGGCGCAAGTCTGCTGGCAGGCTCGTTGCTGGCAAGTACGACCGGATGTCAGTCGCCCGGCGCCGCGTCGCGCAGTTGGTTGCCCAAATTGCCGTTCCGCTCGGTGGCCACCAGCGAAACGGAAACGCCCGAGCCGGTGCCGGCGGAGGAGACGCCACGCGTCGCTTCCAACCCGGTCACCAACGCCGGCGGCAAACTGGTCAGCGGATTGCCCAGCACCAACCGATTGGTCGGTTACGTCACCGGTAAAAAGCACGAAGACATCCCGCGAGCGAAAGAGTACTACCGCCGCGGCGACGAACTGTTCCGACAAGCAGCCCGGGCTCCCAAGGCGACCCGCACCGGCATGTTCGCCGAAGCCGCCGAGTTGTTCGAAAGCGCCGGCAAGGAAGCACCCGGATCGGGATTGCACCAAGATGCACTGTTCATGCAGGGCGAGTCGCTGTTCTTTGCCAACGATCTCAACGCCGCGCGCGACGCGTTCGAAAAATTGCAAAAGGACTTTCCCCGCAATCGCCACGGGGATCGGGCGGCCGCCAGACTGTTTTCGATCAGCAAATACTGGATCGACGTTTCCAAGTCCGGCAGCGACGCCTGGTACTCACTGAATCTCTTCGACACCACGCGACCGCTCCGTGATGCCGATGGACACGCGATCAGGGTGCTGGACCAGATCCGCTACGATGATCCCACCGGCAAACTCGCCGATGACGCCACCATGGCGGCCGCGGCGGAGCACATTCGCAACGAGCAGTATGAGCAGGCCGATGAATTTTTGACCGACTTGCGTGAGACGTTCACCGACAGCGACCACCTGTTCCTGGCACACCTGTTGGGGATTCGCTGCAAACTGGAAATCTACGGCGGGCCGGAGTACAGCGAACTGGTGCTGGACGAAGCCGACGAGTTGGTCAAGCAAACCCGGCGTCGCTTCCCCACCGAACTGCGCGAAGAAAAGTACAACCAATTGCTCGCCCGCGCGGCGGCGGAAATCGCCTACCACAAAGCCGAGAAACTCGCGTTCCGAGCCAAGTATCGCGAGCGCAGGAAAGAGTTCGGCGCCGCAGCCCAGCTGTATCGCAAGATCCTGCGTGATCATCCCACCACGCCCCAAGCCGAGCGGGCCCGCGAGGTGCTGGCACAGATCGAGGATCTGCCCGCGACGCCGACGCAGAACGTCGCCATTCGCGCCATCGCCAAAGCGTTCCCCTCGTCCAAGCGATCGACGCCTCTGGTCACCGTCGACTCCGTGCAAACCAACGATGAAACCCCGGACGAGTCTCCCCAGGAAACTCCATCCGAAACCACCGGCAAAAAACTGCTGCGATAATGCACCGCCCGATGCCCCCCCAGTCCAACATGAGTGTTGGTGTGCAAGCTATAGGGACCGCCCAGCTTAGGACGATCGGTCTTTCGAGTACGATGGCCCTTCCGGGCCGTCGTCCGTTGGACTCCCGACGGATGCCCAAAAAGGTGTCCGACACCTTTTTGGTAGTTTGGGGGGTTTTGCTGCTGGGCGGGTGCTCGGCGTATCAGTTCGGGGCCGCGGCGCTGTATCCACGTGACATTCGCACCGTCCATATCCCCGTGGTTCGCAACGAATCCTTCCGCCACGACTTGGGCCCCCAATTGACCGATGCCCTGGTCAAAGAAGTCGAACGACGAACGCCCTACAAGGTGGTCAGCAATCCGAACGCCGATTCGGTTCTGCGCTGCAGCATCACGGCACAATCGAAAGTCGTGTTGACCGAAACCAGCAGCGACGACCCGCGAGCGCTCGACAGCGCGATCACGGTCGGGGCCACTTGGATGGCACGCGATGGCCGACGGTTGATGCAGAACAGCTTGGCTAGCAGTGAGAGCGACAGTATCGGTTTCAGCCAAAGTGTTCGCTTTGTCCCCGAAGCCGGCCAGTCGATCGATACGGCCAACCAGGAAGCCATCGACCGCTTGGCGCGACGGATCGTCTCTCAAATGGAATCTCGCTGGTAAGTTTTTTGGAGAAGACAGCGGTGCCAGAGCGCCAATCCGGATCGGCCAAGGTTTGGGACATCGGTCAGCGTGTCTTGACGTTCCAGCGTCGGCCGCTGGTGATGGGGATCCTGAACGTGACGCCGGACAGTTTTTCCGATGGCGGACGGCACGACGATCCCCGCGCCGCGATCGAGTTGGCGTTGCAAATGCAGGCCGATGGCGCGGACATCATCGACATCGGTGGCGAAAGCACACGCCCCTACAGCGATCCGGTCACGGCGAATGAAGAACTCGCTCGCGTGTTGCCGGTCATCGCAGGGCTGGCCGGACGGTTGTCGATTCCGATCAGCATCGACACGAGTAAAGCCGCGGTGGCCAAGGCCGCCATCGATGCCGGTGCGGAAATCATCAATGACGTCACCGGCCTGGAAGGCGATGCGGCGATGCCGGCCCTGGCCGCCGATGCCCAGGTCGGCGTCTGCGTCATGCACATGAAGGGCACACCGCAGACGATGCAAGACGACCCGACTTATGACGACGTGGTCGAAGAGATTTACCAGTACCTGCAACAGCGAATGGAGTTTTGTCTCGGTGCGGGATTGCGGCGGGAGCGAGTCTGCCTGGACCCGGGAATCGGATTCGGGAAAACACATGAGCACAACCTCCGGCTGCTGCAACGGACCGCGCGGTTTTGCGAACTCGATGCACCGATCCTGATCGGTCACTCACGCAAGGGTTTCATCGGGAAACTGCTGGGCGACAAGACCGCCGATCGAACCGCCGCGACCCTCGGCGTGTCGCTGGCCGTGGCCGCCGCCGGCGCGGACATCATCCGCGTCCACGATGTCAAACCGACCGTCGATGCTCTGACGCTGTTTCGGGCCTGCGGCGCGATCGGTTGATTGGCGTCAGACGTTTGATTTGCCATCTCTTTTGACGCCAAGCGTTTTTTTTCTTAGCGGCAGGGCGCGAGCCCTCCGGTGTTTCGGCAAAGATGAGGAACCGGAGGGCTCGCGCCCTGCCGCTAACACCTCCTAGAACACGGGAACAAAATCGTTCACGGCGTAGGGCTCCGCCTGGGAACACACTGTGATGGAGGCTCCCGCCTCCCGGCCGCGCACCGCGTGTGGCGGGGGACGTCAACTATATAAGTGACGGATTTGATCGTAGCGGGAGTCGTCAAAACTTTCGCAGCTCCGGCCCTCTCTGGCGTTTGCTTGCTGCGCAAACGTCGTCTCTCCCAGGGGGAGAGAGACTAAATCGGTTGACAGAAGCTGCAGCAAAAGAATCGACGTCGAGCGCCACACCGCCAGAAGCGTTCCAAGGCGGAGCCTTGGAACGAGTTAAGCCGGTGATCACTCCTCGGCGTCTTCGGACGACTCATCATCGCCGGCCGGTTCGGGGCTCTCGCCGATGGCTTCGGTCGTCCCGTCGGACTCAGCCGATTCGGTGGAGACCGCCGCGGGTTGCGGCGAAGTCGGCGCCGGCACTGCGTCGCCTTCTTCGGCCTCTTCTTCCGGCGGAATGCGGACCGCGGCGATCAGCGTGTCGTCGGCGTCGACGTTCATGATGCGAACCCCTTGGGTGTTGCGTCCGATCACACTGATGTCACGGGCGGCGACGCGTTGCAGTTTTCCCTTGCCGGTCATCAGGAAGACTTCATCGTGATCGTCGACGCGAGCGATGGCGATGACTTTCCCGTTGCGGCTGCTGGTTTTGATATCGCGTAACCCTTTGCCGCCGCGACGCTGGGTGCGATAGCGAGCCGACGAGGAACCGTTTTCGGTCTCCGCCGCCTCGCCGTCTTCGTCGGCGATCGCATTGGGCCCGAACGGTGTGCGTTTCCCGTAACCTTTCTCACAGACGGTCAGCAACGTTGCATCCGGTTCGGCGACGACCATGCCGACGACGGTGTCATCACCGACCAGCGAGATGCCTTTGACACCGGAGGTGTTTCGTCCCATCGGACGGGCATCGGATTCTTTGAATCGGATCGCCATCCCCGACGCGGTCACCATGATCACTTCGTCGCCGGGGCCGATCACGTTGGCCGACACCAGTTCGTCGCCTTCGCGCAGTTTGATGGCGATGATGCCGCCGCGTTTGGGACGACTGTATTGCTCCAGCGGCGTCTTTTTGACCAGGCCGCTGCGGGTCGCCATCACGACGTAGTAGCCTTCTTGATTGAAGTCCCGGACGGCCAAACAGGAGGCGATCTTTTCGCCCTCTTCGAGCGACAGCAGGTTGACGATCGCGCGGCCCTTGGCGTCACGCGGCAACTGCGGCAGGTCATAGACCTTTTGCCAGCGGACTTTGCCGGTCGTGGTCAAAAACAGCAGGTAGGCGTGGGTGCTGGCGACGAACAGATGCTCGATCGGGTCTTCGGTGTCGGTCTTGGCACCCTTGAGTCCCTTGCCGCCACGCCGCTGGGTGTTGTAGACGCTCGACGGCGTGCGTTTGATGTAGCCTTCGTGGCTGATCGAAACGACCATCGTCTCTTCGGTGATCAGATCTTCCAGGTCGATGTTGCCGAGTTCTTCGTTGCTGATCTGGGTGCGGCGGGGCGAACCGAATCGCCGCTTCATCTCTTCCAGGTCGTCCTTGATGATGCCGTAGACCCGCGCCTGGCTGCCAAGGATATCCAGGTAGTCGGTGATTTCTTCGAGCAGCTGCTTGTGCTCGTCGGTCAGCTTTTCCTGTTCCAAGTTGACCAGCTGCCCCAACCGCATCTTCAAGATTTCGTCGGTCTGGACACTGGTCAGGGTGTAGGTGTCCGACTCGCCGCGTTCGAGTTGGAATTGACGAAACCCTTCGTCGCCGAGTGCCCGCTGCATCATCGATGCAGGGCATTCGATGCCCATCAGGCGTTGCTTGGCTTCCGGTTGCGTCCGGCTGGTGCGGATCGTTTGGATGATTTCATCGATGTTGGCCAGTGCCAACAGCAGGCCTTCGACGGTGTGTTTGCGTCGCCGCGCCTTGGCCAACAGGAATTGGGTGCGTCGCCGAATCACGGTGATGCGGTGCCGGATGAACTCCTGCAGCATCTCCTTGAGCGTCAATTCGCGCGGCTTGCCGTCGACCAGCGCCAAGAAGATCATCGAGATCGTGTCTTGCAGCGGCGAGAATTGATACAGCTGGTTCAGGATGACATCGGGGTCTTCGTTGCGTTTGAGTTCGATCACCAAACGCACCGGTTCCTTCAGGTCCGATTCGTCGCGGATCCCCGAGATGCCCTTGATGCGGTCGTTGTTGACCAATCCGGCGATCCGCTCGACGACCCGGTCTCGGTACTGTTGATAGGGAATTTCCGACACGATGATGCGGTGCCGGTTGCCCTTCATTTCCTCGATGCGACACTTGGCGCGGACGATGATCGTGCTGCGTCCGGTCTTGTAACCGCGGCGGATCCCGGCGCGGCCGCAGATGATGCCGCCGGTGGGAAAGTCCGGACCGGGAACGATTTCGCACAGTTCGTCGATCGTGGTTTCCGGTTCGTCGATCAGCTTGATGACCGCGTCGCAGATTTCGGTCGGGTTGTGTGGCGGAATGCTGGTCGCCATCCCGACCGCGATCCCGCCGGACCCGTTGATCAACAAGTTGGGGTACTTGCTGGGCAAGACGGTCGGTTCGGTCCGCGCCTCGTCATAGGTCGGGATGAAGTCGACCGTGTCCAATTTCAGGTCGTCCAGCATCGCCGCGGCGACGGCCGACAAGCGGGCTTCGGTGTACCGCATCGCCGCCGGAGGCAGTCCGGCGATCGACCCGAAGTTCCCCTGTTTGTCGATCAACAACGAACGCATGTTCCACTCTTGGGCCATCCGAACGAGCGTCGGATAGATCACCGATTCACCGTGGGGGTGATAGTTACCGGAGGTGTCGCCAGAGATCTTGGCGCATTTGACCCGCTTGCTGCCCGGACCGAGGTTCAGGTCGTTCATGGCGACCAAAATTCGCCGTTGACTGGGTTTCAACCCGTCGCGGACGTCCGGCAGGGCACGGCTGACGATCACGCTCATCGCGTACGTCAGGTAGCTCTCGCGCAATTCGTCTTCGATCGGCAGATCGATCATCCGCAGGGCACCCTCGCCCCCGATGTCACCACCGCTGCGGCCGCCATTTTCGCCGTCATCCTGAGGCTCCGGCGCCCCCCCCGAACCGTTCTCTTCGTCTTGGCCGTTTTCGTCGTTTTCGTCTGCCACGTGGTGTCCTAGCGGAGAGGTAGAAAACCGCGGAAATCCCGGTAAATCACGGGTTCGCGCAAGCCGGAGAGTCTACCACTTGGACGCCTGATTCACAACGGTGGAAAGGCCGGTTGGCAGTGGGCACTCGTTCCCAGGCTCCACCTGGGAACGCAAGGCCGGTGTGGCTCCGCCACACGCGGTGCGCGGTCGCGAGGCGGAGCCTCCGAAACAGTGTGTTCCCAGGCAGAGCCCGGGAACAAGACGGCTCGTCGACGCCGGGCGTGGCGATCGCCCTTACAGCTCGCGGATCGAGAGTCCGCGGAACTGAACGGCGTCTCCATGGCCGGCGAATCCGAAGTGACCCTTGGGCCGGTCCTTGCCGGGATGGGCGCTGTCGGCCATGTAGTCGGTGATCTTTGACAGGTCCGTTTTCAAGATCACCGTGCCATTGAGTTCGACCGTGATGGTGCTGCCATCGACGGTGACCTCTTGGAAATTCCATTCGCCGACCGGACGCAAGAATCCTCGCGTTGCCGCCGCCATGCCGTAGGCCGAACCGTGGTACTGGCGTTTGTCAAGGTTTGCATATTTCGTCGCCGTATTGTCCAGCACCTGCAGCTCACACATCGCCTCGTAGGCCGGGTTGCCTTTCAGGGGCGCGCGAATCGCCAGACCGTTGTTGCCTCCCGGGGGTAAACGGAATTCGAGTCGCGCGACAAAGTTCGCGTACTCCTTTTCCGTCAGCAGGTTTCCCCCCGTCCCCTTCTTGCACACGATCGCGCCATCGACGACTTCATAGTTGTTCGTCGCGCCCACCCAACCGGTCAGATCGCTGCCGTTGAAAATCGACTCGAACTGATTGGCATGTTTCGCCGCCAGTGTGTTGTTGGCCTCTTGGGTGCTCAGTTCTTTGATCTTCAGGTTTCGCCAGCGAATCTCACCGCCGTGTGTTTGCAATTCGATCGGACCGCTGACGAACAGCGGCGATTGGCGGTCCCAAAAATTCTCCATGATCGCATGGTCGACGACCAACTGGTCGTTCAGCCAAACCGTCGTCCGCGCACCGACCTGCAGGACGCGAACCGAATTCCATTCGCCGAACGGCTTGTCGGCATGAACCAACGGATCTTTGCCCGCGGCCCCCGCGCTGTTGTTCCAAAGCCCACCGCTTCCCTTGTCGGCACCGAGTTTGAACTTGGCGGTTTCGGTGGAGTCCCAGATTTGAACTTGGGGGGTCGCTTTGAGATAGATTCCGCTGTCGGCCCGCGGAACGGTCTTGTATTCCAAATGCAATTCGTAATCACGGTAGTCTTGATTGGTGACCAAGTAGGCGCCGTGTCCGTCATTGACCAACTCACCATTTTCAACGCTCCAATGCTTTTCGGCGTCGGCTTGCCACTCGGCCAGCTTGGCGTTGCGTTCTTCCTCGGACATTTCGGCCAGCTTGATCGGGCTGAAATGGGGACGCCCGTGCCACCCCTCCAGGTTCTCGCCGTTGAACAGGGGTTGGAAGGCGTCGGGGGATTCGGCCTGCGTGACCGGAGGCAACGTGACAAAGGCTGCGATCGCGGCAGCAAAGACCAGGCGGGTGAGTTTCATGGCGGGGTGGATGTCTAGCGGGTAGAGAACTGGAAGGCCGCTATCATAACCAAACTTGACGGTCGACAGACTGGGCTTGAACGATAGGGCGTTAAAAATCGCGTCGTGCGAAGTAAAGGCACGACAGGGTCAGCATCACGGCCAAAAAGAGGCTGCAACTGACGACCGGCCGAACGATTTTTAGCTGCACCACTTCCTGTTCGTCCTGCGCCACGTCGCCGATGGCAAACGACGTCTTTCCGCTGACCAGTGCCGCAACGGTCTGACTCAATTCCCCCGTCTGCGGCGTCAGCGTCCGCAGCGGTGTGATGACGTACCGATCCACACTCCGCCAACTGGTCAGGGAGGGGCGAATGGCCCGCTCGATCGCCGCCGGAGCGGTCGCGTCGGCGGCGATTGTGACAAAGTCGATCGAATCGATGTGGTGCGCGATCGCCAAACGCTGGGATGGCTCGTCATACTCGATCGCCGTGACCTCGCTCTGTGGCAACGTTTCCAACTCCACCCGATCCCCGCTCCGCGTCGCGACCGAGACGCTGCCGTCGGTCGTCAACAAGGCGAATTGATCGGTCGCCCCCAATCCCTCTGCGGCCACGACCGTCTGATCCTCCGGCCGGGGGAACTCGGCCAACAACGCCAACGTCTCGGCCTGGTACCAACGCACCGGCTCGTCGGCACGGGCAAGCAAGACCGACCGGCCGGTCGCCGCCATCGTCGTCCGCGCCGCGTCGTTGTCATCCAACATCAAATCGGCGGCCAGCGTCGCGGTCGCCCCCTCCGCTTGCTCACCGCCAGCGGGCACGTCCAGTCGCATCAGACGCCCGCGGGCGTAAACGACCAGCGAGCGGCGGTCGGCAAGCACGTCCAGTCGCACCGGATCGGTCAGCGTGACGCCCTGGGGCAAGATCGCGTCAAAGGCTTCGGTCGCACCGCCCTGCATGCGAATCAAATCGGTGATCCAAGCCGTCACCCCGATGTTCGAAACCTCGATGTTCGGCGCCGCGCCGCCGACATCGAAATCGCTGTCGGATTCAGCGGGCCGGTCGTCGGACGATGGCTCCGGTTGCCCACCGTCGATTCCCGATTCGTCCAACGCCTGTTCCAGCGTCGTTGCCATCAGCCCGGTGTTGTTGAGCGCGATCAGGAGGTTACCGACAACCAGCAATCGCCGCGTCCCGTTGGGCAGCCGCAGTCCCGGGTTGGGTTTCCAGTCCTGCGATCGGTCCAGCACCAACAAGTCCAGCGATCCGCTGCCGTACAGATTGAATCGACCACCCCGAATCCGCGCCGTGGCGATCTTTCCGGGGGCGATGCGGACCGGTGGCACGATCAGATCGCGGCGGCGGAAATCACCTTCGATCACGTCGGCCCATTGATTCGATTCGCTGTCGAATCGCTTCAGTTCGCCACCGCGCGTCGCGGTCACGATGTCTTGACCGTCAAAGGACATCTGCGCGATGCGGTCGGGGGCCCGAACGAGCGCGTCAAAGTATCCGCCGATGAATCCGATCACCAAAACAAAGGCGCCGAACATGCACGTCACACCGATCGACAGAATCGGGGAACGCCAGCGCAGCCCGGCGAGCAGGGAGACGCTAAAGAACACCGCAAACAAAAACACCGCCACCGGGATGCACCACAACACCCGCGCGTTCCAAATGTCCAGCCGAAACCCGGAGATCAACCACAGACCGACCACCAACTGGCAGACACAGAGAAAAACGAAGGCACAACCGCCGACGAACTTTGACAACAACAACATCGTTCGCGAGATCGGTTTGCTCAACAACAGGTGCAGCGATCCCGGTTGCAGCATGTCGGGAATGATCGACGCGGTGACCAAGATGCCTAAGAAGATCAAGGCGAACCCGAGCAACCAATCCATCATGATCGGGACGACAAATTGATTGATCAAGGACACAAATTGCTCCTTGCCGATCAGAAAGAACGCCGGAAAATCGAATCCCGCGTAGGACAGCGTGATCGACCGCGCCGACATGGCGGTGAAGACGCCCGGCAATGCCGCTTCGATCCGCAGCCGTGCCCGTCGGCGACGTTCCGGTTCGCTGATTTCATCCTCCGGAACCTCGTCCAACTCGCGCAGCTCACGCAGCCTGACCGTCGTTCGCCAGGCTTCGGCATCGTACCAGTCTTCGTCGTCCAGGGACTCGTTCAGAGAATCGGCCAGCGCGCCCTTGTCGATCCGAACGTCTTCGCCGCGGGCGACCTGGCGAAGTTTCCGTTTGATGTCTTCGGGAAACGTGCGGGCCAGCCGCCCCAGCGCCGTGTCCGATTCCTGGGGATCGACCAGCCCCCGCGCAAGCATCGCCTTCATCTGCGTGCCGTTGTCCAAGTCGAACCAACGAAACGTCGTCGTGTAATCCTCGTGGTATCCGATCGGCGCCAAGGCGGCCAAGAAGATCCAGATCGCCACCATCGCGATCCAGAGAATCCGCGACGAGAGTGCCGAATGAAAGGAGTCCACGATCACGGCCAGATAAGGTTTGATCATGACAGCACCTCCTCGCCGGCGACCGCATCGATCGCATCGGTTCCCACCAGACGCATGAACGTCTCCTCCAACGATTCACGACGGACTTCCAAGCGAGCGATCGATTGATCGGATCGTCGCAGTCGGTCCACGACCGCATTGATTTGATCCTGATCGACGACGGCGATCGACAATCGGAACGCGTCACGCACCCGGGTCGATTCGATCTCGACTTGCATCGAGTCGCCGAAGATCGCGTGCCAGTCCGGCTCCGTTTCGCCGAGCACTTCGACGATCAATTTTTGCTGGTCGCGGTGCGCCAGTTCATCGATCGGTCCGATCGCTTTGATTTCGCCTTTGGCCAGAATCGCCACCCGCGTGCAAACCATTTCCACTTCCTGAAGGATGTGGCTGTTCAGGAAAATCGTCTTCCCGCCCTCACGCAACCGATCGATCACCTTGCGGACTTCGTTGCGGCCGACCGGATCGAGGCCGTCGGTCGGTTCATCCAGGACCAGCAGATCGGGGTCATGCAGCAGCGCCTGGGCGAGTCCGAGTCGTTGGTACATTCCCTTGCTGAATCGACGGACCGATTCGCGATCACGCCCCTCGAGCCCGACCAGCTTCAACAGTTCGTCGCTGCGCGAATGGATTTCGGCCGACGTCATGCCACTCATCCGGCCGTAGTACCGGAGCGCCGATCGGGCCGAGTGATGGCGATCGACACGCAACGATTCCGGCAGGTAGCCGACGCGCGAGCGGGCGGCCGAGCTGCCGATCGGTTGCCCCAACAATCGGGCATGGCCGCTGGAGGGTTTGACCACACCCAACAGCATCTTGATCAGGGTCGTTTTCCCGGCCCCGTTGGGTCCGAGCAAGCCGAACACCTCCCCCGGATAAGCCTGCAGCGAAACGCCGCGAACGGCGTCGATGCGGCGGCGTCCGGTCAGCGACAGACTGCGATACGTCTTTCGCAGCTGATGAACATCAACGATGGGGTCTGGCACGGCGGATCTTGAAAGAGTGGCGGCGTGCCGATCAGTATAACGCCATCGCCGGACATCCGCCCCGGGTGCTTTGCCATGGCCGGCACGAGCGGGCTGTCGATTGAGTCGGGATCTGCGGAGTCTATGGTGAGCCGCTGGCCGTAAGGCCTCGGGCAGCGTCGCAATGCCCGGCCGCTGACGCGCCCGCGGCTCTCAAAAACGACAGCCCGCCAGCGGGGTGCGCCGTCGCGGACGTCTAGCTGGCAACCGAGCCGAACATCAGATAGCCCAGCCAAACCACCGAGACGGCGATCACGGCGGCAGCCAACAAGCGGTGCCCGGGGTGACGCCAGTCCGGCCGTTGGACTTCACGCTCATACAGGCTGCGAAACCGCTCACGCTGGTTCTCGGTCGTGAACACGCCGTCTTCGACCAACTCGTTCAAGCCGAATTGAGTCGAATACTCCACGACTCCATAGACGCGATGACGGCGGTCCAGTTCGTCGACGCCGACGCCTTCGAAGTACCAAAGCTGGTTACCGAATTCGGTCTCTGTTTCGGCGCGGTTGTCGATGCAACGCAGCTGCAAGATCTCACTGCGCTGGGGGCAGAAGCGAGCACGGACCATGGCACGATTGCAATCGAGCCTGACCTGGCGGATGGTCGCTTCTGAAAACCGGATGACCTGCACGTGGCTATTCATAGATCCCTCTCTTCATTTCCCGCCTAGTGGAAACTAAATTCACTTAATCCGATTATTGCCGGGAACCTAAGTTCCGTCATGGGCAGAAAACCAAAAAAGCGGACCGAATCTTGATTTTTGTAAGTTGGGTCGCTTCGGCGTCGGTCAAACTGGCGGACCCTCGTCGTCTTTGTCGGTTCAGGACTGCGGTCAGATGAACACGTGCACAGACAATTTGCGGCTCCCCGAAACGGGGTGCGGCTAGCACAAACACGACGGGCTTTGCCAAGAGTGTCGGTTGCCGCGCGAAGCTGACGCAAGGCTGATTTATCGGCGGGCGCGGAGAGACCGATCGAGCGCCGCGGAGGCGCGGGGTCGCTGTTGCGAATCCGGCGTCACAGGTTCCTTCTCCCTCCCCCTTTCCGACTAGACATGCTCGAACGCCGTTCCCTGCGGGCGCCCGTCACCCTGGGCGTCGTCCTGATCGTCCTGGTGGTGATCCTCGGTGCGATCTGGGCGATCTCCAGCTTCATCGGATCCGAACGCAGCGGGCTGTTCTGGACCCTGTTCATCCTGGGCAGCCTGTTGCTGCTCAGCATCCTGGCCGGCGTGATCGTCTATTTGACGCTGACCATCAAAGCCGTTCGCTTGAATCAACGGCAATCCAATTTCATCGACTCGGTCACCCATGAACTGAAAAGCCCGATCGCGTCGTTGAAGCTCTACCTGCAGACGATGTCCCGGCACAGCGTCGATGAATCCCAGCAACGCGACTTCCATCGCATCATGCTGGATGATGTCGAGCGACTCGACGCCCTGATCAACCATCTGCTGGATGCGGCGCGGATCGATCGCGGCAATGAACCGGAAGACGACGAGGTGTTTCGGCTGGACCAGTTGCTCGCCGAATGTGGCGAAGCGGCGTGCATGCGTTATCGGTTGCCGGTGGAAACGGTCCAGGTGGATTGTCCGCCGGTGACGATCCGCAGCCAATCGGTTCAATTGGAAATCCTGTTTCGAAACTTGATCGACAATGCCATCAAGTACGGCGGTTCGCCACCCGAAGTCATCGCGTCGATTCGTCCCGTCGAAGGCAAAGAGGACCACGTGGTCGTTTCGATCACCGACAACGGCGCCGGAATCCCTTACGACAAACGCCGCAAAATCTTCGGGCGTTTTGTGCGGTTGGGCAACGAACTGGAACGCAGCACACCGGGCACCGGCCTGGGGCTGTACCTGGTGCGGACGGTCAGCAAAGCCGTCGGTGCGAGCGTGCGGATTCGGGGGCGTCGTGAAATTGATGGGGTCGCGGGGACCGTTTTTGAAGTCACAATGAAACAAGCCGTCTTGGGCGAGCCGACGGAATGATCCGCACCAGGGTGGTCGCCCAGCCCGACGTGTTTCCCGTTCTCGTTTCCATCTAGCCATCCCTACCATGCGTCCTCATATCCTTGTCGTCGAAGATGAAAAGCACTTGGGCGTCGGCATCAAGTACAACCTTGAAGCCGACAACTATCGCGTCACGTTGGTCGAAGATGGGCCGACGGCGCTACGTTTGATCGATGCGTCCAACGAACCGATTCATCTGATCGTCTTGGATTTGATGCTGCCCGGGATGAGCGGCTACACGGTTTGCGAGACGATTCGCGACGCCGGCGTGACCACGCCGATCCTGATGCTGTCGGCGCGCACCCTGGCCGAAGATCGCGCCCGAGGCTTTGACGTCGGGGCCAATCAATACATGAACAAACCGTTCGAGCTGGATGAATTACTCAGCCGGGTGAAGAACCTGCTCCAACACTCCCCGGCGTCGTCGGCAAAGGCGTCGCCGCGTCGCGTCCGCGAGTCGATCGAACAGATCGAGTTCGGCGATGTCTCGGCACACTTTCTCAACCACGAGGTCACCGTCGGGGGCAAGTCGGTGCCGATGACGCCCAAACAACTCAAACTGCTGAAGTACTTTGTGGAGAACCCCAATCGCGTGATCAGCCGCAGCGAACTGTTGAGCGAAGTGTGGGAGATCAGCGGGAATCTGCAAACCCGCGCCGTCGACCAAACCGTCGCCCAGCTGCGGAAGATCATCGAACCCGATAGCAGCCAACCGGTGCACCTGCTGACCATCCGCGACGCGGGGTATCGGTTTATCCTCGGACCGACGACCAATGACGACGACGGCGCAT